>CBDEVX010000013.1:0-15335 GCA_965243785.1 Hyphococcus sp. | reverse complement strand
AGAGGCAGCAGGACTGGCGTCATGAAAATAAACGGCAATGAAATCCGCCCCGGCAACGTTATTCAACACCAAGGCGGACTATGGGTCGCCGTCAAAACCAACGCGGTTAAGCCCGGAAAAGGCCCGGCCTATGCGCAGGTTGAGTTGAAAAACCTCGAAACCGGCAGCAAGTTGAACGAACGTTTCAGAGCATCAGAAACGGTCGAACGCGTGCGCCTTGAGCAGAAAGATCACACCTTTCTGTACGCTGAAGGGGACATGCTCGTGTTTATGGATGCTGAGTCCTACGAACAGATTTCAATCCCGAAGGATCTGATCGGCGAACGCATCGCCTTCCTCCAGGACGGCATGGCCGTGGTCGTCGAGAGCCATGAAGGCCGCGCCATCGGCGTACAGATGCCCGAACATGTGACGCTAGAAGTCATCGAAACCGAGCCAACGGTTAAAGGCCAGACGGCGTCGTCGTCCTATAAACCGGCGACCGCCGACAACGGCCTCCGCATCATGATCCCGCCCTACATGTCTTCCGGCGAGAAGATCGTCGTGAACACCGCAACGCTCGAATATGTGAAGCGAGCGGATTAAAGCACGCAGCGACACCCGCTAGTGGTTTGGTCTCGTCACCACAAAGAGCGCGGCGCCCGTCAACGATACGACCGCAATCGCTTTCGCGACGGCAGGCGCGCCGGACATGAGCGCCGCCACGCCTGAAAGCGCCATGACCGGGATGGCGATGGCTTTCGATTTTATGGAAATGGCGCCGCGCTCTCGCCAGGCGACGACGCCGGGCCCGAGCCAGGGGTGTCTAATCAACCATCGCTCAAGCCTCGGCGATGATCGCGCGAAGCACGCGGCGGCGAGGATCAACAAGGGCACGCCCGGCAGGATGGGAAGAATGACCCCGGCAACGCCGATGGGCACCAATACAATGCCGATGGCTTTCAATAACATTCGAATATGAGGCGACAACGGGCGAGAAGAACCAGGTAGTTTCATGTCACTTTGATTCACGCTGACGCTTCGCGCCTCTGCATCTTACGGTAACACGGACCAGCTTCCGAGGTCATTAGGCTTAAATCCGCTATTAGCTATCGATCTTCAGCGCCTTGATAAACGCTTCCTGCGGGATTTCGACTTTGCCAAACTGGCGCATCTTTTTCTTCCCCTCTTTCTGTTTCTCGAGGAGCTTTCTTTTGCGCGTCGCGTCGCCGCCGTAGCACTTGGCGGTGACGTCTTTTCTCAGCGCCGCGATGGTTTCGCGCGCAATGATCCGCCCGCCGATCGCCGCCTGCACCGGGATCTTGAACATGTGCCGCGGGATCAGGTCTTTCAGTTTCTCGCACATGGCTCGCCCGCGCGACTGCGCCTTGTCGCGGTGGACGATGATCGACAGCGCATCCACCGGCTCGTCATTAACGAGGATTTGCATCTTGACGAGGTCGCCGGCGCGATAGTCGAGCAACTGATAGTCGAACGACGCATAGCCTTTAGACACCGATTTCAGCCGGTCGTAGAAGTCGAACACCACCTCATTAAGCGGCAATTCGTAGACCACCATGGCGCGGGCGCCGGCATAGGTGAGGTCGACCTGCACGCCGCGGCGTTCTTCGCAGAGCTTCAAAATGCCGCCGAGATATTCGTCCGGCGTCATGATCGTCGCCTTGATCCACGGTTCTTCCATGTGATCGATGCGCACCGGGTCGGGCATGTCGGCTGGGTTGTGCATCTCGACCATCGACCCGTCAGTCATGTGAACATGGTAGATAACGCTCGGCGCTGTGGTGATGAGGTCGAGATCGAACTCCCGTTCCAACCGCTCGCGGATGATCTCAAGATGCAAGAGTCCCAAAAACCCGCAACGAAACCCGAAGCCGAGCGCGGCTGATGTCTCCATCTCGAACTCGAAGCTCGCATCATTCAAACGCAGCTTGCCCATGGCCTCGCGGAGATCTTCGAAATCCGCGGCGTCGACCGGAAAGATGCCGCAAAACACAACGGGTACGGAGGGCTTGAAGCCGGCGAGCGGTTTGTCGGTCGGGCGTCTGTCGTCGGTGATGGTGTCGCCTACATTCGTGTCAGCGACTTCCTTGATCGAGGCGGTCAAATATCCGATCTCGCCTGGGCCGAGCGCATCAACGGCCGTTTTCTTCGGCAGCGAAACGCCGACCTGATCGACCGTATGGACCGCGCCCGACGACATCATTCTGACGCGCATGCCTTTTTTGAGGACGCCGTCATGAACGCGCACGAGGACGACGACGCCGAGATAAGGATCGTACCAGCTGTCGACGAGGAGCGCTTTCAAGGGCGCTTCAGGATCGCCCGCCGGGGCCGGCAGTTTCGTGACGATCGCTTCGAGAACATCGGCGACGCCAACGCCGGTCTTGGCCGAGATTTCAAGGGCGTCCGTGGCGTCGAGGCCGATGACGTCCTCGATCTGGGCTTTGACGCGATCGGGCTCGGCGGCCGGCAGGTCGATCTTGTTGAGGACCGGCACGATTTCGAGATCAACGTCGATCGCCTGGTAAACATTGGCCAGCGTTTGCGCCTCGACCCCCTGGCTCGCATCCACCACCAAAAGCGCGCCCTCGCAGGCCGAAAGCGAGCGCGAGACCTCATAGGTGAAGTCCACATGGCCCGGCGTGTCGATCAGGTTGAGAACGTAATCTTCGCCGTCGGCGGCCTTGTAGTTGAGCCGCACGGTCTGAGCCTTGATGGTGATGCCACGCTCGCGCTCGAGCTCCATGGAGTCGAGCACCTGTTCCTTCATCTCACGGGTCGTGAGCCCCCCCGTCTCCTGAATGAGGCGGTCGGCGAGCGTCGATTTCCCATGGTCAATATGGGCGACAATGGAGAAATTACGGATATTTTTCAGCGGGGTCATGAAGCGGCTTTACAACTCAGCGCCCGCATATAGACGCGCCGATCAACGCAGACAACTAGGGCGGCAACCAATGCGCGGCTCTACAAAAAACCCAGCCCCTCTTTCAAGGGGCCGGGCTTTTTACTCACTGGGTGGGGTAGTTTGGCTCAGCGCGCTCTGAGAGCGTCGCGGATTTCTTCCAGAAGCACTTCCGATTTTGGCGGCGCCGGCGGTTCGGCGGGCGCCTCCTCGGCTTTCTTCTTCAGGCTGTTCATGGCTTTCACAAGCATGAACACAGCCCAGGCGACAATCAGGAAGGAAATGATGTTGTTGATGAAGGAGCCGATATTCATGGTCACGGCTTCTGCATCTGCGGTCGCTTCCTTCAGCGTCAGGACGATATCGGAAAAGTCGATGCCGCCAAGGGCGAGGCCTATGGGCGGCATGATGATGTCATCGACCAGCGACTTGACGATCGTGCCGAAGGCCCCGCCGATGATGATGCCGACAGCCATGTCGACCATGTTTCCCTTAATCGCAAATTCCTTGAACTCGTTGATGATGCCCATATGTTCCGCCCCTTCTCTTGCGGTTATGCCGGCGCGCCGACATGGACGCGCCCCGCGAAACTCTCCCTCCGCGGATCGCTAGGGTGATTTGCGCAGACGGCAAACATCAAAATTTCAACCTGTGGAATTCAAGAGCAGCGCCGCAGCGCGCTCATGCATTGTCCGGCGCGGGGTGTTATGAAGGCCTGCCGCCTTGCCTTTGACGCGGCTCATAAGGAGATCGCCATGCGCCAGTTCAAGCACCTATGCAGTATACTGCTCGCCGGCCTGTTGGCGCTTTCGGCCTGCGATTCGCGAGACCGCGCCACGCCGAACGCCGACACGCAAACAGACGCGCGGGACGCCGACACATCCACGACGGACAAGGAAACGCCCGTCGTCGGACCCGGCCGATTGATTCCCATCTCGACGCCGCAGGGCGATTTTCGTGTCTGGACCAAAAAAGTCGGCGACAACGATACGATCAAGGTGCTTCTGCTCCATGGCGGACCGGGCGCAACACATGAACTGTATGAGATATTCGACAATCATTTTCCGGAAGCGGGGATTGAGTTTTATTATTACGATCAGCTCGGCTCGTACTTTTCCGACCAACCTGACGATCCTGATCTTTGGCGAACGGCCCGGTTTGTAGAGGAAGTCGAGCAGGTTCGCATTGCGCTTAATCTCGGTCCGGAGAATTTTTATCTTTTTGGCCAGTCATGGGGCGGCATACTCGCGATCGAATACGCCCTCAAATATCAGGACAATCTGAAGGGCCTGATTATTTCAAACATGATGGCCAGCATCCCCGCCTACAACGCGTACGCGTCCGATGTTCTGATGGCGGATATGGACCCGAACGTCCTTGCTCAGCTTAAAGCTTACGAGGCGGCCGAAGACTACAGCAACCTGCAATATCACGCGCTGCTGATTGAACATCATTATGTGGATCACGTGCTGCGCATGCCGGCCGACGACTGGCCGGACGCGGTGAACCGCACCTTCGCTCATCTCAACACAGATGTTTACATTCCGATGCAAGGGCCAAGCGAGCTTGGCGCCAGCGGCATTCTTGAAGACTGGGATCGGACAAATGACCTCTCGCGCATCACGGCACCGACGCTTGTGATCGGGGCGACCCACGACACGATGGACCCGGCGCACATGCAATGGATGACCGGTGAACTGGAAAACGGCCGTTTTCATCTTTGTCCGGACGGATCTCATCTGTCGCAGTGGGACGATGAGGAGGCGTTTTTCGATGGGCTGATCCGTTTTCTGCGCGATGTCGATGCAGGAACATTTCAGCCGGACTAGCCCGCGCCGCCGGCGCCCTAATAGACGGTCAAAATATCCGGCAACGGTTTCTTGATCAGGGCGTGATCGGGGATCATGGCGTCCCCGGCGGGCTTGCCTGCAACGATCAACAAAAACGGCTTCTCGGTGGCCGGGCGATCGAGCTTCTCGTTGAGAAAGGTCATCGGTTTCGGCGTATGCGTAAGCGTCGCGAGCCCCGCGTGATGGAGCGCCGCGATCAGAAACCCGCAGGCAATACCGACGCTTTCATTGATATAGTAATTTTTCTTGTCCTCGCCCGCGTATACGCCGCCGCGGCGCTGCGCGAAAACGGCAATGAGCCAGGGCGCGATCTCCAGGAACGGTTTGTTGTCGTCGGTGCCGAGCGGGTCAAGCGCGTCGAGCCATTCCTCACCGGCGCGGCCATCGTAAAAAGCCTTTTCTTCGGCCTCCGCGGCGACGCGGATTTCCGCCTTCGTCTTTGGATCGCCAATGAGGCAGAAATGCCACGGCTGATGATTGGCGCCAGACGGCGCGCGCCCCGCCGCCGCGATACATGTTTCCATGACGGCTTGGGACACCGGTTCGTCGGTAAACTCGCGCACTGTGTGCCGGCGCCGAATATCGTCAAAAAACGCCGCCGCCCGGCGCTCCATGTCGTCATTCGCGCGGGCGATGAAATCGCCTAATTCGGCAAGCGGCGTAAACTCTTTGTCACTCATTCGT
This sequence comes from Hyphococcus sp., assembly GCA_965243785.1. Classification (GTDB taxonomy): domain Bacteria; phylum Pseudomonadota; class Alphaproteobacteria; order Caulobacterales; family Parvularculaceae; genus Hyphococcus. The sequence continues at coordinate 9,899 of CBDEVX010000013.1, read as the reverse complement.
CTGCGTCTCCGTAAAGCGCGCCAGGGTTTTCTATTTCCAGGTAGTCGAGCGCATCGCCCGGCGAGACCTCGCCCTCGTGGTTGATATGAAATGACTCAATACGCAGGCGATTGCTTTCGACAAGTATCTCGGAATGAACTTCGGCGAACTCGGGATGGCCGCTTATGGTCTCGACGGCCTTAAAGCCCGTTTCCGTCGGTTCGATGACGCCGGTGGTGTGAAACCCAGCGGTCGTGAAATAGTGGAAGACGTACTCTTTCTCGCCTTCGTCATAGAAAAAGATCGTGCGTCCGCCATAGGCTTCGTCTTCAAGGCGGTGAGTCGATTGAAAGGCGCGGCCGCCGAGGATCATCTCGTATGTTGCAATATCGACGATGGGCTGGCCATTGGGGCCTGTGCCTTCGCCGCGCCATGAACGGCCGGCGAGATTTGCAAAGACCGCCATCGGTTCATAGGCGGCGCTCTCTTTTTCACCGGCAATCGACGGGCGCAAAAACAAAAGCCCCGCGACGATCGCGATCACAAACAGCCGAATCATTGGTAATCCCCAAACCGCGCGCGCGAACCTAGCGCCTTCCGAACAGACGCTCAATGTCAGCGAGCTTCAGTTCCACATAGGTGGGACGGCCGTGATTGCACTGGCCGGAATGGGGCGTCGCTTCCATCTGGCGTAAGAGCGCGTTCATTTCCTCGCCATTGAGGCGGCGACCGGCGCGCACGGAGCCGTGGCACGCCATGGACGAGCAAACCTCTTCGAGTTTTTCCTTCAGCGACAAACTCTCGCCGATGGCCGAGAGGTCGTCAGCGAGGGAGTGCACGAGCCCTTTGACATCGACTTCGCCCAACAGCGCCGGCGTTTCGCGCACCGCGACCGCATCCTCGCCGAAACGCTCCATGACGAGGCCAAGCTCTTCGAACTCGGAAAAACGCGGCTCCAGGCGCGCAATTTCGTCCGCCGTGAGTTCAACGATTTCCGGGATCAATAAGCCTTGCCCGGCGACGCGCCCGTCAACGAGCCGCGATTTCATACGCTCATAGACAAGCCGCTCATGGGCCGCGTGCTGATCGACAATGACAAGACCATCGGCGGTTTGCGCGACGATATAGGTTTCATGCAGCTGCGCACGCGCGGCGCCCAAAGGGTGTTCATTGAGCGGGTGATCCGCCTGCTGCATTTCTTCGCCGGCGCCCGGCGCATCGTCCCGCGCGCTGGGCGCGATAGTTCCTTCAAAGCCTTGAACGCGATCGGCCAGGCCGCCATCAGGTCGTTGAAAGTCGCGCACAAAAGGGTTCGATCGGGCGACGGGCTGATAGTTCGGCGCCCTTCCGCCCTCCGGCGTCATCCGGCCCAGCGCATAGGCGCTGGTGGTCGTTGATGCGCGATGGCCGGCCTCGGCAAGCCCGTGGCGCAGGGCGCCGATCAGCAGCCCGCGGATGGTCCCGGCGTCGCGAAAGCGCACTTCCGTTTTCGCCGGATGCACGTTGACGTCAACCTCGCGCGGCGGGAGGTCGAGAAAGAGCGCAACCGCCGGATGCCGATCCTTGCTGAGAAAATCGGCGTAGGCGGCCCGCACCGCGCCGACGATCAGTTTGTCGCGCACGGGCCGTCCGTTCACAAACAGATATTGCTTATCGGGCAAGCCTCGATTGTAGGTTGGAAGCCCGGCAAAGCCGGAGACGCGCGCGCCGTCGCGCGTTGCGTCGACGGCGATGGCGTTATCGCCGAAGTCGCGGCTCATGATCGCCGCAAGCCGCGCAAGACGTCCCGCCTCGCCTGGCGCTTCTGCGGCGAGGCTCAGCATCTTCCGCCCTGATGACGTCAGCGAAAACGCGACATCGGGGCGGGACATGGCGAGGCGGCGCACCGCTTCGCCTACCGCCGCTGTTTCCGCCTGATCGGATTTCAGGAACTTCAATCGCGCCGGCGTTGCGTAAAAAAGATCGCGTACCTCGATACGCGCGCCGGTTCCGCCGAACGCCGCCGGCGTCGGTTCGGACATCGCACCGCCTTCCACGTCGAGCCGCCATGCGCCGTTCCCGCCGCCTGCGCGTGCGGTGATGGAAAGACGCGCAACAGCGCCGATGGACGGGAGGGCTTCGCCGCGAAAGCCCATGGTCGCAATGTCGGTCAGGTCGTAATCGCCGTCTGCGCCGGGATTGAGTTTAGACGTTGCATGGCGCTCGACCGCAAGGACGAGATCCTCGGGGCTCATACCACAGCCATCGTCAGTCACGAGCATGCGGGTCTTGCCGCCCCGTTCGATTTCAATGTTGATGCGAGCCGCACCAGCGTCGAGCGCGTTTTCAACAAGCTCCTTGATGACCGCGGCCGGGCGTTCGATGACCTCGCCGGCGGCAATACGGTTCACTGCGCCCGCGGGAAGGCGCCGAATCACTGATCCGCTCGTGTCGATTTTTTCAGCCCGATTCGCCATGGCGCATTATCGCGCTCTAAAGCCCGCGATCAAACCGCTGGGGAAAAGGAGACGACTAAAAAACGCCCGGCAGGTTGAGCGCTTTCGATTTTTTGATCTCGACTTCGCCCTCTTCGCCAACCACAGCCTTGATGCGGCGTTCGCGGTCGGCGAGCCATTCTTCCGGATTATCGACGCGCAAGGGCGCAGCGGAATCATCGACGTCCCCGCCGATGAAATTCCAGAAGATCAACTGATTGGCGAGCGACCGGTCCTTTTCCCCGCGGGCGCCCACTTCGGCGTTCAGAATATTCCGGATATTGGAATCGGCGCTAAGGGCGCCGGCCTTGCGCAGGAGGTATTGCTCCCCCTCGGTGGGCGGGGCGGCATTGGGATCGCCAAGCAGCACTTCGCGCGCGCGCTCCGACGGCGACAATTCCTGCGGCCGCGATTCGCCGGGCCGCGGAGGCCGCAGCGCATAGTCCGGCGGCACCACGAGCGGCGCCTTCGTCGCAATCGCAAATTCGTCGGGGGCGTTCTTGTTGTCGCCAAGGGCCTTGCCGATGCCGCAGCCGGACGCTGCAAGGCCGAGCCCGGCGAGGAGCGCCAAAGACAGGAATCTGGAACCGTTCGTCATCGTTTCACTCCACATCACGCGCCCCCGCGAGAGACGCCTTATAGACCCGCCCCGACATGACGCAAAGGCCCGGCGCATGGGACCGTCAGGCGGCCGGTTTTTTGTCGCGCGTCAGGTAGGCGTCGAGCAGGATGAAGGCGATGCCCACGTTGATCGCAGCGTCGGCGATATTGAACACCCAGGGGAACATCAGTCCGGAAAAATCAAAGAAATCGACCACGTAGCCATAGGCGATCCGGTCATAGAGATTACCGAGCGCGCCGCCGACGACGAAGGCGACGCCGGTCGCCGCGACCGGCCTTTTGAGGCCGCCAAGCCAATAGAGGAGCGCCAGGGCGATGGTCGTGGAGAGCAGCGCCAGGGGCCAGCGCATGCCGGACAACATGCCGAAACTGGCGCCGTAATTTTGCACGTAGGTGAGATCGAAAATGGCGGAGATCTCGATCCTGCCCTTTTCGGGCAACTTAACCTGATGGACGATCCAGTACTTCGAGAGCTGGTCGAGGGCGACAATGGCGATGGCGCCGAGCCCGCCTTTCCAAAATAGCGGATTGGCGCGGGCGGTTGACCACCAGTCGCGCGCGCGCGCCTTATATTCCGCGACCTCGATCACGCGACGACACCTGCGCAGCGATTGCAAAGATCGTCATGGGACGAATGATTGCCGACCTCAGGCAAAATGCGCCAGCAGCGTTGGCATTTTCCGCCCGCCGCTTTTGCGGGAACCACCGCGACGTCAGCGCCTTCGCCTTCGAGCCGGAACGCGCCGTCCGGCGCCGCATCGCCTGTCAGTGTTGCGCCGGACGTGATGAAGAGCTCCGCTGCATCGAGGTCTTCATACGCGGCGCGCAATTCCTTGTCGGCGACATGAACGACAGGCGCGGCTTCGAGGCTCGCGCCAATGCGTTTTTCGCGGCGCTCAACTTCAAGAGCGCCGGTGACAACGCGGCGCACCGCGCGGACCCTGCGCCATTTTTCGCCGAGCGCATCGTCGCGCCATGCCGCCGGTGTTTCCGGGAACAGCGTCAAGTGGATGGAACCGTCCGCACCCGGATTGCGCGTGAGGAACACTTCTTCCGCCGTAAAGACGCAGACCGGCGCGATCCATGCGGTGAGCCGGTCGAGCACTTCGTTCATGACCGTGCGCGCCGCGCGGCGGCGATTGTCGGCGGGCGCGTCGCAGTAAAGCGCGTCCTTGCGCACGTCGAGATAAAAGGCCGAAAGCTCCTGCGCGGCGAAGTCCATGGCCTTGCGCCAGGCGGTCTTGAAATCGAATTGCGCGTAGGCGTCCTTGATCTCGCCATCGAGGACCGCGAGCCGGTGGAGCACATATCGCTCAAGTTCCGGCATTTCGTTGGCCGTGATTTTCTCGTCTGCGGAAAACCCGTTCAGCGCGCCCAAGAGATAGCGCAGCGTGTTGCGCAGCTTGCGGTAGGCGTCGACGGCCGATCCGATGATCTCTTTCGAGATGCGCAAATCTTCCGTGTAGTCGGAACTCGCGACCCAGATGCGGATGATCTCGGCGCCATATTGCTTGATGACCTCTTCCGGGACCATGACATTGCCGAGAGACTTCGACATTTTCCGGCCGTCGCCATCGACGACGAAGCCGTTGGTAACGACATGCTCGTATGGCGCGCGGCCGCGCGTGCCGCAGGCCTCCAACAGCGATGATTGAAACCAGCCCCGATGCTGGTCGGAGCCTTCGCAATAAACATCCGCCGGCCATTTAAGGTCGTCGCGTTCCTCAAGACAAAAAGCGTGGGTCGACCCGGAATCGAACCAGACATCTAAAATGTCATCGACTTTTTCATAGTCGTTGGCGTTGTGGCTCTCGCCTAGAAATTCCTGCGCAGACTTTTCAAACCACGCGTCGGCGCCGGCCTCCGTGATCGCATCCATGATGCGCTGGTTGACGGCCGGGTCCTGTAGAATCTCGCCAGTGCTCTTGTTGACGAAGATGGTGATCGGCACGCCCCAGGCGCGCTGACGGGAGATCAGCCAGTCGGGTCGATCCTCGACCATGGCCCGGATGCGCGTGCGGCCCCGGGTTGGCGTGAAATCCGTCGCGTCAATGGCGGCCAATGCCCGGTCGCGAAGAGTTAAAGGCTTGTTTTCATCTCCTCGGTCGATCGACCATTGCTGTATTTTCCTACCCGCCTCAGCATCGGCCTCGTCCATCAAGAGTAAGTCGATAGAAACCAACACAGGATCGCCAGTCTTCGCAAACGGTCGTGCAAATGCGACCGGCTTATCAAGCGCAATAAACCATTGCGGCGTGTTGCGGAAAATGACCGGCGCTTTCGACCGCCAGGAATGGGGATAGGAGTGGGTGAGGCGTCCGCGGGCGAGCAATTTCCCATGGGCGATCAACTGTTCGATCACCGCCTTGTTGGCGCCGCCATCCTTGCCTTTTTTCTTGCCTTCGGTGACGAGCACCTGCTCGCCGGCAAAGCCCGGCGCCTCCTCGGTGAAAGCGCCGTCCTCATCCACCGTATGCGGAATTTCTTTTCCTTCGTGTTCTACAAGTTTGTCTCGCCAATCCTTGGCGTCTTTCGACATCCAAGCGATGTAGTCTTCGTGGCCGTGGCCTGGCGCGGTGTGCACGAACCCCGTCCCCGCCTCGTCGGTGACGTGATCACCATAAAGCAGCGGCACATCAAAACCGTAGCCACCGCCCAATCCGGCCAACGGATGCTTGCAAACAGCTCCTCGTAGATCGTTGACTGAAACATCTCCTAAGCGCCGCCATTGTTCGATTAAACCGGCCTCACGAACACTCTCTGCAAGCGTGTCGGAAAGGACTAATTTATCGCCTGGCTTCGACCATGGCTCGAAGTCGAGATCGCCCTTCATAGTGACGACTTCGTAAAGCCCATATTTGAGGTCCCCGAAACATATCGCTCGGTTCCCAGGGATCGTCCACGGCGTTGTTGTCCAGATCACGACCGAAGCACCCGTTAGATCGTCTCCGGTCGCTTGGCCGGCCTCATCTCCATGAAGATAAACTCGTAGCGGAAACTTCACCCAGATCGTTGTCGACTGGTGGTCGTGATATTCGATTTCCGCTTCCGCAAGCGCCGTCTGTTCCACCGGGGACCACATCACCGGTTTCGAGCCGCGATAAAGCAAACCGCCTTCTGCGAACTTCAGAAGCTCCGCGGCGATCAACGCCTCGCTTCTGAACGCCATGGTCGTATACGGATCATCCCAGTCGCCTTCAGGCCCGAGGCGCTTGAACTCCTCGCGCTGGATGTCGAGCCATTTCTGCGCGTAGTCGCGGCAGGCCTTGCGGAACTCCGCTGTCGGCACGTCGCGCTTTTTCCGGCCCTTGGCGGCGAATTCCTTTTCCACCTGCCATTCGATGGGCAGGCCGTGGCAATCCCAGCCGGGCACGAAGTTGGCGTCGTAGCCCGCCATCTGTTTCGTGCGCACGATGAGGTCTTTCAACACCTTCGTCAGCGCCGTGCCCATATGGATATGGCCGTTGGCGTAGGGCGGGCCGTCATGGAGGATGAATTTCTCCCGGCCCGCGGCGGCCTCGCGCAAAGCTCGGTACATGTCTATCTTCGCCCAGCGCGCCAGCAGCTCGGGCTCCTTTTTCGGCAGGCCGGCGCGCATGGGGAAATCGGTTTCGGGAAGGAACAGCGTGTTCCTGTAGTCTCGGGTCTTCGATGCGTCGTCGGGCATCGGTCAATCTCTTCTTGGCTGTGTAAGTGAAACGGTGAAGCAGAGCCCGGTCCCGGGCGCAAGCGTCAACCTTTACTGGTCCGCCGCACCGCGAGCCGGGTCGGTAATTCGAGTAGCCAATATGAAAAGACCGCCGGACATGCCGGCGGTCTTATCGGGTCTTCTGGTGCAAGTAAAGAAATGCGCTAGATGAGTTCCAGGAGGTAGACGCGGCTCTCATCCGCTTCGCAATACATGGCCCGGCTCCAGCTTTCGCCGGCCGTGTTTTGCGCCGAGACGGTCGCCGTCATCTTCCAGGCGCCGCCCGTGTCCTCCGCCGTCGCGGGCGTCGGCGGCGCCGCGAGCAGAAAGCCGCGATTCTGGAGCGCATTACGCGCGTGGGTCATGCAGGCCTGATAGGCTTCGGCGGCTGAAAAACGGATCGGCTCCGGGCCGCCGTCGAGACGGGTATCAAGACTGTCGACGTCGTCATTACGCAGATCCTGCGGCGCGCCATCCTCAAGCGATTTGGCGCGGCCTTCGGAATAGCCTTCCTCATAGCCGCGTTTGAACGCCTCACGGTCATAGGTCGGCGTTGCCCGGCGCGCATACCGGTCGTAGCGATCATAGCGATCGTAATAGCGCGCCTCATAGGCGCGCTCCCGGGCGCGGCTTTCCGCAACTTCGTTGAGAATGATCGCGCCGCCGATAACGCCGAGCGCGATTGCCGCGGCCTTGCCGCCGCCGCCATGATGGCGCCCATAATGCCGACGATGGCCGTAATGATGGCGATAGCCATGGTGGCGGTAATGGCCGCCGTAATAATGATTGGAATACCCTACATGGCCGTAATAGCCGCCGGCCGCCGCCGGAACACCAAGGCCAACCGCCATCGCTGCTGCTGCAGCGGCAAACATCACTTTCCGGGTGCTCTTAAAAACCATCACTGAAACCTCTGTCGCAGGCGTTGCAACGCCCGAAATTTTCCTCAGCGCCATTGTTGCGCGAAGATTCCTCAGCGCCATTGTTGCGCGAAGATATTGTCGAGAATGTGGCCTAACGGGCCGTCTTCCTTGCTAATGCGTTGAAATAAAACAATATAAAAACGCGCTCACCGGGCTGTGACCAGGCACGGCCGGCTATTTGTTGTCTGCGTCGTCATTGCCGGGTAGTGCGGTCCTGCAATGAAGGAGGCCACACATGCGCTTCATAAATGACAAGGTTCATGGCGTTATCGATTATCTTGCGGCAATCGCATTGATTGTCGCCCCCTTTGTGCTCGGTTTTTCAGGAACAGCCCTCACTTTGTCGGTCGCCGCCGGTGCGGCGCTGTTCGTATACAGCCTGTTAACCAGTTATTCGCTGAGCGCGCGCAACGCGATTCCATTCGGCGTTCATCTGGTGATTGATTTCGTCGCCGGCGTCGCTTTGGTAGCCGCGCCCTTTGTCTTGGGTTTCACCGGGCTCGCCGCCACGTATTTTTATGTAATGGGCGGCGCCGTCATCGTCGTTGTGTTGCTGACAGATCCAAAAGTAGCTGCAAGTTAGCTTCCGGCCAGAATCCGCCGCGCGGCGCCACAGTCCGCAGCGATTTGACCTTTGAGCGCGTCGAGCCCGCCAAATTTTTGCTCGTCGCGCAAAAACTCAACGAACTCGACTTCGATTGCGCTACCGTAAAGGTCGCCGTCGAAATCGAGAAGGTGGGTTTCAAGAAGCGGCGCGCTTTCGCCGACGGTCGGCCGACGGCCGAAATTCGAAACCGCGTCGTGCGTCTTTCCGCCCACATGCGCGCGGGTCGCATAGACCCCGCGCCGCGGCTCGATGACCTCGCCAAGGACAAAATTCGCTGTCGGGAAGCCGAGCGTACGGCCGAGTTTCTGGCCTTCCCGCACACGCCCTCGCACGGCCCAGCGCCGGCCGAGAACACGCGCTGCTGCCTCCATATCACCGTCGGCGATGGCGGCGCGCGCGTCGCTCGAGGAATATTTTTCCGTGAACGGTCCTTCGGCGACGACTTCGGCGATGCGCACGTGAAGGCCGGCCTTCTCGCCGATCGTTTGCAATGCTTCGATACCGCCCGCCCGGTCCTTGCCAAATCGGAAATCAGCGCCGGCGACGACGCCGGCGAGGCCAAGTTTCGCTGTCAGGGTTTCGGCCATGAACGCTTCTGGCGCCTGCGATGACAGCGCCGCATCGAACGTCAGTACAAAGACTTCTGCGGCGCCGTATCGCCGCAAAAGATCGTTGCGCATCGCCGGCGCGGTGAGCAAAAAAGGCGGATCGTCGGGGCGGAAGAAGCGCCGCGGGTGAGGATCGAATGTCAGCGCCGCGGGTTTTGCGTCGTGGCTTTCCGCAAATGCGATCGTTTCGGTAATAAGGTGCTGGTGACCGCGATGAACGCCGTCGAAATTGCCGATAGCGGCGATGAAGCAGTCGGACGTCACCATTTGAGGCCTTTCATAATCGCCGACACACGCAAGCCGTCGCGGGCGAGCTTGTCAATCAAGGCCTGCCTGTCCGAAGCGCCCTCGTGAAGGCCGCCGGCGCCAACCACAAGCAAGGCGTCGATCCCGGCTTTGTTCGCACCCAGTATGTCTGTCTTCAGGCCATCGCCGATGGCGAGAAGCCTCGGCGGCGCGGCGGCGGGCCCGCGGGCCTCGTCAACAGCAGCGCGCGCCAGGTCGTAAATCGGCGCGAAGGGTTTGCCGCCATAGACAATCGACCCGCCAAACGACTCGTAGATTTGGGCGAGAGCGCCTGCGCACCACATCAACCGGCCGCCCCAGTTTACCTGAATGTCGGGATTGGCGCAGACCATGGGCAGACCTCGTCCGGCGGCGGTTTTTAGTAAATCGCGATATTGCTCGGGCTCCTCGGTAAAGCCGTCATTGAGCCCGGTGCAAATAATAAAGGCGGCGTCTTCTAGAGCGGCGAAATCAATCGCCATGCCCTCGAATAGCGGATCGTCAAAACTCGGCCCGATCCGGTAGGCGGGCGCCGGCAGGAAACGTTCGATTTCGGCGCGGGTCGAGTCGCCCGATGTGACGATCGCGTCCCATGCCGCCCGCGCCAGCCCAAGCCTGTCGAGCTGCGCCGGAATGACGGCGGACGGACGCGGCGCATTTGTCAGGATAATAATGGGGCCGCGCGCTTCGCGAAAACGCAGCATGGCGTCGGCC
>CBDEVX010000012.1:0-9448 GCA_965243785.1 Hyphococcus sp. | reverse complement strand
CCCAACAAACCTTCGATCTTCGCAGCAACGAAGCCTTTCAAGCGGTCTTCAACGCGACCGCGCATATTCGGAGAAATCTGGTCGAGGCCGCGAATGGCGAGATCCGGCCGCAGCGGCGCCGGTCCCTTTGCGAGTTTTGCGACAATCGCCGAACGCCACAGGATTGAGCCGTCATTGTTAAGCGTCAGTTCATCGGCGGCGGCAGTGGCGAGCGCCGCTGCGCGCGCTGCTAGAACTGGGCGCAACGCTCTCTGGCCGGCGGCGCGCAATGATTTTGCTTCCGCTCCGCTGGCGCGCGGATCGACGATAAAGTCGAAACCCAAAAGGCGGCCGACAAACTGGCCTTCCACGATCACTTCTCCGTCTTCCGTTACGCCCGCCATGAGCGGCGCTTCGTCTTTCAGCCGCCGCATAAGCGCGGACGTGCGCCGATCGACGAAACGCTGCGTCAGTTTTTCGTGCAGCGCGTCAGAAAGCCTGTCTTCTATCGCGCGGGCGCGCTCTTGCCAATAAGCGGCGTTTTCGAGCCATTGGGGACGATGGGAGAGAAACGTCCATGTTCTGACATGAGCGATGCGCACAGAGATCGCGTCAAGGTCGCCGTCTATCCGATCAAGTCGTTCAAGGCGCGGGCGCAGCCAGTCGTCGGAAAGGCGCGAGTGCTCCATCAATATTAAGTATATCTCCCCGAGAAGACGCGCATGGTCGTCGATGGCGATCTTCCTGAAATCCGGAATTTGACAAACATCCCACAGTGTCGCCAGCCCGGCGCCGCCGCGTGCAAGGCGTCTGATGTCGCTCGAATGAACCAGCCGGCGAAAGACGTCCTCGTCGGCTTCCATGCGTGACCTGACAAACTCCTGACGCGGCGCCGGTCGCTCCAGCGACCGCAGCAGCGCTGACGGCGAGGAAAGATCAATGACCTCGGAACGCCACTGCAGCGCGCGTACCGGATCAAAGACGTGCTCTTCGATGGCCGCCACGGTATCTTCATCCGGTGGCGGGCAATCGGATGTGACGCCGAAGGTGCCGTCACGGATGTGGCGTCCGGCGCGTCCGGCAATCTGCGCCATCTCAGCGGACGTCAGATTGCGCGCTGTGCGGCCGTCAAACTTGCGTTGCGCGGCGAAGGCTACATGGTCAATGTCCATGTTCAGCCCCATGCCGATGGCGTCTGTGGCCACGAGAAAATCGACTTCGCCGGACTGATAGAGTTCCGCCTGGGCGTTGCGCGTGCGCGGGGAAAGGGCGCCAAGAACAACGGCGGCGCCGCCCCTCTGCCTGCGGATCAATTCCGCGATGGCGTAAACGGTGTCTGATGAAAAGCCGACAATGGCCGTACGCCGCGGCAGGCGGGAGACTTTTTTCTGGCCTGCATAGGCGAGGCTAGAAAGCCGGTCACGGGTCAGGAACTGAATATTGCGGAAAAGGCGCGCCAGGATCGGCCGCATGGTGTCGGAGCCGAGGAACAGTGTCTCTGATTTTCCGCGGGCGTGGAGAAGGCGCGCCGTGAAGATCCGGCCGCGTTCCCGATCGGCGGCGAGCTGGATTTCATCGATAGCGAGAAAGTCGACCTCTCTTTCGAGCGGCATCGCCTCAACCGTCGCGACCCAATAGCGCGCATTCGGCGGAATGATTTTTTCCTCTCCGGTGACCAACGCCACGTCGCGGGCGCCGCGCGCCCTGACGATACGGTCGTAGATTTCCCGGGCGAGGAGGCGCAGCGGCAAACCGATCATGCCGGAGCGATGGGCCAGCATTCGTTCGAGCGCATAATGGGTCTTGCCGGTATTGGTGGGGCCAAGTACCGCGGTGACGCGGCCGCCGCCGGCCGGCGCAATATCGTCAAAGGCGGAGGTCATGGCCAAAATTCGGCTGCGATCCCGGTTTCTGGGGGTGAGTGGAGACGAACAACAATATAGGCGTTCGGCCGGCGGCTCTAAAGAGCCGGAAAAAGCCGGAAATTGCCGTCGCTGCGCTTGACGGGATCGTGGCCCGCCGCTAAACGACGCCGCTTTCCGAAGGATTGCCTTCTTTGGGCGCCAAGCCGCGCCCTGCTGACCAATTAAGGGCTATTGTCATGGCGCGCCGCTGCGAATTAACGGGACTGGGTCCGCAATCAGGGCACAATGTTTCTCACGCAAAAAACCGGACGAAGCGGCGTTTTCTGCCCAATTTGTGCAATGTGACGTTGCACTCGGATAAGCTCGGCGAGGGCCACAAGTTCAAGGTCGCCGCGTCGACGCTCCGGACCATCGATCATGTGGGCGGCCTCGACGCCTTTCTAGTGAAGGCTGACGACGAGAATTTGTCGCCGAACGCTCGGAAACTGAAGAAAAAGCTCGCCAAGGCCTCTTAATCAAGACGTTACGGCGACTTCTTCCAACCAATTTGCAACTGGAGACGGCCCGGACTCGCGCTATGATAGCGCGTTGTTGAGAGGAATTGGCCGGCCGCGATGACGACGGTTACGGAAAGGCACACGCCGCGGGAATCCGCGATGCAGCGCCTCGGACGTCACACGGCCGAGTTTTTTGGAGCGTTGGCTCGGGTCTTCGTTCTCGCCGGCATGCTCGCACTGATTATTGTCCTGGCCTTTCTCACCGTCGACCTACCGTTCCGGCCCTTTGACCGGTTTTTTGGGGGCGCCGAGGCCGTCCAGCCGTCAAATTGGCTCACCGTCGGCGGGCTGATCATGGGCGCCGGGCCGCTCCTCGCGATGCTCTTTGCGCGCAAGTTCGGCGGGGAGGAAGCGAACCGAGCGGTCACCGCCGCCTGGGCGCTCGCCGCTTTCGCCGTCTTCGCCGAGCTTTCCTATCTAGCGCCGATGCTGGAGGATGGTGATTTTCCATCGGTGCGATTCGTTGTCGGTTTTGTCGCCAGCGCTATGGCGTCGCAATATATGGCCGCGAGCGTCTACGATGTCGCGCGAGGCGGCGGCGCCTGGTGGCGCGCTCCGCTGTTCGGCGCCATCGGCGGCTATCTTGCCCTCGGGATTGTCTACTTCCCCTACGTCTATTGGGGCGCCGATGTTCCGTGGGCAAACTGGATGGTCACTGATTTCGCCATCCGAATGGGGTTTGCGGTCGCATTCTTCTTGCCGGTCTACGCCATGCTGCGAAAAACGTTACGCCCCAGAGGCGGGTATGGAGGAAAATAAGGATTGGGTCTTCGGTTGGGTAACAGGAAGAAGCGCGATTACGTCCAATCTTTAATACCTGACGCCTAAGCGCTCGCCCGTAATGTCCGCGCGGCCTCCGCCGCAAAATAGGTAATGATCCCGTTGGCGCCGGCGCGCTTGAACGCCATCAGCGATTCCATCATGGCGCGCTCGCCGTTGAGCCATCCATTGGCGCTTGCCGCCTTGATCATCGCGTATTCGCCGGAGACTTGAAAAACGAAGGTCGGCGCGGCGAATTCTTCTTTCACGCGGCGGACAATATCCAGATAGGGCATGCCTGGCTTGACCATCACGCTGTCGGCGCCTTCGGCGAGATCAAGGCCGACCTCGCGCAGGGCCTCGTCCGTATTCGCCGGGTCCATCTGATAGGTGCGCTTGTCGCCCTGAAGCACGCCGGCCGAGCCGATCGCTTCGCGATAGGGTCCATAAAACGCCGAGGCATATTTCGCCGCATAGGCCATGATCTGAACGTTCTGGTAACCGGCCTTATCAAGGCCTTGCCGGATTGCACCAACGCGCCCGTCCATCATGTCGGACGGTGCGATAATGTCGAAACCGGCGGCGGCCTCGGCGACCGCCTGCTTGACGAGGATCTCAACGGTTTCGTCATTCAGGATGACGCCGTTACGTAAAAGCCCGTCATGACCGTGATCGGTGTAGGGATCGAGGGCGACATCAGCCATCAAACCGATCTCCGGGACTTCCTGCTTAATCGCGCGCGCTGCGCGGCACATCAGATTGTCGGAATTATACGCCTCTTCACCGCCGGGCGTACGTGTGGACGTATCGGTGTATGGAAACAACGCGAGCGCCGGAATACCAAGGTCGCGCGCTTCAATTGCTGCTTTCACCGCTTCGTCAGGCGAAAGCCGATGAACACCCGGCATGGCGTCGATCGGTTCGCGTATTTTTTCGCCGTCTTTCAGCACAATCGCCCAGATGAAATCGTCGCAAGAAAGCGTCGTTTCCGACATCAGGCGTCGCGACCAGTCAGCGCTGCGCATGCGCCGGAGTCTCAAAGCGGGATAGCGGCCAAGGGGCGTTTTGTTCATGTTCTATTAGCAGCCTGTATCATCAGGGAACGCCCATTACTGCGCCGTATAAACTTTGATTTCAAATTGAACATTTGGACTTAACGACGCCTTTAGACCTCTGCGTTAGTTTTCATCAAACCACAGTTTTGAGTGAGTAAGATTATGGCGCTGAACGGGGCATTGCAATCGCCGGTTATCGGTCAGGGACAAGAGGCTTCGGGAGCGGATCCGGACGCGCTGGAGACAAGCTATCTGCAGCTGCTTCATCTTGTCGAACGGCTGCACCGTCAGCTTCTGGACGTCATCAAGGACGAGTTGGAGCGGATTAGCCAGACGGATATCAATTCAGTGCAAGCGCTGCTCCTATATAATATCGGCGACGCCGAACTGACGCCTGGCGAACTGCGCTCGCGCGGCCACTATCTTGGCTCCAATGTTTCGTATAATTTGAAACAGCTTGTCGAGAAGGGCTACATCAAAGACGAGCGCTCCTCGACAGATCGCCGGTCCAAGCGTGTGTCGCTTACGGACACCGGCCTTGAAATTCGCGACAGCCTGGCGAACCTGTTTGAGCGTCAATTATCTTCGGTCGAGCAGGTCGGCGGCGTCGACTTTGCGCTAATGGAAAGCACAAACAAGGCGCTGCAGCGTCTCGAACGGTTCTGGGCCGATCAGGTGCGTTTCCGCCTTTAAGAGCGCCCATGAAAATCTGTATTTGATGCGCCCCGTCAATATGGGGCGTTTTTTTTAGCGCTTTACGCTGCGCCGTTTTACGGACCGTTTCTTTGTCGCTTTACGCTTCTTAGGCGATTTACCCAGCCCGGTTGACTTCGCGACCTTCGAACGCTTTTTGCTGTAGTTGGGCGCCGTCATCGGATAGTCGACCGGCAAACCCCATCTGCGTCGATACTGCTCTGGCGACAAGTCGAAATGCGTGCGCAAATACCGCTTCAGCATTTTAAGTTTCTTGCCGTCTTCCAAGCAGATGATGAAATCCGGCGTGATCGATTTGTTAATTGGCACGGCCGGTTCGCCGGCGTGATGAAATTCGCCGCCGCCCTCGCGCAAGCCCGCGATTGCATCGTAAGTGTCGCTGATCAGCGTCGGCACCTCAGAGGCGTTAATTTTGTTATTGCTGACATATGCGGCGACGATTTCGCTCGCCAGCGAGATCGAGTCGGGCCGGTCGCCGCCGGCGTTTTTCTCTGACATTTTGTCGTTCTCCGTGAATATGCCGGTGGTTGAACCATCCGGTGCGTGGAGGCGTCACAACACTACACCAATGCGCCGGAGCTTCCCGCTTTTCCGTTGGCTAGCTATGAGAGGCGACAAAATCAACTGCGGTGAACAGCGCGCCGATCTTGGCCTGCCCCATTATTTAGAATCCCGGCGCACAGCCTATGGCGCTTGATCGGAAAACCGTTTAATGACCGCCGCGAACTTTCGGCGGCGACACGCCGTCCTAACGGCCGCTTTGCGGCTGCCGGAAGTCGCAGAGTCATTTAGATTTGAACGGTTGAAGTAATTATGAGCGCTGCCCAAAAAGAAATGATCCAACAGGGATTTTTCACCGGCGATCTCGCGGTCGCCGATGATGAGGTTTATTCAGCGATCGGCCGGGAACACAAGCGGCAGCAGGATCAGATCGAGCTCATCGCGTCGGAAAATATCGTTTCGCAGGCGGTGCTGGAAGCGCAAGGGTCTGTCCTCACCAACAAATACGCCGAAGGTTATCCCGGACGGCGCTACTATGGCGGCTGCGAGTTTGTCGATGAAATCGAAATAATTGCAATCGATCGGGCGCGCCGACTCTTCAACTGTGCAGAGGCGATCGTGCAGCCCCACTCTGGAAGTCAGGCCAATCAGGCAGCGTTCATGGCGCTGATGAAGCCCGGTGATACTTTTCTCGGCATGGACCTCGCGGCAGGCGGACACCTGACTCATGGATCTCCGGCCAACCAGTCGGGCAAGTGGTTTAACGCCGTCCATTATGGCGTGCGCGAAGACGATTGCCTCATCGACTATGACGCACTTGCGCGTCTTGCCGACGAACACAAACCGAAAATGATTATCGCAGGCGGCAGCGCCTATTCGCGCATCATCGACTTTGCGAAGTTCCGGGAAGTAGCTGACGCGGTCGGCGCGAAGTTGATGGTGGACATGGCGCACTTCGCAGGCCTGGTCGCCGGCGGCGTTCACCCCAACCCTCTCGATCACGCCGATGTTGTGACGACGACTACACACAAAACGCTGCGCGGGCCGCGTGGGGGCATGGTGATGACCAATAATCCGGAAATTGCGAAGAAAGTGCGCTCCGCATTGTTTCCGGGATTGCAGGGCGGTCCGCTGATGCATGTGATCGCTGCGAAAGCCGTCGCTTTTGGCGAGGCGTTGCGCCCGGAATTTCGGACGTACGCGAACGCCGTTGTTAAAAATGCGCAGGCGCTTGCGGACGCCCTTGTCGAAGGGGGATACGCCGTCGTTTCCGGCGGCACCGACACGCACTTGGCGCTGATCGACCTGAGGCCGAAGGGCGTCAAAGGCAATGCGGCGGAGGAAAGCCTTGAGCGCGCCGGCATCACCTGCAACAAAAACGGCATTCCGTTCGATACGGAAAAATTCACGGTGACGTCTGGGCTCCGCATTGGATCGCCAGCCGCGACGACGCGCGGATTTGGGGTCGCCGAATTTCAAAATGTCGGCGCGCTGATGGCGGAAGTACTCGACGGCCTTGCTGCCGGCGGTGATAACAATGACGTGGCGGAAGACGCTGTCCGGGAGCGAGTCCAAGCGCTGACGGCGCGATTTCCGATCTATCAGTAATGTGCGGCGAACAACGTTAAGGCGAAGCGATGCGGTGCCCCTTTTGCACCAGTGCAGAAACGCAAGTTAAAGATTCCCGGTCCGCGGAAGACGGCGCGTCCGTGCGCCGCCGCCGTGAGTGTTCGTCATGCGGCGGTCGATTCACGACGTTTGAACGTGTCCAGTTGCGCGAACTCATTGTGATTAAGAGCACTGGCAAGAAAGCGCCGTTCGATCGTGACAAACTGGCTAGGTCTGTTCTGATTGCGACGCGTAAGCGGCAGGTGCAGCCGGAGCAGATTGAACAGATGATTTCCGGGATTGTTCGCCGACTGGAGTCAATGGGCGAGGCGGAAATCGAATCCAAGACCATCGGTGAACTTGTCATGGAGGGGCTCGCCCATCTCGATGACGTTGCCTATGTGCGCTACGCTTCAGTTTATAAAGACTTTCGCGAAGCGAAAGACTTCGAGAAATTTCTCGGTGGCCTTGACGACGGCGACAATGCCGGCGGCTGACACCAACAAGCGCGATCGCGAGGGCGCGCCGGCGCGATCCGCAGCGCGGCTCGCAGCCGTACAGGCGCTCTATCAGATGGAAACAACCGGGCAAGGCGTCGATTCGGTTATCAGCGAGTTTACAGATCATCGTCTTGGCGGCGAAATTGAAGGCGAGATCCTTCATGCCGCCGATGTGGCGTTTTTTAGTGATATTCTGCGTGGCGCCGTTGAATCGCAATCGCGTCTCGACCCGTATCTTCAACGCCATCTCGCCGAAGGCTGGAAATTGAAGCGCATCGACTCGACGGCGCGCGCGATATTGCGGGCGGCTCTCTTTGAGATGATCCGCCGCCCGGACGTGCCTTTCCGCGTTGTCATCAACGAATATCTCGACATCGCAAACGCCTTTTTTGATGCGGACGAACCGAAATTCATCAACGGCGTTCTGGATAGGGCTGCGCGCGATGCGCGCAGCGATGAAATGTCGGCGTGATGAAAGAGTTTGATATTATCGCGGAGATATTCGCGCCGCTCGCCGCCGACGCAGATGGCGCCTTTGGATTGAAAGACGACGCTGCGCTGATCGACGAGGGGCCCTTTGTCGTCACTAAGGACGCCATCGTCGCCGGCGTGCATTTCTTGCCCAAGGACCCATTTGATCTTGTTGCTCGCAAATTGATGCGGGTCAATCTCTCCGATCTCGCAGCGAAAGGCGCGCGTCCTCTCGGCTATTTCCTCGCCTGCGTCTGGCCTTCCAGCGTCAAGCGCCAACAGATCGAACTATTCGCACACGGGCTGAAAGAAGATCAGGACCACTTTCGCGTGCCGCTCTTTGGCGGGGACACCACGGCGCACCGGGTGAAATCGGGCCCCGCGACTTTTTCAGCGACATTCTTTGGCGCTCCGCCGCGCCAGGGCGTCACCCGCCGCCGCGGGGCGCAAGCTGGCGACGATCTCTATGTCACCGGCGTGATCGGCGACGCCGGTCTTGGTCTTAAGGCCCTGCAGAGGCAGGAGAAGTTCACGACGGTCGACAAGGCGTCGCTCGCCATGCGCTATCATTTGCCCGAGCCGCGCCTTTCCATTGGCGCGGCAATCGCCGGCTTTGCGACGGCGTCGATTGATGTTTCCGATGGCCTCATTGCTGACGCCGCCCATCTCGCGCGCGCCAGCGGGCTGCGGGCGGAAATCGACGCGGTTTCCATTCCGCGATCGACCGCAGCCGGCGCCTGGGTTGCGCGGCAGCCGAACCGCTGGAAGGCGCTCGCCGACGTCGCGTCCTTCGGCGACGATTACGAGATCCTGTTCGCCGCGCCATCGTCGATGCGGCGCTCGGTCACCGTTGCGGCGAAAGCAGCGAAAACCGAAGTCTCGCGGATCGGATCAATAACCAGAGGCGAAGGCGCAGCGTTGCTTGATGAGAATGGCCGGGAAATTACCGTCCGAGCCGCTGGTTTTGATCACTTTAAGGGATAGCGGCCCGCAAGAATCACTGCAGGCGACGTTCAAAACCAACGATTTTCCTCGTTGACGCGAACAGCCGCCTGCAACTTAGCCTCTCCCCCAGCTAAGCCGAGTGGGTCCGAAAACCCAGCCTCGATCACCATGATAAGCGTGCTTTGGCGCGGCAGGCGTCGGTGCATGCGCCTATTTTTAGATTTTTTCATACCTATTTTTTGAAAATTTGGCATACCGTTGCTGCGCAGGTTTTATCGCGGTCCAATGGCGGAAAAGACGGAAATACCGACAAGCGGAGATTTTCGCGTGCTGATCGAACGGGACGAAACCCTTGAGGTCCTGACATCTCTTGCCGCCGATATCCGCAGCCGGCGTGGGGCCGTCGGGCTCGTCGCCGGAGAGGCCGGCATTGGAAAGACGGCGTTGATGGACGCGTTGCGCGATCGCGTCAAACGATCACATCTCGTGTTGCT
>CBDEVX010000011.1:0-124749 GCA_965243785.1 Hyphococcus sp. | reverse complement strand
TTTTGAAGTATGGGAAATTGGCGCCGACGCCGGCGCCGATCTCGACAATTGAGCCGGGCAAATCAGCGAAGAGGCGTGATTTCCGTTCGGCCAATAGGCCATTGATATAGCCTTCCAAAGCATCAAAAAAGAGTGCATTCAGCGGTCCACGGACGGCGTTGTTGGTCAATTCGGCGGTACAACACATGACTTTTTCCCTCTCGGATGTTGGCAAAGCGCGTAGCAATCCGCATGTCGGCGCGCTTGAGAATTGCGTGAGAATGAGATGAAAAAGACGTGATATTCGCGTTCAGAGTGAAGCTATGACGGACGAACCCGAAATCCGCTTTTTTAAAGCGCCCTCCGGGCATAACATCGCGTACGCCGTTCATGGCGAGGGGCCGCTTGTCATTTGCCCGGCATGGTGGGTCAGTCATGTCGAAAAAGACTGGGCGCACGCGCCGTTCCGCGAGTTCTTTCTGCGGCTGGGGAAGGGCCTGCGTCTTGTCCGTTATGACCGCCCGGGCGTGGGTTTAAGCGATCGCAATGACGCTTCCGAGACGCTCGAAGATGAAGTCGCGGTGTTGACGGCGCTGGCGAGCGAACTCGGCGAAGAAACATTTTCGTTTTTCGCTGTTTCCTGCGGCGGGCCGTCGGCGCTTGTTTACGCGGCGCGCCATCCGAATGCTGTTCGACGAATTTGCTTTTATGGAACCTATGCCTGCGGAGTTGATCTTGCCGCACCCGACGTACAACACGCGATACTGTCAACCGTTCGCGCCCATTGGGGCATGGGATCGCGCGCCATGGCGGATATTTTTCTGCCGGAGGAGCCGCGCGAAGCGTTGGAGCAGCTGGCCGCGCAGCAGCGCGACTCAGCTGATGTTGAGACGGCGGCGAAATTGTTGAGGCTTACTTACGATATGGATGCGACGGTACATCTGAAGCGCGTTGCAGCGGAGTGCCTGATCATTCATCGGCGCGGCGACCGCGCTGTGCCTCATGACGCAGGGCGGGCGTTGGCGGCCGTGCTTAAGAACGCCCGCCTCGTAACGCTTGACGGGCGCGCCCATCCGCCCTGGGTGAGCGGCGACCGGATCGCCGACATCGCTAATGCATTCTTTTTGGATGAGGCCGCCCCTTCGCGCTATTCCGCTAACGCCGCGTCTGCAGATTGCCAATTTGATCGGGATAATCGGTGTTTCATTATTGCCGGCAAACAAATCGCACTGACGCCGTTAGAATTTGCGGTGATGATGGAATTTACAAGCGCGCCTGATCAGGTTTTGACGCGCGAGTTTCTGCTCGAAAAAGTATGGAAACAGCCTTTTGAGGGTTCCAACCGGATTGACGCGCTAATACGCGGCCTCCGTCGCAAGCTCGGAGATTTTGCGCCGTCGATCGAAACGGTCACCGGCCATGGTTATCGGTTTGCCGGGTGGATCGAACGGACTCCGTAACGGACGTTTTCCATTTTCATGGAATATCGTTGGATAAAGCACGGCTGCAGATCATCAAATGGCGCCGCCGAACGCAGAATGTTCGAAATTTGGCGATGCAAATTGTCAAAAGATCGCAATCTCACCCTGCTGCGTTTGAAATGCCCACGCAGTCGTCTTGGCGGCTTAATCCGATGACGTGTTGTATTCCGTCGAATGGGGCACTGCTACGCTGCGCTGTAGCGCAGGCCGCGCTTCGAGTTGATCCAGCCATCGTTGCAGGCTTGGAAACTCGTCAATTTCGACGCCGGCCCAGTTATGAATGCGAGCCCACGACCAATTTGCGATATCGGCGATGGAATAATCGCCAGCCAAATACTCATTGTCCTGTAGATGGCCGTCTAGGACGCCGTAAAGCCGGCGGGTTTCGTTCTGATATCGCTCAATCGCCGCGGGGATCTTCTCTGGAAAGTACCGATAAAAGACGTTCGCTTGCCCTTGCATCGGCCCGAGCCCGCCCATCTGAAACATCAGCCACTGAATGACCCGGGAGCGCCCCTTGACGTCGGTTGGCAACAGTTTGCCGGTTTTTTCGGCAAGGTAGATCTGGATCGCGCCCGATTCAAAAACCGCAAAATCATCATTATTACGGTCAATGATCGCCGGTATGCGGCCGTTCGGATTGATCGCAGTGTATTCAGGCTCTTTTTGAACGCCGGTCGTGATGTCGATTGGGTGAACAGTGTATTCCAGGCCAAGCTCTTCGAGTGTCGAAGACGCTTTCCAACCATTGGGCGTCGCCCATGTGTATAGATCAATCATTGCTCTAACTCCATTTGATTGAGCAACCCATGCTCGGGGTTTGCTCGCGCGGGCCTTCGCCGGTTTCGGCGACCATCCGCATTGCGTTGACCAACTCTTTTTTCCGGCCGGCGGGATTGCCCATGCGCGCATCATCAAGACGGCCGCGATATTGTAGCTCGCCTTTGGCATTGAGACCGAAGAAGTCGGGCGTGCAGACCGCCTGATAAGCTTTGCCAACGGACTGATCTTCATCGACGAGATACGGAAAACCGAAGCCGTGCTGCTCGGCAAAGCGTTTCATATAGGGCGGCGAGTCTGTTTGAACGTAGCGGTAGTCATTGGACATGACCGCCAGCGTGTTTATGCCTTCCGCCTTTAATAGCGCGGCGTCTTCCGCCAATCGTTCCGCAATGGCTTGCACATATGGGCAATGGTTGCAGATGAAGGCGATTAAGAGGCCTTTATCGCCGAGCTGTTCTGACATGGTGAAACTTTTTCCGTCCGGGTCTTTCAACGTGAAATCAGGGGCTTTCCAGCCAAAATCACATATTGGCGTATCAAGTAACATCGCTTGTTTCCTTTTCGGTCTGAGAGGTGGCGTTGAGATAGTCTGCGCAGTCACAAGCAACGCTACGATCAGACCCTTCAAACTCATTATTGGCCGCTTGAGCAATTAGCCGTCGGCAATATTCGTCATACCCGTCGTCCATGATCATTTCCTTTCAAAACACCATGCCCGGCCGATCTTTAATGACCGGGCATGATGGTTGCGTATTTCGTTGAGTTAGTTCGCCTCAAGGCGCCGATACCAGTCGGCAATAGCGCGGCCGATGGCGTAGGGCTGGTCTTCCTGCACATAGTGCAAGCCATGACCGATATAGACGGTCTCGATATTTTTGGCCCGCGCTGCCCAGTAATCCGCAACTTCAGGCGTATTCAGAGCGCCTGGCGTAGAGTAGAGGAACAGCCAGGGAATATCTGTTTCTTCCAAAAACGCATTATACTCATTGACAATTTTGTCAGTCGCAGCCGGCTGACCGCCAATCGGCATTTCGTTCGGCCATTGGTTGACCTGGATGCGCGATTTTTCGGTGAGGAACGGCGCGCGATAAACATCATGCGCTTCTTGTGCAAGCGGACGGACAATGAAGCCCGGCAATGCGCCTTCAACAAAGAAATTATCTTCGATCAGAAGTTTGCGGCCGTTTTCAGGATCGCGAACCGTGCGGAAGAAGTCACCCAGCTCTTTCGGCATTGCATCATAGCTTGCAGCCGGAATGAGCGGCGCGATGATCGATTCCATCGTGACAATCGCTTTAATTCTTTCCGGGTTCTGCGCCGCATAATGCAGACCCAACCCGGAACCCCAGTCATGCACGACGAGCGTGATGTTATCGAGGTCGAGCTCATTCATAAACGCTTCGAAATAGCGGTAGTGATCGCCGAAGGTGTAGTCGAGCTCTGGCTGGTCGGATTTGCCGAAGCCGATATTGTCCGGCGCGATTATGCGTCCCTGACCTTCAACAAACGGCATAATGTTCCGCCACAAATAGGATGATGTCGGTTGACCGTGAAGGAAAACGATCGGATCGCCTTCGCCTTCATCAACATAGGCGATCTTCGATCCGAGAATGGATACGAACTTATGTTCGTATGGAAACTCTGAAGAGATTTCCAACGGCGGTACTTTAAATCCTTCATACGGATTTGCAGTTTCCTCGGCAGCGGCGACGCCAAGCATTAACGGCGCTATGAGGGCGGCTGAGGCGAGAAGCTTACGGAGTTTGGTCATTGTCTTATTCCTTCTATTTCAGTTCCGGTCGTCGGTTTTGGTTCAGTTAGGCGGCGCGAAACCGACGATCAGAACGGTGGGTTTATGCGGCGGCTTCAACTGACGGCGACCAAGCTTTATCAGCGAACTTGTCATCGACCGTCGTTTCAGCGACGTGGTTGGTGTAGTTTGAGAGGACTTTGAGGCTTGTGCCGAGAATCACCTCGAGAACAGTTTGCTGGGTGTAGCCGGCGGCCAGAAACGCATCGACGTCAGCTTGAGCTGGCCAGCCGCGCGTTTCGTTGATGACCACGGCGAATTTGCGGAGCGCTTCAAGTTTAGGATCGGCAATTTCGGCGCCGTCGCGAAGAGCTGCGACAACGTCAGCCGGGACGCCAGCGTTTTCAGCAATCCAGCTGTGCGCGGCCATGCAGTAGGTGCAGCCGTTCAAACGGTTGTTGGTCATCAAAATGATCTGACGCTCAGTTTCGGTCAGATCGGTTTTGTCGAAGATCCCCGCGAGGGTCATGTAGCCTTCGAGGAGAGCTGGGGCTTCAGCCATCGTCGCCAACAGATTCGGAACGAAGCCGTAGGCAGATTGAGCGCCTTTGAGCAGCGGCTGAGATTTCGCCGGGGCGCTTTCAATTGAGTGTGTTGTGAACTTGGTCATTGGAGGAGCCTTTCAGTTTGTTGCAATTTGTGAAGGCTTCATCGCCTTCGATATGTTTGTGCTAGTCGGTCAAAACAATATAGTCAATACCGATCGGTCAAAACTTTTTCTTCTGAGAACGGCTAATTCAGTGAAAATGACACTAAGTAGTTGGAATTACGCGCGAAAAATATGAGGCTTGAGGAAGAAAAAAGCGCAAAATTTAACTGTTCTGCGGGTGCGACCGAGTGAAGTGAGGAATGATTAGTGTTGAACAAATGGTACAAACACTCTAGATGTGCCCGGTAGCGCGCAGTAAAGGTTTTTGAGAAATGCCCTGGAAAAAGAACTTTGATACGGACAAAACGCTTGAAAAGGCCATGGAGGTCTTCTGGGCGAAAGGGTACGCCGCGACCTCCATGTCTGACCTGACGGAAGCCATGGGCATCAATAAGGGCAGTCTTTACAATGCATATGGCGGCAAGGAAAAACTCTTCATCAAGGCGCTGTCGAAATACGAACTTGAAAATCACCGGCAAACGCTTGCTTCCTTCGACGCAATGGAAGACCCGGTTGAGGCTCTGTCAGTTTTATTTGACGCGCTAATCGAGGAGAGCATTAAAGACGGCGCGAGGAAGGGCTGTCTCCTCGTCAATACGGCGTTGGAGCTTCCGTTCCACAGCGACGTGGTCAAGCGCATTATTACCGGCGGCCTTGGCGAGATTGAAGCTTTCTTCCGCAGGATGATTGCACGCGGGCAAAACCGCGAACAGGTCCCGGACACGGTGGATCCTGACGAAACTGCAAAAGGGCTCTTGACCCTGGTCATGGGTTTACGAGTCTTGGCCCGGGGCGCCGTGCCGGTTGAGTCGCTTCACGCTATTAAACATCAAGCGATGCGCCTCATCGGCGTTGACGAACCTGATCAGGTTTTGTCGTAGGATGTGAATTCGGCAGGGTTGAGCCGCTACGCGTCGATTCTGAGCTTCGATATCTCTTCGATTAAGCTTCGATTTTCGTCCGGGCGCGTCCAGAGGTGAAACAAATTACGCCGGATATATCTCCGTATAGCTTGTTGCGCGAAATAATGAAGTGCCGTTTAGGCGCACGATGATAGACAGTCCTAGTGATTAGGCGTTGAACCACACTTTTGACCGCTACGTTTGACTATCTGTACATACCCTTGTGACAGTGAATAAACACAGAAAATGATACCCCTGCGGCGCCCTTTGAGATACCCAGAGGCATATCCCTGCCGGGAATCCATTATTGTCCGCACACGTTTTGAAGTTGCTGGCGTGCAGCCGCTGCATATGTAGTTGTCCGTTAAGGGCCGTAGCCAGAGCTGCAAACAACCATAGCTTCGCCTGCAGTCGCCGCTTCGCTTTCGAATAAGGACATTACTTAACCAAAGCCCGAAGCTGCTGACGGCACCCGCTGCTGTCCCGCTGACGGTACTTTTGACGGTACCGGTTTACGCGTCGAATGACGGTATCTCAGCGCCGAAAGCGGATGGAATGTCGGTCTGCAGGCAGTACTCGAAGGATAAAGATTTTGCCTGCGAGCGCGAACTTTCGTTCAAAAAACGCGCACTTATTGCGCTTACACTGAATTCATCAGCGCCAGTAAATCAGCCGATTTTGTCCCGGCAAAAATATCGTCATTTCGATGGTATATCAGTGCACGCTGAAAAATGCCTCTGGATTCCCATTCCATCAACTTGCTGATTTCATGGTATTTTCAGGCAGTGGCGAACGTCAATGGATTATCAAATGGTGCAGGAGAGGAATCACGCGTAGAAAATAGTTATTTGAAATCAATCTTTTAAAAAATTTGTGTGATTCCCAAATACCGACAAAAATACCGCCACTGCAATTTGTAGAAGCGGTTTGGGTACTGATGGACGTGTTTGGACCGATATGGACTGTATAGAACATTCCTACAGCTCATGCCATCCATCGTAGGTTTGGGTGTCAAACAACTAAGGCAACCTACGTTGGTCGTTTGAGTTGGTAATCCTACACAGACGGTAAAATTCACTGAAAGTAATCGATTGTGCGAGAATCCGCGGTTGACAGGTTTGCCCCAAAGCCTGGCGCACTAAAGTCGCTTCAAAGTCCGTTCACCGATATCAGTACATGTTTTTTAAGCGCAATCGTTGTGCTCGAGAACAAGATCGAAAAACTCTCTTTTAGCGTCCCGCCGTACTGTAATATCCGAAAGTGATTCGAGAGGCACAAAGTAAAGACTCTCTCCAAGAGTATGCTCAAGAGCTTTGGTCTTCAGTTTTGTACATGTCGAAGCAGAATCTTTGCTCCGAAACAATACAAACCCAACCTGGGCCAATTTGTGATTTCGGAGATGCTCCAGTGTGTCTTTCAACAGATCGTCCATTGAACTTTCATCGTCCAATTCGTCGTAGACACTTAAGACGCAGATGCTCGAAAAATGCGAAAAGGGTGTTTGTTCCAAATCTAAGGCCGCAGAAAAGCCAATCCGCTGGTTGCGGCCCGCGTTGAGTACGTCGCGAAACTTGCTTGTGCCAAAGACGGCGCTGATGGTTTCGCGGCAGGTTGCCACCAAATCAAATACATCAATCGCATGGCCTCCCAATACCTTACTTTGTAATTGCCGCATCTTTTCACGCCGTGCATATATAAGTTTCACATATTGGGTGAGTTGATCGGAGATCGAATGTATGTCTGAAGCAAGCCCAGCTTCACGTGCTTTCAGATCCATGTCGATTTTCTTTAGCATCCTTAAAAAATCAGATTTCGATATTTTCAGACTCCGAAGATCGTTTTCGAGGCATCGCAATTCACAAAAGCTCCAGAGCGCAGCATTTCGATCAGGTAGCTTCAACCAGGTTTGCAGCATGCTCAAAGAAGAGTGATATCGAGACCCCATAACACCTCCATACACGGCCAATATGGCGGCGCATGCGTGGTGTGCTACCTCGTAGTAATGATGGCGCACGTCATTACTTGGTATCGAAATAGCATCCAGATGTGTTTTTGTCCGATTCAAATGATATTTGATGACAGATTCACGTGATGCAGGTGTTACGAACCACGTGTTTGGCGGTTGAATTGCGATATCTTCCGCAAGGTAAAGAAGTGATTTGTAGTTGATTGCATGCACATCCAGCTTCTTGACTACATCCAACAAGCGTTCTGCCATTTCCGTTAATTCGCTGCTGGGAATGCGCAGATGATCAGGCGAATGGAACTGCTCCCCAATACTCCTCCTAAAAACGTGCGGGATGAGTTCGCTCTTCAGGAACTGATAGTCCAATGGCGTTTGCGTGCCATCTTTTTCGAAAACCATTATTATTTGTTTGGGGTCGCCATACCGCCTGGAGTATCGCTTCGCCCATTTGTTCTTTTTTTCTTCCCAGGCTCGTCTTGCTTCGACAGTTGCTTCGTTTCTGGCGCGTGCAGCGTTGCTTCGCCTCGAACCTCCAAATTCTTCGAATTTCAATTCCGAAATCACCTGAGAAACCGCGAGTCGAATGTGGCCAGTCGAGAATTCACTGTCTCGGATGCACTGAGCGAGCGCGCTTGGAAGATTCGCCAGAATGTGAGCAACTATACTCGGTGGAATATCCAACTCCGATAGAGAGCTATATAGTTTCTCGGCGGAGAATTGTTCATCCATCTGACTTGTCGGAGCAAACAAGTCGCCAAATTCTACTTTAACTCTGTCATCGATAAAATCAAAGAAATCGTCCCATTTTTCTGCACTGGACTGAATCGTGGGTGGCACATATTGTGCGACGTTGCTCCGAATCTCGGCTGACGCAGCCGAAGCCGCCATGCTTCTCAATTCTAGTGCCCGATTGTTTAGAAAGGAGGTGTCAACACCAAGGGCACTTGCGATATCGGCCAGTTTTGTCGTGTGGATGTTTTCGCCGGATTCGAGACGCTGAACCGTTGCAACAGCAACGCCAGCGGCATTCGCAAGAGACTCTTGTGACGGAAATCCCTTTTCGCCACGAAGCTCTCGAACAACCAATCCAAGCTCAGGTTGAACAACCATTAGTTCCTGCAAGATTCTGCGATGAAAACAGCATGATTTGTATGGGAAAGTTGCGTGGAGAATACCGTGCTTTGGCGCTTCAATGTCGGCGGCCACGAATTGCTGTCCGGGCAGCGATGACCTTCAAGGAGAACCGAATGTCACCGCATAGATTAGATAAAATAGCCATTGATGCAAGTATTGCGTTCTTTTACTTGGCGATGGCGGCTGGGATGAACAAGGAGTTCTTTTGTGCTCTAATAGCGTTTGCCCACGCAATGTTGGCCTACTACGAGTGGCCAAAGCGCAAGTAGTCACCGAAGAATCGACGAGAAATGATAAGGAAGGGGTGCGCCCCTTCCTTATTGCGCTGCAACAGTTGGTGGGCGCAATAGCAGAAAACACCTTGTGAGCAAACAGGATTCAAAAACCATCGGGGAGGCACGCTTCATACGTAGCCAATTTTCGAATCCGACAGTTTAATCCCGAAAAAGACCTTTGAATATTCAAAACGAGGCTCTGAGAGCGTTGTGTTCAGCGGCGTTAATGGCCATTTTTTTCTGGGGTGGGCATTGAAAATTCGACCCACGATCGTCTTAGTGTGTTTTGGTCAAACTTTGCCCCAGCTTCAGCTGGGAGCAATGGGCGCTTTGCACATTGACGCGGTTTCACAAGTCAAGCTGAGGCGATACGTACTTTTCAATTGCGAGGTTTGGAAAAATCGATGAAATTTGCCGATAAGTTTCGATTTTGGTCCAGGCGCGTCCAAATGCTTCGCGGCAGAGCTCCGGCACAGCATGCCCTCTATAAGGCCCGATATAGCTTCGTATAATCGATATACGAATTCATATTACGTCGATTAGAGATTCATATGCTGGGCATTAGGCACGATGCTATATTGACTCCCACTTTCGACCCCCAGAACTTGACCCTCGTACCTACTCTTTTCGCAGTGAACAAACACAGAAAATGGTACCCTTTAGACACTCCTTGAGATACCCTGCGCAACACCCCCGCCAGGAATCTGCTATTGTCCGTACACATTTTTGTGCTCGTTTCGGGTAATAGCCGCTTACCGCGCTAGCGTTTTGGCTTGCTTCACGCCGATTTCAAGTTCTTTGTCTTTGTGCTGCACGGCGGTCGTAGAAAGCTCTTCGAGTAACGCCGCGTATTTGGAGCTGATGTCCGTGCCGCTTAGATCAAATGAAGAAATCTCATATTGGTCCTAAAACAGGTTGCTCTAAATCGGAGTTTAATTAGTTGCCAAAAAAGCCACCGATTGGGCCATTGATCGAGCTTAGTACGTAAGCTCATCACCGAGGTCGACCCAGGTTGAGAAATAGTTATCATCGCGATAAACGACGTCATACCTGCGAGAATTCTCGCGGCGGTCTTTGCGTACGAAACGTTCAATTTTCTCCAGCCGATTGGTAAAATACATGGTGTATCGGTTTTGACCGCGGGCGCTTGTCAACATTTCGAGCGTACGAATATCCGGATTGTCTCCAACCGTTCCGTCGCCTGAAAAAACGTAGTTGTGTGCCCGAATGGTGCGGAAAAAGCTCTCTGTTACGTTTCGGTCGCTGCCATGATGCGGGACCTTTAACAAATCGAAAGTGACCTGCCCATTTGCATTTAGCAGCTGGGCATCTTGCAATGCTTCGATGATGAAATCACCCCTGGCATCACCAGTTAGCAACATTTCTCGGCGCCCTTGTTTTACGAGTACGACAAGGCTCGAGAGGTTGGCGACGCTCGTGTCAGCGAACGCCGCGAGTATCGCACGGCGTTGATCGATGCTCGCGCCTAAGATGCTTGGTAATTTTGCATTCCACTCTGTCTCAAGAGCTCTGAGCTGCGCTCGCGATGGACCGAGTGTGACGATTTTGGTGTTGTGGCCCACATTGATGGTCCGTCCCGCTTCAATCCGACCGGTTTGAAATGGCTGGTTTATGGCAATCTGTAAACGGCCCGCTATCCGGCGCAGCTCTCGGCCCATCCGAACATCGCCGGCGATCATAAGTGAGTGCAGATCTATGCCAAGCGCTGCGATATCTGCGCCGGATGCAGAGTCCATCCACGCAATCAGGTTTTCGAAAGCGGCGACTTCAGTGTTGTTGAGAATGTCATCAAAACTATTGTGCCAAAGACCTTGTACGTCAATGAGCAGGTCATCATTATTACGCACGCGCACTTGAAGATCGCGCATTAGATCGAGAACGCCAGTTATGTGATCGCGATCGATGTGACTCACCATTGCAAGGCGAGCGATAACTGGCGGTTCGATGTCTCTGAGTTCTACGATTTCCCGCAATCGCGGTTTGATTACGTCTTGCCAAATGCCGTGTACGCCGCCGTCTATCACAATGAGGCTCGGATCATTTTCTGGTCCATAGTGCAGCAACAACGCATCGCCATGTCCGGCGTCCAGCGCTTCCAAACTGAAAATCATCTTGTGTATCTCCGCAAATTGGTCATCGCGCCTGAAGCGCCCGCAACACATCAACGAGTCCTCGACCTTGAAAATCTGACTTACGGCCCAGATCGGTCGCTGTCTTAAGCAGCACGTCTTTGATTTCGACGGGGCGTCCGATGAGTTCGCGATTTCGCGCCATCAATAATGCGGCCGCCCCAGAGATATGAGGCGCTGCTTGGCTGGTGCCATCCATACTTTCATAAAGGGCATCCGGAATAGGGCCGAGTACTTTTTCGCCCGGCGCAAGCAAGTCGGGCTTTATGCGGCCGTCACCCGTCGGGCCTCGACTCGAAAAGAAGCTAACGCCGTATGTATGCGGCTCGCTCCGATGTGTGGAGCCAACCGTAATGACCGCTTCGGCGTTCCCCGGATCGGTAATGCTAATATCTTCGTAGCCGCCAACGGACTGACCGCCTAAGTCATTGTCGATGGTTCCGACTGCAGGGCCCGTGGCTGCGAATCCACGATTGCCGGCCGAAGCTACAACGACAACACCGCTTGCCACCAACCTCTCGGCCTCCTCGCAAACGGGCGTGCGGCCACAGGCATATTCTCGAACATCATGCAGCATCTGCAAACTGAGGTTGACGCCTTGCACCACGGGTCTTTCCAATCCACTATTAAGATGCCGAATAAATTGCAGAGCAGCGATTATCTGAAACTCGTCGCCTTTGCCTTCTCGATCAAGAACACGAATATCGATCACATTTATGTCGGGACAAACACCAAGAGAGGCGTCGTCTTCCCCGTCTGACAGCCCCCCGCAACCGGCCAGAATGCCCGCGACATGTGTGCCGTGAGGATGCAACGCCTCAGCATAAGGAAGGCTCACTTTTAGTGCGGTCTTTAACAGACCCCAATCAACTTCACGCCCAGCACGAATGCGGCGTCCAAGGTCTCTGGCTTCGCCGCTTGCAAGATTGAAACGTTTTTGTAAGCGCTCGCGATCTGCCTGTGCCGGAGAGCCGGCGAGGTCCATGATTTCGCCAAGCAGTGTGAAATCATAGGCCGCTCTTACGCGTGATTGGTCGACGGAAATATGGTCCGACGATGCGCTCTCCCCTTTGCCAAACGCCGGATGCGATGCATCGATTCCGGAATCAACGACCGCCCATGTCAGTTTTGTGCAAGATAAGTCGAATAAGCGCCGTGCTGCATCGCCTTTGATTGTTTCCACCGATCGTGTCGAAGAAACGTTAGCGACGCGATTTTTTGAGATTGCGAAAACCTCAGCGTGAGGCGCATTTGTGGGGATGCCGGACAAAACGTCCATCGCGGCTTCCGCCAGACCGACAGAGTCGGCGCAACAATTCGTCACTTCTGAGGCGGTAGGGCGGGCTCCGCCGCCTCCGAGTATTGTGACTAGGCCGACGCCGCGTAGAAAGTGGTATGCATCGCTTGGAAGGTGTTCTTCGGCGTGATCGATACAGAAATGCTTGGCGCTGGCGAGAATCGCAGCGCCATTGGATTGCCACCATTTGCTGAGCGGCAGTACTGCTTTCAGCAGGTTCACCCAAGATATAGTCGCTGTCACTACAGATTCATTGTAGCCAGAACGGATGCCTTTCTCGCGTAATTGGCGATAAACGCATCCAGGCTCCACGCCACGGTAGGGTACCACCAGAACAGAGATCGAGCCGCCGCGAGCGCACACGTATTCGAACCACACGTCAGGGCGAATTGGCGAGCTCTGGGTCCATCGGGCTACGGTCGGGTGTCGTGAAAGTTCTCGAAACAAAAGTTCCTTAGTGAGAGGCTGTTGTTGTCTACGAGTTATCATATCTGAACGTCCGTACTTCTCCAGACGACTTATAATTCCAGAATACTATTTATGCAGGCGAACCAGCAACACATTAGAGCGCAAATATGGCGCGATCCTACCGCCGCGCTTCGCTTTTGAGCTTCGATTTCACTTAGAAAAAGCTTCGAAATACCTTCGGTGTCTCTTCGATTAAGCTTCGTTCGACCTTCGAATGAGTTTCGATTTTGATCCAGGCGCGTCCAGAAGCGAAACAAATAACGCCGGATATAACTCCGTATATAAGCCCGTCGGCTCCTGGATATATGCCGGATATAGCTCCGTATGTACTGCTGTACAAATCGATGATTTAGTGATCTGGCGTTAAATCGCGAACTTTGCAGACGAATAAGGCATTAAATCACGCTTTTGACCCCCGAGTTTGACTACCCTTACATACCCTTGTGACAGTGAACAAACATAGAAAATGACACCCCTGCGGCACCCTTTGAAATACCCAGAGGCATACCCCTGTCAGAGGTCCATTGTCGTCCGTACACTTTTTGAAACGGCTGATGTGCAGCTATCGCGCCTACAGTCGGACCCACAATGGGTCACGGCGATCGTTTCTAAGCAGTTCGGTCCACTAATGTCTCGTATTGTTGTCGCCATGCTTCCGCAGCTTCACATGAAATCAAGCGGATTCTGCCCACTTTGAAATATTTCAAGCGGTCCGCTTGCATTTCCTGATATGCAAAGCTGCGCGATACGCCATAGGCCCTGCAAAAATCTTTAACACGATACGCTCTTACTGCTGACATTGATTGGTTTCCTCTTACATACTTTTGCATGTGGAGGATTCTCCAACTCCAATGCTTGAAACCAGGGTCCGAAATGGCTCATTTCCGGCCGGGTTGGAAATGACTTGGGCTAGCGCGCCTGGTTTGGTGTAAAGCAGCCGTATTTTAAAGTAGTAGATTGGGCTCTGCTTGGCTTGATTTGCCCGCCGATCTGATTTCTCGGCGAACAAGTATCTCTGTATACTCTATGGTTCCCTGCGGGAAACGCGCTATTCTTGACGTTTAACCGGAAGAAGGACGAGTTGTGGTTTCTGAGAATAAACGGGAAATTGAGAAGGCGTTGTGGGAAACCGCGGACAAGCTGTGGGCTAACACTGGTCTGAAGCCGGCGGAGTTTTCCACACCCGTCTTAGGGATAATATTCTTGCGCTATGCCGAGAAGCGTTTTGCAGAAGTTGAGGCGAAGATGGGACCCGTCGGATCGGGAAAAAGACGCAAGGTTTCTAAGGACGACTATATCGCCGAGGGCGTGATCTTTTTGCCCGAAAAAGCGCGGTTCCAATACCTCCTGAACCTACCTGAAGATGAGAATATCGGCCGCCGAATTAACGACGCCATGAAGGCCATCGAGGCGGAGAACCCTGATCTCAAAGGAGAGCTGCCGCGCAATTACGCGCAGATTGAAAATTGGATATTGATCGAAATTCTGAAAATTCTCGCGCCCGTAGAGATATCCGGCGACGCGTTCGGGAAGGTCTACGAATACTTCCTCGGAAATTTCGCCATGAAGGAGGGTCAGAAGGGCGGCGTCTTCTACACGCCGGAGAGTATCGTTAAGTTGATTGTCGAAATTTTGGAGCCTTATCACGGCCGGGTCTACGATCCCGCTTGCGGTTCAGGGGGCATGTTTGTTCAGTCCGCAAATTTCGTCTCGCGACACAAGAAAAACCCGGGCTCGGAGCTGAGCCTATATGGGGTCGAAAAAGATGGCACCACCAAGAAGCTCGCAAAAATGAACCTCGCAGTTCACGGCCTCTCTGGCGATATCCGCGAGGCGAACAATTACTACGACGACGTTCACAATGCGACGGATAAGACGGGCGGGCGTTTCGACTATGTCATGGCCAATCCGCCCTTCAACGTCTCGGGCGTCGATAAGGAGCGACTGGCGAATGATCCAAGATTCCCTTTCGGTCTGCCAACCCCCGACAACGCCAACTATCTCTGGATACAGACGTTCTATTCCGCTTTGAGTGAACGCGGGCGCGCCGGCTTTGTCATGGCGAATTCTGCGGGGGACGCAAGGGGGACCGAACAGACAATTCGACAAAAGCTTATCGAAGATGGAGTGGTTGACGTCATTGTCTCGGTCGGATCGAATTTCTTCTATACCGTAACGCTGCCCTGCACGCTCTGGTTCCTTGATCGGGGCAAAAAAGACGGTGCCCGCGAGGACAATGTCTTATTTATCGACGCCCGGAACATCTACCGCCAAATCGATCGCGCCCACCGTGACTTCTTGCCTGAGCAAATCGAGTTCTTGGCGAACGTCGTACGACTCTATCGAGGCGATGAGCCGGAGCGCGACCAGGGCGGCGCGAGCCTGATGGCCGAACACGGGCTGCAGAACGGTTATGCGGACGTGCCCGGGCTCTGCAAAGTCGCCACACGGGCCGAGATCGAAGCGCAGGGGTGGAGCCTCAACCCTGGGCGTTATGTGGGGGCGTTAGCGCGGGATGCGGAGGATGTCGACTTTGCCCAACGCTTTGAGAAACTGAGTGAAGAACTGGCGCAGCTAAACATTGAGGCGACGGCGCTGGAGGAAAGGATCGCCGAGAACGCAGCGCTGGTCCTGGAGGCAGCGCGATGAATTCAAGTCTCTGTTGGCCCCAAACAACTCTTGGCGAAATCGCCGAGTTTCGTAACGGCGTCAACTATACCAAGGATAACTTTGGATGCGGCGTGAAGGTAATAAATGTAAAGGATTTTCAAGACTACTCCACACCAAAATATAATGAACTTGAAGAAATTAAGCCGGACGGCGTCGTAAAAGATCAAAGCCTTTTGCATCAAGGCGATATCGTCTTTGTACGCTCGAATGGTAATCGCGAGCTAATCGGGCGAAGCATGATGATTCTGGAGCCGCCGGGCACGCCGATAACACATTCAGCCTTTACTATACGAGTTAGGTTTCGCCCCAACGAGCGCATCAATGATAGATTTTATTTTTATGTTATGCGTTCAGGTTTGATCCGACAAATACTATCGTCGCAAGGAAGCGGCGCGAATATCTCAAATCTAAACCAAGACATACTTGCCCAATTGAAGCTTCCGGTACCGCCTCTCGCAACACAACAATGCATAGCATCGATCCTATCGACCTATGACGATCTGATGGAGAACAACACGCGGCGGATCGCGATTCTGGAGGAGATGGCCCGGCGGCTCTATGAGGAATGGTTCGTCTGCTTCCGCTTCCCCGGCCATGAAGACGCTAAGTTCGTCGACGGATTGTCGGAGCGGTGGGTGGAAAAGGAACTGCAAGAAGTCGCTCACTTGACGATGGGGCAATCACCCAAGTCGGAGTTCTACAACACGGAGGGGCAAGGCCTTCCATTCCACCAGGGCGTATCTAACTTCGGCGCCTTCTTCCCAGCCGATCGTCTCTTTTGTTCTGTGGAGAATAGATTGGCAGAAGCCGGTGACATCCTCTTCAGTGTTAGAGCACCTGTTGGCCGTATCAACCTTGCGACCAAGAAGATTGTCATTGGACGAGGGCTAAGCGCGATCAGGAGCAAGTCAGAGCATCAAGTTTTTCTTTTATCACAGCTTCGGCATCGCTTTGCGGAGGAAGATTGCATGGGTAGCGGAGCAATCTTCAACTCCATCACGAAAAAAGATCTCCAAACTGTCACCGTTCCCACACCGACACCAGACCTTGTCGAACGCTTCGAAGCCATTGCTGAGCCCTACTGGCAAACAATCAGGCTCCTGAGCTCCAAAAATACCAACCTTCGCGCGCAACGGGACCTTCTGCTTCCTAGGCTCATCTCCGGTGAGATCGATATCGCCGCCGCTGAACGGTTATTGGAGGACGCTGCATGAGCCGAAAAATCAGTCACATGACTTGGGTCAGTCCTCGCGAAGTCTGGCCTAATGAAGCAACCGACTTCACTCGGTGGCTTGCAGAGGACGAGAACTTTGCAATTCTCGCGGAGACTCTTCACTTCACGGATGCGGAGATTGAAGGCACGGAACAAGCAGTAGGCGATTTTTCCGCCGACATCGTTGGTCGCGATCGTGACGGTTCTATACTGGTTGAGAACCAGCTTAATCAAACTGACCACGATCATCTTGGAAAGATCCTAACCTATCTGGCGGGGATTGATGCGGAACGCGACAAAGACCGGCCGCAAGTAAAAGTCGTCTGGTTATCTACAAAAATTCGAGAAGAGCATCGCGCCGCGATTGATTGGCTGAACACCAATTCACCCAGCGATTATTCGTTTTTCGCCGTCGAGCTTGAAGTCTACAGCATCGATGGCTCAGCGGTGGCTCCGTACTTTCACGTAGCGGCGCGTCCAAACGACTGGACCAGGCACATCGGCGCGAGAACCCGGCAGTTACGCGACACGGCGCTTACCGAAACACAGAAGAAATACAAAGAGTTTTGGACCGCGTTCTCAGATTATATGTTAGACAATGATCGTTCCTTTCGGGGTGGCACGCCCCCGAAAGGCTCATGGTGGTCGTTCGGGATCGGTCGAACCCACTTTTCACTCACGATATCAACCAGTGCTCGAGACCGCTGGATCCGCACTGAAGTTTACTGTCACCAAGATGAAGACAAGGCGATATTTGATTCATTCAGCGCTGACAGAGCAATTATCGAAGACGAGATTGGCGAACCTTTGGACTGGGAGCCTCTGGAAGACAAGGGCTCAAGGATATCAATCAAAAGAGCAAACATAGATCCCATGGATCAGTCGTATTGGCCTGAATATTTTAGTTGGTACCGCGAAAAAATGGCGCTGTTTCGAAATACTTTTGAACACAGAATACGCAATCTCGACATCGACGAAGCGCGCTCAGTCGCGCAAGACATTACCCGAGAACGTGCTGGGGACGAATTCCTCAACGGTGAAGCAGATATTGAATCAGAATCTTCTCAAGGCTGAGGGTTTTCGGAAGTGCCAATTGAAGGGTTCAGCGAAGACGACTTAAGCGAAAGCCCGGCGCTGGCGGAGCTTGAGTGGCTTGGTTGGGAAACCGCAAGTCTATGGCATGAATTCGCAAGCGGCGCATCGATCGAGGGCCGGGCTTCCCGCGCTGATCCTGTGTTGCCCAATCGTTTCTACGCAGCCCTCAAAGAGTTGAACCCCGACCTCCCCGAGGAAGCGCTCCAGAACGCAGCGGCCGAATTCGTTAGAGATCGGACCGGCATGGTCGACGCGGAAGCAAGCCGGGAGATATACGCGCTCCTCAAAAACGGTTGCAAGGTCCGCTTTCAGGGCAAAGACGGCAAGACAGCCCATGACACCGTACGTTTTATCGATTGGCGCGATCCCACACGGAATAACTGGTTTGCGGCACAACAAGTCTGGATGATCAGCGACCTTTATGACACGCGCCTCGATGCGATTGGCTATGTCAACGGCATTCCTCTTGTCATCTTCGAGTTTAAAAAGCCAAGCGAGACTGTGGAGAGCGCCTTTGCTGATAACTTAAGGCACTATCGGACAAACCTTCGCTCGCTGTTTCACTATAATGCGTTCTGCATTCTTTCGAACACCTTAGAGGCCAAAGTTGGCTCTGGTTACGCGCCGTGGGAGCACTTCTTTGACTGGAAAAAGATCAACAATGAAGGCGAAGAAGGGATCGTGTCTCTGTCGACGGCGGTCCAAGGCACGTGTGAGAAATCAAGACTTCTCGATATCGTTGAGAATTTCATTCTCTACACAACAAGAGAAGGCAAGCTTCAAAAGGTCGTCGCGAAAAACCACCAGTTCCTAGGCGTCTCCCAAGCAATCGACAGGGTTCGCTCCATCAAGGAGCAGGAAGGGAAGCTCGGCGTGTTTTGGCACACGCAAGGTTCGGGCAAGAGCTTCTCCATGGTGTTCTTCGGACAGAAAATCCATCGAACGCTTCCAGGCAACTGGACCTTCGTGATTGTTACCGACCGTGATGACCTTGATAGCCAGATCTACAAAACCTTCGCCCGTTCGGGCGCCGTTACGGAACCAGAGGAAAGTTGCCACGCACACAACCGCGAACACCTGAAGGAACTGCTACGGGGCGATCATCGCTATCTCTTCACGCTAATCCAGAAATTCGGACAGACGCCAGCTGACAAAGGAGAGCCCTACCCAAAACTGACCGACCGTAACGACATCATTGTCATTACGGATGAAGCGCATCGCGGCCAATATGACGTCTTCGCTAAGAATATGCGGGACGCCATGCCCAACGCTTCCTTCATCGGCTTCACGGGAACGCCGCTCATTGACGGAGAAGATCAAGTAACACGCGATGTGTTTGGGGACTACGTCAGCACCTACAACTTCTCCGATGCAATCGCCGACGGCGCAACGGTTCCGCTCTACTATGAAAACCGCATACCGGAATTGCAGCTCACAAATGACAATCTCACCGATGATCTGAACGCGATTCTCGAGAATGCAGAGTTAGACGAGGCCCAAGAGCAAAAACTCCAAAGCGAATTTGGCGCCCAGTACCAGCTGATAACTCGACCGGACCGACTTGAACGTGTTGCATCCGACATCGTTGATCACTTCCTGGGGCGCGGTTATCGCGGTAAAGCCATGATGATCTCGATCGACAAGGTGACCACCCTAAGAATGTATAACCTCGTCAACGACAAGTGGAAGTTCCATATCGAGGAATTGGAATCAAAGCAGAAACGTGTAAAAGGCGACGAAGCCGAGGACCTCAAGTCCGAAATTGCTTACATGCGCTCAATAGACATGGCCGTTGTTGTTTCTCCTGGCCAGAACGAGGCGGCCGAGATGAATGCGAAAGGGCTAGACATTACGCCCCACCGCAAGCGCATGCGTAGCGAGGATCTCGAAGAGAAGTTCAAGGATCCCGATGATCCGTTGTCGATCGTCTTTATCTGCGCAATGTGGATTACGGGTTTCGACGCCCCTTGCGTTTCGACGATCTATCTCGACAAGCCGATGCGCAATCACACACTGATGCAAACAATCGCGCGGGCCAACCGCGTCATGGAGGGCAAAGAAGCAGGCCTAGTCGTCGACTATATCGGCGTGCTCAACAATCTTAACAAGGCGCTCGCAATATATGCGAGGCCGCAGGTTGGCGCAGGCATAGTAACGGGCGTCGACGCGCCCATCAAAGATAAAGACGAGCTTGTGGCGCTTTTGCAGGATGCGGTGGACGACCTCGATGGCTTCGCCAAAGAACGCGGTGTCGATGTTTCCTTGTTTTCCGCAATACATGGCTACGACCGAGCAAAACTCCTTGGTGATGCAACGGAGGTGCTGCTCGAGAGCGAAGGCACGAAACAACATTTCGTTTCCCGTGCGGCAACGATTGCGCGAGCGTACAAGGCTACGCTCCCTGATCCCGTCGCGAACGACTTGGCGCCAAAAGTTCTCACATTTGCAGCGATTGCAGAAATGCTGCGCGGCGGCGAAAAGCCAGTCGACATTTCCCACGTACGCGATGAAATTGAGGATCTCCTCAATCGATCGATCGCGACCCGCGGCTATATCATTGACAAGAAACCTGAAGAGCAGACCTTCGATCTTTCGGCGATCGACTTCGAGAAGCTTGCTGGCGAATTCCAATCCACCCATAAGCGAACGGAACTGGCGAAACTCAAGACTTCTCTGATGGGGAAGGTCGAGAGGATGGTTCGGGAGAACCGAACACGTGCGGATCTCATGGACAGGTTGAAAGTCATGATCGACGACTACAACTCGGGTTCTAGAAATGTCGAGGAGACGTACAAACGGTTACTCGAATTTGCGCAGTCGCTGGAAGATGAAGAAAAGCGCCATATTCGTGAAGGCTTGACGGTGGAGGAGCTTGCACTCTTCGACATTTTAACCAAACCGGATCCCGACCTGACAAAAGGCCAAGAAAAGGAAGTGAAAGCGATTGCCCGCGAACTGCTTGTAAAGCTGAAGAAAGAGAAGCTAATCCTTGACTGGCGGCGCAAGGAACGAGCAAAGGCCGCTGTGCGCCAATGCATTGAGATTGAGTTAGACAGGCTACCAGACGTTTACACAGACGAAATTTGGAAGCGTAAGTGCGACGGCGCTTTTGGCTACGTTTACGAGACGCTCTGAAACAGTAACCATTTCGTCATCGCCAGTACTGAGCATTTCGCTTTGTTGCCCGGCTAGCGGCCTCCGGTGAAGGCTGAGTCTCAAAATCAGTATCTTAGCTTTCTTATTTTTCTTCTCCACCTTCTTTGATCGCATGTTTCCAGACCCTAGCAATCGAACCCCATCCACGCTTTATGAAACGCTCAGCAAGCACTTCTGTTGACTGGATTTCGATACCGTGGGCTTTAGCTTGCTCCTCGACCATCGCTGCGGCTTTTTCGACTGCGACGCCTTGAATGTTGAGCGCGAGGATGTGGTTCATCGCGTTGATTTCAATCTGCAG
The DNA here is from genome assembly GCA_965243785.1 of Hyphococcus sp. Lineage (GTDB taxonomy): Bacteria > Pseudomonadota > Alphaproteobacteria > Caulobacterales > Parvularculaceae > Hyphococcus. The sequence continues at coordinate 103,420 of CBDEVX010000011.1, read as the reverse complement.
TTTCCGGGATTCTTTTTTGATTGGCGTTTGGCCTTTGCCGCGCTTTGCTTTGAGAAGCTTGGCGAGGTCTTGTTCGTCTGGCGAAGCAAGATACTTTGCAAACGCGTCGTAAAGCCAATCGAGAACCCAGCGCGGCGGATATAGATTCAGATGGTGTGCGGTTACGAATGCTTCCATCGCATATAGCGGATTATCCTTCGTCGCTTCGTAGATGCCTTCATATATTTTGTGTTGCATATCGCCGAGTATTACAGACATGAAGATGCCGTCTTCTTCAAACTGCTCTCGGGAACCGGCTCCTTGTCGCTGCTGAAAGCCTTTTAACCAATATGCTAACTCAGTATCTGTAATATATGGGTCGAGTTCATTGAGCTCATTTTCTGAGATTACGGAATCTGGTGGTTGTTCGACGGCGACCACACGAAGCGTTTTGGAGCGGCGCCTTCGTCTTTTTGTTTTGTCCGCAGTTTTGCTTCTCTTGTTCATTTCGATCACATGAGTTTATTGCGACGAGTGATTTCGCAGCTCGCCCAAGTAATCCGCCCAAACCTGCATCATTTCAACGCGATCGTCCCAGTACTCGGCCGCATGCGTATAGGCGCGGCGGACAGGGTTTGCTTCTTGATGTGCAAGTTGACGTTCAATCACGTCGGGCGACCAGCTATTCATCTCATTCAACCGTGTGGCGGCCATGGCTCGGAAGCCATGCGCCGTCATTTGTTCGCCGGTATAACCCATTCGCCGAAGTGCTCCGGTGAGCGTGTTCCCAGACATAGGGCGGTGATAATTGCTGATTGTAGGAAAGAGATACGGGCTCGTTCCCGTTAGCGGGCGTAATGTTTCAATCAGATCAAGCGCCTGCGTCGCCAGGGGTATGCGATGGAGCCGCCGCATTTTCATTTTCTCTGCGGGGATTTCCCAGATTTTCGCATCGAAATCGAATTCCCGCCATTCCGCGTGGCGGAGTTCGCCCGGCCGGGCGAAGGTGAGGGCAATCAGCTGAAGGGCGAGACGCGTCGTTATGTGTCCGGTGTAACCGTCGATTGTGAGGAGGAGGGCGCTTATTTCCTTCGGTCGAACGATCGTCGCATAGTGTTTCCGCTTAGGTGTGGTTAGAGCGCCGCGCAAATCCTGTGTCGGGTCGCGTTCAGCTCGTCCCGTCGCGATTGCCAACCGAAAGACTTGGCCGCATTTGCTCCGCAATCGGCGTGCAGTCTCGAAATTGCCTTTAGCCTCAACTACTCGCAGAGCGGCGAGCACTTCTTGCGCCGTTATTTCATTCACCAACTGATCACCAAAGAAGGGATAAGCGAATTTAAAAACCCACTTAGTCTTATCAATCGTGACATGCGCTCGCCCTTCGCTTGCCATCTTTTCAATGAGCTCTTCGGCGACATCCTGAAAAGTCCGGCCTGGTTTCGCGCCAGTGAGCCTCTCGACCTTGCGCGCGTGGCTCGGATCGATCCCATCACGAATTTGCCTTCTTGCGTGTTCGCGTTTGATGCGCGCTTCGGCAAGCGTGACTTCGGGATAAACGCCAAGCGCCAGTGTCTTGTGTTTGTCTCGATACCGATAATCAAGGCGCCAATATCGTCCGCCATTCGGTTTAACGAGCAAGTACATGCCGGCGCCGTCGGCCATTTTGTAAGCACGCTCGCGCGGCTTCGCGTTCTTGACGATCATCTGGTTGAGCTTCGACATCTCAACATACTCTGATACAGACCCGGAACCGCTTCACCCCGCTCGAGCTTCACTCCAGGTACCAAACTCGGGCCTTATTTCGGGTCGAGTTCCAAACGCGGACTCACTCTGAGTCCCCAGTGGGACTCACTCCGAAATACCAAAAAAAGTACCTGCAATGTGGGCAGATACCCGCGGATTTGAGCGGACGGCCCTGAACGGACAATCCTCACAACCAACTGTTTTTACGTTATTTCTAAGCGTGACTGGATGTCAACGGAGCGTCCAGTGGTGCCCAGGAGAAGACTCGAACTTCCACGACCGTAAGGCCACTGGCACCTGAAGCCAGCGCGTCTACCAATTCCGCCACCTGGGCAAGGGGCGCGCGAGCATGGGCTCGGCAGGGGCGCTGGATTAGGGGCGGGGTCCGATATTGTCAATCGAAGGCCTTGCGACTGCCGCGGCCGCCGGGGCGCAGCTTCGTCCAATTGTGGCGGCAGGGAAATTCCGCTAGGCACGCCGGCAGTTCTTACATGAAGGAGCACGGGCGCGTGACTGGAAAACTGGCGGTCGTTTTTGGCGGATCGGGCTTTGTCGGCCGTAATGTCGTGCGTGAGCTCGCGCGTCGCGGATGGCGCGTGCGCGTCGGGGTGCGCCGCCCGCACCTTGCGCAGTTTCTCCGGCCCATGGGCGCTGTCGGCCAGATTCAGCTGAAGCAGGTCAATATTCGCCACCGTCCGTCGATTGCAGAGGCGCTTAAGGGCGCGGACGCCGTCGTTAATGTTGTCGGCGTTCTTTATCAGGACGGCGCCAATCGGTTCGACGCGGTACACGCAGCCGGCGCCGCATCGCTCGCCCAGCTGGCGGCGGAGGCGGGGGTCTCTGACTTTGTCCATATCTCCGCGATCGGCGCCGACGCGGAGAGCGACAGTCTTTATGCGCGCACCAAGGGCGAGGGGGAGCAGGCTGTTCTGGATGCGATTTCGACGGCGGTAATTGTGCGCCCTTCGATTGTGTTCGGTCAGGAAGACCAGTTCTTCAACCGCTTCGCGGCCATGGCGACAACGACCCCATTTACGCCATTGCCGTTGATCGGCGGCGGCGCGACGAAGTTCCAACCGATCTATGTGGACGATGTCGCGGACGCCGTCTGCGAAGCGCTTGTTCGGCCTGACGCGAAGGGACGCATTTACGAAATTGGAGGGCCTGGCGTTTATACATTCCGTGAGCTGATGGAAATGATGTTGCGCGAAATCGGGCGTCAGCGCATTCTTGCGCCGATACCGTTTCCTGTTGCTTCGATGATCGGCTTAGCCGGACAGATCGCCGGCCGCCTGCCTTTCGTCGAACCGCCGCTGACGCAGGATCAGGTGAAGCTCGCCCAAAACGACAACGTGGTGAACCAGGACGGGTCCGTGGGTGTGCTGGCCGATCTCGGTATCGAGGCGCAGACGTTGGAATCTATTCTACCGACTTACATGGAACCCTACCGAAAATACGGCCAGTTCGCAGAACGCGCGGCTTAGGTTTTATACCCATCGGGATTTTCACGTTGCCAGCGCCAGTGATCGGCGCACATGTCGTCTAGGCTCTTTGCCGTCGACCAGCCCAACAGTTCTTTCGCCTTTGATGCGTTAGCGTATATTTCCGCAATGTCGCCGTCGCGTCGGGGGACGACGTCATAAGGGATGTCGCGGTTCGATGCGCGTTTGAAGGCTGCGACCGCTTCAAGGACAGAATAGCCGGCGCCCGTACCGAGGTTGACGTCGACGGCGCCAAGATTGCCCTTGGCGAGGTAATCAAGCGCGGCGACATGACCGCGCGCAAGATCAACAATATGGATGTAGTCGCGCACGCCCGTGCCGTCTCGCGTGTCGTAGTCATTGCCGAAAACTGATAGTTTCTCCCGCCGTCCGACAGCGACTTGCGCTATGAACGGAAAAAGGTTGTTTGGAGTATCGTTCGGATCTTCGCCGATTCGGCCCGAAGAATGAGCGCCCACGGGGTTGAAGTAGCGCAAATTGACGACCCCCCAATCCTTGTCGGCGCGGACGACGTCTTTGAGAATATCTTCAATAATAAGCTTGGTGCGCCCGTACGGGTTCGTTGCGCCCGTGCGGCCTTCTTCCGTAACGGGATTATCGTTGAGATCGCCATAAACGGTCGCAGAGGATGAAAAAACAATCGACTTGGCGTTTGCGGCGCCGAGGGCCTCGATCAATGTCAGGGCTGAACCGATATTCACCCGATAGTAACGCGCGGGCTGTTCGACCGATTCGCCCACCGCTTTGAGACCGGCGAGATGAATGGCGCCGTCGGCGCGAAACGCCTTCACCCGCTTAATGATTGTCGCGGACTCGGCAGCGTCGGCAAGATCGGCCTTGAGGAACTCAACGCCGCGGCGGCCGAGTTCCTCGATACGCGCAACCGCTTCCGGATGCGAATTCGAGAAATTGTCGATAATCAATATATCGCGGCCCGAGTCGAGAAGTTCGACTGACACATGGCTGCCAATATAGCCGGCGCCGCCGGTGACAACGATTCTTTGGGTCATGACTGATTTCTATAGCAGATCATCGCGACCGCGCTTTTTCAGTTCTTCAACGATAGCGCGCACTTGCTGCGCGTCGTCCTTGCGCGCGACGAGGACAGCGTCGCCTGTCGCAATGATAATCAAACCGCTGACGCCCGCCGCCGCAACAGTCGTCCCGTCCGTTCGAATGATATTGCCGCGGCCGCCGATATCTACGATCGTGGGGTTGTCGGCTTGAGAAGCGACTTCGCTCCAGCTGCCGATATCGGTCCAGCCGACATCAACAGGTGCAACGACTGCGGCGCGATCCGTCTTCTCCATGACGGCGTAGTCAATCGAATTGGCTGGGCAGGTCTCGAAACAGATTTCGTCAAGGCGTCGCGCAGCGCCGGACATGACACTCTGCTTCAAAGCATCCGTCGACGCTTTGCGAATATCCGGCGCTAGTTTTTCCAATTGTTCGAGCATATCGCTGGCGCGGAACAGAAAAATTCCGGCGTTCCAATAGAAGTCGCCTCTATCGATATAAGATTTTGCGGTTTGCTCGTCGGGCTTTTCCTTAAACTCCGCGACGCGGTAAACGCCGTCAGAGATATTTTCACCTGCCTCAATATACCCGTAGCCAGTATGCGGATGTTCCGCTTTGATGCCGAACGTCATTATATATCCGTCTTCCGCTGCGCGCGCGGCAATCGAAACCGCGCGCCGAAATCCTTCCGCGTCGTCTATGTGGTGATCGGCCGGCATGAGAAGGATCAACGCATCGTCGCCATGGCCCTCGACCCAGGCGCTCGCGACAGCGGAGACAGCGGCCGTATTGCGCGGCGCCGGTTCAAGAATGATCTCGCCGGGAACAATATCGAGGTCTGCAAGCTGGTCGGCGACAATGGCGCCATGACTTGCGCCTGCGATCACGACAGGTGGTGAGAAGTTATTGTCGGTTCGCGGCGCGACGCGCAGCGCCGTTTCCTGAAACATTGTTTTGTCCGTGACAAGCTTCAGGAATTGTTTAGGGCGGGCCGCGCGCGACATTGGCCATAATCGCGTGCCCGCGCCGCCGGACATGATTACCGGTTGTATCTTCATGACTGCCTTATCTTTTGTGCGTACCGCTGAGTTTCCGCAATAGCTTCAAATATATGGTAAAGGATGCTGGCCGGGACGTCGCCTGCGATCGGCGCGCCGGCGCTGTCGTACTGATCGCACCACAGCCCCGGGACCGGCTGTTCGAAATATGACCCGAACGCGGCGTTGATCATGGCGGCGCCATCTTTTGCAAATGCGTCCCCGGGACCTGCGGAAAGCGTGAAGGCTGCTTTTATGTATTCGGTTTGCGGCCAGAGTCGTCGCTTGCCGGATGCGTTTTGCACGCCGATCGCGTCAGGGAGGAATCCATCGCCGACCCGCGCATGGCGTTTTGCCGCCCCGTAAAGTTTATTCATGACGTTTCTTCTGTCGACGCCTGTCATGGCTTCGTAAAGACCGAACAGCCAGACCCATTCCATCATGTGACCGGGCTCGATCGCCGCGCCTCGTTCGGCGTCCCGGCTTTTCAAATCTTCTGAAAAAAATTCGCCCAGTGTGGCTGATGCGTCATCGAAAAATGCACGATCAAATAAATCGACAACAATATCCGCCTTCTCGCGCCAGATAGCTTCGCCAGTTTCACGATGAAGCGCTATGAAGGCTTCGAACAAATGCATGTGCGGATTCTGGCGGCGTGGCAGTTCGCTCTTGTCGCTCTCGACCCAGCCGCCGTAAGGCGAGGTCAGTTCGCGATCGAGAAACGCTAATGTTTTTTTCGCAAGCGCCGTTGCGCGGTCGCAATTAGCCACCCTGAGTCGTCCGGCGCAGGCGAGGAGCAGAAACGCCTGATCATAGAGGTCACGCCGGTCGTCTATCACGGCGCCCTCGTCGGAGAGCGCGTGAACACAGCCGCGCTCGCCGTCGTCGGGGCAGGCGCGGTTGATTAAATATTCGAAGCCTGCAGCAGCGATCGGTTCCGCATCGTCGCGCCAGCCGCCAAGCGCCATCATTGAAAATGTGTAAACCTGCCGGGACTGCACGCGAACGCGGCGGTGCCCCCGGATGGGATTTCCGTCAAAATCAAGGGCCTCAAAGAAGCCGCCACGAGTGCCGTCCCAGGCGGTCCGCGCCCAAAGCGGCGCGACGGCGTTTCGGAACCAGCCGCTCAATCGCTCAATCGCCTGCAACGGTGTGGACATTCGGTGTTCTGCGCTCGGGATGTGGCGGCCTAGTTTTTGGGTAATACGGCCCGCCCGGCGGGTCAAACGATCCGAGGCCGCTGCAAGATAATTCGCGTCGCCTTTGTTTACTTCTCAGTTTTGTCTGATAATGCCGTCAATTCTTAACGCTGGGCGGGTAACGAAGGGCGCGCCATGATATCTCGAGTTCAGTTTCTTGCGGCCGCGACGGCGGCGTTAGCGGCGCTTGCGCCGGCGAATGCGCAGGACGACGACGCCGAAACGGAGGCAGTTGAGGAATCCGACCTCGAGGAGGCCGTCCGCCTCGGATATCTGGAGAACGTCCAGATCGGAAACCTCGCTCTGGAACTCAAGGGCAAGCTCGATACCGGCGCCGACACGAGTTCCATCCATGCGCGCGACGTCGAAGTCTACAAGCGCGGCAAGCGCGACAACTGGGTTCGCTTTCGCCTTGTCGGTCGGGGCGGTAGGTCTATTCGGTATGATCAGAACGTTATTCGCTTCGTGCAGATCAAGACGAAGGTGGGGGGCACGATTCGCCGTCCGGTAATCCGTATGCCGATCTGCGTCGGTGGCGTCTCGGGACGCGCAGAGATCAATCTCGCTGATCGCGCCGAGTTTGAGTATGACGTATTGGTCGGGCGCGAATTTTTAGCGAACAGAATTATCGTCGACCCGGGGCAAACGTTCACGGCCGGCCGGGCCTGCGGCAAGGATGCAGATGAATAGCATCCGCCACGCCTTACTGCTGGGTTTGGCGCTGATCGCTGCTGGCGGCGCTATATTTTGCATCAAGACGCTTTCGCTCGGTTATCCCATGACACCGGGCGTAATGACGAGTGTCTGGGACTTTGAAATCTATCTTGAATTCGAAGGCCAGGACGAGCCGGCGCGTATCGAAGTCTATTTGCCAGCCGGCGATGTGGCGCGGACATTTCCGCAGGAACAGTTTTACAATGGACCCTTCGGCCTCAGCCTGTCGACGGAGCGCAAAACCCGAAACCGCAAAGCGATCTGGACCTATCGCTATCCCAGCAACCGCAAGGTGCTTCGTTATACGGCGCAGACTATCGGCGAGACCGCCGCGACGCCGTTGCCAGATGCCTTTCGGGACTCCGATCCGGAGCCGGCGGGATTTGAGGAAGATTCCATCCGACGACAGGCGTTCATCGTCTGGACCGGAGATCTGCGCCGTCGTTCGGCGGACGACCGTTCCTATGTCGATCTCGCCATCGCTGAGATCTTCAAGCCTCGAGACCAGGGCGAACTCTATGCTGACGAGTTGGCCGTGCTGCTCGACGGCCCGGGCAATCTCAGCCGTCTTGAGCTGGCGACTGAAACGTTGCGCGCCGCTGGCGTGCCGGCGCGCATCGCCAATGGCGTTTTCCTGACCGAAAGCCGACGCCGCGTCGATCTACAGCACTGGCTGGAATACCATATGGACGGCGAAGACTTCCGCTACTTTCCGGACGGTCCGCAGACCCGCTTCTTCACGGTCTGGTATGGCGCGCGAGATTTGGTGAGGGCCACTGGCGTCGACAACATTGCCGTTCAACTGGCGCTACAGGAGCGGCGCAATTCCGCCGTCGAGCTTGTTAAACGCAATGGTGACGATCGCTGGGGCGGGCTTGAGCATATTTTCACCTTCAGCGATTTGCCGCTGACGACGCAGCTCGTTTACAAAGTGCTGATCACGATCCCGGTGGGCATTACGATCCTTGTATTTTTGCGACAGTTTATTGGCGTCAAAACCCTTGGCACATTCATGCCGGTGCTGATCGGAATCGCTTTCCGTGAAACTGCGCTCCTTAACGGGCTTCTCCTTTTTTCCCTGCTGATCGCATTGGGGCTCGCCTTGCGGTTTTATCTGGAGCGACTGCAGTTGCTGCTGGTGCCGCGGCTGGCGGTCGTCGTCATCTTTATTGTCATGGTCATGGCTGGCATCACCATTGCGCTCACCAATTCCAATCAGGCCATCGGTCTTTCGATCTCCCTGTTTCCGATTGTTATCCTGACCATGACGATCGAACGGATGTCGATCGTCTGGGAAGAAACCTCAGCCGGCGAGGCGATCAAGCAAGGGATGGGCAGCCTCGGCGTCGCCGCTGTCACCTATCTCGCCATGACCAATGATTTTGTCGAGTATTGGATGTACCAGTTTCCGGAGTTGCTTCTGGTGCTGATGGGACTCTGCGTGTTGATGGGACGCTACACGGGATTGCGCCTATCCGAACTGTGGCGTTTTCGGGAGCTTTCGAAATAGACGATGCTGAAATCGATCCGAAAATTACGTGAAAACGGCGTTATCGGCATCAACGAGCGCAACATCAATTACGTCAATCCAAACAACCCACGCAAACTGCTTCGCCTCGTCGACGACAAGCTGGAAACGAAGCGCGTGGCGCAGGCTGCGATGATTCCGACGCCCGAGCTGTTTGGCGTCGTGCGCAATGCGCGTGACATGAAACACCTTCCCGACTTGCTCATGCGTGACGACGGGTTTGTCATCAAACCGGCGCAAGGCTCGCAAGGGAAGGGGATTATTGTTGTCGATTCGCCCCTGCGCGGGGGCTGGCGCATGGCGAGCGGGCGTCGCATTACCATGGACGTCATCCGCTTTCAGATTAACAACATCTTGTCGGGTATGTATTCCCTTGGCGGGCAGACTGACGCCGCGATGATCGAGTATCGCGTCAAGTTTGACGACGTGTTCGGCAAGATTTCCTTCAAGGGCGTTCCCGATATTCGCGTTATCGTTTTGCGCGGCATTCCTGTATTCGCCATGTTGCGCCTGCCGACAGCGGAGTCCGACGGCAAAGCTAACCTGCATCGCGGGGGCGTCGGCGTTGGGATCGATATTGCGACAGGGTTTACGCGTCAGGCGATGCAGCATGATGCGCTTATTGAGCTGCACCCCGACACGGCCCATCCGCTTGAAAACGTGCAGGCGCCTTACTGGGACGACATTTTAATGATGGCGGCGCGCTCGTACGATGTCACAGGCCTTGGTTACATTGGCGTCGATATTGTACTCGACCGCGAGCGCGGGCCGCTGCTTTTGGAACTGAATGGTCGGCCCGGGATTTCCATACAGATCGCCAATCGCCGCGGCATGCGATTTGTTTTACAAGAGGCGGAGAAAATTTCGCTGGAAAACCATTCTGCCGCCCGTCGCGTCGAAATCGCGAAGGGACTGGCGGGCGCGGCGCCGGCATCAATAGAAGCGGCCTATACGACGTCAAAGAAAGCCGAGATTACGCCGGAAACGTCAGCTGGCGGATAAGATCAAATCAGACGCTTTTTCGCCAATCATGATCGATGGCGCATTGGTGTTTCCTGAAATGAGATACGGCATGATTGATGCGTCGGCGACGCGAAGTCCATCGACGCCTTTCACGCGCAATTGCGGATCGACGACTGCCCCGATGGCGCAGGTGCCGACCGGATGATAGATCGTGTCGGCATGCGCGCGAATATGGGCTTCGAGTACTGCGTCGTCGCAACCGGGTTCCGAATATAGTCGTTGGCCGATGAGCGGCTCAAACGCGGGCGCGGCGAAGATGCGTTCAATGATGCGTGCGCCCTTCATCAAGCGGTTGAGATCGTCTTCGTTGCTTAAGAAATTGGGATCGATAACCGGCGCCGCCATCGGATCCGCGGAGGCAAGCGTAACGGTTCCGCGACTCTTTGGGCGCAGAACGCAGACGTGACACGAAATACCGGAGCCGAGGTGGCGCTTGCGGCCGTGATCATCGACCATACCCGTCACGAAGTGTAGTTGAATGTCGGTTTCCTCTTCTGACGGATCAGTTCTTAAAAAGCCGCCGCATTCGGCTAGGTTCGACGTCAGCGGCCCTTCACCCTCTTTGCGATAGGCGCTGATGGATTTCGGCAACCCGCTTGCAAACCCCGCATTAAGCCCAATTGAGTGCGACGTCTTCGCCTTATGGATTGCCGTCCAGTCAAGATGATCCTGTAGATTTTCGCCCACTTCCGGCTGGTCCGCGATGACGTCGACGCCTTTGTCGCGCAGATGCTCGCCATCGCCCACGCCGGAAAGCTGAAGCAGTTGCGGCGACTGAAACGCGCCGCCGGAGAGTATGATCTCCTTTTTTGCGCCGACAGTTTTTTGCACTCGCCCTTGCTGGAATTCGACGCCCGCAGCGTGGTTGCCATTAAAAAGAACACGCTCGGCTCGTGCGCCGGTTTCGATGTGTAAGTTTGAACGCTGTTTGACGTCGTCAAGATAGGCGCGCGCCGACGAACAGCGCCGGCCGTCTTTTTGCGTCACTTGATAAAACCCGACGCCGTCCTGCGCAGCGCCATTGAAATCAGTATTGGCGGGGTGTTGCAGCTCGGCGGCCGCTTTCAGGAATACGTCCGACAACGGATTCTTATAACGCAGATCGGCGACGTTTAACGGACCGCCTGTGCTGTGGTAGTGGTTTTCGCCCCGTTCATTGTTTTCGGCTTTCTTGAAGTAGGGCAAGACGTCGTTCCAGCCCCAGCCGCTTGCGCCAGCGGCCTCCCAGCGATCATAATCGCGGCGGCTGCCTCGAATATAAATCATTGCATTGATCGAACTTGATCCGCCTAGCATGCGACCGCGCGGCTGATAGCAAACGCGGTTGTTGAGATACTTTTGCGGCGCCGTATCGAACTTCCAATTTGATTGCGCCCACGGCGGCATAAAGGCGAAGCCCATGGGCGCGTGAATGAGCGGATCCTTGTCGGGGCCGCCCGCCTCAAGCAGGCAAACGCGCGTTTTCGGGTTTGCCGAAAGACGGTTGGCGAGGACGCAACCGGCGGACCCGGCGCCGACAATGACATAGTCAAATTCGCCAATGGATTCGCGTTTCTCGCGCGCGCCAGCCATACGATTAGCTCCCAGTTGATTTGCCGCGACCTTAGCGCGCCGACCTGCGCGCGGCTGCAACTTTTGTCAGTTGCGCTTTGGCGGCCAGGGAAGGAATCCGGATGTGCGGCGTTTGTAATCCGAGTATTCGGGATATTTCTTTTCCATCATGCGCTCCGTCAGCGCCTTTCCGGATACGGATACGAGGAAGAACGCCATCACCGCAGGCGACAAAACCGTATAAGGGCCGAGCGGCGTTTCAAGGGCGATCAGCGTCAGGCCGACCCAGACCGCGGCGTCGCCAAAATAATTCGGGTGGCGCGTCCATGACCACAACCCCTCGGTCATTAGCTTGCCCTTGTTAGCGGGATCGGCCTTGAATGCGGCAAGTTGCAAGTCGCCGATCGATTCGCAGAAGAGACCGATGACGAATACGCCTGTTCCGACCCAGGCGAGAACGCCGAGAGATCCGTCGCCGAACTGCCCCCACTGCACCGGCAGAGAGACAAACCACGCCACCGCCCCTTGCAGCCAATAGACGCGTGGTAGCGACCAGCGCGCAAAGGCGGCGTCCGACCCTTGCGCCTCACGCATCTTCTGATAGCGGATGTCCTCGCCATGACCGAGATTGCGCCGGCCAAGATAGATCGCTAGCCGCGCCGCCCACAGCGAAACTAACGCCGTCAGCAACACTCCGTGTTCGCTAGGCGTCTCCAGCCGGAAATAGGTGAGGAGCGCCGGCAATGCACAGGCTGGCCCCCAAGCGATATCGATAATGCTTGCATCCTTGATGCGCACACTGACGGCCCAGAGCAGGGTCAGGAATAAAAGCGTTATCGCAAGATTGACGAGAGAAAAAAGCAGCGCTTCGAGGAGTATCATGACGCGAGTCGTATCACAGGCGCGTGGCCCGGCGAAGCCTGAGGCGCAGACCAAAACCGGCGCGTTCTTGTCGAGAAAAGATCGTGTTCAGTCGTCGATGGGGATCTGAGGCCATAACAAGAGCGAAACAATCGATCGGCACTTTCAACATATCAAATAAAACGATAGCGACTATATAAATTATCAATTTTTCAGATGCTTCTTTCGGTGCTATTCGTGATTCCGACGACGGGAAAGCTCGATACGCCATTCATCCTTCATCGTCGTGCGATTGGCGTTCTGCAAGGCGAAAAATTGTCTTTATACGGATATAATGTAGGCGGCCAAAAGTTGAGTACAGCGTCGAACAGCCACGCGCCCTTGCACCCTGGCGCGCGCGCCACTGACATCGCGCGCATGCCGCTGACACGCGGTTACCTTCGACCAATAGACCTCATCAGACCATGAAAGGAGCCAATACATGCACCGGACCGTTAAACGATCTTTGTATGCGAGCGCGGCGGTTTTTACGATTGCGTTTGCAGCATCGTGCGGAAACAACGAGCAATCGACCGAAAGCACAGAAGTTTCCGCAATCCAGGCGCCCGCGACCGATGAATCAGGAGCAAAACTAATGAAATCCGAAAACCTCGACCCGGTTAACGCCGGCGCGGCGACAGACAAAGCGAAACCGAACAGCTTCTGGTGGCCGGAAACGCTGGATCTATCAGCGCTTCGTCAGAATGAAGCGGTCTCCGACCCTTCAGGCGCAGTCTTCGATTATGCGGCAGCGTTCGAAAGTCTCGATCTCGACGCCGTCAAGAATGATATCGAAGCAGTGATGACGACATCGCAAGATTGGTGGCCGGCGGACTATGGTCATTATGGGCCCTTTTTTATTCGCATGGCCTGGCACAGCGCAGGCACCTATCGCACCTTTGATGGTCGAGGCGGCGCCGGTGGCGGTCAACAGCGCTTTGAACCGCTGAACAGCTGGCCTGATAACGCCAACCTCGACAAGGCGCGACGTCTCTTATGGCCGGTTAAACAGAAATACGGGCGCAATATTTCATGGGCCGATTTAATGGTGCTGACGGGCAACGTCGCGCTTGAGTCGATGGGCTTTAAAACGTTCGGCTTCGCCGGCGGTCGCGAAGACGACTGGCAGGCGGAACTCGTCTATTGGGGTCCCGAAACCGAAATGCTTGGTGACGAACGTTATAGCGGTAACCGAGAACTCAAAAAACCGCTCGCCGCCGTTCAGATGGGGCTTATCTATGTGAATCCCGAAGGTCCGAACGGCAATCACGACCCGCTTTCAGCGGCGCAAGACATTCGCGACACGTTCGGCCGCATGGCGATGAACGACGAAGAAACGGTTGCGCTCATCGCAGGCGGTCACACCTTCGGCAAGGCTCATGGCGCAGCGAAACCCGATGGATGCGTGGGAAAGGAACCAGCGGCGATGGGCGTTGAAGCGCAAGGCCTCGGCTGGGACAACAAATGTGGAACCGGCAAAGGCGCCGACACAGTCACGAGCGGCCTTGAGGGCGCCTGGACGTCAAGCCCGGCGCAATGGACGCATCAGTTCTTTTCGAACCTCTTTGCTTTTGAATGGAAGAAAACGAAGAGTCCCGCTGGCGCGACGCAATGGATTCCAACGGAAGAGGCGGCGGCGAACTTGGTGCCGGACGCGCATGATCCGAACAAACGACATGCGCCGATCATGCTGACAACCGACCTCGCATTGAAGGAAGACCCCGCCTATCGGGAGATTTCGCAGCGCTTTTTGGATAATCCGGAAGAGTTCGAGCTCGCTTTCGCAAAGGCCTGGTTCAAGCTGACGCATCGGGACATGGGGCCGCGCGCCCGGTATCTCGGTGCGGACGTTCCGGAGGAGACGTTGAGCTGGCAGGATCCGGTTCCTGAGATAGATCATCCATTGATTGATGCGAATGATATAGCGCAGATTAAGGCGGCTATACTGGCGTCAAAGCTCTCCGTATCCGAACTGGTGCGGACTGCTTGGGGCTCGGCGTCTACGTTCCGTGATACCGACAAGCGCGGCGGCGCCAATGGCGCGCGCATTCGTCTGGCGCCGCAAAAAGATTGGCCCGTCAATAATCCGGCTGTGTTGGGCGAATCGCTCGGCGTTCTCGAAACGATCCAGCAAGACTTCAACAACGCGCAGTCCGGCACAAAGCGCGTGTCGCTTGCAGACGTGATCGTTCTCGGCGGCGCCGCGGCGATTGAACAAGCCGCCAAGGGCGCCGGCGCCGACGTTACGGTTCCGTTCACCCCGGGGCGCACAGATGCATCAGCCGAGCAAACGGATGCGGACTCGTTTTCTGTGCTTGAACCAGCCGCGGATGGTTTCCGAAACTATCTCGGCGCTAATCCCGGGCAATCGCCGTCGGAACTGCTGGTTGATCGTGCAGATACGCTTGGCCTGACGGTTCCGGAAATGACGGTGCTGGTTGGCGGGATGCGCGCTTTGGGCGCCAACGCAGACGGCGGTGATCATGGCGTCTTGACCGACAAACCGGGCGCGTTGAGCAATGACTTCTTTGTCAATCTGCTGGACATGTCGACCAAGTGGAATGCGACCGACGACGACTACGTGTTTGAAGGCCGGGACCGCGCAACCGGTGATCTCAAATGGACCGCCACCGAGGTTGATCTCGTCTTTGGCTCAAATGCGGAGTTGCGCGCCGTCGTAGAAAACTACGCTTACAACGACGCGCAAGAAACGTTCATGCGCGACTTTGTCGATGCGTGGACGAAGGTCATGAACCTCGACCGTTTCTAAAACGGACCGGGCGTGTCAGTCTCGCGATTGACCCTTGAACAACACTGGCGGCCCTGACGCTTTGCAGTCGGGGCTGCTTTTCATTTCGGGCGTCATACTGCTGATTTCACCCGGCTTCGTTTGCAACGCAGACAATTCGAGTCCGTGGTGGAGCTGAGGGGAATCGAACCCCTGACCTCTACGTTGCGAACGTAGCGCTCTCCCAACTGAGCTACAGCCCCGATCCGGGAAACTCGTGGCGGCGTATTCACTGCCGTTTGGGAAGCGGCGTCTTAGGACCTCGCTGGCGGGCCTGTCAATTGGCGCGGGCGCGCGATAGGCTGCAGGCGTTCAAAGCTGGAAAACGCTATGCAACTCGTCCTCATGCTCATCGCGCTTATCTCCTCGTCGAAGTCCGAAATACCTCCCGATCGCTGGGTCTGCGCCAATGACATTGAGGTCTGGTGCACCGTCGATTCCTGCGCCGCCAAGCCGGAAGCGGAGACGACGCCAATGGCGATCTCCGCGCGGGCCGACGGGCGCTTTTCGGTCTGCGCCTATACCGGTTGTTGGGAGGGGCAAACCCGCATGGCGAATATTGACGGTCGATTGGTTTGGGCCGCCGACGGCGTGCCATTTTCGACCAATGAAGCGGCGACGGCGGACATTTCGCTGATGATTGTCGCGCGCGACGGCGTCGGATTCGTTCGCGTCGGCGCCATCGCCAGCCCGCTTCTGTGCCGGCGACGTACGCCTAGCCCCTAGGCCCCGCGCTGATTCGGTTGAATATCGCCACGGGCGCCCTTAAGTCGACGATTGGCCTCAAACAGAAAAGCGGAGCGGCCCCATGATCCCGATGCCGGTGTTTCAGATCATCGACATGATCCTTGATCTCTATATTTTTGTGATCATCGCCATGGTGATCATGTCATGGCTGATCGGCTTCAACGTGATCAACCGCCACAACCAGATTGTCGACATGATCTGGCGCACGCTTATGGCGCTGACCGAGCCTTTGCTCGGGCCGATCCGGCGCGCCTTGCCGAACATGGGCGGGCTGGATCTGTCGCCGCTCGTTTTGCTGTTCGGCATCTACTTCGTGCAGATGATGAACCAGTGGATCGCCGTGCGCATCGGCGTTTGACGCGGCGCGGATATCTCGAACAATAGCATTGCGCGTTTTTTCCATGGAGCCTTGCGCTCTGTGATTTCGAGCCCGCCAGAACAGAACCCGGAATGACAACTTACCACTTCGCCGGGTCGAACCCGAAATAGAGCGTTAGCTGTTCATAGATTTGCGGTTCTTCCGCTTTCGTTTCTCGCGGTTTCTCAAAAAATGTTTCGACCGCGACGGCGAAGAACTCTGCTGGCGCGCTTGCGCCATATGCGTCAAATACCGATGGCTGCCCGATTTCGACATTCCTCTGCAGACGTTCATACGATTCCTGAAACACGCGGCCCCAGAGGGCTGCGCTCTGGTCCTTGCCGAGGAGCGGTGCGCCGTCGGAAACGCCCGTCGCTTCGTCAAGCTGATGGGCGAATTCATGGATAACGACGTTGTGGCCGTCATCGTCGACTAGAGCGCCGAACGCTGCGTGATCCCAGGCGAGAACGACAGGGCCGCGCATCCAGCTTTCGCCGGAGTGCACGCGCGTACCGCCGTGCTGGACGTATCCGTCGAATTTCTTTGCCTTGGATTTAAACGCAGCTGGGTAAAGAATGACGCTCTTCAGGTTTGGAAACCATCGATGCGGCTTGGCCATGATCAGGAGGCAGGCTTGCGCCGCGATGACGAGACGCGCCTCTTCGGTCACATCGAAACCGTCTCGGCCGATGAATTTAATCTCGTCAAGAAATCGATTGATCAGCCCATCGAGGCGCTCACGCAAGTATAAGGGCACTCTCCGATAAAGCGGAATGCGCCGCGCTATGATGGCGCGACGTCTTTCGTCGAGCGGCGTTCGCATTAGCGCGGCGCGCCGCCGGCGGCGGCGCATTATGCGTGCGACGTAATACATCGCACCGCCAAAAATAATCAGTAAAAGAACACCCGCGCCAGTCATCGCGTCACCGCTAAAAGTCTTTTTCGCATCGCGCCCATATGAGGTGTTGGTTCCGCGCTTTCAATCATTCCCGCATGAGTTGAATGGCGGGCGCCCGCCACCCTTATAACCGTAAAATCTTCAAGGAATCTCGCATTTGGTCGATAGTTATGAACGCGTCTCGCGGCGCGCTTATTATGACGATATGGAAAATTGCGCATTCCGTACACGCTCCGCGGCGAAAACCGGGGAGGGTGGCGGGGTGAAAACTGCGCCCATGCAAAAGGCAACCTATTGCGCTCGCGTGAATGTGGGTCGGCGTCGCAGGGCGCGCTAGATATCGAGAGCGTCCTGCGCGAACGCGGCGTTTTCCTGAATAAACTGATAGCGCGCTTCGGCTTTCTTTCCCATCAGGCGATCGACGAGCTTGTCGGTTTCTTTCAGCTTGTCTTCGGCGATGACGACACGGGCGAGGGTGCGCGTTTCTGGGTTCATGGTCGTTTCTTTGAGTTGCGCCGGCATCATTTCGCCGAGGCCCTTGAAGCGTCCGACCTCAACCTTTTGGTTGGTCTTGAACTCTTTCTTCATCAGCTTGTCGCGTTCTTCTTCCGTCATGGCGTAAACGGACTTGCCGCCAGCGGAAAGGCGAAAGAGCGGCGGTTGCGCAAGATAAAGTCGGCCTTCGTGAATAAGGTCAGGCATTTCCTGATGAAAAAACGTGATGAGCAGGGCTGCAATATGGGCGCCGTCGACATCGGCGTCGGTCATGATGATGATTTTGCCGTAGCGCAGCTTGTCGATTTCAAACTTCGCGCCAAGTCCGGCGCCGAGCGCCTGAGTGATGTCGGCGATTTCCTGGTTGGCGAGGATCTTGTCACGCGCGGCGCTCGCGACATTGAGGATCTTGCCGCGCAGAGGCAAAATCGCCTGGGTCGCGCGATTGCGCGCCTGCTTCGCCGAGCCGCCGGCCGAGTCGCCCTCCACAAGAAAAATCTCCGTCGTCAGACGGTCTGGCGACGAACAGTCGGCGAGCTTACCGGGCAGGCGCAGCTTACGGGTCGCCGTTTGGCGCGAGACTTCTTTTTCTTTCCGGCGCCGAACCCGTTCGTCGGCGCGATCAATGACCCAGTCGACGAGTTGGCCGGCTTCCTTGGGGTTCGAGGCCAGCCAGTGATCAAAGGCGGGGCGCACCGTGTTTTCAACGATCCTCTGTGCTTCCGCCGTCGCCAGCTTGTCCTTGGTCTGTCCTTGGAACTCCGGGTTGCGTACGAAGACCGAGAGGAGCGCGCCCGCGGTACCGAGCACATCTTCGGCCGTAATAACATTCGCTTTCTTCGTACCGGCAAGTTCGGCATAGGCCTTAAGGCCTTTAGTCAGCGCTGAACGAAGTCCCGCCTCATGGGTGCCGCCTTCGGCAGTTGGCACGGTGTTGCAGTAGGAATTGACGAAGCCGTCGGTCTCCGCGCCCTTGGCGCCGAAGCCGGCCGCGCCCCAGACGATCGCCCATTCGCAATTGCCGTGGCCGCCTTCGCCTTTCTGTTCGACCTTGCCGGTGAACATGTCGGCGGTGACGGTCGGTTTCGCCCCAGTCAGCGATTTCAGATAGTCGGAAAGCCCTCGCTCAAAGTGAAAGACTTCCTCGGCGGGCGTGTCGTCCTTGATCAGTTCTGGCGCACACTTCCAGCGGATCTCAACGCCGCCAAAAAGATAAGCTTTCGACCGCGCCATCTTGAAAAGTCGCGCCGGTTTGAACGCGGCTTTGGCGCCGAAGATTTTCGGATCATGGTGGAACATAACGTGCGTGCCGCGCTTGTTATGGGCGGGGCCGACTTTTTCGAGTTTGGTGCGCGGCTTGCCTTCTGCATAGGCCTGTCGCCATGCTGTGCGCGCGCGGTAGACCTCAACGATCATATCGTCGGAGAGCGCGTTCACCACGGAAACGCCGACCCCGTGCAGGCCGCCCGACGTCACATAGGCCTTACCGTCGAACTTTCCGCCTGAATGCAGCGTCGTCATGATGACTTCGAGGGCGGATTTCTTCTTGAATTTAGGGTGGGGGTCGATCGGAATGCCGCGGCCGTTGTCGGTGACCGAGAGATAGCCGTCATCGTAGAGTTCAACTTCGATGCGGCTGGCGTGCCCAGCTACCGCCTCGTCCATGGCGTTGTCGAGAACCTCCGCGAAAAGGTGGTGCAACGCCTTTTCGTCGGTGCCGCCGATATACATGCCGGGGCGCTTCCGCACCGGCTCAAGGCCTTCAAGAACCTCAATATCCTTCGCCGAATAATCGCCGAAAAGGTCGGCGTCGTCTTTTTTTCTCGCTGCGTTTTTGGCCATTCTACTGCACTGTTTGCCGGAATCCGGGCGGACCCATACGCCGAATCGATTCGATGCGCTATGCTGTGCCCGCGCCCCTGTGGAAATAATGATCGCCGATGCTGGAATCCTCCTTGACTCTGCCGAGTGGGCGGACGCTGAAAAACCGGATCGCCAAGGCGGCGATGACCGAAGGGCTCGCCGACGCTGAAAACCAGGCGACGGCTCAGCACGCTACTCTGTATCGGCGCTGGGGCGCCGGCGGGGCCGGGCTTTTGATCACCGGCAACATCATGGTCGACCGGCGCTATCTAGAGCGGCCTGGCAATGTCGTTTTTGATGGTCCGCAGTCGGACGACCAACTCTTGCGCCTCAAGAGGTGGACCGCGGCGGCGCGCGAAAACGGCGCTAATATTTGGGCGCAACTTTCTCATCCCGGCCGGCAGACGCCAAAATATATTGCACGCGAACCCGTGGCGCCGTCCGCCGTGGCGATCGAATTGCCGGGCGGACAGTTTGGCGCGCCACGGGCCCTGTCGGCGGACGAAATCGAAGACGTGATCGCGCGTTTTGGCAACGCCGCGAGCGTGGCCAAACAAGCCGGATTTACGGGCGTTCAGGTGCATGCGGCCCATGGCTATCTGGTGTCGGAGTTTCTGAGTCCGCGCGCGAACAATCGTGACGATGAATGGGGCGGCAGTCTGGAGAACCGCGCGCGCTTGCTTCTGCGAGTTGTCGAGGCTGCGCGCGCGCAGGTGGGATCGGGCTTTACCGTGTCGGTTAAACTCAACTCCTCCGATTTTCAAAAAGGCGGCTTTGCGCCGGGCGAGTCGATACAAGTCGCGCGGTGGCTGGAAGCCGCCGGAGTGGATCTCATTGAAGTTTCGGGCGGGTCTTATGAGCAGCCCGCGATGATGGATATTGAAGGGATCGAAGAGCGTTACGAGGAAGAAAAGCGCGAATCGACGAGGCGGCGCGAGGCCTATTTTCTTGTCTATGCCGAGGAAATGCGCGCTGCCGTAAAGACGCCGTTGATGGTGACCGGCGGGTTTCGGACCCGCGCTGGCATGGAGGCGGCGCTTGCGTCCGGCGCCTGCGACGTTGTCGGCGTCGCCCGGCCGCTCTGCGTCGATCCGGCAATGCCGGCGAAGCTGCTAAACGGCGAAAATGAAACGGCTCCGTCCTACGAAAAGTCACTGCGACTCGGCCCCGGTTTCTTAGGGCCGACGTCGAACATGGACATGGTCAGAGCGCTCAACGGTTTTGCGACCATGGCGTTTTTCTATCAGAACCTATTTCGCCTCGCAGACGGCGATGCGGCAAACGAAAAAATGGCGCTGCTGCCGGCGTTCATCCGACAACAGCGCCATGAGTTGAAAGCCGCGAAAGCGCTTAAGCGCTAACCGAGCCAGCCTTTACCCTTGGCCATGTTCGTGAACCAGATAAGGGCGACGGCGATAATTGTGACGAGGGCCGGCATCAAATACGCCTGTTGCGCGCCATAAACGGCGACGGCGTCTGTCATGAATAACCAGTACGTGAATTGCACAATGACACCCAGCAGGGACGCAACAAAGAATGTCATTGCGAGGGTCTTCCTGAGCAGCAGAAAGACACATCCAAAGACGCCGCCAAAAACGCCGACAGCAAAAGCGATCATCGACCAAACAGGCGTGTTTTCAAAAAGCGCCTGCTCGGCAACGGGCTTTTCCGCGATGGCCTCTGGCGCCATGGTGACAAGGCCAATAAAAGACAAGACGCCCATGATGTTCCAGACGAGCGCCGCGCCTGCAACGATCCAGAACCACACTGGCGGTTTTATAGAAGTTTGTGACATTGGATTTCTCCCCTGCTTTTATGATTGCTGGTAGGCTTTTTTGAGCCAGGCTTTCACGTCCCTATCGACATCGCCCGGTTTTTCGAGGCGCACCCGATGAGACACCATAGCATTAAAGCTGCCGGATTTTTCTAGGCGGCCCTTCGGCGGCGTGTCTTTCAGGTTGACGCCAAGATCAACGCGGGTCTTCGTCGACGGCTGTATCAAGGCGAATTGTTTATTCCTCCGTAAGCTGACATACGTCTTTTTCGGCGAGACCTCAACGTCTTTGCCGAAGGCCGAAATGGCCTTAATGAGGGCGTCATAGACCGGCTTTAGGTCGGCCTTCGGCCCCGCATATTGCGCCGCAACGAGATCGGTTCCGCCCGCTGATTTGCTACCAGCGTCGCTCTTTAAAAGTTTGTGCGCGACGAGATTGGCGTACCCATGCCCGAGATCGTGTTTTGTTTTCAGATGCTTGACGAGCCCCCCGTGTTTTTCCTCGCCGGATTTCTTCGCCAGCGCCGTCCACTGCGCGAGCGTTTTTCCGGTCTTCTCTTTCATGTTGGCGATCATCGCGTCCGCCATTTCTTCCGGTGATTTCGCCATGGGGTTTCTCCTTTACTCGGCTCTATCGAACGGCCAGTTTTCAACGCTCATGGATTTCGGCGTGATCGGCGCCATCAGCGAGAACATGGCGAGCATCATCCGCGCGCCGAAAGTGACTTTTCCGGTTTCCACGTAGGCTTTGAAATTCTCGACGATAAATTTCGAGCCGTCGGCCATGGACTTTTCGCTTTTCGAGCCGGCCAAGACATTCTCAGTAATGAGACAGAATTCTGTGCCGCCATCTTTTTCAACAAGCGTGTATGTCGTTTTTGACGGCGGATCAGATAGATTGGTCAGGCGAAAAGTCGTGACGAGTTTGTTGGGCGGGTCCATTTCGAGAATACGCCCGATGACCGGTACGGCCTTGCCGTTGTTGGCCGACACGCGATAGGGATTGCCCGGCGCGAAGTCCGGCGTGTCCCAACTGCCGTTCCAGAAGAAGGGTCGCGGCTTCGCCTGGTTAACGAGCTCCGACCACACGGTCTCGATTGGCGCTTCAATCAGCACGCGGTATATCTGTTTCTCGGCGTATTTTTTATCGTTCACCTTTTTTGTCCCTTTTTTTGCTTGCGCCTTCGGCGCCGCTTTCATGGTCGCGAGCTTCAGCGAGATATTTGATCCGCGTCATCTGACCGGCCCAGTAGGCGCTATATTCGCTTGTCCAACGATCATGGATCATCTGGATCGGCGCGGCGTTGAAGTAGAGCCGCCGTGTTCGCCCGTCCTTTTCGGAAACGATGAGTCCCGCCTCTTCAAGTACGGCCAGATGTTTCATGACAGCGATGCGGCTGACGTCGAATTCGCTGGCGAGCGCGCCGACGCCAATGCCCGGTTCTTCCTTGACGATATCGAGCATGCGCCGTCGACCTTCATGGGCGAGCGCCTGAAACACGGCATCCATATCGCGGTTATTTAACATGTAACTAGTAGGTTACATATAAATCCGACTGCGTCAAGCGGCATTGTAAAAACAATCCCGTCGCCTGCGAGATTGACAAGCGGACAGACCGGCAGCAGCGTCCGGCGCGATGATCGGACAGGCGGAAATCATTGAGACGGTCTTGCGCGGCGGGGCAGCGGGCGTGTCGCTTTTGCTTGCGATTGCCCTTGGCGTTTATGGCCGCAAATCCCGAACCAGTCTTCTTGGAGCGCTGTTTTCGTTTTCGACCGGCATATATGTTTTGATTTCCAGCGATTTGCTGTTGCGGTCGCCTGGGCCGCTAATCATCCCGTTCGCCGTCGTCGCGATCTGGGGCACCGTTTTCTTTTGGTGGTTTGGCGCCGCCTTGTTTGACGATTCGTTTCGGTGGCGCTGGTGGCGCTTCGTTCCGCTGGCGTTGCTTCCCGCGTCTTTTGTCGCCCGATATGTCGGAATCGTTGACGGCGTTGCCGCGACGGCGCTGCTTTATCTGCATCTGACAATCAATGCGCTGTTGTTTGCCGATGTTCTAAGGCTCGCGATTGTGAACGCCGCAGACGACCTCGTTGATCCGCGCCGGCGCTTTCGCATTGTGATTTCGGTTGTCGTGGCAATTTTTGGCATTGGGATTGCTGTTGTGGAATTGGCGGGGACGCGTCTCCTGATTCCGGGGGCGCTCATCAAATTCCAGGCCGTGTCGATATTCACGCTCAACTTGCTGTTCGGCGCCTGGCTGTTGGCGCCGCGGTCTGGCCTGTTTGCGGAAGAACGCGCCAAGGAGGACCTCGATGCGTCACCGTTGGAGAGCAGTATCGGCGCGGCCGACAAGGCCGTCCTTGAGAAACTAAGGGCGTTGATGTCCGCCGGCATCTATCGGACCGAAGGTCTGACCGTCGCGGCGCTGGCGGCACAGGTTGGCGTCCCGGAGCACCAGTTGCGCAAATTGATCAACGGTGCGCTCGGATTCCGAAATTTTTCGTCGTTCCTCAACTCCTATCGGATCGAGGACGCCAAAACCGCGCTCGCCGACCCAGAAAACGCTCGCAAACAGGTTATCCAGATTGCACTCGATCTTGGCTATGGCTCGATCGCGCCGTTCAACCGGGCTTTCAAACAAGCCACTGGCAAAACCCCAACCGATTTTCGCAAAGGGCGGTTGGGCGCAGGCTGATCATTCCTGAAAAACGCTGATCGTTTTTAAAAACGCAAGCAATTTTCCGGATTCGCCGAGATATCTCCGATGAGGACGACCATTTTCCGTGGCGTCATTCCTTCGGAGAACTACCATGGAACACACATTTCTAACCGCTGCCGATGGCAATATCGCTGTCGCGACGCTGGCCGCTTTTGCTGAGATCTTCCCGTTTGATTTTGTTCGATATCTGGTTGGAGCGGGCGGCGTGTTCTTTGTCGTCAACGTGTTACTTGCTGATCGTCTGAGAGGGCGGAAAATCCGTGCGAAGTCACCTGATCAAACACAGATGCGTCGGGAATTCGTGCTTTCCGTCCGTACGACGGCGATTTTTGCGCTGACGGGCGCGGCTTCCGTCGTTGCAGCCGAGGCGGGGATTATCCAGACATATCTGGACATCAGCGAACGCGGCTGGGCGTATTTCGGCTTCAACCTCGTTGCGCTGATCGTACTTCATGACGCTTGGTTTTACTGGTCCCACAGGCTGATCCATCATCCGCGGCTTTTCCGGCGCTGGCACGGCGCGCACCACAAGTCGAAAAATCCGAGCCCGTGGACCGCCTATTCGTTCGATATCGCCGAGGCCGTGATCAATGCGATCTATCTGCCGATTGTGACGTTGCTGATGCCAACCTCAATCCTCGCGATCTTCATCTTCCTGGCCCATATGATCCTGCGCAACGCAATCGCGCATTGCGGGTATGAGATTTTTCCGAGCCGGCGCGACGGCCGGCCATTGTTTGACTGGCTTGCCGGCGTTACCCACCATGACCTCCATCATGCGCAGGCGGGTTGGAACTACGGGTTCTATTTCACCTGGTGGGATCGGCTGATGGGCACCGAGCACCCGCTTTATCATGAAAAATTTGCAGAGGCCGTGGGCAGGCCGCTCGACGGCTCGGCGGTGCAGGCGATTACACCGCGGGCGGCGCATGGTTTGGCCGCCGTCGGCTGCGGCTTATCCGTCGCATGCGCATTGTGGTGCGGCTCGTCGCAGATCGTCGAGACGGTTGCATCGGTAGCGGCTCTCGCCATCATCTGAATGAAAACGGCCGGGTGCTTTTCGCAGCCCGGCCGTTCGTATCAGCGGCATATTTGCTTACGCAGAATAGTACATAGCGAATTCAACAGGATGCGGCGTCATTTCAAAACGCTGCACTTCGTCCATTTTCAAATCGATATAAGCGTCGATCTGATCGTCATTGAAGACGTTGCCTTTCTTCAAGAACTCCCGGTCGTGATCGAGCGCGGTCATCGCATCGCGCAAAGACGCGCACACCGTTGGAATGTCTTTCAGCTCCTCCGGCGGCAGATCGTAAAGGTCCTTGTCCATCGGATCGCCCGGATCAATCTTGTTCTCAATGCCGTCGAGCCCGGCCATGAGAAGGGCGGAGAACGTGAAATAGGGATTGCCTGCCGCATCCGGAAAACGCGTTTCGATACGCTTGCCCTTCGGCGATGCGACCCAGGGTACGCGCACGGACGCCGACCGGTTACGCGCGGAATAGGCGAGCAGCACCGGCGCCTCGAAGCCCGGCACGAGACGCTTGTAGCTGTTCGTGGTGGCGTTCGCGAAGGCGTTAATCGCCTTGGCGTGCTTGATGATGCCGCCGATATAATGAAGGCAGGTTTCGGAAAGATCCGCATAGCGGTCGCCGGCGAAAAGCGGTTGCCCGTCTTTCCAGATCGACTGGTGCACATGCATGCCCGAGCCGTTGTCGTTGAAAATCGGCTTCGGCATGAAAGTCGCGGACTTGCCGTATCCGGCGGCGACCTGATGCACGATATATTTATAGATCTGAAGCCGGTCGGCCATGGTCGTCAGCGTCGAAAATCGCATGCCAAGCTCGTGCTGCGACGGCGCCACTTCATGATGGTGTTTTTCCGGCTCGATGCCCATTTCCGTCATGACGGAGAGCATTTCCGAACGCATGTCCTGACAACTATCGACTGGCGGCACAGGGAAGTAGCCGCCTTTCGGGCCCGGCCGGTGGCCGAGATTGCCAGCATCATAATCCGTAGACGAATTATAGGGTCCTTCAACGGAATCGATCGCAACGCCGATATTGTTCTGTTCGGATGACCAGCGAATGTCGTCGAAGACGAAAAACTCCGCTTCCGGGCCGAAGAAGGCGGTTTCGCCGACGCCTGAAGACTTGAGATACGCTTCCGCCGCTTTCGCCGTCGTGCGTGGGTCGCGGCCATAGGGCTGTCCGGTCGACGGCTCCAGAATATCGCAGAAGATGGATAGCGTCGGCTGCGCAAAGAAGGGATCGAGAACGGCTGTTTCCGGATCCGGCATGAGCACCATGTCGGATTCATTAATCGCCTTCCAGCCAGCGATGGACGACCCGTCGAACATGGAGCCGTCGGCGAAAAAGTCCGCATCGACGAGGCTCTGATCAAATGTGACGTGTTGCCATTTCCCCTTCGGATCTGTGAAGCGAAGGTCGACATATTTGATATTTTCGTCCTTGATCCGCTTTAATACAGCATCAGCGCTCATTTTGTTCTTCGCTCCTCATTTGTGCCGTCTTATGAACCGCCCTAAACCGATAGGCGGCGCGCATGCGCTTTAATCATTGTGTCATTCACCCTCGGCCTGACAAGCGTTTTATTGCACCGCAGCATCGCAATCGCAAACTTCGCGATAAAACTGTATAAAAACGATATATTATGACTTATGAACTCAGCATTATGCACGAAAATGCTATGTCGCCCACCAACCGATTCGCGCTTGCGAAATATCACCGTGCGGCCGGCATCGTAGCGGCGATTCGAATCAACGGCCGATGAAAATCTGGACGCTGACAGATGGCAAGATCGGCGACCGAGTGCAGTGCGCCGGGATCGCCTCGGCGTTGGGCGGCGAACGGACAGACAAGACTATCGATCCTCGCGCGCCTTTCGAGTGGTTTGCGCCGTACGGTCCGATTGATCCCCGCGACGCTTCGGGCGCGGATACGAGCCCAATTGCACCGCCTTTTCCCGACCTTCTGATCGCGTCGGGACGGCGCGCCGCGCCCTATGCGCGGGCGGTTAAACGCGACAGCGGCGGAAAGACATTCGTCGCCCTCTTGAAGGACCCACGCATCCGCGCCCGCTTCGCCGACCTTATCTGGGCGCCGCTTCATGATCGGCGCCGCGGCGACAATGTATTCGCGACACTGACATCGCCGCACGGGCTCGCGGAAAAGATTGCAGTATCCGCCGTTAAGCCAAGGGCGCAAATCGCCGCCTTGCCGAAGCCGATGCTTGGCGTCGTGCTGGGCGGGCCGAGCGGCGGTGCAAAATACGATCTCGCTGCTGCTGCGTCTTTTGCGGAAGATCTTGGCCGCGCGGCTGGCGCGTATGCATCGCTCGCCATCACGCCGTCGCGGCGCACGCCGAAACAATTCATTGACATGTTGAGTGCGAGCGTAAGCTCGTCCGCGTCGTTTATATGGAACGGCGAGGGAGAAAATCCCTACACGGATATACTTGGTAACGCGGAAACCCTGATCGTTGCGGCGGATTCTCACAATATGATGAGCGAGGCGGCCGCGACGCGCGCCGGCGTTTACGCTTGGCGGCCGTCGGGGCTTGCAAGAAAACTCAGTTGGTTCGTATCCGAACTTGAAAAAGCAGGGCGCGTTCGGTCCCTTGCCGGCGATATATCGCCTTTTAGCGCGCGGCCGATTGACACAACCGAAGAGATCGCTGCGGAAATCATGAAGCGCTACCGCAATCGTTAAACGCGGACCGGCGTTTCCGGAAAACAAAGCTGTTCGCGGTCTCGCCAGTCATGGGTGACGTAATTGATGATGAGCGATTTGCGCACGCCGGCAATGGGCCGGTTTTCAAAACCGTGATAAGTATTGTCGCCGGGCACGAAAAATAGCGCCAGGTTTTGCTCGAAGGGCGTCCGTTTCGCATGCGTTTTATCCGCATCATAAATGTCCGTGCCGCAATCCTCCTGGCCCGGTTCGTCCGAGATATAATGCAGGATGGTCAGCCGCTTGACGCCGAGATCGGTGTGCGGCTGTAGCCAGAAACCGCTTACGTCGACTGCATATTCGATCCGCAACAACGTATCGTCGAGGTCTGCGTCGGAAAACGCAGCCAGTGCGCGCACGAGTTCAGATGACTGGTACGCCGCCGCCATCGCCGCCATTGCCGGCGCGCGCGCCATATTCGCGGCGTCGAAATAGTGGCGCTGGTCATTGTGTAATTCGCGTTTGCCGGACACGCCGCCAAGATCGGGCGCAGGAAAATTGATCTCAAGAAGTTCGCGAACAAAAGTCAGGGGCGCGAGATCGCGCAGGATCCAATGCCGATATGGGTCATCAAATCGTTCGGCGTTTTCCAGCGCACGTTTCGCGGCGCTTGTGATCGCGGTGACTGGACCGCTGGCGTTGTTCGATGGCGCATTCACAAGGCTGCGCCGCCTGTTTCGCCGGTTCGAATGCGCACCGCGTCATCCACGGACGACACGAATATCTTGCCGTCGCCAATACGCCCTGAATGCGCCGCGTCTTTGATCGCAGTAACGACGCGTTCTACAATGTTGTCCTCGACAACGAGTTCGATTTTCAGCTTCGGCAGGAAGTCGACGACATATTCGGCGCCGCGATAGAGTTCCGTGTGTCCTTTTTGACGGCCGAAGCCGCGGACATCGGTTACTGTCATGCCCTGGAGCCCGACGTCCTGCAGCGCTTCTTTTACGTCGTCGAGCTTGAACGGCTTTATGATGGCTTCAATTTTCTTCATGGCGTATCGCCTCGTGACTTCGCCGCGGCCGGCGTTACTGGTATGAAAGAGCGCGGGGCTGAAGAGGTGTCAACTGTGTCGAGCGTCGTTTTATTGAGCGCCGATCATATGCGCGCAGCGGAGGCGGCGGCGATCAACGCCGGCGTTGCGTCGGCGTCGTTGATGGAATCCGCCGGCGATGCGGTGGCGCAAATTGCAATGAAAGGCTGGTTGAAAACGCCTGTCGCTGTCGTTTGCGGACCGGGCAATAACGGCGGCGACGGCTTCGTGGCGGCGCGTCGGCTCGTCGAGGCCGGCTGGTCCGTCAGTGTAAGTCTTCTCGGTGATCGTGCGGCGCTCAACGGCGACGCCAAGTTAATGGCCGACCTCTATGAGGGCGAGATCGCCGCGTTTTCTCCCGCTGCGATCACCGGCGCCGGCCTGATCATTGATGCTATCTTCGGAACGGGGCTGACGCGGCCGGTCGACGGCGCCATGCGCGAAGCGGTTGACGCAATCAACGCCCATCCTGCGGCGGTGCTCGCGGTCGATCTGCCCTCGGGCGTTGACTCGGACACGGGCGCCGTTATGGGGGCGGCCGTCAACGCTGCACGAACGGTGACGTTTTTTGCGAAAAAGCCGGGCCATGTTCTCTTTCCCGGTCGCGCGTTGTGCGGCGCCGTTGATGTCGCCGATATTGGTATCGTGTCTTCGGCGCTAAGCGGCGTCAGTCTCGATACGTTTGAAAATCAGCCGCCGCTTTGGGGAAGGGCGCTGGCGCGGCCAACCTGGCGCACGCACAAATATCATCGCGGCCATGTTTTCGTCGTATCCGGCGGCCCGCATAATACTGGCGCTGCGCGCCTCGCGGCGGCGGCGGCGCAACGGATCGGCGCCGGGCTCGTCACCGTTTTGTCGCCCGCGAACGCGGCAGACGTAAATGCTGCGCAACTTACATCGATCATGGTGCGCGCCGCCGACGGCGCCGGCGAGATTGCCCGGGTCATCGCCGAGAAGTCGCAATACGCCCGCGTTGCGGTGATCGGTCCGGCGGCTGGCGTCGGTGAAGAGACAAAGGCGAAAACGATTGCGGCGTTGAAAGAGAGTTCATCGGCCGTCGTCGACGCCGATGCGCTGACGAGTTTTGAGGATGATCAAGCGGCGTTATTCAATGCGTTGCGGCCGGAAGACGTTATCACGCCCCATGAAGGCGAATTTGTGCGACTTTTTGGCGATGTCACTGCGACAAACCGCATTGGCGCTGCGCGCGCCGCGGCGGCGAGGGCTGGCTGCGTTTGCGTGTTGAAAGGCGCCGATACAATTATCGCTGCGCCGGATGGACGCGCAGCGATCACCGTTAACGCCCCGCCGGATCTTGCGACGGCGGGTTCCGGCGACGTGCTGGCGGGGTTTATCGCGGGCGTGGCCGCGAATGGCGCGCCGGGGTTTGAGGCGGCCGCCGCTGGCGCGTGGTTTCATGGCGCGGCTGCGATTGCGGTCGGGCCGGGACTGATCGCCGATGATTTGCCGAACGCCGTTCCGGCTATTTTGCGGTCATTGCTCTCGCCGCCGCAGCGTGAAGGCGCCTCATCCCAAGAAGGCTCTGGGCAGTGAAAATACGGCTTGCGGCGCCCGGCGACGAGGGAGGGATCAACGCCGTCTACAATCCCTTTATACTTAAGAGTGCGGCCACCTTTGAAACGGAACCGATCAACAATGCGGACCGCCGGGCGTGGCTCGACCGATTAAGGGGCGACCCGCGTCATCCAGTGTTTGTCGCGGAGGAGGATGGCGGCGGTATCTGCGGCTTCGCTAATGCCGCGCCCTTCGATTCGCGTCCCGCCTACGGCACGTCGGTTAAAACCAGTGTGTTCGTATCGCCGGACTGCTTCGCAAAAGGCGTCGGGCGCGGCCTCTATAAAGCGCTGTTTGAGGCGCTTGCCGGCGCCGGCCTCCATCGGGCCTATGCCCTGATCGTGGCCCCCAATCCGGCCTCGGTCGCGCTGCATAAGGGGTTCGGCTTCGCCCATATCTCGACCCTCGACGAGGTCGGCAGCAAATTCGGCCGTTATCATAGCGTCATGTGGTTCGAGAAGCCGCTCTAGAATACTCGACAGCGGCGAATTCCCTGCTATAGAAGCGCGCTTTCAAGGGGTCCGGCGCGCGGCCGGCAGCGACGCGCGACGCGGCTCCCTTTCGTATTTTTGCCGATCGGCCATGCGGATGTGGCGGAACTGGTAGACGCGCTGGATTTAGGTTCCAGTGGGGCAACCCGTGGAGGTTCGAGTCCTCTCATCCGCACCACGACCTTGACCCCTCGCAGCCCTGAACCGGCGGCCAGATTGCGGGAGGCAGGTCGTATCGGCGCCAAGCCGGGCATGGACCGAAACACAGAAGAGAAATCATCCAGGCGTCAGCCGGAATTAAGTGAGACGATAAAAATGGAAGTCACGGAAAAAAGCGCTGAGGGCCTAGATCGCCGTTTTCAGGTCAAAGTGCCGGCGTCTGAACTCAACGACAAACTGTCGGCCAAGCTGACGGAGATCAAGGGACAGGTGCACCTGAAAGGGTTCCGTAAAGGCAAAGCGCCGGTTTCCTATCTCAAAAAACTCTACGGCAAGGGCGTCATGTCCGAGATCGTTCAGGAGCTGGTGAACGAGGCGACGGAGAAAGCGTTTTCGGATCGCGACTTGAAACCGGCGACGCAGCCCCATCCCCATTTCCATTCCGATATGGAAAAGGTCATGGCTGGCGAGGCTGACCTTGAATACGACGTGCATGCGGAAATCCTGCCGGAATTTGAGCCGGCCGATGTTGTCGGCATGAAACTCGTGAAACCGGTCGCCGCCATTCCGAAAAAAGAGATCGATGAAACGCTGCAGCGTATCGCCGATCAGCAAACGACTTATGCGGCGAAGGCGAAAACGGCGAAAGCCAAGGAAAAAGATCAACTTGTTATCGATTTCGTCGGTAAGATCGATGGCGAGCCGTTCGAAGGCGGTAAAGGCGACGGGTTCGAGCTGGTACTTGGCGCGGGTCAATTCATTCCGGGCTTTGAGGATCAATTGGTTGGCGCCAAAACCGGAGATGACGTCGAGGTCAAGGTGACGTTCCCGGAGGAATATCACGCCAAGGATCTGGCCGGCAAAGAGGCGGTTTTTGATGTCGCGGTGAATGAAGTGCGCGGCCCGGAAGCGGTCGCGATGGACGATGAACTCGCCAAGAAAGTGGGCCTTGAGTCGCTCGAAGAGTTAACGACCCGTGTCACCGAACAGATCGAAACGGAATACAAACAACTGAGCCGGGGGCACGTAAAACGCGCGCTTCTCGACAAGCTCGACGACGCTCATGATTTCGAACTGCCGACTGGCATGGTCGATGCGGAGTTCGATCAGATCTGGCAGCAAGTTCAGTCGGCTGAACTTGACGATGAAGATAAGGACAAGTCCGAAGAAGAGTTGAAGACCGAATACCGGAAGATTGCGGAGCGGCGTGTTCGCCTCGGTCTCGTGCTCGCGGAAATCGGTAAACGCGCAGAGGTCACGGTGCCGAATGAAGATATTCAGCGGCAATTGATCAATACTGCGCGGTCCTATCCGGGTCAGGAAAAGGAAGTCCTGGAATTCTACCAGAAGAATCCCGCCGCGATGCAGCAACTGCGCGCGCCGCTGTTTGAAGAAAAGGTGGTCGACTACATTCTTGAACGAGCTGAGGTGACGGAAAAGAAAGTCTCCAAGGAAAAGCTCATGGAAGATCCCGAGGGCGATGACTTGACCGCCTGAGGCTGACGATAGACGGCTTGAGGCGTTTTGCGCCGCTGGCGGCGATTGTCGACGTCCCGGAATGAGGCGCGACGAAAAACGGCTTGCCTTTTCAAGAGAATAACTCTCGCTTAAGGCCGAACGGATAGGCTTTCGGCTGAGGGGTGGAGTCTCGGGATTCAGCCCCCATGTTAAGGAACGCTGTTAACAAATTCGCGCTCTTGGCGCGCCCGCCGAATTGGCCCAAAGCGCCCGTAGCCCGCGCGACAGGGGCCCTGCAAAAGAGGACGACATGAAGGATCCGCAGGACGTATTTATGAACACGCTGGTGCCGATGGTGGTCGAGCAATCCAGCCGCGGCGAACGCGCCTATGACATCTACTCCCGCCTGTTGAAGGAACGGATTATTTTCCTCTCCGGGCCGGTTAACGACGCCGTATCGACGCTCATTGTGGCCCAGCTCCTGTTCCTGGAAGCGGACAATCCAAAGAAGGAAATCGCGTTCTACATCAACTCCCCGGGCGGCGTCGTAACCTCCGGCCTCGCGGTTTACGACACCATGCGCTACATCCGGCCCTCTGTTTCGACCATGTGCGTCGGCATGGCGGCCTCTATGGGGTCGCTCCTCCTCGCCGCTGGCGAAAAGGACATGCGCTTCTCACTGCCCAATTCACGGATCATGGTGCACCAGCCGTCAGGCGGCTTTCAGGGCCAGGCGTCCGATATCGAGCGGCACGCCCAGGACATCATCAAGCTGAAGCGGCGCCTCAACGAAATCTACGTGGAGCACACCGGCCAGTCCTATGAAACTATTGAGAAAACCCTCGACCGCGACCACTTCATGGCGCCTGAGGAAGCGGTTGAATTCGGGCTGATCGACAAGATTTTGACGAACCGGACAATCTCGGAGGAAAATGACGCCTGATATTAACGCCCGGCGTTAATACTGAAGGGAAATGGTTTCTTGATTGATCGGCCCGGAATATGGTCGAATATGGCGCAGGATAAGGCGTCTGGCGCAGAAAGTGCAGCGAACCGGCGGGAGCAGACGGCGCCGTCGATTTCGGGCCGTCGATTACGACGGGGCTGATAAGGAGTTCGAAAGCGAGTGAGCAAGATCGGCGGAAAAACCGGGAGCGGCGACGGGAAAAACACCCTGTACTGCTCTTTCTGCGGCAAAAGCCAGCACGAAGTGCGGAAACTGATTGCCGGACCGACGGTGTTCATCTGCGATGAATGCGTCGAGCTGTGCATGGACATTATTCGCGAGGAGTCGAAATCCTCGCTGGTGAAGTCGGGCGATGGCGTGCCGAGCCCGCAACAGATTCACAAAGTGCTGGACGATTATGTGATTGGGCAGGCGCAGGCCAAACGCGTGCTCGCCGTCGCCGTCCACAACCATTACAAGCGCCTTAACCACGCGGCGAAAAACAACGACGTCGAGCTGGCGAAGTCGAATATCCTGCTGATCGGCCCGACCGGGTCCGGCAAGACGCTGCTGGCGCAGACGTTGGCCCGTATTCTCGATGTGCCTTTCACCATGGCTGACGCGACGACGCTTACCGAAGCCGGTTATGTCGGCGAGGACGTTGAGAACATTATTCTGAAACTTCTTCAGTCCGCCGATTATAATGTCGAACGGGCGCAGCGCGGCATTGTTTATATCGACGAAGTCGACAAGATCAGCCGCAAATCCGATAATCCGTCCATCACCCGCGATGTATCGGGCGAGGGCGTTCAGCAGGCCCTTTTGAAGATCATGGAAGGCACTGTTGCATCGGTGCCGCCCCAGGGCGGCCGCAAACATCCGCAACAGGAATTTTTGCAGGTCGACACGACAAACATCCTGTTCATTGTCGGCGGCGCTTTCGCCGGGCTTGAAAAAGTTATCAACCAGCGTGGGGCTGGTTCGTCGATCGGTTTTGGCGCTGACGTGAAAACGCCCGACGACCGCCGCATCGGCGCGATCCTGCAGGAGGTCGAGCCGGAAGATTTGCTGAAATTCGGGCTCATTCCGGAGTTTGTCGGCCGGTTGCCGGTGATTGCGACGCTCGAAGATCTTGACGAAGATGCGCTGATCCAGATCTTGACGACGCCGAAAAATGCGCTCGTTAAGCAGTATCAACGTCTCTTCGAGATGGAAGACGTTAAGCTGACATTCACGGACGACGCCAAGGCGGCAATCGCGCGACGGGCGATTGCACGTAAGACTGGGGCCCGGGGATTGCGATCGATCATGGAGGGTATTCTCCTTGATTCGATGTTCGAGTTGCCGACGCTCGAAGGGGTGGTCGAAGTTGTCGTTAACGGCGAAGTCGTTGAAGGCAACGCTACGCCGCTTTACATTTACGCGGACCGGAAGAAAGACAAGGTCGAGGCTGACGCAAGCGCCTAAGCCTTTGCATTTCAAGGGCTAAATAATACCTTGAAATGACTTTGCGGAACGCCACATAATTCCTGCGAGCGCCGCCGCATGAGGCGGCGTTTCGCGTCTTAAGCGAAGGTCCGTTCGGGAAAACGCCGGGTTGCGACCCTTCGCGAACCGCCGCCAAATGGGGCGGAGTTGTCTTTGTTTTGCGCGGCCTGGCGCCAATCACCGGGCCTGGCCCGCCAAGGAGCACGTAATGAGTGAAAACGTAATCTATCCGGTTCTGCCGCTGCGCGACATTGTCGTGTTTCCGGGCATGATCGTGCCGCTGTTCGTCGGGCGAGAAAAATCCGTGAACGCGCTAGAGAATGTCATGCAAAACGACAAGAAAATACTGCTTGTCGCGCAGAAAGACGCCGGCGATGATGATCCGTCCACAGACGAAATATTTGAGGTCGGCGTCATCGCGTCGGTGCTGCAGCTATTGAAACTGCCGGATGGGACGGTGAAAGTACTGGTCGAAGGCGAGTCTCGCGCCAAAGTCGCCGAATATACGCGGACCGAGGAATTCTTCGAAGCCGAAGCGACTCTCATTGAGGAAAGCGGCGAGGATGAGGCCGAAAACGAGGCGCTTGCGCGCTCCGTCGTCGGTCAATTTGAATCCTATGTGAAGCTTAACAAGCGCGTGCCGCCGGAGGTTATTGTCTCCGTTGGTCAGATCGACGATTACGCGAAGTTGGCCGATACGGTCGCGTCGCACCTCAACATCAAGATCTCCGAAAAACAGGAATTGCTGGAACTGACCGCCATCGGCAAGCGTCTTGAGAAAGTCTACGCGTTGATGGAGGGCGAAATGAGCGTCCTTCAGGTCGAGAAGAAAATCCGCAATCGCGTCAAGCGCCAGATGGAAAAGACGCAGCGAGAGTATTATCTCAACGAACAAATGAAGGCGATCCAGAAAGAGCTTGGTGAGGGTGACGACGGCCGCGACGAGCTTTCCGAACTCGAAGAAAAGATCGCAAAAGCCAAGCTGTCGAAAGAAGCCAAGACAAAGGCCGAGGGCGAATTCAAAAAACTGCGCCAGATGTCGCCGATGTCGGCGGAATCAACGGTTGTGCGCAATTATCTCGACTGGTTGACGTCGATCCCCTGGAAAGACCGGTCGAAAGTTAAGTCCGACCTGAAAAAGGCCGAGCAGGTTCTCGATGCGGATCACTACGGGCTTGAAAAGGTCAAGGAACGCATCATCGAATATCTCGCCGTCCAGAAGCGGATGAACAAACTCAAGGGGCCGATACTGTGTCTTGTCGGTCCGCCCGGCGTGGGTAAGACGTCCCTCGGCAAATCAATCGCCAACGCGACGGGGCGTGAGTTTGTGCGCGTGTCCCTGGGCGGCGTGCGCGACGAGGCTGAAATTCGCGGCCACCGCCGGACCTATATCGGGTCGATGCCTGGCAAGATTATCCAGTCGATGAAGAAGGCGAAGAAATCAAACCCGCTCTTCCTGCTCGACGAGGTCGACAAGATGGGTCACGATTTCCGCGGCGACCCGGCCTCGGCGCTCCTCGAAGTGCTTGATCCGGAACAGAACTCGACGTTTCAGGATCATTATCTGGAAGTCGATTATGATCTGTCCGATGTGATGTTCATCACCACGGCCAACAGCCTCAACATGCCGCAACCGCTGCTCGACCGAATGGAGATCATCCGCATTCCGGGGTATACGGAGGATGAA
Organism: Hyphococcus sp.; assembly: GCA_965243785.1. Classification (GTDB taxonomy): domain Bacteria; phylum Pseudomonadota; class Alphaproteobacteria; order Caulobacterales; family Parvularculaceae; genus Hyphococcus. The sequence goes on along the minus strand of CBDEVX010000011.1, from coordinate 66,992 downwards.
AAGGTTGAGATCGCCCGGCGGCATCTGATCCCGAAAACGCTGGAGAATCATGGGCTGAAGGATGAAGAGTTTGAGATTGCCGAAGACGGCCTGTTGACCCTTATTCGCCGTTACACGCGCGAAGCGGGCGTTCGCAATCTCGAGCGTGAAATTGCGCGCCTTGCGCGCAAGGCCGTACGCATGCTCGAGACGGATGGCGACGCAAAAATCACCGTGACGCCGGACAATCTTTCCGACTTCGCCGGCGTGCCGAAATTCCGCTATGGCGAAATTGACGGCGAAGACGCCGTCGGCATTGTTACGGGCCTCGCCTGGACGTCAGTCGGCGGCGATATCCTGACGATTGAAGCGGTCAGGATGCCCGGCAAGGGGCGCATGACGCCGACCGGGAACCTGAAAGACGTCATGAAGGAATCCGTGTCCGCAGCGTCGTCTTATGTTCGAGCGCGCGCGACGGAGTTCGGCGTCGAACCGCCATTGTTCGAAAAGACGGATATCCACATCCACGTGCCGGAAGGGGCGACGCCAAAGGACGGTCCGTCGGCCGGCGTCGCCATGGCGACGGCGATCGTATCCGTACTTACCGGCGTGCCCGTGCATAAGGACATCGCGATGACGGGCGAGATTTCTCTTCGCGGTCGGGTGCTTGCGATCGGCGGCCTCAAGGAGAAGCTGCTGGCTGCATTACGCGCCGGCATCAAGACCGTCCTCATTCCAGAGGAAAATGAGAAGGACCTCGCCGAGATTCCGGACAATGTGAAGGACGCGCTGAAGATCATTCCGATCACGACCATTGATGAAGTGCTGGCCCATGCGCTGACGCAAAAACTGACGCCGATCGAGTGGACGGAGCCGGTGGCGGCGCCGACTGACAGCACCGACGGCGATGAGCCGGTGATTACGCATTAGGCGAAATTGACGGTTGAAGTGACGAACGGCGGGCGGGCAATCGCTCGCCGTTTTTCGCACCGATTCGAATCGCATCGCGCAATTTGCGCATGTCGCCGCCGAAAACCCTAGGAATCAAGCCATTTTCCGGCAAATCGGCGCGTCGCCGACGAACCAGAAACGTCAAATATTTCAATAAGTTGATCAACCTGTGGAAAGGAAGCCCTTATTTCATGCGGTTTTTCCTTGGCGGGCAGGCGGCAACGGCGCGATATATCGGGACGCTCCAAGAGAATTAGTTCCGTAGCGACGGTCTGATTAACAGCCAATAGAAAGGTCGGAGGAATGAACAAGAACGAATTTATCGACAAGGTCGCCGACATGGCCGACATGAGCAAGTCCGACGCCGAACGCGCGGTCAACGCGGTCCTCGACGCCATTTCCAACGCGTTGAAATCTGGTGATGACGTTCGCCTCGTTGGCTTTGGCACATTCTCGGCCGCAAAACGAAAAGCGCGTGAGGGTCGCAATCCGCGCACCGGCGAAACGATCCAGATCGCGGCATCGATCCAGCCGAAATTCTCGGCCGGCAAAGGCCTTAAAGACGCGCTGAATTAGCGTCAGCGACAGTTGCGAATGAATGCGCCGGCGCCGCGGGAACGCTTCCCGCCGCGCCGGTTCTTTTTGTCCGGGTTTCGCTTTCGCATAAGTCTGCGCCCGCCCTTGCGCGTTTCAGCCGACGGCGCTAGGTATCGCGCCCCCGAAAGCGGGCCGTAAAACATAAACAGGGCGGTTAGCTCAGCTGGAAGAGCGACTGGTTTACACCCAGTAGGTCGGCGGTTCGAACCCGTCACCGCCCACCATTCGGTCACATGAGACTGGCGACCCATCTGGGCCCTTCGCGAAGGCCCGGTTTCCGCACCTTTCGCGCCCGGCATTCTCCAAATCCAGCGAACACTTATCTCCATAGGCAGACGAAATCGGCATTTGTCGCGGAAATTCCTAAACGCGAAGTTGGCCGACCGATTCGGCAATTTCCGATTTTGGATAGAACGCGTTTTTCAGCCAAGCATCCGCACTGCTCGGCGTCAACGAAACGTATAACTACTATAGTAACTAGGAAGGCTCTCCGCCTTAGGAATTCGTCGATTTGGATGAGAGTGACAGCTTTTCGCCTTAACCCTTGAGCTTCAATAATTCAGCGGAGGCGATGCAGGCAAACATACACGATAAAGACAGCACCGCGACCGATTCCGCCTGCTGTTCATAACTTATCTCTCTCCCGAACACAGTTACTACCCCTTCGACAAAAAGGGCGTCTGCAACGACGGATACGCCGCTAAACCCGACAAACAACAAAAAGAAGATGATTGATAGCCCGCGCATGCTGCTTCGCCTGAAGTAGACAAGTAAAACCAGCAATGCAGCGTAACTTAAAAATATATAGATTTCTTTGATTGCAAGCGAAGCGCTCAGGTTTTCATGAATCATGAAAATTTCATCAAAGGCCAAAAACGTCAGAAATGTCGCCGAAGCCCACCACCAGACATTGCCCTGCGCTGTAAAAGCCGAAGGCCAAACCTGGCGTATGGCAAAAACAAAATAGCAAACAGATGCGCCAAAAATAAGATATAGGGCCGTAATGAACTCACCCATTCCAGCTTCTGGCGTTAGCTGAATTCCGTTCAGCCTGATATAAAAATAGGCGGAGTAGATTATCAATGGTAGGGAGGCCAACTTAAGCACCGTCGCGGCCGACAAACGAGCGCCGTTTTCCATCCTACTTCCTCAACGTGAGTAACAAAGTCAGTATAAGTTGGAACGAAAAAGCCAGACTAAAAATACTATCTGAATTATGCCTTAATGAAATCTGGTTTACCAAAGTTACCAGTAGAATAAGATGAGTGCAGAAACCCGGCGCTTCACTGAAATAGGGGAACCCCGTTCGCGATAGCCGTATGTCGGTATTCGGCGAACTTCAGTCACAACGGTCGCCGGTCGCGGCGACCAACATGCAAGATTTGGGTTCCGCATATCCTGACAGAAAACCCAGCCTGCAGCTGCATTTTTGCTCATTCTATGATTTGTCGGTACTTTGTCGGGCTGACATCACGCGGTATTATTTAACGCACACAAATACCTCAAACTGTCCTATTGTTAGGCGCAACGCCAATTTACGGCCAATGGCCGGAACGGCCTGATGAAGAGGTGAGGCGATGAGAGTTTCTTTCACATTGAATGGCGACGCCATTTCGGTCGATGCGCCGCCCGATATGCCGCTTCTTTGGGTACTGCGAGAAAAGCTGCGACTGACCGGAACAAAATTCGGCTGCGGCATCGCTGCTTGCGGCGCTTGCACAGTGCACATTAATGGCGTCGCAACGCGCACATGCGTGATGCCGGCAGCTGCAATCGAAGGCGCCGAGGTGAAAACCATCGAGGGCGTTGCGCCTGCGTCGGGTGAGTTGTCGGCGGTGCAGGCGGCCTGGATCGAACACCAGGCGCCGCAATGCGGCTATTGTCAGTCCGGCATGATCATGGCGGCGGAAGCGCTGCTCGATGAAAACCCGGACCCGAGTGACGAAGACATCGACAACGCGATCACCAATATCTGCCGGTGCGGCACCTATGAGCGCGTCAGAACAGCGATACACGCTGCGGCGCGTGCGCGACGGGAGGCGTAAGTCATGAGCAAAGAAAAAGAAACAAGCTCGAATATCGCAACGATCGCGCGGCGCACCTTTCTAGTTTCCGCCGGTGTCGTTGGCGGCGGCGTCGCGCTGGGTCTCGCATTATCGCCCAACCGGCTAAAAATCTATCAAGATGATGTCGCTGACGGCGGCGACATTATCCTGAATACGTGGGTGAAGCTCACGCCCGACAATAAACTCACCGTCATTATTCCGCATTCGGAAATGGGCCAGGGCGTTGGAACGGGCCTTGCGCAAATGTTGGCGGAAGAAATGGAAGCGGACTGGGAGACGGTATCTATCGAACAGGCGCCGGCGACCGATGAATATGTCAACAGCGATCTCGGCCGCGGTTACATTGTCGGCGAGGGCGCGCGCATTCCTTCGTTTGCCTATCCGATGCTCGACTTCGCCTTCCTACAAATCGCCAAGGGCCTTGTCGGCCAGATCACCGGCGGTAGCACCGCGATCCGTTTGACCGGTTATCATGGCATGCGCCGCGCCGGCGCCGCTGCGCGCGAAATGCTGATGCAGGCCGCCGCGAAAGAATGGGGCGTGCCGCTGAATTCTGTGCGTGCGGAGGCGAGCGTTCTTTATCATGACGCGTCGAACCGGTCAGCATCGTTCGGGGCTTTCGCCGCCGCTGCCGCCAACTTTACGCCCAATCTCAAACCGGTGCTGAAATCTCCGGCGGATTATAAAATTGTCGGTACGACGAAGCCGCGACTCGACATTCCTGAAAAGGTCACCGGTGAAGCGCAATTCGGCATGGATATTATCGTGCCGGGCATGAAATACGCCGCGATTGCGCAGGCCCCGGTATACGGAGCGCGTGCCGTCTCCATCAAAGATTCAGCGAATTCAGCGCAACAGATCGTCAATCTCGGCAACGCCGTTGTTGTCGTGGCCGACAGCTATTGGGAAGCATCAAATGCGCTTCGTCAGCTTGAGATCAGCTGGGACGGCGGCGACCCGACGCTCACGAGCGACGCTTTGCGTGCGCTGCATAACACCCATCTTGGCGAGACGCGCCACGAAGAGGTCATGGATAAAGCCGGGGACGCCCCGGCGAAGCTGAAATCGGCGGAGGCGCTGTCTGTTGAGTACGCCGTCCCGTACCTCGCCCACGCGACCATGGAGCCGATGAACTGCACCGCGTCTGTGCGCGACGGCAAATGCGATCTTTGGGTCGGCCATCAAAATCCGATTGAAGCGCGCGACGATGCGGCCAAAGCCTTGGGTTTGAAAAAAAGCGACGTCACCGTCCACAACGCTTATCTGGGTGGTGGTTTCGGAAGACGCTCCCGAACGGATAATGTGATACAGGCCGCGCGCGTCGCCGCCGAAATCGGGACGCCGGTGAAGCTCATCTGGTCGCGCGAACAGGATATGAGCAATGATTTTTACCGTCCAGCCATTGTCTCGCGCATGCGCGGCCTTGTGGAGGACGACAAGATCAGTGCGATGGACCATGCATATGTGTTTTCCGACGCGGGGATGCCGGATTCAGAGCGGCCGTTCGCTTTCCAATATGATGTTCCGAATAAGCGCATTGCGCGGCATCCTTATGAAAGCCCGATCCCGGTCGGCGCCTGGCGCAGCGTTGACTTCACGCAGATGGGTTTCTTCAACGAAAGCTTCATGGACGAACTTGCCCATAAGGCCGGCGCCGATCCGTTGGCCTTTCGGCTTGCCCACAAGTCTAATCCGCGCCATCGCGCGGTGTTGGAGCGGCTTGCGGACGAAGCGAATTGGGGCCGGCCCGAAACCCGTGGAGCGGCCCAGGGCGTTGCGATCGTCGACAGTTTCGAAGCAATCGTCGGTCAGGTTGCGGAAATCACCATCGAGGACAACAATCGCGTGCGCCTTCACCGCCTGACATCAGTCGTCGATTGCGGCCAGGTGATTAATCCAAATGCGGCCGAAGCCCAGATTCACTCGGCGGTAATCTTTGCGCTGTCGGCGGTGTTCTTTGGCGAGATTACGCTGGAGAACGGCGAGATCGTCCAGCAGAATTTTCCGGACTACGATATGATCAGACTACGGAATGCGCCGACGCAGGCTGTATACTTCATCGACAGCGACCTTCCGCCGGGCGGACTCGGTGAGCCGGGTACGCCGCCGGTCGCACCGGCGCTGACCAATGCCGTCTTCGCCGCCTCGGGAACACGCATCCGCGAATTGCCCTTGGCCCGCGCAGGCTTCCGAAGCATTTGAACTGTCGAGCAGTTTTTCTGGGGAAGGTTCCTCCGCTCGAACGATAATTGTCATCAGGGCAAGCAGGATTGCGACAATAACAGAAAGAAGCAACCGATAAGCGGTACCTCGATCATGCGGGTGGTCGGAGTAGAATATTCCCCCGACCACAAATCCGCCGCCTGCGACGATGTATTCTTCGTAGATGATCGGACTCATAACGCAGCATCCCTTTTCGACAATGCATGCTAGCTGAGATCTGTTGAGGCGAATTTCAGAAAACACGCGTTTCAGGAAATCTGAACTCGATATTCGCGCCCGCCTGACAGCGGGCGGTTTTTTGAAAAGGCCAAAATTGAAAGATCATTCAATACTTGCGACTGCAAGCTGCCGGTCATGTGAAAACACGGCGGTGGCGACTGCTTGAAAGAAGCGAACGTCCCCGCCGTCAGACAGGAAACGATCATGGTGCATGCTTTGGAGAAGGTTTATTTTCGTAGTGTAGGAGCGCTGTCCTTATTTGCGGCGGTCATCATCGCCGTAATGATAATCGGAGGAATGGCGGCGACAATTGTTGTATTTGCGCCCGGCGCTAATGCTGCGCCGCCGGATTTGAAAGTAGTCGAAGCGACGATCTTCGAACTATAGATGCCGATCCAGTATGGTGGAACAAATTCACGGTGGAACCTAGGGTCCCGCCGTGAAACGCCAGCCTCCATTACGAACGGGCGGCGCCGACGTCTTTCAGTGAATCACCGAGGATCCAAAGGGCGGCGCCGAGCAACACCACGTCCTTGATCAGAAACTGACCGGGCACGACCGAGAGCGCTGGAAAGCCGCCAAGGCTTGGTTCCCAGCCCGGCGCGGAAAAAAGAAAAGTGAGCGTTGCGCACAGCGTAGCAGCGGCGATCAGCGATCCGGCCGCGCCCGCAATCGCGGACCACGGCCTCAGTGCAATAAGCGCTGCGGCGGTGAGTTCAGTTACGCCAATGAGATTGGCGACGCCGCGTTGGTCAAAAACCGCGTATAGCCATGAAAGAAACGGGCTTGAGGCAACAAGGCCTTCAATCGCCCCGGCTTCATAGGCGGTGAACTTCATTGCCCCTATCCAACCGAAAACCAGAACCAACCCGTACAACATTACGTATCGTCCGAACGTAGATACGTATGCGCCCTTGTTATTGATTGAGATATGTCGCTCACCGGATACGGATACTGCCTTCGTCATGATAGCCTCGTTCTTATGTTGTGGAATGAATGCGATGCGTATCGCTGAATACGGTCGGGGCGATCGCTCAGCTTAAGCAGGGTCGCTTTGTTGAGGTTGCGAATTACTGAGCGTAACGACAACGATGACACCGCCGCTCATTACCAGATAGTAGGCCATGACAATGCCGGTCCACCCAAACAGGAATGGCGCGATGGCGAATGTCGCGGCCGCCGTAAGGTCCAGGATCAAGTGGGTTTTGAATGAGAGCACGCCCGCCAGGCTGAACGTGTAGTCGGTCAACAAACTATAGGCGATTAGTCCAACGCCGCCGGCAACCGATAGCCATGCGGAAAGTCCGGAGAAGCCAAGCAGCAATGGAAAAATGATCAATCCCACTGCGGCGATATAATCCAACGCGCCATGCAACGTGGGCGTCAAAACTTGCATGGTTTTCATCGTAGTCTCCTTCATGTGAGTCGGGTGGCGTCCGCCAGTTGTGTCGTGCGTAGCTCGATAAACTCAATCGTCTCGTCGTTTGCGCAGCCGTCTTCCGTGTTGTTGTTGCTGCTGCATCGGCGACGAAGTCGTGGAAATTTAAATCCAACTGAAAGATCACTTTGGTTTGACACCGATTTCAAATAATCGATGACATCGGCCCGATCGGCGGGCTCAGGCAGAGCGAAGCCCATCGTGGTTCCGGGTACGAGTTGCATCGGACCCGCCAACCATTTGTCCAGCGTGTCGGCGTCCCAAACCAGGTCGGCGTTCTTCAGCGCTTCCGAGTAGACATAATCAGGAGCCGCGGCGGCGGCGCGTCCAAAGACGCCGCGATGTTTGGGACCGACCCTGTTTCGGTCGAGTGAATGACACCCGACGCAGCGCGTCTCATAGATATTTTTTCCCCGTAATGCGTTCGACGCCTCCGCGTGCGCCCCGCCATCATGTGATTTTTCGCGGTCCATCTGTGCGGAAGCCACTGCAGCAAGTGTCAGCGCCACAAATGCAAGCCAAAGAGAAAACGAAAAGCTGATACGACGGGAGAGCGCCATGTTGATTTCCTGTCGCGTGGGTTAGAATAGGGGCGTCTTCTCAGGGATCGGAAGGTTGAGATCGATCATGAATGTTGCTGCGTGGGCCGCCTCATCGGCCGCGAGGCGCGCGACAAGACTATGCAGGTCTGAGTTTTTGAGTGGCGCGATCAGTCCGAGGTAGGCGCTCGCAGCGCCGGTCTCCAGACGCAAGGCAAGCCGCAGAATGTCTTCTTGCGAGCCGATTTTATCCGCCTCGAGCTGCTCCACATATTCGGCCGTTGTTTTCGGCCCGACAGGATCGCCGCCGAGACGCTTTATCGCCGCTTCAAGATCGTCGTTGTGTTGTTTGTGATGGCTCTGATAGAGGCGTGCAAAACTCGTGGCGCTCGGCGTGAGCAAACCGCTGCCAAGGGCGATTTCGTAGGCGGCGATTCCCTCAAATTCTAAGGCGCGCGCTGCGTTGAGCAGACCCGCATCCTGCGCCGCGTCGCCGTCCTTCGTCTTGGCGCCGGCTGGCGTCGCCATGCCGGCGAGCGCGAGAACCCCCGCCGCAGAAAGCGCTGCGCCGCCGGTTCTGATGATTGTTCGACGATTGACCTCCGTCAGCTTCTTCGCGTTCTGTTCAGAGTTCAAATGTGTCGTCATGACTACCTCCAATGAAGCCTGTATCTAAAAATCAGAAAAGTGCAGAAACGAACGGAAGCGACGCCAGGGTGGCGGCGAGCGGGGAGGACATCGCCTTTCGGGGCCGCATCGCTTCCGTTCGTGCACCGCAATTGACACTGCGGCGTTTAGTATTTTGTCGCGTGACGTTGACTAACTTCACAGCGGCGGGTTTCTCGCCGCGGGACTGAAGAATGACGTAACAGTCGGGTGAATAGAGAGGTGAGGGCGCTGATGCGTGCAGCATTTCTGTTTCTGCCGCGGCCTCAGAATATTGTGATGGACCACTGGACATGCGCATTCCCTCTCGATTTCGGCGCAGTACGTAATTCACGAAGCGCGGACTTAGTGTGTCGGTGATGAAAAAACTAAGCATTTCGCATGCGGACTTCTTTCAAGAACGAGCATTTCAAATTTCGGCGCTGGCCAAGGGAAGAGTAGAAAGAAAACCGCCTGGTCAATATGACTATGGCGAGTAACGTCCGGGATGCGTCGATTGAGAAACCAGGCGACATCTGGCGGTGATTCCGCGGTTTCGCGAGCGAGGGGCCTCCCAATGCACATATGAGTAGGGACGGGCTCCGCGTTGGAGTAACGTAACGCGCTTCCTCAACGAATGCCGTCGTCGTCTGGAGCTGTCCCCTTCGTTCGGCTATAAGAAGCTAGGATGGCGGCCGCGAATAACCTACCCACCGGGTTCGGCGTCGCTCGCCGTACCCGACATGTATTGTCGCCGATAGTTTTCTTGTTTACTGCCGGAGCCGGGCGTTCGTAAGACCGGTTGGATTGGATTTCGTCATGGCTAATGAGCAACGAGCCAACTTCGCTGCGCTATCGCCGGTTAATTTCCTGAAGCGCGGTGCAAAGTTTTTCGGCGATAGGACAGCTATCGTCTATGGCGAGCAGGCGCTTACCTACAAGGATCTCTCATTACGCGTGAATAGCCTTGCACATGCTCTCAAGGGATTCGGGGTTTCCGCGGGCGACAAAGTGGCCGTTCTGGCGCTCAATACGCCGCCAATGATTGAACTGCACTACGCGGTACCGATGATAGGCGCGGTGATCGTTCCTTTAAACATTCGTCTGGACGCGCTGACGATCGCTGCCGCGCTTGAACACAGCGATTCGAAACTTGTGTTTTGTGATCGCGAGTTCTTGGCCCTCGCGCGAGAGGCGAAGCGGCTCGCGAAAAACAACTTCAAGATCATCGTCATCAACGATCCGTTGGCTGGCCTACCGGCCGAGAAAGAATTTTCGGACTACGACGGTATTATCGAAAATGCGCCAGGTGAAATTGAGCAGTTCGATATTACCGACGAGAAACAGCCGATCTCCATTCTCTATACATCGGGGACGACGGGCGCGCCGAAGGGTGTGATCTATAGTCACCGTGGCTCATACCTCGCGGGGCTATCCAATGCGCTCAGTTTTGGTCTTACCCATGACAATGTATTTCTATGGACATGGCCGCTCTTTCATTCGAACGGTTTATCATTCATTTGGTCCGTGACGGCGGTAGGCGGGATGCATGTGTGTGCGCGCGAGTTTGACGCGTTCGAGATCCTCCAACTAATCGATCGTCATAAAGTCACGCATTTTTGTGCGGCGCCGCTTGTGTTGAATCTCCTCGCCAGGGACTCCTATTCTCGCGAGTGGAACGCTTCTCATTCCGTCAATTGTATTACGGGCGGCGCGCCGCCGCCATCGAGCGTTCTGAAAAAACTCGAAGAAATTGGGTTGGAAGTAACACATCAGTATGGATCGTCTGAATGTTATGGGCCGGCGACGGTTGCATTTCGCTCACCTGAATGGGAGCAGCTTGAACCAAGTAAGCGAATTGAACGGATGTCGCGGCAGGGCGTTCCGACGCCGGTCGTTGAGGAACTGATGGTCGCTGATACTGAATCGATGCAGCCGGTTCCCCGTGACGGCGAAACGCTCGGCGAAATCATGCTGCGCGGTAATGCCATCATGCTTGGCTATTTCAATAATAAGGAGGCATCAGACGAGGCTTTTCGTGACGGGTGGTTTCACACCGGCGACATGGCGGTCTGGCACAGGGACGGTTCCATCGAAATCAAAGATCGCTCAAAAGACATGATTATATCCGGAGGAGAGAACATTTCATCCGTAGAAATCGAAGATGTGCTCTATCAGCATGAGGACGTGTCGGAGGTCGCCGTCGTCGCCAAACCGGATAAAGAGCTGGTTGAAGCGCCATGCGCCTTCATCGACCGCGTTGAAGGCGGCACAGTGACTGCGGATGATCTGGCGGCGTTTTGTCGTCTGAGCCTTGAGAGCCGGAAAGTGCCGACGATGTTTGTATTTCAGGAACTACCAAAGACTGCGACGGGTAAGGTTCGGAAGTACGCCTTGCGGGAACTCGCTCAGTCGCTAAATCCTTAAGCGCGGCGCCGCGCCTCAAAAATGGCGATCAAGCGGTCGTATCATTGCGAAATTGCGCCGGGGTTCGACCCAATTCTCGCTTGAATGTGGTCGTCATATGGCTTTGCGACGAGAATCCTGTTTCGTATGCAATGTCGGCAATAGAGTGTTCTGTTGCATCAAGCAGGTTTCGTGCTGCGTCCAAGCGGCGCGTTAGAACGTAGTGATGGGGCGGCGCGCCGACTTTGTTTTTGAAGGCCCGCGTAAACTGATGTGTTAAAACGCCAGATAGACCAGCCAAGTTTTCGAGTGACAGATCCTCGTTCAGATTAGCGTCGATATAATTTAAGATCATTTTCAACACGTCATCACTGAGTTTTGTGGACCGCGCGGATTTTCGTTGCTGCGGCGGCAAGCGCATCATTTCGACGAGCAGCAGAAAGCACAATGAGTGCAAATAATCCGTTGAGACGTCATGCACGATCATGTGTCGGCGAATGCGTTGCGCTAATTCAGTTATGAACGACTTTGGATCGCCAATGATAACACGCGGTTCGAGAGCGTCCTCGTTTAGCTGAAGCGCTGCGGCGACGGCGGGTTTCAGCGTGTCAAACGAAAAAACGAACGCCAGGACCTCGGGCGCCATATCTGATCTTCCACGGAGTGGGAAATTTGGAGGCGTGACAACATACTCATAAGGCCGCCGGTCAAATCGACGTAACCGATCACCGGCGAGGGAACTTTGTCCTTCATCAGGGCCGAAGCTGATGCTGGCGAACGTATCGGCGAGGCGCACATTGATGTCGCGTTTGCCGGAAGGCACGAGCTCGACCAGAAAATTATCAAACTTGATACGCTTGCCCCATCGGGGCAGTTCGCCGCGCGGCGGCGCATCGAGGTTCATTTCCTGCTTCATCGTGCGGACCGTTTCGTTCCCTGGCGCAGCCTCCACGAAGACAAATGATTGCAGTTGTCGTCTCTCCTATCAACTCTCACCCCGACAGTATTTTCCTACCCGGACGATACACGTGCGGGTACGGTCAAAAAATGAAATTCCAGAATATGAAAACGGATCGGGCGCGACTGCGATAGCTTGTGGCCATTCGTTCTCTTCGGCCTGTCGATGCAATCTTACCCGCGAAAATAAGGCCGTCGTAGAGTTATCAGGAGAGTCAGAATGTCAAACGCCGTTACTAAGGGGGCTCATCACATCGGACTAACCGTCCCTGACCTTGCGGAAACGCGCGCGTTTTTTGTGGAAACCTTAGGGTTTGATCAAATTGGTGAAGTGCCGGATTATCCGGCGGTTTTTTTGAGTGACGGCGAGACCATGATCACGCTGTGGCAGGCGGAAAATCCAGATATCGCTGTGCCGTTCGATCGGAAAAACGTCATCGGCCTTCATCATCTCGCAATGACCGTAAAAGACGGCGACGCACTTGAGGCGGTTCATGACAGATTGAAAACAGTCGATAGCTGCGATGTGGAGTTTCCGCCTGAGCCGCTGGGCGGCGGCGCGACGCGCCATATGATGTGTTATATTCCCGGGGGCATTCGAATGGAGTTCATCGCGCCAGCATCATGAGCTGAGACGATCCCGGTTTTGCAATAGGCCGTTTCGAAAAAGGTCGATCTGTCATGACAGAGACTCGCTCGCCGTTTCACGCCGGTGAAAAACGCGTGCAAAAGCGCCTTGGCGTTCGCGACAAAATTGAGGCGTTTGCGCAAAGAGTCGTTCGTGACTATTTACCCGATCAACACCGTGAATTTTACAAAGAACTTCCCTTCGTGCTGGTCGGCGCGGTCGACAAGGATGGAATGCCGTGGGCGTCGCTCATTGCAGGCGGAGCGGGCTTTGTAAGCAGTCCGGATGATAAAACGCTATCAATCGGCGCTGCGCCATTGCCGGGCGATCCTCTAAACGACATTTTGAAACCGGGCGTCGACATTGGCCTCCTTGGAATACAGCTCGAAACGCGCCGTCGCAATCGAATGACCGGTCGCGTCAGCGCATTGAGCGATGATGGCTTCTCAGTTGATATCGGCCAGACCTTCGGGAACTGTCCACAATACATCCAAGCGCGCGCTGTCAGCTTCGCGCCGCGAGGCGGTATAAGTACTACGCACGCCCCGATCGAATTCGGCGACTGTCTTGGCGATGCAGCTCGCGCCCTCATCGAAGGGTCGGACACGTTGTTCATCGCGACAGCCTATGCCGGGGACGCAAATGAATGGTCTAACGGTGCAGATGTCTCCCATCGGGGCGGCAAGCCGGGCTTTGTTAAAGTCGAAGACGAACGGACATTCGTTTTTCCTGACTTCTCCGGCAACAACCACTTCAACACGGTCGGTAATATTCTGATGAATCCGAAAGCGGGGTTCCTTTTTCCTGACTTTGGAAGCGGCGATGTTCTTTACATAACGGGGGAAGCTGAAGTTGTCTGGGATGATCCGCTGCTGACAGCATTTAAGGGCGCGGAAAGGCTAATCCGATGCCGCATCAAGAAAGTTATTCGCGCCGCTGAGAGTCTGCCGCTCAGATTTGATTTTGAAGAATTTTCGCCAATGCTTGACCTCACTGGGAGCTGGAACCAGGCGATCGAAACACTTGCGGCGGAAAAAGAGCGCGACACCTACGTTCAGCTTGAAGTATACGATATACAACGCGAAAGTGACGCAATCACGTCGTTCTACCTCCGCCGCGCAGACAGAAAAGCGCTCGCGCCGTACCAGCCCGGTCAGTTTTTGCCGATTCGGTTACATCTGCCTGGCGTCGATGCGCCGATTACGCGAACCTATACGGTTTCGGACGCATCGAATGGCGACGGCTACCGGCTCTCTATCAAGCGTGAAGGCGCCGGCGCTGCTTCAAATTATTTACATGACGTTTTGAAACGCGGCGACTGCATCGAGGCAATGGCGCCGCGTGGGAAATTTGTGCTCGATCAATCGAGCGACCGGCCCGTTGTTTTGATTTCCGCCGGCGTCGGCGTAACGCCGATGATCGCAATGGCGAATTTCATTATTCATGAAGGGCGGCGCACGAGAAATTTTCGAAAGACCTTTTTCATTCACGGCGCCAGTAACGGCGGCGGGCACGCATTCGCCGACCATGTCCGGCGACTTGATGCCGAACATGAAACATTCAAGTCTTTCGTTTGCTACAGCCGACCCGCCGCCGACGACGCGCCTGGCGTTACTCATGATTTCGAAGGACGTATAGACGTCGACGTTCTGAAACAAGTTTTGCCATTTGACGATTATGAGTTTTACTTATGTGGCCCCGGCGCATTCATGCAGACCTTCTATGAAGGGCTGACAGGGCTCGGCGTTGATGAAACAAGGATCCATTATGAGTCCTTTGGCCCTGCTGCTGTTCTCAGGGCGGACCGGCAATCCCATGACGCGCCTTCGAAAGGAACATCTAGAGGGCCTATCAAAGTTTGTTTCGCAAAATCCGACGTTGATGTCGAATGGTCGACCGAGAACGGCACACTGCTGGAGTTGGCGGAGGCAGCGGGAATTGACGCAGCGTTTTCATGTCGGTCCGGCGTTTGCGGCACATGCGTAACGCGGCTTCAATGCGGCGCTGTTGAGTATGTTGAGGAACCGATGGGGAGTTGCGGCGAAAACGAAGTGTTGATTTGCTGTTCGACACCGCGTTCAGTATCCGGTGACAAGACGTGCGGCGATGATTACGGCGTTGTGCTTGATCTTTGAGCGCAACCTATCTGCATCAAGTTCGGCCAATGATAGGCGACATTTCGAGGCGGTGGAGGAGATCATTCATGGAAAAGAGAAGTGTTGATGTTGCGATAATCGGCGCCGGCAGCGCGGGAATGCGTGCTTATCGCGAAGCGGCGCGCACGACAGAGTCGGTTTTGCTTATCGAAAGCGGGGAATACGGTACGACATGCGCGCGCGTCGGCTGCATGCCGTCGAAACTACTAATCGCCGCAGCCGAGGCCGCGCATTGTGGATCCCACGCAAGCGAGTTCGGCGTTCACTACGACACGCCGGAGATCGACGGCGCCGCCGTCATGCGGCGCGTTCGGCGCGAACGCGACCGCTTTGTCGGTTTTGTCGTTGAAGATGTGAAAAGCTGGCCTGAACATCACCGCGCCATGGGAAAGGCGTTATTTAAGTCAGATCACATACTGACCGTCGGCGATGACTTGGAAGTCGCCGCAGATCGTATCGTTATTGCTACCGGATCTCGTCCGAATATCATTCCGCCGCTTAAGGAATTCGGTGATCGACTGATCATCAACGATGATATCTTCTACTGGGACGACTTACCTCAATCGGTTGCGGTATTCGGGGCTGGCGTCATTGGCCTCGAACTCGGCCAGGCGTTGCATCGGCTCGGTGTCCGCGTGACGCTGTTCGGACGCGATCATTTAGTGGGGCCGCTATCTGATCCGAAGGTAGTTGATGCCGCGACGGCGGTTTTTTGTGGAGAATTCGAGTTTTTCCCTCATGCTGAGGTAACACGCCGCGCCAATATGGGCGATCACATTGAAGTCGATTATGTCGACGGCGGCGTGACCAAGACTGCTCAATTCGACTATGCGCTCGGCGCCACCGGCCGGCGGCCGAATGTAGATGGATTGGCGCTGGAAAACACATCACTGGAGTTGGACGACCGAGGCGTGCCTGATCATGATCTCTACAACGGCCGTTGCGGCGAGTCGCATATCTTTATCGCCGGCGACGTTAATAATCGATTTCCGCTGTTACACGAAGCGGCCGATGAAGGCCTGATCGCCGGATATAATGCAGCGCATTATCCCGCAATCAGGCGTTTCAAGAAAAGCGCGCCAATCAGCGTTGTTTTTACTGATCCGCAAATCATGATGGTCGGGGAAACCTATCGCGAACTTAGCGAGTCTGGCGTCGATTTCGAAATCGGTGAGTTAGACTGGAGCGATCAGGGGCGCGCGCGCGTTATGCTCGTCAACAAAGGCGTTATCCGCGTTTATGGCGAACGCAACACTGGCCGGTTCCTCGGCGCTGAGATGGTCGGACCGCGCGCCGAACATTTGGCGCATCTATTGGCTTGGGCCTATCAGTCCAACCTTACGGTTAGCGAGATATTGGAGAGGCCGTTTTATCATCCGGTCATTGAGGAGGGCGTGCGTACAGCGATGCGTAATTTGAACTACGCGCTCGAAATGGGTGTCAAACCTCCGGCGCGCTGCATAGATTGTGGCCCCGGGGGGTAATCGTCTAGCACTCGTCGCGAATTGCCGTTTTGAGGGCTTTAAATATGCGCGGCGAGTTCTTTCACGCACGCATCGATATGGCGCGCTTCCGTTCTCCATGACGAGACGCTTAGTCTGAAGGCTGCTTTGTCTTGCCAAACCGTCGGGCCAAACCAGACTTTTCCATTTGACTGAACAGCGTCAACAAACGCGCGTGTTTTTTGTTCGTCGTCGAACGCGCACAGAACCTGATTGAGGACAACCCGGTTCAGGACAGGAATGCCGATACGTTGACATCCGTCGGACAATTCGCTCGCCCGCCGGCAGTATTGATCGACAAGGTCTGCAACGCCCTCGCGCCCCAGGGAACGGAGCGCGGCCCAGAACCCAAGACCGCGCGCTTTGCGCGAGAACTCCAGGGTAAGGTTTTTTTGCGCGTCGTCTTCGCCTTGAGAATAAACGGCGTCGGCGTTCATGGTCCTCGCCAAAAGAGATTTGTCCCGGCAGATCGCCACGGCGCTATCGTAAGGCGTATTCAGCCATTTGTGCCCATCCGCCGTCCAGCTGTCCGCGCGCTCAACGCCCTCAGTAAGGAAACGCTTGCTGCTGGATGCACGCGCCCACAATCCGAACGCTCCGTCGACGTGCACCCAACTGCCCCGCGCCTTAGCCAGCGCGATTAAGTCCGTAAAAGAATCGAACTCGCCAGTATTTACCTCTCCGGCCTGCAAGCAGAGGATTGTTCGGTCATCAAGCCGCGGCAATCGGTCGGGTGCGACGCGGCCATGCTCGTCAACCGGCGCATAGAGCAGATTATCCAAACCGAAGCCCAATAACTTCAGCGCCTTTTTGACGGTGATATGCACTGACGACGGAACCACCACGCGGATTTCCGGCGAACCGGCGAGTCCGCGCGCCGCAACGTCCCAGCCTTCCCGCGCCAACAGTCCGGAGCGCGCCGTCGCCAGACAGGCAAGGCCACACGCTGTGGCGCTGGTGCCGAAACCGACGCGGGCGTCGCGCGGCAAGTCTAGTATCTCCAACAACCATGATGCGGCGGTTTGTTCGATCATCGCCATGACGGGCGAGTTCACATAAGATGACGCGCATTGGTCCCAAGCGGCGGCGAGCCGGTCCGCCGCGGCGGCTGCAGGAAGAGCGGCCCCAATCACGAAGCCGAAATAGTTCGGGCCATTCGACGTGACCGCGCCGGGCGTTCCGTAGGTGTCGAGCAGCGCCAATGTGTCCATAGGGTCCGATGGATTTTGCGGGAGGGGTTCGGCAAGCGCGTGCAGCTCGCCAAGGGCTTCAGGCGATGGAAATGTCCGGCGATCGTTGACTGTTCTTAGATACGAGATCGCCCGTTCGTCGGCGGAAGCCAACAACGCAATTTCTTTTTCGATATCCATTCGATCACTCCCGCTGGCCATTTGTGCCGTGTTTGGCGTGGTTGAACTGAACTTATCTCACTTTTTGGCCGAACTCTTTTTAAATCTAAACTTTCATCATCCTGCATGGCGCATGTCGTAAGCAATCACATCGATTTGAGGCCGTTGTGAAATTCTAAAATGCCAAAATCTGAAAGCGGCACGTGTTGTTGAGCTTATAGACTTATCGCGCAATTGATGACGCTTTGTTCATCGCCACTGTCGTCTCAATCAATGCATATTTCGGCGATGCGACTTAGTTGATAGCGGAGTTCAAACGATGAAACCACTGGTTGTTATGTTGACGGCCGCAGCTAGTTTTCTAACGGGCGCGGCGCCATGCGACGCCCATAAACAGAGCGAAGACGACGGCGAAATTCGAGCAATATTGCAGCACTATATTGACGGCGCTCGACGCGGCGATCCCATCGAGATGTCACGCGCGTTTCACGACGACGCCACGATTTATGGCTGGTTTTATCCGAATACAGACGATCGTAGCGAAGTCGAGCTGGTGTCGGGGCCGATCCAGTCTCTCTACGACCTTACTGCGTCGTTAGGCCCGGCGAAAACCATGCGGGCGACGATCGCGCGCGTCGATGTTTTTGGGACGGCCGCCAATGTTCGGATAGAGCTGCGTGACTGGCTCGGCGTCGACTACACGGACTTCATGAATCTGTTGAAAACGGATCAGGGGTGGCGGATCATCAACAAGGTCTTCAACCAACCCGTAGAAACGACCCCGCATCTCACGACCGCGGACCAGCCGCCCGCGGTCGCCGCGGACGAAACGTTTGACGGCACCTGGCCGTATAAGGCCCGTTACACAGACGCGCCGGGTTTCAAGATGCATTACATCGACGAAGGAAAGGGCTCGGAAACGCTTCTACTCCTCCATGGGGAGCCAACATGGGGTTATCTTTTTCGCCAGCAGATTTCCGCTTGGTCCAAGTACGCACGCGTCATTGCGCCCGACCACATGGGGTTCGGAAAGAGTGCGGCGCCGCAGGACCGAACCTATTGGCTACAGGATCATATCGACAATCTGGAGGCGTTCGTCCTCTCGTTGGATCTCAATAACATCACGCTCGTCATGCATGACTTCGGCGGCCCGGTAGGCATGGGCCTCGCGGCTCGTCATCCAGACCGGATCAAGCGCATCGTATCGGTAAATGGTCCGACGCCGTTTGGCCAATCCGACCTCACCGAACGTGTTACAACAAATGTTGGCGTCTCGCCGTGGTTTCAATGGATTCTGCGGGCAGAGGAAAGAGGCGTGCTCGAAGAAGTGTTAGGTCACCTCGACTATAACATCCTCTCGACACTGAAATTGAACGGATTCGTACGCAACGAAATTGTCACCGATATCTGGATCAGGGCGTATCGTTCGCCGTTCCCAACGCCGGCTCATGCGGCTGGCGGTATCGGTTGGGCGAAGGGGTATGCGACCGGCGCGCACATATTCGAGGAACCGACGCCAACGGCGAAGGCGGCAATCCTGAAGAAACCCGCGCTTGCAATCTGGGGAGAGCAGGACCGCACGCTTCACGCCGAGCACTTCATACCGCTGTTCACCCAGCTCTTCCCCGACGCAAACGTTCATCGACTGCCCAATGCAGGTCATTACAGCCCTGAAGATGCGCCTGAAGAAATCTCGAAACTTGTGGCGGAATTCATAAATGACAAATAAGCGCCGCGATTCCGGACGGTCACGGCAGTTCGAGGGTTGATTTATCTGCGCTCTATCATTGGAATGGCGTACTGCAAGCGATAGAAATACGAGCTGGAGATAAAGGTAATTTACTAACGTTACTATTAGAAAAGGAAGCTCGGCTTAATGCTGCTTGAAGAAAGCCCGCCGCCGCGGTGAAGCGACGACGGGATCTTTGCATTATCGACGAGCCCCAGCCCCCGATAATGAAATCGCTTGGCTGTTACCGCGACTGCAATCTCTCGCGCATTTCAGCACGGCGTTCTTCTTGAATTTTCTTATACTCTTGAAGCTGATCGTCGGTTAGAACCTCGCTTAGTCTACCCAGCGTGTCCTGGTTGACGTTGTTGATTTCTCCGCGCAGCTTGCGTTTCTCCCGAAAACTCAAGCTCGGTCGTTCACCATCGCCGAAGCCATACTTTTCGAGAATAGCGAACCGGCGCTCTGCGCTTTCTCTGAGAATTTCCTGGACGACAGGAGCTTGTTCTTCCGTGATTTGAAGACGCTCTTTCGTTTCCAATACCCGTTGCTGGATTTGCTCGGCGACGGCTTCACGATCAACATTCTCGGGTTGAGCGGAGGCTGGCGATGCGGCAAGCGCGGCTGAGATAAAAAGAGCGGATATAACATGTTTGATCATTTCATTTCTTCCTTTCATAGAGACATGAGAATCGGGGGTAGGACGATTATGTCTGATTGCGCGTTCGATTAGCTTATTGCGTAGCCGCGACCTTCCAGACAGATTTTGTACGCTTTGCCAAAGCTCGAAAGACTAAGACGGGTTTGCTCGGCGAGATTGTCCGCTTGGGTTGCCGCCGCGGCTTCAGCTTGTTGGGTCTGTCGACGGTTTCGAAGTCCGCCGCCGACGGCGCCAATACCGGCGCCATACGCCGCTCCTTCGCCGACGCCTACATCGCCGGAAATAGCGCCGACAATTGTTCCGGCCAGAGCGCCGCGCGCTGCGGAGCGTACTGCTGGACGTCTTGTGTCTTCAGCATCTTCTACAGAGACGGCCGGGGTGACGCTGTCGAGGTAGACGCTGAGCGCGGCAAGATTAGGATCATAACCTGATTGATTCGCGGCCCACGAATAGCATTGCATTCGGTCCTCGCGTTGTTGATCGGCGTCCTGTCCGTTGGAAGGAAAGACGTAAACTTGACCCGCGGCGCCGGGTGTTTGGGCGGACACAGCTTGTGCGGTGATAAAAGTTACGCAAAGCGCAAGACTAGCGATGATGCTTGGTGATTTCATTTCCTGTCTCCAGAGCCTCGGCGATGTGATGGCCATTGTTTCGTTCGATTGCCCCTTAGACGCCTCGGATGCGGCGCATATTCCCGGCGCTTCTCTTTTTTTGAGAGTTTCTCTATAACTTCGAAAAAACAGTCGGTTAGGCGACAATGACAACCCAAGACGCTCAAAATCTGGAACCGGAAAAAGCGCAAGGCCTTTTTGCGGCGCTGAAGGAAGCGCAGGACACCGTTCGCTCCTATGACACAAAGGCGCAGATTGTTGGCGTCGGCTACATCTTCGCCTTTGACATTATCCAGAGTTTCGCGCGCGCCGCCCCAGCCCAGGAAGCCGTCATCCAGATTGGCCCGTTCCGTTTTCTGGTTGTTTGGCTCCTGGTTTTTGTCCCCATTATCATGTTTGCGCGCGTTCTTTATCCGTCACGTACGTCGATGAGCACATCCGTAAGGCACGCCTTTTATGTGCCGAACTCTACAGAAATGACCGTCGAACGGTTCAAATCGGAACTTGCCGACTGCAATTGGCTTGATGAGATATCGGCGGAACTCATTAAGGTCTCCCGGCTACGCGATCTTAAGAGACGCAATTTTATCGCAGCCTTGTGGGCGTCGAGCGTTTCTTACTCGCTGATGTTTATATATGTCATGGGTCGGGGCCTTCGGGTCGCTGCAGGATAAGTGCTAGGCGCCGGGAGTTTTCAAAAAATAACGCTTAGTCGGGAAGCTTTCATTCATTTGCTTCGTCAAACCCGCAAAGCCTAATTCGGCTTGGGATTGAAAGGAGTAATGAGAATGAACGCACTTTCTCGTGCTGCATTATTCATAGTGGTGGCATTTTCGCTGATTGCTATCGCGACCACGCCGCTTCGCGCCGAAGAGATGGCGCTGGTCGAAATACAGTCTCTCTCCGATGAGCAAATTCAAGCGTTCGCAGACCGAATCGAAGAAGCCCGACAGCGCTTGCAGCTCTCTAATGAGCAAGAAACGGCGCTCACTCCAATCATCACCGAAAGCGTAAGGGAACGCGTCGCTGTCCTCCAACGATACGGGTTTTCTCGCGAAAACAGGCCGGATTTGAGTTTCCGTCAGAAACTCGGCCTCCGAAAAGAGATGAATGTCCTGCGTGACAATACCAATGAGCAAGTCGCGGCAATCCTTACCGAAGAACAAATGAGGGAATGGCGGAAGATCCAGGAGGAAGCCCGCGCCCGCATGCGTGATTGGGTGCTGAAACGAGATAACGCGAACAACGGAGAGTAAAATGGAAATCGGCGACACCACCGTTAAATTTGGCTTCCTACTATTCCTGGGGTTTTTTGTCCTGTTGGAGGCGTCCTACCTCATCATGGTGCGCGAAAAGCAGTATGAATGGGGCCATACCGCAGCGTCTTTTGGTGTTGCTTTGTTCAAGCGTGTTGTCGATATGGCGACTGCTGGGGTCGGCGCGGCGATTCTATTTTGGTTCTATGAGCAACGCCTGTTTACATTTGAGCTGGACGCAGCGTGGAAGTTTGGCGTTGTATTCCTCGCTGTTGAGCTTGCATATTATTGGCATCATCGATGGGCGCATGAAATTCGCTGGCTGTGGGCCACGCATGGCGTTCACCATACCGCCCCCTATATGAACCTGTCGGTCGCAGGTCGGTTAGGTTGGACTGGCCTGATCTCGGGAACGGTTTTGTTTTTTGCACCACTGGCTTTGCTTGGTATTCACCCCCTGGCGATATTTTTGATGTTAGCAGGCGGACTGTTTTATCAAATTTGGATTCACACAGAGCTCGTGCCGCACCTTGGTTTTTTGGAGTACATCTTCAACACACCGTCAAACCATCGCGTGCATCACGGCTCAAATGCGGAATATCTCGACAAGAACTATGGCGGGGTTTTGATCATCTACGACCTCTTATTTGGCACCTATGCGAAGGAAACCAAGGACAATCCTGTAGTCTATGGCATCGTTGAGCCGATGGAATCTAAGAACCCTTTTGTTATCGGCTTCTTTGAGTGGTTCCGCATCGCACGAGATGTCTTTAAGGCACGGAGTTTCGGCGACGCCTTTATGTTCACATTTGGGCCGCCTGGCTGGAAGCCGGAGCCTCAATCTTATAAATCGCCCATGCAAATCGAGACGCGATAAAACAAAAATCAACTACAGGCAGATACGGGTCTCGGTGTATTTCTGTCCTTAACATTCCTCGTGGAATTAGCTGCATACGACACGCTGCTTTTTAAGCAGCGTGTCGTTTTTATAGGAAGGATATCTTGTTTCGCATCGTCAAAGGATCAAACGGACACAGCAAACACTGTTTTCAAAATTGAATTCTTTGTCGGTGAAAAACATGATGAGCGGGAGAAAGAAGCTAAGGCTAATCGCAACTTTATGCGCGCTAATTGTTGAGGCTTGCGTTTCCGCGCCGGGGCATTCTAGCGCACAACCGATTTCGCAATATGGCGCCGATTCAACTTTTGATCGCGAAGACTGGCTCAAAGATTTTGAGACTTTGAAAACACAACTGGAGGTAAGTTATCCAAACCTCCTTTGGAAGGCCTCCAAAGATAGCGACGTTGATATTCCTCTTATCGCTGAAAGAGCGGAACGCGCACTGGAGAATGCCCGGTCAGCGAGAGAAGCGTATTACGCAATCGAAGATTTCTTGCTGGATATTCAGGATGGCCACATCGATATTGCGCCATTTCCATTGTCATTCGCGCCGCCGCCGCCATCCGACTCTCGCGAATTCTTCACGAACGCGCGTTCCGCCTGCGCTTCACTTGGATATTCCCATCGTGAAGGCATTTCATACTCTCTGCCATTTGAGAAAGCAGGCGAATTCGAACTCATCAGCGACCGACGCGAGTCGACCTTCCGTGTCGGTGTTGTGACGAGGCCGGGCGGAGGAAAAATCGCGGTCGCGAGAGTAGGCACATTTTTGTCAGAGAATTTTGTCGCCGCCTGCGAAGCGAAAGTCATTGAAGCATCCATTCCTATAGGCGAGCCACAGTGGCCTCGCCATTGCGGGCTGACCTGCTCGCGAACGCTGCGCGAGTTGGTCGTGTCGCATGGTATTACGGTACTGGCGCGTGACCTTAACCGAGCCGCAAAATTTGGCGCTGACTTACTGTTAGTAGATGTCGCCGATAACGCCGGCGGAGAAAGTTGGGCGTTCGATCTGGCTACAGCGATGAGTAATAACCTATTGCCGCAACCAGAAATCGGAATCGTGTCTGATGGGCGCTTCGATCGATACTTAGCTGACCAGATTGAAGACCTGACAGCGCTTGTGGACAGCAAAGCTGATGCAGATAAGCGGGTTGCGGCGCGTCAGTCGTTGTCAACGTTGCTACAACATTACTCAGAAGCGGTCTCAAAGCAGAATTGCAAACTCGATTGGGTTTGGCGCGAGCAGCGCGATTGGTCGGTACAAGAGTTCAAAGAGTGCGGACAAGTCGCCTTTCCACCAATTGACTTTTCTGAGGGCGTTGTCGCTTCCCCGCAAGTCGCAAATGTGCATTTCACAGGGAGCGCACAGGCGCAGCTAGAAAATGAAGGCCCCATTTGGAACGGCGAACTCGCCGTACTTGTTGATCGGAACAGCGTTTCTGCGGCGGAGCTATTCACCGGGTACCTCCAGGACAGCGGCAGTGCGTTTGTCGTGGGCGAACAAACGATGGGAGCGGGCTGCGGATTCGTAGATTACGACTCGCCGATTGTTTTGCCTCGCACCGGTGTCTCGGTGACGCTCCCTGACTGCGTAATCTTGCGACAGGACGGGTCAAATAGTGTTGGCGGGGTGTCGCCCGACATCGAACTTAATGCAGAAGCCGGCGACCACCCCGCGGTCATAGCCCGTAAAGTGTTGTTATTAATAGAGAAATAGTTCGGCTTTTTCGGGAATGTTTTGCGCGAACAAGGCGTCTAAGGGGCACAACGAGACGAAAAGAAATAAGAAACAGGAGCACCTCATGACCTTCAAGAACGTCCTTGCCGTTTCTGCTCTCGCAATGTTGACGCTTTCCGCGACAACCATTTCGGCAGACGCCCGTCCAAACCGCGTGTCCGTTGAGCGCGTCGCTGATCGCAGCGCCGGAACAGTCCGCGGCTCGACGACCTATCAGACCCGCCGCGGCCAGGCGGTGAAAACGATCGACCGCAACTACAATGTGGATGCGGGAACGGGTCTGCGTACCCGAACCTACACAGGAGCCAATGGCGCCACAGCTACCGAAGTTCGCCAATATGAGCGCACCGAGAATGGATATGAGGCGTCAAAGACCTACACCGATTTCCAGGGGCGCACGGCTTCGCGATCGGCAAGCGCTGAAGTTGCTGACAGCGCAGTGATCCGAACGCGTGGCGCTACATATCGAAATGGCGAAAGCGCTGACCTAACGGCGACGGCAAGCCGCACGGAAGACGGCTATGTCCGATCCCGCGAGTTTGAAACCAGCACTGGCCGCGGCGGCGCGCTAAATGTTGAAGGTCAACGAACCGACAATGGCGGCTCAATCGATAAAGTGGTCATCAACGCAGCTGGCGAGACGGTTGGAACGAAGTCCACGGTTCTTACCAATAGCGACGATAGTGCGAACCGCACCACGGTCGTAACGAACGCCAATGGCGAAGAGATCGCCGTATATTCCAGAACAATCGACAAGGACTAAAAGGCTTTCTGTCACCCCTGTTGATGCATGCCCTTCCCAAGCCTCCCTGCATCAACATCGCCCCGCCGCGCCCCCGGCGGGGCGTCCCCTATGAAGAAGCGAGTGATTTTAATCGCTTACGCGTCGCGGCGTGATCGCGATATGGTACGTTGCTGCGAAAGCGCGATTCTTGACCAACGCCGGGAATGTCAGCGTGAAATGGATCGTCTAAGTCATGCGAACGATTGACGAAGCCTCTGATGCAGAGCTGATCGCCGCGGTTACGGGCGGAGACACGGCTGCATTTGGTATAATTGTAAGGCGCTATGAAAGCGCTGTGGCGGCTACGGTAATTGGTATGCTCGGGCCCGGCGACGAGGCCGACGAAGTCGGCCAGGAGACCATGATAAAGCTCTACCGGTCGCTGGATCGGTTTAAAGGAGAAGCGGAGTTGAAAACCTATCTGACGCGGATCGCCATGAATACAGCGCTGGATGCGCTGCGGCGGCGTCAGCGGAACCTCAAACGCTTCTTCACGCCCTCGACGGATGAGGAAGCATCTTGGGAAGAACAAATTCCTTCAGATGATGACCACGGCCAGGATTATGAAAACCGCCAATTGGTCCAATATGCGCTTTCAGGATTGAAGCCAGAGTTTCGGTCCGTCGCAGTACTTCGATTGATGCAGGGCCACAGCGTCGATGAAGTCGCGGCGATTTTGAACATTGCACCGGGCACGGTGCTGTCGCGTCTTTCGCGAGCGAAAAAGCGTCTCGCCGAGATAGTGCATAAGGAGCTCTCCGATGCCTAACCTACGCATAGAGCAGCTTATTGAGAAGTCTTTGGATGGCGCGCTCAATAATGAGGAACGGGCGGAGTTGGATGAGTATATCGCTCAAAACCCGTCACTAAAGTCTCAAATAGCGGGAGATGCGGTATTGCATAATCTTCTCCGTACTTCAGGGGCGACGGAATTTGCTAGCGGTTTTGAAAACCGCGTCATGGACGACGTCGAAACGGAAGCAGTGCTAAGCGCCAGGTTAGGGGGTGCGAAGGCGACCTCCTTCAAGCCGTTCTTTGAAGCGCGCGTGATGCGCCGGATCAAAGAGGAGGCGGGACAATCGGGCGTCTTATTGTCATTTGAAGTAACTGATTTGTTGTCGCGGTTGTTCCCGCGCGTTACGGCCCCGGCCTTGGCCGCTGCTAGTATCGCAATGGTTGCAAATGTATCTGCTGCCTCGGCGGGCGTTCCGATCGTTGATGCGGTCTTTGGCCTGCCAAGCGAAGAGCCTACGGAATTAGCCATGTTGATTTGGGAGTAGGTATGAGCGAACGCGGCAGAGCCCTAAGGAAGTCGTTGACAATTCTTTTGGCTACATTGTTGGTCGGCGTGCTTGCGGGCGCGACAATAACTGGCGCAGTAGTGCGCCAGCGTCTTGAGAAGGTTCGTTCTTTCACGAGCAGCGAAGGTTTTGTTGTTCAATTCACCGATGTACTGGAACCTCTGACAGAAGAGCAGCGGGCGGCAATCGAACCTTTGATCTCCGATGCGGGCGACGACATTGAGGATTTGATCGAACTCTCTCGCTTGGAGTTGTTTTTGATAGTCGAAGGGCTTCAAAATGATCTTGAGCCGCATCTCACGTCTGAACAATTGCAGCGTCTCAAGGACCGCCGGGAAGAAGTGCGCGAGCGCTTTATGCGAAATCAGCGGGATGAGGCGGGCCAAGAATAGGAATCTACGATTGGCGTTAGTCATCTGCGTAGCCGTCTTTTTTAAACCTTACCGACACTGGCGTTTATGCTCCAAAAGCAATGCCCGTACCGCGCGCAAACCCGGAAAGAAGTCGTTTGCATAGTTTGCTCATCTCTTTAACAAAAGCGGGTTTTTAGGATGAAGCGAATGTTCACTTTCGTCATACAAGTAAGCTCCGCCATCACGCGCAATCACATTTTAGTGGGACAGGGCGATGTGATTAGCTCGGCCCTTTGCAAAATTGCGTCTTGAGGGCATAGGCACGCGACTGCCAGCTTGCTTGGGCTTTCTGGCGGTTTTGTTCATTAGTTGAGGATTGACTGTTGGCGACGCTACTAGCGGATGGATCAAACAAGGGCAGGTCCATGCTTATCAATCAACGGGATCTTGAATATCTGGTGTCGGTCAAGAAAAACCGAAGCATCAGCAGAGCGGCGCGAGAATGCTGCGTCACCCAACCAGCGCTTTCGAATCAGATCAAACGCATTGAGGAACGTCTTGGCGTCATTGTCTTCGACCGTCGGAAGGCGTCGATTGAAATGACGGATTCCGGTGAGAGAATCCTGCAATCAGCGGAAACTCTCCTCTCAAACATGCAGGAGATGTCCGACGTCGTGCGCGCTTTCCAAGACCCCCTCTCTTTGCCGTTGAGGCTCGGGGTTTTTCCGACGCTCGCTCCCTATGTCGTACCTTTGCTTTGCGATTCGCTTCGTCGCGAATGCGATGGGGTGAACATCGTCTTCAGCGAAGCGTATTCAGATGACCTTTTGGAACAGCTTGTTGCGCGCGATATTGATCTCGCGATGCTTGCGCTTCCGGTTGAGAAGGAGGGTGTCGAAACTGTTCCACTGTTTGATGAGAACTTTTTTCTGGTAACGCCGAAGAACCACAAGTTGGCCAATCACAATGAGATTGCGGAGGACGACCTTCCGTTTTCTGAAATTATCCTGCTCGACAAGGGGCATTGTCTGCGCGACCAAGCTCTGTCGCTTTGCAACAATGACGCTGTGGGGGCGGCTATTCCTTCGAGCCTAAGCGCAACGAGTATGGAAACAATTTGTCAGTATATCGTGCATGGTCTTGGCTGCACGTTCCTTCCTGCGCTGGCGGTGGCCGAGATTTCAAAACGGTCGTTGGGGCTGAGTTACATAAAAATCGCATCTGATCGATTTAAGCGGCGCATCGGTTTCGCCTATCGCGCAAACTGTCCGCGAAAGGGGCTAATGCCGCCGATCGTCGACGCGGTTGTGAAGACCTTTCCAGCAGATATTGTGACGTCAAACGTCGTGCGCTGAAGCAGCGGCCCGAATACAATCAGCTTCACATACGTAAGTCATTGCTCCTTACAATGATGGCATCGGGCGCCCGCGCGGTCGCGCTGCAATTTATATTGGTTGCGGTAGAAACAATCTCATCACGGAAATCATGACTTGTCACACTTCGACGTGACCGCAAGGTGCGCAATGCATTGAAAACGCTATGTTATTCAGAGCGCACATTGTTCGTATTTCCAAAAGGAATTGGAGCCCTCTTCCGCCCTCGGCGTAACGAACCCTCGCGAACGCAGACGTCCGACACGGCGGTCTGCATTTCTAGTGAACCAAGCTTTTTGCTTAACAAAGGGTGTGACCTATGCCGTCGAACCAACTTCCAAACCCGAAAAATCCGAACGAACTCATGGCGCGTGGTCGCCGGATGCGAGCGTCAGCTTCTTCGCTGGCGTTGATTTGCGCCGCAGGAGCGGGCGGCCTCGCTCATGCGCAGACCGTCATCAACGACGGCGACAATGTCACAGTCACAAGTCAGGCTGACGGTGAAACGATTTCCGCCGCCGCCGGCGTCACCAGCGAAGTCAACGGCGCTCCGGTTGTGATCTTCGACAACAACGATGTGACGCTCAACAATGCCGGAACATTGCGCACGCTTGGCGTTACGAACACGGTTCAAATCAACGAAAATGCCGATAACGGTGTTATCAACAACGCCTTAACCGGCGTTCTCGAAGCTGAATCCCGCGTTATCGATATTCAAGGCGACAACGCGACCTTGAACAATGAGGGCGTTATTCGCGGCATTGGCGATCAGCGCAATGGAACAGTCTATACGAACCGGACTGCAAACAACTTCACGATCAATAATATCGGCGCTGCATCTGTTATCGACGCAGGCGTCGGCAACAACGGCGCGGGCGTTTCTCTCGAGCTCGGCGGCGGCGGCGCGCCGATCACCGGTTCGATCACTAACGACGGTTTGATCCAGGGACGCGGTCAGGTCGGGGCGCCTGATAACACGGCCGGCGACGGCGTCCGGTTCTTCGGTCCGGGCCTGGCGCCGTCATATACATTCGTTGGCGACATCACGAACACCGGAACGATTGCATCAGAAAGCGCAGTCGGCCCCGTTGCAGGCGTCCGCTTCAGCAACAACATCGGATTTCAAGGTACGCTCGACAACCAAGCGAGCGGGATTATTTCCGGCGTCAACAACGGCGTTTATTTCGGCGAGGCTGATCACACTGGCGGCGTTGTCAATAACGCCGGAACGATCTCGTCAAATAGCCGCGCCTTCAATATCGACGGCCTCGGCCTCACCATCAACAATTCCGGTTCAATTCTCGGCACGAGCAATCAGCGCAACGGAACCGTCTATGCGGACTCAACCGCTCAAGGTTTCACGCTAAACAACCTTGCCGGCGGCGTCATCGACGCCGGCGCCGGGCTTGAAGGCGCAGGCTTCTCAGTGGAACTGGCCGATACGGGCAATGCCTTCGACATCGTCAACGCCGGAGATATCTTCGGCCGCGGCGACGCCGGCGCGGGTCTTGCGACAGCCGGCGACGGCATTCGGTTGGAGCGCACCCGCGTCGGCGGTTTGCTGGACGGTTCAACCACCGGTCTCTTCACCGGTTCGATCACGAACTCCGGCAACATTACATCCGAAGGCGCGAACGGCACGGTCGCGGGCTTTCGCGCCGTCAACGGCGTTTCCTTCCAGGGAACGCTGACCAATGAAGCCGGCGGCGTGATCTCCGGTGTTCAAAACGGCGTCTATTTCGGCAACCCGACGCCGGCTGGCGGCGGCGACCACACTGGCGGCGTCGTCGATAACTTTGGGACCATTTCGTCCGGCAGTCGCGCCTTCAACATCGACGGCCTCGGCCTGACCATCAACAACTCAGGCTCCATCCTCGGAACAGGCAATCAGCGTAACGGTACGGTTTACGCTGACAGCACGGCGCAAGGCTTCACCTTGAACAACCTTGCGGACGGGACGATTGACGCCGGCGCCGGCCTTGAAGGCGCTGGTTTCTCCGTCGAGTTGTCAGAGACCGGCAATGCGTTCGACATCGTCAACGCCGGCGACATTTTCGGCCGTGGCGACGCGGGCGCCGGTCTTGCTATCGCCGGCGACGGATTGCGGTTTGAACGCACCCGAGTCGGCGGCGCCCTCGACGGCACGACAACGGGTCTGTTCACCGGCACGATCACGAATTCGGGCGACATCACGTCCGAAGGCGCCAACGGTACGGTATCGGGCGTTCGTTTCGTCAACGGCGTTTCCTTTCAGGGGACCCTCGACAACTCCGGCGTTATTTCAGGCGTTCAGAACGGCCTCTACTTTGGCAACCCGACGCCGGCAGGCGGCGGTGATCACACTGGCGGCGTTGTCAACAACCTCGCCGGCGGCGTGATATCGTCGGGCAGCCGCGCCCTCAACATCGACGGGCTTGGCCTCGTCGTGAACAATGCGGGCTCGATCCTCGGAACCGGCGATCAGCGCAACGGAACCGTCTATTCCGACGGTACGGCGAACAACTTCACGTTCAACAACTTAACTGGCGGCGTGGTCGATGCGGGCGCAGACAACAACGGCTCCGGCGTTTCGCTGCAGCTCGGCGCCACCGACGGCGACGCGCGCACGATCTCGGTGTCGAACGCTGGAACCATCACCGGCCGCGGCGATGCGCTCCCGTCAGGCGACGCCGCCGGTCTTCGGCTCTTCTCCAGCGTCAATGGCGTCATCGTTTCCGGCGATATCGCCAATACGGGCGACATTACGTCAGAGACCGCGGCGGCGATCCTGATCGAGAACGTCGACTATACAGGAACGCTCACCAATGGCGGAAACCTCACCGGCTTAACGTCATTTGACGCATCCGCCGCGCTCGGCGGCGTCGCCTTCACGCAAGCCGGCGGTTCCTTGAATGCCGACTTTATCGGTTCGTCTTTCGCCGACACGCTTACATTCGCAAGCGGGTCCTCGATTGTCGCCGGAGACATTCTTGGCGGCGTCGATACAACGGTTGACGCCGGCGCAACTTTTGCGGTCTCCGGCGCGCGCACGCTCGAAGGAGATCTCATCTCAAACGGAACGCTTGCGTTCGAGCTTGGCTTGGATAGTCTCAATGTCGACGGCGATACGACACTCGGCGCCGGCAGCTTCGTTAACATCGCGACGCCTGACGACATTTCCGGCCTTGCGGTGGGCGCACCGATCACGGTTCTCTCCGAAACCGGCGCATTCACGGACAATGGCGTTGTCGTCAACGTGGACGATAACGACTTCCTCATCGACTACACCGTCGCGCTCGGTTCAATCGCCGTTACGCCAACTGCCGTTGATCTCTCGGCGGTGTCGGGCGATGCAAACATCTCCGCCTTTGGCGGCGCGCTGACTGGCGCCTTTGCATCGGGTCAGCTCGATGCTGGCGTCGCCAACGCGCTTAATGACTCTGTCGATCTGGCGGCGTTTGAAGGCAACGCATTATCGCTTCTGCCTTCAATCAATGAAGGCGTCACGCGGGAAATCTACGAGACGCAAAGCCTCGCCAATTCGCTCCTTGAGCGCCGTCTTCAGGGTGAGGGGACCGGCCTTTGGGGGCAGTTCCTCTATCGCGACGCAAACCGCGACGCAGACAGCCTCAGCGTCACGGGCTATGATGCTGAGTCTTACGGCTTCGCAGTCGGCGTTGATCGGCGCTTAGGTGAAAACATCGTCGGCGGCGTCGCTTTCAACTACGCCAATATCGACATCGACGAAGACGGCGTCGGCGGAGAAACGGCAGATATCGATACCTTCCGAGTCTCCGGTTACGCCGGCCTTCAGCAGGGCCAGTGGTTCGCAAACGGCCAAGTCGGCTACACGTTCAGCAATGTTGACGCCAGCCGCGCGAGCATTGTCGGGCCGGTTGCCGGCGACTACGACGTCAACGGCTTTAACGCTGAAGGCAATGTCGGGTTTGATCTCATTGAAGGGCCGTTGAAATTTGCGCCGGTCCTGGGCGTGCAATATGCGAACCTCTCTCAGGACGCCTTTACAGAAACCGGCGGCCTGAACCTGGCGGTCAACGCAGACGACGTCAGCTTCCTCGATCTCAAGGCCGGATTTGAAGCCTCCAGCACATACGAAGCCGGCGAATGGAGTGCGCGCCCGTTGGTTCGCGCGGCGTATGTATATGACGCCATCGGCGACGAGCGTGTTCTGAGCGCGTCTTTCGTCGGCGCCCCGACGCCCTTCACGTTGCGGTCGACCGAACCCGGCCAGTCGCGTGCGGAATTTGGCGCCGGCCTTGAGGTGAGCAACGCTCAAGGCGTCGCCATCAGCGTCGAGTATGACGGTGAAGCGGCGTCAAACTACACCGCCCACGGCGGGTTCCTTCGGGCGCGTTTCAACTTTTAATCGCGCCACAGTTCAGCATACGCCTTGTCTCTTCTCGTATGCTGCGGCCGGTCGATGTGTATCATCGGCCGGCCATAAAATACTGTATTTTGTTCGTAAAATTAAGGGCCAAAGGATGCGCTCGCGGAAGCCATCGTCGGCGAGCCGCTGATATATCTTACCGCCGCTTCTGGACCGGTTCGCAGTTTGGTAAGGGACTGATGTCCCCGAGAGGATTCGAACCTCTGGCCCTCAGATTTAGGAGAACAATGCAAAGCTCGCGTATCATCAAGGCGTCATAGACACAGCGCTACGCAAGGAGCCATTCGTCGAAAATGTGTGCTGATACCGCGCATGGAAAAAGCACAGGCCAAACTCGCAGTGCTACCTGACGCGCGACTTAGATCTCGTCAACGCGCCCAAAGGATGGCCGCATGGCGTCGACAAGAATGAGCTAATCAATGAGTTTTTGAAGAAGTATCACACTCAGCCGGCGATGATCGAAAAGACGGTTCAATCAACACTCACGCCCAGCCAGCGTGAATATGAAAAGATAAAAGCCAATTCGTAAGTAGTTTGACAGGGAATATTTAGACTTCGCCGTTAAGCAGTTGCTAACTTAATCCGAAAGGCGCGAACAACCATGTGGCGTTTTATTCTTGCTTCGATATTAGCGATATCAATTGTGCCGGCAAACGCTCAAGATAACGATCAAGAGTTTATTGAGTTGGGTGGCGTAATCGGGGAATTGCAGGGTAAGAAAACCATTATTAGTTGGACATGTGTGCCTTGGCTTGGAGACAGTTATTTTCAATCAGCGCGCGAAGAGTCGATTTTGAGTATGCAAAAATTGGGCGTTTCTCGTGATGAGGCCATTGTTTCGGTGCATGAAAGTACCATGCGTCTAAAAGAACTGTACGACCATAAAGTACTGTCCGAAAAGTTTTTAGGGAAAGGTCTCACCCGAGCGGACATAATTGAATCATGTTCGACGCAATTAACTGAGCTCGATAACGAGCTCGAGTACACGTGGGCTAAAATAAATTTGCTGATAAAGAATTAGAATATTGGGGGCCGCCTTTCGACGACCCCTTTGTGAACCTTACGGTCCGAAGTGCCTCGCGAGCCAGACAAGGGCAAAAAGCCCAACTGGAAACTCAATTCGGCATATCTCGCCGCGATGTCCACTGGCTTCGAGGATAAAAGTCGCCTTCATAGGCTCCTCCATCCACTTGCGAGGCAACCCTTATAGTAGCGGTCATCATCTCACGTTAGGCCAGCCGCCGGATATTTTGGTTTGCGTTTTCAAAGGCTCCGGCAAGCCACCGCTATTCCGTAGTTTGCAAATATGCAGAGTGTGCGGACTGTTCAAGCCTTTTCACAATCGTTAACCACAAATACAAAGTTAATTTCAAAAAAATGTTGGGGTCGCCTTTCGACGACCCCAAACTCGCTTAAAGAGCGAGCAACATCAGCAGCACGATTAGCCTCACTGAGACCGTCATGCGCAGTTTCAGCGTCAGGGTAAGCATGACGCAAGCTCCTATTTCGGAGCCAAGACGTCTTAGCAGTTAAATCGAATTTGAAACCTAGGAGCCTTTCCGCAGGCCATGCGCAGTAGCTCGTCCGTGAGCAAAACGAAAGCCCGTCCGTGGGCGAGACGAAACGCCGAAGCGCGAATTCTTGATCTAGGGATTCTCATCTTTAGATCAACCCAAATCCGCATTATCAATGGCGTCCCCGAGAGGATTCGAACCTCTGACCCTCAGATTAGGAATCTGATGCTCTATCCTGCTGAGCTACGGGGACGGCTAGCAGCGCGCACCTTAGCCAATTTGCCGGCGCGTCAAAAGCCGGCGGGCGCCTGCCGCCTAAAATTCCTGAAAATTCCCCAGAATTGTTTCGCGAGCGCTGCCGAACAGCCATAATTGCGCGCAAGAGAGACCGAACGCGCCGGCGATCACTGCCTTGGCGCAAGGGAGGAGACGCGCATGGATCGGCGCAATATCATCATCTTGACCGGGGCCGTCGTCGTTGCGTTTGCGTTGGGGCTTTTATTTGGCCGGACGATAACGCCGGATTCCGGATCGACGATCGAACCGAACAGCCAGGACGTCATCGTTTCGACGCCGCGCGGCCAGGAGGGCAAGCCTGGTCATGCGTTCAGTCGTCTGCGCGGGGCAGATGCCGAGAGACCGGAAGCTGAAATCTACGACGGCTTCGCCTTCAAACGCGTATTTCTCGATACCGGTGAAGATTTGCCGAAGGCGTGTTTTCAGTTCACTGCTGATCTCGACGGGAGCGGAGACACCAATTACGGCGATTTTGTCCGGCTCGACCCTGACGTCAAAGGGGCGCTGACGGTCGACGGATCGTCGCTTTGCCTCACGGGCCTCGAATTCGATAGGGACTACTCGGCGACATTGCGCGCCGGCCTGCCGGCCAAAGACGGCGAAACGTTGACGCGCGCCGAGCGCGTAGCTGTAGCGTTTGGGGACAAGCCGGCTTACGTCGGTTTCGCCGGCGACGGCGTAATCCTGCCGCGACTTGAAGCCGACGGGATTGGGATCGAGACCGTCAATGTGGACAAGATCGATATCGAAGTGTGGCGGGTCTCCGACCGTTCGCTCGCCCGCAAGAATATCGTTGAGGGAGACGCGTCGGGCGAGAACCAGTATTCCTATGTATGGGAACAAAATAGCGGCGAGGACGTCGGCGTAAAAGTTTTTGAAGGCGAGCTTGAGACGCCGGGCGAGCGCAACGAAACGGCGTCGACGGTATTTGGCCTCGGCGCGGCGCTTGAGACGTTGAAACCGGGCGCTTACTTCGTGCGCGTCACCGACAAGTCCGCCGGCGCTGATGAGCGCCGCGCGGCGACTGCGTGGCGTTGGATCCTGTTCACCGACATGGCGCTGACGAGTTTTTCAGCCGCTGACGCGGTCGATATCTTCGTTCGTTCTATTTCGTCCGCGAAACCCGTCGCCGGCGTCGAACTGACGCTGGTTGCGGTGAACAACGACATTCTGGGAGCGGCGGTCACCAATGCTGACGGGCGCGCGCGTTTCGACCGGGCGCTGATCAACGGCGCTTACCCGCTGACGCCGAAAATGATCATGGCCAATGGGCCGCAGGATGACTTTGCGGCGCTGGACCTGACCCGCGCGCCGCTTGATTTGTCCGACCGCGACATCGCCGGGCGCGCCGCGCCGCCGCGCATCGACGGTTTTATGTGGTTTGATCGCGGCATCTACCGGCCCGGCGAGACGGTTCATGTTGCCGGCATGCTGCGCGACAACGCCGGACGCGCGATCGAGTCGCGACCGCTGACGGTCACCGTGTACCGCCCAAACAATACGGTCGCTGAAACGCGCCGCGTGGAAGAGTTGGAAATCGGCGGCTTTTCTTTTGACTACGCAGTTCCCGATTCCGCGCCCCGCGGCCGCTGGAGTGTTGTCGTAAATGCGGACGGCGAGAAGGCGAATGTCGCCTATGAGCAATTCTCGGTGGAAGATTTCGTGCCGCAACGCCTCGAAGTCGCTATTGAAATGGATGAGAAGACGCCCATCCGCCCAGGCGAAACGCGATCCGTCTCGATTGAAAGCCGTTATCTATACGGCGCGCCGGCGAGCGCTTTGCCGGTCGAAGCGGAGGCGCGCCTGCGTCTTGATCCGAATCCGTTCCCTGATTTCTCCAGCTATCGCTTTGGACCGACCGACAAGCGATTCACGGAGCGTTTCATTAAACTGCCCAACACGACGACGGACGCTGACGGCAAGGCGGCGATCGCGCTAAACGCTAACGATGCGGAAAAGGGATATGGCGCGCCCATGCGCGCGGATGTTGTCGTCGGCGTTGTCGAACCCGGCGGGCGCGTCGTACGCGAGTCCGCGCGGATTCCGGTGCGCCCGGATGATTTCTATGTCGGACTGAAACTGCCCGACGGTCGTTACAGCTTCGGCGTCGATGACACGGTCGAAATCGACGCCGTACTCATCGACTGGGAGGGCGAGGTTGCCGACGGCGA
This sequence comes from Hyphococcus sp., assembly GCA_965243785.1. GTDB lineage: Bacteria > Pseudomonadota > Alphaproteobacteria > Caulobacterales > Parvularculaceae > Hyphococcus. The sequence continues at coordinate 30,261 of CBDEVX010000011.1, read as the reverse complement.
CATAGAATGGAAACTCTACCAACAGGACTACTGGTTCGACTGGTACCGCGATGGCGGGCAATGGAAGTGGCGTCGGCAATGGCGCGATATTGTCGTACTCGAAGGCCGCGGCAAGACGGGTCGCGATGAATTGGCGAAGCTCGTTTCACAACGCCTTGATCAGGGATCCTATCGGCTGACAGCGACCCGCGCCGGCGGCAAAGAAAAGAGCGACATAAAATTCTATGTGGGCTGGCGGTCCTATGCCGCCGGCGCGCAATCGCCGGACCAGGCGGCGTTGACGCTTCAGAATGAAAAACTTGCGCCCGGCGCCCGTGCGCGGCTTGTGCTCAACCCGCCTTATGAGGGCGAGGCCATCATCGCCGTAGCCACGGACCGGGTCCATCAGGTGCGCCGCGTAAAAGTCGATGGAGACGACAAGGAAATCACAATCGAAACCGATCCCAATTGGGGCGCTGGGTTCTATGTGCTCGCGACAATCGTGACACCGCGTGATGCTGGCGAGCGACCTGTTCCGCGCCGCGCTATGGGCGTTACGTATGTGCCCTTCGATATGTCGTCGCGCAAACTGGACGTGTCATTCGACGCGCCCGACGTTTTCCGCCCGCGGCAAAACCTCAACCTTCCGGTAACTGTCAAAGGCGCAGCGTCTGGCGCGCAGGTGAAAATGACCGTTGCGGCGGTGGACGAAGGAATTTTGCGCCTGACGAAATTTTCATCGCCCGATCCGGTTGGCCATTACCATGGTAAGAAGCGCCTCGGCGTCGCCATACGCGACGACTACGGACGCATTCTAAACGCCAATCTCGGCGCGCCGGCTCGGTTCGGCGGCGATCAGCTTGGCGGCGAGGGGCTGACTGTCGTACCGACGAAATCGGTTGCGCTGTTTTCCGGTCTTGTCACCGTCGACGCTGGCGGCAAGGCGTCAGTTCCTATCGAAATTCCTGATTTCAATGGCGAGCTTCGTCTAATGGCGGTTGCATGGACCGCGGAAAAGGTCGGCGGACACGCCGAACCATTGACTGTGCGCGATCCCGTGCCGGCCGAATTGGCGCTGCCGCGCTTTGTTGCTCCCGGCGACACGGCGACGGCGACTCTGCTGATCGACAATGTCGATGGCGAGGCGGGGGATTATCAGGTCTCGATCAGTGGCGAGGGCCCGGTCGAACTTAGTTCCAACGCCACATACAACCTCGCTGAAGGACAGAAAGAAACGGCGGCGTTCACCTTCGAGACCGGCGAAGTCGGGATCGGTGCCGTCAATCTTAGCGTATCGGGACCGAGCGGGTTCGAGGTGTCGCGATCCTATCCGATCCAGTCGCGCACGCCCTATTTTCCGGTGACGGAGGTGAAAACCGAACCGTTGGATCCTGGAACACGTTTTGAAGTCTCCGCGGCGGTGCTCGACGGGTTCGCGCAGGGGTCAGGCGAGGCGGCGGTGTCATTCTCGCGCATCCGCGGCGTCGAGCCGGGTCCGCTTCTCGATTCACTTTACCGCTACCCGTGGGGCTGTACGGAGCAGTTGACCAGTTCGGCCATGCCGCTCCTCTTTGTCGATGTCCTTGGCGGCGAGCTTGATCGTGATCCAGAACGGGCCGTACGCCCGCGCGTACAAAAAGCGGTAAACAAACTCCTCAACAGACAGGGCCCGGACGGCGCCTTTGGTTTGTGGCGCGTTGGCGACCGCTACGCCAACGCCTGGCTCGGACCATACGTTACGGATTTCATCTATCGCGCCAAGGCGGAGGGGTACGGCGTGCCGGACGAAGCGCTGGAGGCTGCATATGGTTCGCTGCAACAGATCGCGCGCCTCGATCGTTGGTACGCCGCCGGCTACCAGACCCGCGCGGACGAGACCGAAGGTTCTAACGACACGACCGAACACCTCCGTCGGCGATCAGCGGCTTATGCGATGTATGTTCTGGCGCGGGCGGGTCGCGCAGACCTTTCCGATCTGCGTTACTTCCACGACGCGTTGCTGAACGACACGCCCAGCCCGCTGGCGCGGGCTCATATCGGCGCAGCGCTCGCCATGATGGGAGATCGCGCCCGCGCAAACAGTGCTTTTGAGAAAGCCTATGCGGCGCTCGGCTGGAACAACCGCGGGGATTACTACCAGACGACACTACGTGACGCCGCGGGTGTTGTGGCGCTTGCGGCGGAGGCCGGTCAGCAGGATCGGCTCGAACCGATCACAGACCGGTTCCTCACCTACGTGAAAGATCCGAATGCGATGCACACGCAGGAGAAGGCCTATGTGTTGCTGGCGGCGCAGGCGTTGCTGCGGGCCGGCGGCAAGGTCGAGCTTTCGCAAAACGGCGAGGCGTTGAGCGATCTGCCTGCGGCGCCGTCCTTCGCCCCGGCCATGGAAGAACTCATAGAAGGCGTCGTCTGGCGCAATGAAGGAGAGGGCCGTATCTACCGTTCACTGACGGTGTCGGGCGCGCCTTTGTCGGCGCCGCCAGCGGTCGCGCAGGGTTTTGAGATCACGAAACGCATCGCGACGCGCGATGGCCGAGCGGTCGATCTCAACACTGTCCGCCAGAATGACAGGCTGGTCGTCGTGATTTCTGGCCGAGCGCAAGACAACAGGCTGCATCCGGTGATTGTCGCCGACCTTCTGCCCGCCGGCTTTGAGATCGAGACAATTCTCGAACCGGCGGACGCTAATAACGGCGGACGTTCCCGCGGTCCCTACAAGTGGGCGGGGTCGCTGTCGCGTCCGCGTGTCGCTGAGGCGCGGGACGATCGTTTTGTGGCGGCCGTTGACGTGCGCGGACGTAATCGCTTCACGCTCGCCTACGTTGTGCGGGCGGTGACGCCGGGCGAATTCGCAGCGCCGGGCGCCGTTGTTGAAGACATGTACCGCCCTGGCGTTTTTGCGCGCACCGCCAATCAGACGATTGCGATTGGTCCGGCGCCGTGACGATCGGCCTGTTTATACGAAGACTGATCGCTGGCGTAATCACGGTCTGCGCGGTCGTCGCTGCGGTCGATTTCGCCTTGCCGCCGCCGCTCGAAAAAGCTGACGTCGTGTCGCCGCTTGCACTCGATCGAAACGGGGAATGGCTGCATGCTTTTTCCACCAATGAAGGGCGCTGGCGTTTTGCCGCAGATCTCGATGAGATTGATCCAGTTTTTATCGAGCGCCTGATCGCGATTGAAGACAAGCGCTTCTACACGCACCGGGGCGTTGATCCGCTCGCCATCATGCGCGCCGCTGCGACGTCGGCGCGGGCAGGGCGTATTGTATCCGGCGCGTCGACCATCACCATGCAGACGGCGAGATTGCTTGAGCCGCGCCCACGCCATGTCGGATCGAAAGCCATTGAGATGATGCGCGCGCTGCAAATTGAGCGACGCCTGTCAAAGCGTGAGATCCTTGAGCTTTATCTGACGCTGGCGCCGTATGGCGGCAATCTGGAGGGGGTGCGCGCGGCGAGCCTTTCCTATTTCGGCAAGGCGCCGATACGCCTTACCGACGCTGAACAGGCGCTTCTGATCGCGCTGCCCCAGGCGCCCGAAGCGCGCCGCCCTGACCTGAAACCCGACAATGCGCGGAAAGCCCGCGCTGACATGTTGCGGAAACTTTCCGCCGTCGGCGTGCTAAACGACGGGCGAGCGGTGGAAGCCGGAGAAGCGCGCCTGCCGACGGCGCGCCATCCGTTCCCGCGTCTCGGCTATCACGCCGCCTCGCGCCTGGCTGTAGGCCAAAATGTCGTTCGCACCACCATTGATGCGCCGTTGCAATCAAGGGCCGAGGCGCTGGTTGCGCGGTACGCGACGCAATTCGATGACGGCGCGACGGCGGCGCTGCTGATCGTCCATAATAAGACAAACGAAGTGCGCGCTAGCATCGGGTCATCAAGCCGCGATGTGCAAGGAGGCTGGATCGACCTTACGGCGGCGGTACGGTCGCCGGGTTCGACGCTGAAGCCCTTCATCTACGCGCTGGCGTTTGACGACGGGCGCCTGGCGTCGTCGACCATTGTCGATGACATGCCACGGGCCTTTGGCGATTATTCGCCGGAGAACTTTGACCGGTCGTTTCGCGGCGAAGTGCGCGCGAAAGAAGCGCTGCAGCACTCGTTGAATCTGCCAGCGGTGGCGGCGTTGAGCGCCATTGGCGTTGATCGTTTTCTCGCATCTATTGGCGCGGCCGGCGTCGATATCAAAACAAGAAAAAACACAGATAAGCGCCCCGGTCTTGCCGTTGCGCTCGGCGGCGCCGGCGTGACAGGACAGGATCTTGGCCGTCTATACGCCGGTCTCTCCAATGACGGGCTGGCGCGCCCGTTGATTTGGACGACGGGCGGTGATGTATCAGAGGGATACAGACTATTCAGCGCGCCCGCCGCGCAACGCATCAACGCAATTCTTGCCGATTCGCCGGCGCTGGAAGGACGCGCGCCGGCGTCGCTTTCGCAAGACGCCGCGCGCATCGCCTTTAAGACCGGCACGTCCTACGGCTATCGCGACGCCTGGGCCGCGGGCCATAACGGAAATTCCGATGACAATGGCTACACAGTCATTGCCTGGGTCGGGCGGGCCGACGGCGCGCCGCGTCCCGGCCAAACGGGACGCAAAGCCGCGGCGCCGCTGTTGTTTGACGCGTTTGACTTGATCGACGAAGTGTTTGGCGCTGGGCGGGGCGTCGATCTACCGACGAACGATGGTGAAGCGCCGGCGATCGTGCGACTTGACCCTGCGCCCAACGCCGGGCCGCCATCAATTGCTTTTCCGCGCGACGGCGTTGAACTCTTTGTTGATGAACGCTCAAAAGGCTTCTCATTGGCGGCGCGCGGTGGGGCTGGCGATTATCGCTGGTACGCCGATGGCGCGCCGATTGAAACGCAATCAGGCCGCACGATCTGGTCGCCTGCGGCGTCGGGATTCTATGACGTGACTGTCGTCGACGGCGCCGGGCGGAGCGCTGTTTCGAAAGTGCGCGTGCGCGCGGCCGATACGAGACCGGGATGAACCGGCGCGCGCTCCTTGCTTGTGCGGCGTCAATGATCGTCGCGCCGTCGAAGGCGTCGGCGACGATCGACGGCGCAGAGGCAATCGCTGGTGATCGGTTTCGCGTCGGCGGCGATGACTTTCACCTGACCGACATTATCGCGCCGTCGGCTTACGATCTTCATCGCGACCAGCAGCCCTTCTTCAACGAAGCGAAAACAATCGCCGGAGAGTTTCTCGCAGGCGGTCCGCTGGAGATCGCTGACAGCGGCGTACGCAATCGGTGGGGCGCGCGGCTTGTTTCTGCGCGCCGCGTTGGCGATACAATGACTCTTCAGGAACGACTTGTCGCCGCCGGCGCGGCGCGCGTCGAACCGACGACAGACGACCATGCATTCATTGACGCATTGCTCGCCGCTGAAAAAGAAGCGCGGCGAACCAGAGCCGGCTTGTGGGCGTTGCGGGCCTATCGGGTGTTCGACGCCGCCGACGCTGGCGGCGCGATCGGCGGGTTTCACCTTGTCGAAGGCGTCGTGCAATCGGCGCGGGGCGTGCGCGGTCGTTTTTACCTCAATTTCGGCGCCGACTATCGCGATGACTTCACCGCGACGGCGCTCTCACGCCGCGTCCGGAAATGGGCGCGCGCCGGGTTGGACCTCGAGATGCTAGAAGATGTGCGCATCCGCGTGCGTGGTTTCGTTGAGGAAATCAACGGCCCGTCGATAGAGTTAAGCCACATGAAGACGATAGAACGCCCGGCCTAAACCGCTTTCTTTTGCCTCAGCGAGGCTTCGAGTTCTTCGATGGCTTTTTCCAGGCCGAATTTGCGCACGGCGGCGACTTCCCGCGCCATCCGGTCAAGGGCCGCCTCGAAGAGTTGACGTTCCGAGTAGCTTTGTTCCGGCTGCTCTTCTGAGCGATACAAATCGCGGACGACTTCGGCCACGAGCTTGATGTCGCCGGAATTGATTTTTGCGTCATACTCCTGCGCGCGCCGACTCCACATGGTTCGCTTGATGCGCGCGCGCCCTTTCAGCAGCTCGACGGCATTCTTGATCGACTTGTCATCAGACAGCGCCCGCATGCCTGCCGCTTTTGCCTTACCTGTGGGCACGCGCAGTCGCATTTTCTCCTGATCGAAATTGATCACAAAGAGTTCGATCGTGATGCCGGCGACTTCCTGTTTTTCAAGCGCGACGATCTTGCCGACGCCGTGCGCCGGATAAACAATTTGATCGTTCACTTTGAAGTCGAGTTTTGCGGCGCCGGACGCTTCCTTGTCGATAGACGCTTTGGCGTCCGCCTGTGGAGCCTCCCGCACCGGCGACTGTGACGGCACCGGTATCGAAGCCGCGAGTGACGTTTTTCGCGGAGCCTGGCCGACGCGCAATTTAACTTTCTTCGCTGGCTTCGGCGCCGCGGCCTTTGCCGCGACTTTTTTTGCTGGCGCTTTCTTTGCCGGCGCCTTTTTGGCCGGCGCCTTCTTAGCCGCCGTTTTCTTTGCTGGCGCTTTTTTCGCCGCGGTTTTCTTGGCAGGGGCCTTTTTTGCCGGCGCCTTTTTCTTCGCCGTTTTTTTGGCCGTTACCGTTTTCTTTGCTTTCTTTGCCGGCGCCTTTTTTGCGGTCGCTTTCTTTGCCGGCGCTTTCCTGGCCGTTGTCTTCTTGGCGGGAGTTTTTCTGGTTGCGGTTTTTTTAGCGGCGGTTTTCTTTTTTACGGTCTTCTTAGAGACGGTTTTCTTTTTCGCCGCCGTCTTTGTCGATTTCGCCGTGGTCTTCTTTTTGGTCGCCATTCTTTATCTTTCCAGCAGATCGCCACGCGCTTTGGGTCACATCGCCGGGCGCATAGCCTTGTTTATTTCGAACGATTGAGTCGCTTCCATAGGCCGCGACGAATACGTCTCGCCAATTTACTGGTCGGGCCAGTTACTCTTTATTTTCAAAGGGTTGGCGTTTATCCTCAATGCAGCGACGCAACAATCGCCGGCGGCGGTACAACCGTCATTCAGCTAACAGAATAGCATAAAATTGCGGCGTTTTCCACGGTAGCGGGATGCGACGGATCGGCGTCCGGCGAAAACGTCAGCGGCAGGTCAGGAGCCCTCGCCGGGCTTGTCGGAGAAGTATTTGTCGAATTTTCCTTCTTCCTCGGCGACTTTGTCGGCGTCTGGAAGGGGATCAATTTTCTGCGTGATATTAGGCCATGCCGACGCATATTTGGTGTTGAGTTCGAGCCATTTGTCGGCCTCCGGCTCCGTATCCGGGATGATCGCTTCGGCCGGGCATTCCGGCTCGCAGACGCCGCAATCGATACATTCATCAGGATGAATGACGAGCATGTTCTCACCCTCGTAGAAGCAATCCACCGGGCAGACTTCGACGCAGTCGGTGTATTTGCATTTGATGCAGGCTTCAGTGACGACATAAGTCATGGCGAATACAGGCTCCTTGCCACTCGGTTTTCCTTCTTTACCCGCTCCGGGCGGCGACGCAATATCGCGGAACGCCAGAAATCCTCAACCCTTCTCGAGGCGCGCTGCGACCCTTGCCCGAGCCGCGCCGCTTTCCCGGTCATCGAGATAAATGAGGCCGCAAATGCGGCGGATGAGGGCGTCCTCGAACGGATCGCGTACAGCGTCAGACAGGACGATTTCCCAGAGCTGTTCAATAAAGGTGATTTTTCCCTCGGCGCTCATTTGTTTCGCTATACGTGTGAATCGCTGAATGTCGAGCGCGCCTTTCTGTGCAGTTTCGCCTCTGGCGCGCAGGGCTGGGGCGTCTTCCGCAGACAGGTCGAACGTTACGGCGAGGGCGCGGTCGATGATGGTTTTCTCACGATCATCATAGTGATCATCCGCATAAGCGGCCTCGACGAGGAGCGCCGCGACGGCGAGGCGCAAATCGTCATCCGCCGATGCGTTGTCCGTGTCTACGGGCTTTTTTGGGAATAACTTACCGAACATAATGATATTGCCTCAGAATAGTGGCTACGATTTTAGCGTCTCGAGGGCGCGGCGGTCTTTTTTCGTCGGACGACCAAGACCTTTTTCGCGAAGGAAAGGCGATGCAGGCGGTCGCGGCCCGCGCTCCCGCGGCGGCGATTGATCCGTATAGAGCGTTCGCGCCTCTGCGGCTGGCCCGCGTCGGGTCGCCAACGCGTCGATAACGATAACACGCAGCCGCTCCGAGTATGAAAAAGACAGAATATCGCCGGGAAGCGCGGAAAAACTCGGCTTTTCGACGCGATTGGTTTCGCCGTTTCGCGTCACGCGCACATTGCCGTCAGATACAAACTTTGACGCGAGCGTGCGCGTTTTAAACAATCGCGCATGCCATAGCCATTGATCGAGACGTTGTGTCGTCTCGGCCCGGACGGCGTCGCTCATTCAGTTTTCTCAGGTTGTTTTGGCGCGCTTTCAGGCTTGTCGTCGGACAATTGCGTTTTGAGGCCGGCGAGGACAGCGAATGGCGAGTTTGGATCAGCCGTTTTACGATGCCGCGGTTCATGCATCATCGGCGGCTCGCTACGGCGCGGGGTCCGTTCGTCACGACGCCCGCCCTTCTGCGGCTTGCCGCGTTTGCCCTTGCCGCGCGGTCCCGGCTTCCCGTCGGCTTTCTGATCACGCTTCGGTTTTGTGTGCGATTTGCGCTGCGCCGGCCGCCAAAGCGTAATTTCTATTTCTTCTTCCACGACCGGTGATGTCGCTGCGGCCGGCGTTTGGCTCGGATCGGGCGCTGTCGTTGCGGCGGCGTCCGACGCAAGGTCTTCTGATTTTGCGGCTTCAGCCGGTGCGTCGGAAATGTGCTGAAAAATCAATAGGATATGCGCGTTTCCCCGAAGCGGCGCGGGAGCTCGGCAAGCGACCGGCAGCCGAGCGGAGGGGCCCGCGACGGCGAACCGGACCGCGGCGGCGCGCCTCAGTCGTCGCCCGGCGGCGCGAAGGCGTCGACCCGTTCGAAGCGGCGCATCAGTCGCGTGAGGCCCTCGTCGGCCACCAGCCCGACCCGCGCCCAGTCCGCGATCGGAGCGCCGGAGGGCCCCGCGCCACCCCCGGTCGCCCGCACGGCGGGCGCCCTGCGCGGGCGCGCGACCCGCTCGTCCACCATCGCCAACACGGCCCCGATGCCCGCGGCGTGCAGCGCCCCCTGGAGGCCGTCGGGCGCGCTCCAGGCCGCCTGCGAGGGGAACAACGTCTCCAGCCCCAGATCGGCGGCCGCCCGCCAGAAGATCGAGCGGAAGACCGGATGGGAGCGCAGGTCCCGCGCCATCCGGGTCGGCCCGCCGGCCCGGGGCTCCAGCACGATCACGCCGCGAACGCCCTCGAGCCACCCGCCGTCGCGCATCCCGCGGATCAGGTCCTCACCGGCTTGCTGCACGGGAGCCCGCCCATCGGACGCCACGGCGTCCGCCCCGCGCGGGGCGCCGCCGGGCGAGGGGCGCTCGGCGCGCACCTCGGCGAAAGCGAACACGATCTCATAGGGCGGCTCGGGCCGGGTCGAGACGGCCCGCACCAGCTCGAGGGCCAGGGCAGCGCTCGCGTCGTCGGGCGAGGACGCTGCCCTCCCCTCCGACCAGGGCACGACGAGCAGGACGCGGTCTCGGGAGCGGCCCGACCGCCAGGCCAGCAGGTGGCGGCCGCCGGCCGGGCCGTCGAGCGTCTCGACCTCGGCACCCGCACGCCGGAGTGCGCGGGCGAGATAGGCCCGGGCGAGCGCGGCGGCCTCGGAGCCCGGCGGGCGAGGTCCGAGACTCGCCAGCTGGCCGTAGTGGGCGGTCGCGAGGGCCGGCGAGAACTGCCCCTCGGGCGCGTCCAGGTCGGGAAGCGCCGGGACCTTCGAGCAGGCGACGAGCAGGAGCAGGCCGAGGGCGATCCGGACGAGCCGCCCCGGAGCGGCGCCCGAACCCGCAGCTCGAGCGCGGAGGCCAGCGGATTCACGGGGCTTCTGCATTCAACGGCCTGATTTCCGGTCGAAATCTCTCGGTCCCCTCTCGGCGGACCTGGGAACGAACTGCGTTTCGCACGCAGAATGATTGACACATCCAGGCACTCAGGGACACTTCCCTCTCGTAGGCCCGCTCCTCGCGGGGCTTTTCGAAAGTCGGAGGCAGAGCCCTACCCTGAGGGCTCTGCCTCCCTTCGTTTCAGGGCTCGCGTTCAGGGCGCGGGTTTCCGCGGGCGCGTTCCGGGCCTCGGTCTCGCCTCACGATCGTTCGACCGACGGCGCATCGGGCCCTCCCTCCGCCCCGCCCTCGCGAATCCTCCGGTTTCTAACCGATTCGGCCCGACCTGGCTGCGGTTCGAGACGACGCGCGCCAACCTCGACCCCTGCGACGCGCCGATTCGATGCGTCGCGCCTTCCCGGTCCCGGGATCCGTCGAGATGGTGCGTGCCTGGACGGCGACGCTCGAGGGCGTGGTCGGCATTCCGGTCGAGGTCGAAGTGCGGCTGTCGTCACAGCTGCCGCGGGTCGACGTCGTCGGGCTGCCCGAGGCCGCCGTGCGCGAGAGCACGTCGCGGATCCGCGGCGCGATCGCCGCCACGGGCCTGTCCTTCCCGGATCGGCGCGTGACCGTGAATCTCGCCCCGGCGGAGCTGCGCAAGCAGGGCGCGGGGCTCGACCTCCCGATCGCCGTCGCGATCCTGGCCGCGACCGGCGACGCCCTCGACCCCGAGCGGCTCGCGGGGCGAGGCTTCCTCGGCGAGCTCGCGCTCGACGGCCGACTGCGCGCGACGCGCGGCACGCTCGCCGCGGTCCTGGCGCTGCGGGACACCGGTGTGGAGGAGGTCGTCGTACCGCGGGACACCCTCGCCTTCGCCGGGCACGCGCCGGGCATCCGCGTGCTCGGCGCCGACACGCTCGGCCAGGTGCTCGATCATCTGATGGGTCGCGATGCGCTCGCCCGTGCGTCGCCGGAGCCTTCGACGCGGGCCTCGGCGCACGACCGCGCGCCCTGCCTGAGCGAGGTGCGTGGCCAATCGCTCGCGAAGCGAGCGCTCGAGATCGCCGCGGCCGGAGGGCATGGCCTGCTGCTCCGGGGACCGCCGGGCACGGGCAAGTCGATGCTCGCGCGTCGTCTCGCGGGCATCCTGCCGCCGCTCGACGAGGAGGCGCGTCTCGAGGTGTTCTGCATTCTCGACGCGGAGGGGCTCGCCCGCGCCGGCGACCCCCCCGCCGCGGCGACCGCCCTTCCGGGCCCCCCACCACAGCGCCAGCGCCGCGGGCCTGCTCGGCGGCGGACATCCGATTCGCTCCGGCGAGGTCACGCTCGCGCATCGCGGCCTGCTCTTCCTCGACGAGCTCCCCGAGTTCGACCGCCGCTGTCTCGAGTCGCTCCGCGAGGTGCTCGAGCTCGGGGTCGTGCGCATCGCGCGCGCGAACACGCGCTGCGAGCTACCCGCGCGCTTCCAGCTGGTCGCGGCCGCGAACCCGTGCCCCTGCGGCTACCACGGCACCCGCGACGAGGATTGCCGCTGCGACGACGCGGCGCTGGCACGTTATGCGCGCCGCCTGTCGGGGCCGCTGCTCGACCGCATCGACCTGTCGGTCCGGGTCGGCGAGGTCGACTGGTCGACGCTGCGACCGGCCTCCGTGGACGAGGCGCAGCCCGAGACGAGCGAGGCGGTCAGGGCGCGGGTGGAGGCGGCCCGCGCCCGGCAGCGAGCGCGCGGCGTCCGCTGCAACGCGGAGCTCCCCGAGCGGGCGCTCGAGCGTCGGATCGAGCTCGAAGCGGAGGCGGAGGCGCTGCTCGGTCGAGCCGCCTCGCGCCTCAAGCTCTCGATGCGCGCGATCTCGCGATCCATGCGCGTCGCCCGGACGATCGCCGACCTCGCAGGCCGTGCGTCGACGGACCGCCAGGCCATGGCGGAGGCAATCGCGCTGCGAGCTGCCCCGGATTGAAGCAGTCCTTGGATCGAGGAGGGAACACCGCGCCGTGGAGCCCACACCCCAAGGCGTGTCGCGCGCGACACGGACGCGGCGCCGTCGACGGCGTCAGGTCGTCCTCAGGCCGTCCGTGGGGCTCGAGACCGGCCCGGCAGGGGGCCGGCACGCCACATGCATGTCCGAAGCGACGGGAACGCACGGCGAGGCGCCGGGAGACGGACCGCGGGCCGCCGCCGCGCGCTTCGCGTCGAAGTTGCCGTTCACGACGCAGGCGGAACGACCGATGAAGACCCTACGGGCCGCGCACCGGATCGCGCGCGAGAGGAGAGCAGGGCATGACCGAGACGACTGAACGCACGCTGGTGCCGATCGATCATCACCCCGCCGTGCACGAGATCGAGCCCTGCGAGGAAGGTCCGATTCGCCCCGCTCACGCTCATGGAGCTCGTCGAAGCCGTCGGCGAGGTCTCCGAGTCGGAGCAGGAGGTGCTCGCGACCGTGACCTACATGCTCCGCTCGGGCCGGGTCCAGCTCGCGACCGGAGACGTGGCGGAGGTCGCGGTCTAGCCCCGACCGCGCTTCCAGGGCATGCTCGCGCCGAGGAGCGTGCCTTGAAGTTCAGCCCCACGAGTCTGCCGGACGTCGTCCTGGTCGAGCCCACCGTCCATCGCGACGACCGCGGCTTCTTCCTCGAGACGTGGCACGCCGCGCGCTATGCCGAGCACGGCATCCCCGAGTCCTTCGTCCAGGACAACCACAGCCGCTCGACCCACGGCGTCCTGCGCGGGCTCCATGCCCAGCTCGACCCGGCCCAGGGCAAGCTCGTGCGATGCTCGCTCGGCTCCGTCCACGACGTCGCGGTCGACATCCGCCGCGGCTCGCCGACCTTCGGCCGCCACGTCGGGGTGACGCTGTCGGCGGACGACTTCCGACAGCTCTGGATCCCCGCCGGCTTCGCCCACGGATTCTGCGTGACGAGCGAGATCGCCGAGGTCCAGTACAAGTGCACGGCGCCCTACGCGCCGGAGGGCGAGATCGCCATCGCCTGGAACGACCCGACGATCGGCATCGACTGGCCGGTCGACGCCGCCGCGATCTCGGTCTCCGAGAAGGACGGCGCCGCCCCGCGGCTCGGCGAGGTCGATCCGGCGGTGCTCCTTCCGTACCGGGGCTGAGGCACGGGGAACGGACCGCCTCGAGCCACGCCGAGGGGAGCTACGAGGACTCGGACTCGCGGCAGGCGGCGCAGTGGCCGTAGAGCTCGTGACGATGGCGCAGGATCTCGAAGCCGTGGTCCTCGGCGATCTCGCTCTGGGTCCGCTCGATCGACTCGCACTCGAATTCCTGGATCTTCCCGCACTTCACGCAGACGAGATGATCGTGATGCTCGTGCTCGATCTCGTAGCGCGTGATCCCGTCGTCGAAGTGGCGCTCCGTCGCCAGGCCGGCCTCGACCAACAGCTTCATCGTGCGGTACACGGTCGTGTACCCGATGTTCGAGTGCTGCTCGCGGACCGCCTGGTAGAGATCGTCGCTCGTGACGTGCCGCTTCGCCTCGAGGAACGTCTGCAGGATCACCTCGCGCTGACGCGTCTGCTTGAGGTGATTCTTTTCGAGGTAGGAGGCGAGCGCCTCGAGCTCCGCTTCATGGGCCATCGTGGGAGGGTATCACGGCTCCTGCGCAGGGTCCGCCGACCGCGGGATCCGCCCACGCGTGGAGCCGTTGCTCGCGCGCGCGGAGCCGTTGCTCGCACGCGCAGAGCCGTTGCTCGCACGCGCAGAGCCGTTGCTCGCACGCGCCGCGCCGGCGGTCGCACGCGTCAGCCGTCGCCGCTTCGCGCGTCGCTCGCTTCGCGGGCCTCCGTCGCGGCGCCCCGGTCCGCGGAGGCGCGAAAGGCGTCGAGCCGCGCGAGGTTCCGCCGCGCGGCCTCGTTGTCGCAGTCGAGCGCGAGCGCCGTCTCGAAGGCGGCCCCGGCCTCCGCGAGCGCGCCGACGCGCCAGTAGGCGAGACCGAGATGATTCCGGATCTCGCTCGCGTGGGGCACGAGTCGGGCCGCTTCGCGGAGCTCGGCGATCGCCGAGAGCGCGTCGCCGCGTTCCAGCGCCTCGCTGCCCGCGGCGTAGTGGTGCGCGCCCAGCCAGGACGCGCGCCACGAGCGGGTGGCGTCGGTACACCCCGACGCGAGCACGCCGACGCAGGTCAGGCCCGCGACCAGCGCCACGACCGTGCGTCGTCGCGACGTCGTCCTCGACGCGCTCCGATCGGGTCGGGGCGCGCGCCGCGTCCACGCGCGGTGTGTGTCGTCGCGATCCATGTCCTGTCCGCCTCGCACCCCGTCGACGCCCCGCGCCGCCGGCCGATTTGCCGGCGTTCCCGTTCGATGGTACTCAACCGCCCGAGGTCGGAACGTGATGACGGATCCCCGAAAGAAGCCGAGCCACCGCTAGCGCGATCGCCCGAGGCGATCGCCTGGCCCCCGTGCGCGACACCCACGCCCGCGGCCCCGGACCCCGCTCCGGAGGCGGCCAGGCCCCGGTGGCGCGTGACCCGCTCGTCCCCTCGCCCCCGCTCGCCGCCGCATTCGTGCGTGTCGAGCGCCGCGAGCCCGTCGCCACCCCGAACGAGAACCGCTCGATCGGCCCCGCGCCGACCTCGAGACGCCTCGTCGGAAGGGAACTCCGACCATGGCCACCCGAGAACCGATCCGTCTCCGCGTCACCGAGCGCTCCGGAGGGCTGCGCGAAGTCGGCGCCCTCGCCGCCCCCTTCGTCCTCAGCCAGATCCTGATCACCACGATGGGCGTCGTGGACGCCGCGATCGTCGGCCGCCTCGGCGCGAGCGAGCTCGCCGCGGTCGGCCTGGCCGGCATGTGGGCCTGGGCGCTGGCCTCGTTCTTCGTGGGCGCCTCGACGGCCGTCCAGACCTTCGTCGCGCAACATCACGGCGCGGACGAGCCCTCTGCCTGCGGCGGCTGGTGCTGGCAGGGAATGGCCTCGGTCGTGCCGCCGGCGGCCCTCGTCGGATGCCTCGTGTTCGCCGGCGCGCCGCTCATACTCGAATGGATCGAGCCGAGCGAACGCGTGGCGCCGCTCGCCCAGGGCTATCTGCGCGCTCGGGCGATCGGCTTGCCCGGCATCGCGCTCGCGACGGCGCTCTCCGCCTTCTTCCGGGGCATCGGCGACGCGCGCACGCCCTTCCTGGCGACGGTCGTCGCCAACGCGGTCAATCTGGTGCTCGACTTCGGGCTCGTCTACGGCTGGTTCGGCTTCCCACAGCTCGGCGTGGTCGGCGCGGGCCTCGCGACCGCGATCAGCGAGTGGATCTATGCGACGGTCGTCGCGATCGCCTTCGCGCGCCCCGCCCTCGTGCGCGCCTTCGGCACGCGACCACAGCGGCCCGATCTCGACGCCGTGCGCCGGCTGTGGCGCGTCGGCCTGCCGATCGGCGGCCAATGGGTCACGGAGATGGCCGCCTTCGCGCTCTTCACCACCTTCGTGGCGCGCATGGGCGACGCGGCGCTCGCCGCCAGCCACGCGTTCGTGCAGATCATGAGCCTCGCCTTCATGCAGGCCGAGGGCATCTCCCTCGCCGCCTCGACCCTGGTCGGCCGCTACATCGGCGCCGAGCGGGTGGAGCTCGCGCGGCGGAGCTACCGCTCGTCGATGATCTTCGCGGGGGGGCTCACGGCGATCTCCGCCGTGCTCTTCCTGACGCTGCCCGAGCGTCTGATCGGCCTCTTCGCGAACGACCCGGCCGTGCTCGCCTACGCCGGTCCGCTGCTCTCGATCGGCGCGCTCTACCAGTTCTTCGACGTCACGGCGATCGTCGCGGACGGCGCGCTGCGCGGGGCGGGCGACACCACCTGGCCCTTCGCCGTACGCAGCGTCCTGTCGTGGCTGGTGATGATCCCCTGCGCCTGGATCGGTGCGTACGCCCTCGACGGCGGCCTGCAGGGCGCATGGCTCGGCGCCCTCGTGGCGATCTTCGCGCTCGCCGCGGCGCTGGTCCTGCGCTTCCAATCGGGGGCCTGGCAGCGCGTCCGGATCTGACGCCCGGGGCGAGGGGACGATCCGGATCGCGCGCCATGTGTCATGCTCTGCGCGCCCCGCACGAGGACGTCCCCGCGCAAGGCGGCACCGACGACGGACCGCCCGAGGAGCTCGGAACCGCAACATGAAGATCATGGTGACCGGGAGCGCTGGATTCATCGGGGCCGCGGTCGCGGAGCGGCTGCTCGCGCGTGGCGACGAGGTCGTCGGCGTCGACGTCATGAACGACTACTACGACGTCTCGCTCAAGCGGGCCCGGCTCGCGCGCTTCGCGGACGAGCCCGGGTACGCCCATCACGCCTTCGATCTGGCCGACACGGATCGCACCCTGGCCCTCGTCGCGGAGACGCGACCCGAGCGCGTGATCCACCTCGCCGCCCAGGCGGGCGTGCGGTACTCGATCGACCATCCCCACGCCTACGGCGAAGCCAACCTCAAGGCCTTCCTGAACGTCCTCGAGGCCTGCCGCCATCACGCGGTCGCGCACCTCACCTACGCCTCGAGCAGCTCGGTCTACGGCGGCAACACCCGGACGCCCTTCTCGGAGCGCGACGCCGTCGACCATCCGGTCAGCCTCTACGCCGCGACCAAGAAGGCGAACGAGCTGATGGCGCACACGTACTCGCACCTCTACGGGCTGCCGACCACGGGGCTGCGCTTCTTCACGGTCTACGGACCCTGGGGACGACCCGACATGTCCCCCTTCCTCTTCGTGAAGCGCATCCTCGAAGGCACGCCGATCGACGTCTTCAATCACGGCGACCACCAGCGCGACTTCACCTACATCGACGACATCGTCGAAGGCGTCGTCCGCACGAGCGACCAGATCGCCGAGCCCGACCCGGACTACGACCCGAGCCGGCCCGACGCCTCGCGCAGCGCGGCGCCCTGGCGGGTCTTCAACATCGGCTGCGAGCGCCCGGTCGAGCTGCTGCGGTACATCGAAGTGATCGAGCATTGCACCGGTCGCGAGGCGATCAAGAACATGCTGCCCATGCAGCCCGGCGACGTGAAGGCGACCTACGCCGACGTCTCGGCGCTCGCGGACGCGGTCGGGTATCGCCCCCAGGTCCCGCTCGAGGAGGGCATGGCGCGGTTCGTGGAGTGGTATCGGGACTACTACGGCGTGCAGTGACGCCGACCGCCTAGCCGTTCTTCAGATAGTGCGCCTCGCGCGCCTCGGGGACGCACTGCAGCTCGAGCACCTTGCAGTCGATCTCGATGAAGTACGACAGGCGCGCAAGGGCGAAGCAGAGGCCGGCCTTCCCGTCGAGGAAGCCGCCGAGCAGGATGTACGTGTACAGGAAGTAGAGCACGCCGGCCCCGGGCGTCCTGCGGAGCGCCTTCACGAAGCGACGCAAGGGCGGGTAGCTCTCGTCGACCGCGAGCTGGTCGACGCGATGGAGCGCCTCCAGGTCCGAGTACCGGTTGTGGCGCGCGAAGTACTGGAACAGCGACTTGTAGTCGTTGTGGATCGCGCGCTCCTTCAGGCGCGGATACGAGCCGTCGACCGTCGGCTGGTAGTTCCCCTCGACCTCCCACATGGTCGTCGTCAGGATCTCGTTCTTCGGGTCGAAGTAGGCCTTGTCCGGGCGCAGCAGGATCAGCTTCATCGAGTGCGCGCCGTAGCGCAGGCGGCGACCGAGAAAGAAGTTGTCGTAGCCGACGAAGAAGCCGGCGTGGGGCGAGTCGGGCGTCGCCATGGCGGCGATCTCGCGAGCGAGCTCGGGCGTCACCTCTTCGTCGGCATCCAGGTAGAGCACCCACGGATGCGAGAAGTCACAGTGCGTGAGCGCCCACTGCTTCTTCTTCGGGAACGCGCCGTTCCACTCGAAGTCGACGACCGTGGCGTTGGCGTACGACGACACGATCTCGCAGGTGCGGTCCTCGCTCTTCGAATCGACGACGAAGACCTCGTCGAACTCGCGCACGGAATCCAGGCACTTGCCGATGTTCGATTCCTCGTTCTTCGTCAGGACGACGACGCTGACCGGAATAGCCACGACGGACTCCTTGCTCTGCTCGACGCCGGGATCGCCGCGAAGCGGCCGGCTCGAGCGGGCGTTTCGATTCAATACGGAAAGTGTTTCTTCAACGCGAGGAAGCGCTTCTCCATCACGTGCCAGGACGCGAGCGCGAGGACGATCGAGATCGCCGAGCAGACGAGGATGAAGCCGATCTGCCAGGGAATCTGCGTGCCCAGCCAGACCTTCGGCGTCCCGGCGACGCGGGTCATGATCGAGTAGACGATCACGTGGAGGACGTAGAGCCCGTAGCTGTACGTGCCCATGAAGCGCAGCCATCGCGTCCGCAGCACGCGGGACAGTCGGCTCGCGTCCGCGCCCGTCACGGTCAGGGCGATCAGGCTGGTGAAGGAGGCCGCGACCAGCGTGAATCCGACGGTGTAGATCGACACGTGACTCACCGCGTGCTGGTTGCCGCGCCACAGGATCACGAGGGCCAGCGGTGCGGCGATCCAGAGCACACGACGCGCCCAGGCGGCGACCACTGCCGAGTCCAGCCCGCTTCGCACTCCGATCGCCAGCAGCGCGCCGAACAGGAGCGTGTCGATCCGGGTCAGGGTGAAGACGTAGATCGAGATCGGGCTCGTGTCGATCGCGGCCAGCCCGACCCGCAAGGCGAGGGCCGCTCCGATCACCCCCACGGAGATCCAGACCAGCGTCTTCCTGGAGCACAGGAAGACCACCAGCGGCCACACCATGTAGAACTGCTCTTCGATCGCGAGCGTCCAGAAATGGCTCGTCGCGAGCCCGGTGTGTTCGCCCGACAGGAACGTCCAGATGTTCGAGGCGTAGAACGCGAACCAGATCTTCAGGTCCATCAGCGCTTCGAAGGCGGCCAGCTTCTCGCCGTCGAGGACCGACCCGACCACCATCGGCAGGACCAGGAAGAAGAAGAGCAGATAGGCGTAGTAGAGCGGGAAGATCCGCAAGACGCGTCGCAGGTAGAAGCTGCGGAAGTAGTGCTTCGAGGTCTCGCGGGCGTCGAGCAGGATGCCCGTGATCAGGAAGCCCGAGAGGACGAAGAACAGATCGACGCCGACCCAACCCAGCTGCATGACGTTGAAGAAGTTCAGATCGAGCGGCGTCTTCAGCATCTTGGGGACGCTGCAGAAGTGGTAGATCATGACGATCAGGACGGCGATGCCGCGGAGACCGTCCAGCTCGGGAACGCGGACGCCCGTGCGAAGGTCGGGCACCTTCGCGAGGTCGTCGGATCCGGTCGGGCTGGTCATCTCGATCCTCCGGTCGGCAGCGCCGACTGCGGCCATCCTGCACGGCCCGGACGCCGCGGGCCACGGGAGGCCGATCGCGGCACGTCCTTCCGACGCGGCGCGTCGCGTCTTCAGGCGGCGGGCTTCCTCGCTTCGAGGATCAGCGTGTGGGGCGTCTCCCAATCCGACTCTTCCTCGGTCGCGAGACAGCGCGCGAAGAGCTCGGGCTCCTCCGAGCTGCGGATCGGCAGGTGCTCGGCGATCGACGTGAAGCCCGCATCCGTCAGCAGCTCCGACAGGAAGGACGCCGTGAGGATCGTCAGGTGTTCCTGGCGACAGAAGATGAAGTTCTCGAGACGGCCGCCGATGCTCCGGCGATCGTCCGGGAAGCCCCCGAACCAACCCTTGTCCCCCTCGACGAACTTCTTGATCGCCGAGTCGCCGTTCGGTCCACCCACGCGGTAGATCCCGCCGGGCCTGAGGCAGCGCAGCACCTCGGCGAGGTGCCCGGCCATGTCCGGCAGGTGCTCGATCACGTGGTGCGAGTACATCGCGTCGACCGAGTCGTCGTGGAAGGGCAGGGGATTGCGCAGGTCCGCCCAGACGTCGGCCTTGCCGGTGAAGATGTTCGCGTCGACGTTGATCCAGCCGTCGATGTAGTTCTTCTGACCGGGGCCGAGATGGACTCTCACCTCGCCGCTCCGGGGCGCGCGCAGATGCTTGTAGAGGATGCCGTTCACGCGCATGAGCGGCCCCGCCGCGGCGTAGAACGATGCTTTCGCGCGTCGACTCAGCATGCTTCCGGTTCGATCCCTTCGTTTGGTCCGTCGCCCTGGAAACGGCGAAGCAGGCGAGCGATCGGCTCTCCGGCGCGCGCTCGGCCGCGCGGTGGCGCGCAGTCTACTCGGTTCGAGATGGGAGTGCATCGCGCGGGGCCGCGCGGAACGCGGCATCCCTCCCCGCGCGGGCTTTCGCGCCGGGCCCGCGGCCGGAGTGCGACACGTCTGCGCGTCGGCTGCGCGTGGCGCTCGCGCGGACGGTCGATCGCATCCGCTCGCCGGGCGGCGGGCCGGCGGGGACGGATCGGGCGCAACGCGCCGTGACCGCGGGTTCGTCAGAGGCGTTCGCGCAGGCGCTGAAGAGCGGCCTCGTCAGAGGCGTTCGCGCAGGCGCTGAAGAGCGGCCTCGTCAGAGGCGTGCGCGCAGGCGCTGAAGAGCGGCCTCGTCAGAGGCGTGCGCGCAGGCGCTGAAGAGCGGCCTCCGAAGCCTCGCAGACGCCGGCTTCGGTCACGAGCCGGGAGACGAAGCGGGACGGGGTCACGTCGAAGGCGGGATTCGCCACGGGGGATGCCTCGTCGAAGAGGGCGACGCGCTCCAGGGCGCCGGTCTCGTCGAGTCCGCTCATGAAGCGCACCTCGTCCGCCGACCGTTCCTCGATCGGAATCTCACGGAGACCGTCGCGCAGCGACCAGTCGATCGTCGACGTGGGCACGGCCACGTAGAACGGCACGCCGTTGTCGTGCGCGGCGAGCGCCTTGAGGTAGGTCCCGATCTTGTTGCAGACGTCGCCCGTCGCCGTCGTGCGATCGCTGCCGACGAGGACGAGGTCGACCTCGTCCTGCTGCATCAGATACCCGCCCGCGTTGTCGACGACGACGGCATGGGGCACGCCCATCTCGCGCAGCTCCCAGGCCGTCAGGCTCGCCCCCTGGTTGCGCGGCCGCGTTTCGTCGACCCAGACATGGATCGACAGCCCGGCGTCGCCGGCGTCCAGGTCCTGTCGACCCTCGTTCGCCGCGAAGGCCTTGTAGATCGGCGCGAGGGCCGTTCCCCAATCCACGGTCGCGAGCCAGCCCGCGTTGCAATGGGTGAGCACGCGCAGCGGCGCATCCGGCGCGCCCCGCCCGCGTTCGCGCGCACGCTCCCGCAGGAGCGCGAGGCCGTGCTCGCCGATCGCCTCACAGGCCGCGACGTCCGCGTCGCAGATCGCGAGCGCTTCGCGCTCCGCCGCGGCGGCCCGCTCGGGCGCCGCGCAGTCCCGCACGACCCCGACGACCCGATCGACGGCCCACTGCAGGTTGACCGCGGTCGGTCGTGTCGCGACCAGCTGCGCCGCCGCCCGGTCGAGCGCCTCGAGCGAAGGATCGGCGCGCAGCGCCAACGCCAGGCCGTGGGCCGCGGTCGCGCCGATCAGCGGCGCGCCCCGCACGCGCATCGACGCGATCGCCTCGGCGGCGGCGGACACGTCCACGAGCCGGCGCGTCTCGAAGCGGTGGGGCAACCGCGTCTGGTCGATGATCTCGGGCCGGCCCGTCCGCTCGTCGACCCAGATCGAGCGATAGTGGCGCTCGCCGACCCGCACCCGCGGTCAGTCTCCGGCGAAGTCGCAGAGCGCACGGACGTCGCAGCCGAGCGCCGCGAGGCGCCGGGCCCCGCCGAGGTCGGGCAACGAGACGACGAACGCGGCCTCGACGATCGTGGCCCCGGCGTCGCGCAGGAGCTGGATCGCGGCCTCGGCCGTCCCGCCCGTCGCGATCAGGTCGTCGACGAGCAACACGCGCTGGCCCGGCGAGATCGCGTCGACGTGGAGCTCGATCCGGTCGTGACCGTACTCGAGCTCGAAATCGCGACCGATCGTCTCGCCGGGCAGCTTGCCCGGCTTGCGCAGGGGGACGAAGCCGCAGTCGAGCGCGTAGGCGATCGCCGTACCGAAGATGAAGCCGCGCGCCTCGATGCCGACCACGAGCTCCGGCGACGCCTTCTCGCCCGACGTGTAGGGGCGGCACAGCTCGTCGACCGCCAAGCGCAGGCCCTTCGGATCGAGCAGCAGCGTCGTGATGTCGCGGAACTGGATCCCGGGTTTCGGGTGGTCCGGGATGGTTCGGATGTAGGCGTCGACGGACATCGGCCCGCACGGTAGCCGAAGCCCCGACCCTGTCCCATCATCCGAGCGCCGGTCGGCGCCGCGGCGCGCCATTCGGGGCGAGCCCGCCGATTCGCCCGACCGCCCGGAGCCACGGAACGCCCATGCCCCCGCCCGACGGGCCGAAGAGCCCCGCCGCCGACCCGCCGCGCGCTCCGCACCCGCCGCGCCGTCTGATCACGACGCCGCGGCGCCTGATGGTCAACACCGTGCTCAACATGGCGAATCAGCTGGTCACGACGCTGGTCAACTTCGTCATGGTCGGCTTCTTCCTCGACCAGCTCGGAGAGGAGCGATACGGCGTCTGGATCCTCGTCGGCTCGATCTTCAGCTACCGCAACCTCCTGTCCATGGGCCTGAACTCCGCGGTCAACCGAAACATCCCGGTCCATCTCGCCAACGACGACATGGAGTCGGTGAAGGGCGTCGTGAGCACGGCGGTCGCCTACTACCTGCTGCCGGCGTCGGCGCTCTTCGTCGCGACGCTCGTGGTCGCAGCGAACATGGAGGCCTGGTTCGCGATCCCGGAAGGTCTCGGCGACACCTCGCGCGCCGTGGCGCTGATCGTGGGCCTCTCGTTCGCCGCGACCGTGCCGCTCCAGGTCTACCACGCCGTCCTGAGCAGCTATCAGCGCTACGACCTGATCAACGCGATCAGCGTGAGCTCGATCCTGCTCCGCACGCTGCTGATCGTGGTCCTGCTCGGTCGTGGAAACGGACTGCTGACGCTCTCGATCCTCTACGCCGGCACGGAGGTCGCGATCCGCTTGATGGCGATGGCCTACGGCCGGCGCATGATGGGCGGCCTGGGGATCGCGATCTCCCGGGTCGATCGGTCGCTGCTGCGCTCGATGATGACCTATGGCGTGAGCACGATCCTCTACATGTCGGGGGCGATCCTGGTCTTCAAGTCGGCGGACATGGTGATCGGCGCGCTGATCTCCTCGGCCTCGGTCTCGCGCTTCTTCATCGCGACGACGCCCGTCATCCTGCTCACGACGGTCATCCAGGTCTTCGCCCAGGCGATGAAGCCCGCCGTGAGCGAGCTCGACGCCCGCGACGAGCGCGCGCGCATCGAGGAGATGGCCCTGCTCGCCCAGAAGTACACGCTCTTCGCGATCCTGCCGGGCGTCGCCTTCATGCTCGTGATGGGTGGCGCGTTCCTCGACGTGTGGGTCGGCGACCGCTTCCCGGACGACGCCGCGCGCGGACAGCTCGCGGTCGTCCTGCAGATCCTGGCCGTCGGCGCGGGCCTCCGTCTCTCGCAGCACACGAACTTCATCGTGCTGGTCGGCAAGGGACGCCACCGCGCGTACGGGGTCGCCACCGCGGTCATGATCGCGTCGGGCGTCGCGATGGAGGTCGCGGCGGTGACCGTCTTCGACGCCGGCCTCGAGGGCGTGGCGCTCGGCTGCGCGATTCCCATGGGCTTGATCTCCGCCCTCTTCCTGCCCGCGTACTTCCGCTCGCGCATGGGCATCGGCTTCCGCGCGTCGCTGCGCCGCAGCTGGCTGCCGGCGCTCGCGGCGACGACCCCGGGCGTCGCGGTCGTCGTCGGCTGGGCGCTCTGGCGGATGCCGGCGTCCTGGCCCGAGCTCCTGCTGGCCGTCGCGGTCAGCGCCGGCGCCACGGCGGCGGGCGCCTGGGCCTTCGCCCTCGACGGCGTGGAGCGGGCTCGGATCCGGCGCCTGTTGCCGATCTAGACGCCGTGCGGCGTCGATCCGCCCGCGGCGCTCGCCGGCGCGGCGCGCTAGGCGACGCGAGGCGCCTGCGAGCCGATCGACCGGACCTCGCCGCGGTCGTGGTCGATGCGCACGGGCATCGTCGCCGCGATCGAGCGGCCGACGGCGAAGGTCACACGTGACACGTTCTCGATGTCGTCGAGTCCGAAGGGAGAGGGACGCCGCTCGCGACACGCCGCCACGACCTCGCGCATCGCCGTCTCCTGTCCCTTGTCCTGATTGAAGGTCGTGAAGTCGCGTCGACCGGAGAGATGCGTGCGGCGGAAGTTCTCGCAGCGCGCCGTCTGCCCGTCCGCCGAGGCTTCGAAGTACTCCTTCGGGATCTCGGCGGAGGCGTTGGCCAGGTAGTCGATGGTCGCCACGGACCCGTCGCCATAGGAGAGCACGATGGTGCAGGTGTCGTCGACGTCGTTCGTCGCCACGCCGCGTGCGTAGACCTCTTCGACGTGCCCGCCGACCAGGGCGTTGCAGAGGTCGACGAAGTGGCAGACCTCGCCGACGATCCGGCCGCCGCCGACGGCGGGGTCCATGATCCAGCTGTTCGGATCGGCCCGTCCGGCGATCACCCGGTAGTGGATCTTGAGCGGTCCCGCGCGGCCCGCGAAGCGCGCCTGGATCGCGCGGGTGTGGGCCGAGAAGCGCCGGTTGTACCCGACGGCGAGGAACCCGTCCCGGGTCTTCACCGTCTCGAGCAGCCGATCGAGCCCGTCCTCGTCGAGCGAGGCCGGCTTCTCGAGCCAGACGGCCTTGCCCTGCTCGAGCGCTTCGCAGGCGTAGTCGACGTGCGTGTCGTGGCGCGTCGTCACGAACACGAGGTCGACGTTCGGATCCCGGAACACCGCCTCGGGCTCGGTGCTGCAGCCGCGGAACTTGAAGCGCTGGGCGGTGCGCTTGGCCGAGGGGCCGGTCGCCGTCACGAGCGAGATGCGATCGACGTGCGGGATCTTCTTCAGGCCCGGCAGCAGCACGGCCTTCGCGTAGTTGCCGGCGCCGATGAAGGAGACGCCGACGATCCCCTCCGCCGCGGTGGCCCGCGGAACGAGCTCGAAGCTCCGCCTGTCGTCGACCTCCGACGCGTACTCGAAGACGACGGCGAGATGGGCGCTCTCGCCCCGGTCCAACGCGCGGTAGGCCTCGACCGACTCGTCGAACGGCCGCACCTCCGTGTCCAGGCGCGTCGGATCGATCGCACCCGACCGGATCAGGGCGAGGAAGGCCTGTAAGTTCCGGTTCTCCGTCCAGCGCACATAGGAGATCGGATAGTCGAGTCCCTCCTCCTCGTAGTGCCGGTCGTAGCGACCCGGTCCGTACGAGGTGCTCATCCGCAGATCGAGCTCCTTCTCGAACATCAGCCGCCGATCCATCTCGATCGGCATCGCCCCGACGAACGAGATGCGTCCCTTCTTGCGACACAGACGCGCCGCGAGCTCGAGCGGGGCGGAGGAATCGGAGGCCGCCGTCACGATCGCGAAGTCGACACCGGCGCCGCCGGTCTCCTCCGCGATCCAGGCGTCCCCGAGATCGGCGGGCGAGGAGGCCCACTCCGCGCCCTGCCGGAGACTGCTCTCGATGCGCGCCGGATCCAGATCGAGGCCGAGGACGCGCACGCCGTTCGCCCGCAGCAGCTGGACCGTGATCTGCCCGACGAGGCCGAGTCCGACGACCGCGGCGATCTCGCCGATGGTCGGGTCGGCGACCCGCAGCCCCTGCATCGCGATCGCGCCGAGGGTCGAGTAGGCGGCGGCCTCGAGACCGACGCCGTCGGGCACGTGGGCCGCGAGGTTGGCGGGCACGACGACGAGCTCGGCGTGATTCGCGTAGCCCGCCCCGGCGCAGGCGACGCGGTCCCCGACCTGGAAGCCACGCACGCCGTCGCCGACGGCGCGCACGATCCCGGCGCTCGAGTATCCGAGCGCCTGGGGGACCTCGAGTCGGGACATGACCGTGCGATAGGTCGAGGCCGGCCCCTCCTGACGCAGCTTGTCGATCACCTGACGAGCCAGGTCCGGGCGGGAGCGCGCCTTGCCCAGCATGGACATCTGCGCGAAGCCCATCGCGGTCTTGTCCGTGCCCGGAGAGACGACGGAATAGTGGTTCTGGACGAGCAGCTGCCCGCGCGCCGGGAGCGGCGCGGGGACCTCGGCCAGCTCGAGGTCCCCCGAGCGCGCGTTCTGCAGGATCTGCTTCATGAGGCGTTCCGTTCGACGTGACCCGTCCAGCCCGGGTGGCTCTGGAAGGGCGCGTCACAAATGATCTCATCGATGGACCGCGGGGTCTCCTCGAAGGAGGCGGCGTCCACTTCATGGACGCGGACGTCGGATTCGCGCCGAACCGAGGTGATCCGAGGTCCTGAATCGGCCATCGCTTCCGAAACCTTGGGCAACTTTGCGTAGTCGAATCCCATCAAACGCAGCACGGCGAGGTCCGCCGCGATCGGATCGAGGGAAGCGACGACCACGCCGAGGGGCCGATCCCGGGGCGCCAGCGGTCCCTCCCCGTCGCCCGCGACGATGCCGTCGATCAGGCTCAGGACCCTTCGCACCGGGGCGTCGGCGTCGAGGCGAAGGCCCTCCGCGTCGCTGTAGTAGAGGCATCGATTCAGGTCGAGGCACATGCGCCAGGTCGTGCGGTTGCCGTGCCAGTTGCCCGCGCGGATGAAGTCGCTGCCCCGGGTGCGGTCCTCGAGGCGGCGGAAGGCGCGGAAGAAGGAGAGCCCGATCCCCCGCTTGAGCAGCGGCCGGGCGATCTCGGTCGCCGCGCTGCGGGCGCGGTCGACGAGCCGCCGGCCGGGGAACTCGTCGCCGCCCTCCTCGACCCCCCCGAGGCTGTGATGGGGCAGCCAGTTCTTGTCGCCGTTGATGCCGACGAGGTTCTTGATCGCCAGCGTGATCCCCGTCTTCTTGTGGGTCTTGAGCTTGGGCAGGTTCACGACCAGGTCGGCCGAGAGCACGGACTCCGAGAGCAGATAGGCGTTGCGTCCGTCGCGATGATGATCGCCGGTCGGCTTGGCGTCGTAGTCCGCCCCGCGTAGCCGGTCGGGGTCGAGCCCCGAGCCCGTGAAGAAGCTCGTCTCGCCGAGGTCGACCTCGCGGTAGCCGCGGGGATCGCCCGGGAGGGTCTCGCGCGACACGATGATCCCGTCGGCGAAGATCACCTCCTCGCGGCGCAGGTCGATCACGCCGAGCTCGCGTCCGAGGCGCTCGCGGTAGCAGCGCTGCATCGCGTCGAGGCCCGCGAGGCGCCGGATCTCCGCGAAGAGACAGTCCATCTGCGGCGCTTCGGTGACCTCGACCTCTCCGCCGGCGCCGACCGCGATGAACGCGTAGTCGGCCATCGCCCGGACGATCGCGCCGTGCGTGATGACGCTCTCGACCGTGCCCTCCTCGCAGGGGTTCCAGTGACGGATGAAGTTCGGCTTGAGCGCGACGCGTCGGCCGGCCGCGACCAGGTCGCCCAACGGATTCCAGGCCGGCGTGCCGAAGCGATCCGCGTCGAGGCCGAGGCCGACCAGCGCCGCCCGGACCGCGGCGTACGCCGGGTTCGGCGCCGGGCCCGGAGACCACGCGTCCCCGAAGAGGGCGGCGATCTCGGGATAGCGCTCACCCGGATCCCAAGGCGCCTCGAGGCCCTCGTAGCTCTCTCGCGTTCTCGCGAGCGCGACGCGGATCACAGCTCGAGCCTGGCGACCGAGGAGCGGACGGCGCGGAACTTGCCGTTCGGTTCGC
The DNA here is from genome assembly GCA_965243785.1 of Hyphococcus sp. Taxonomy (GTDB): domain Bacteria; phylum Pseudomonadota; class Alphaproteobacteria; order Caulobacterales; family Parvularculaceae; genus Hyphococcus. Next base: position 2,746 of record CBDEVX010000011.1, on the reverse strand, counting down.
GCGGGATGCGGTCGGTGACCTCGATTTCGATCGCGATCTCCGGGCCGACGCGTTCTCGCAGGTCGCGCACCAGGCGCTCGCGATCCTCGCTGGCGAACGGGCCCGCTGGCACGATCCGAATCTGCAGTGCCGAGACGGAATCCTGGATGATCTGCGCCTCCGCGATGTCGAGGCGCTGCTTGAACACGTGGTCGAGGCGGCCGACATAGCGGCCGGTCGGCGTCAGGACGTAGTCCTCCACGCGGCCGTCGATGTCGAGGAAGGCGTCGCCCGGGCGTCCGCACTCGCAGGGACGCTTGAGTCGCGTCCCCACGTCGCCGATCCGATAGCGCAGCATCGGCGCCGCGGGGCTCCCGAGTCCCGTGACGAGCAGGGGACCCCGCACCCATTCGTCCGTCTCTTCGACGGCCTCGACCTCGACGATGCAGAACTCCATGTCGACGTGGAGCCGGTCGAGCTCGCAGGCGGTCATCGCGACGACGTGCTCGGTCGACGCGTAGTGGTCGCGCACGGGCGCGCCGAAGGCCTTCTCGATCCGCTCGCGCTGATACTCGAGCAGCGACTCCGACGAGGTGAACACCGCCTTCATCTGACCTTCCGGCAGGCAGCGATCCGTGTCGATCATCGCGCCCGCCACGAGGTTGAGCGCCGACGGGTAGCCCTCGGCGTAGACGGCGGCGGACCGGTGGATCGGCTCGACGTAGGACTCGAGATTCTCCGGCGACATGTGAAAGATCGAGAAGAGCGTGCGGCCGCCGAAGGCGTCATGGCGCCAGAACGGCGGCGCCACCTGCTTGATCGGCGTCACGATCTGGCCCGTGAAGCCGAGGAAGGGATCGCGCAGGTCCACGCCGAAGGAACGCCGCTGGCGCCAGACGACCGCGTAGTTCTCGGCGAGGCGATGGGCCGTGTCGAAGATCTCGAGCGCCGTGCCGGTCGTGCCGCTCGTGAAGCGCCGGTTGAAGCTCGACGGCCGGGCGCGGCGCGGCAGGAAATCCCGGGTGCGCGCGCGGTAGACGGTCTTCTCGAGGGGCGGGATCTCCTTGAGCGTGGCGCGGATCGACTCTGCCGCGTCACCCCGGGCCACGGGCTCGGGCAGGAAGCGGTAGTAGTCGATCTCCTCGCGCGCGAAGGTCATCAGCCGCCGCAGCTCGGCCCACTGATTTTCGTGGTGCCACTCGAGCGGGCGGTGGACCGTCTCTTCCCAGGTCGCCAGCCGATCGTGGAAGTGCCGCGTGAATCGCTGTCGGTAGCGCCGATAGCCGTCCACCGTGACGACGAGGTTCTGGGCGGCGATCGGGAGCGACGTGTAGAGCTTTCTCAGCGCATCCATCACGACTCGGTCCCTCCGCGCCTCGTTTCCCCTTGGGGCAAACCGCCTCCCGGCCGCCTGAGCGGCATCTCAGGCGGGTCGACCCACCGGGGAGGACACCTTAGCGCCATTCGTGGCGGAGCCTTCAGCCCGCGCGACCGGTCGGCGGCGCGAGGGCGCTCGCGCTGCCTGCACCCGACGGCGTCCCCCCGCCGTCGCTCCGGCAATGCGGGGGAATCGATCCGAGCAGCGCCTCGACCTCCGCCTCGACGTCCGTCGCCTCGCCCCGCGCGCGCTCGGTCGCGCGCGCGATCCGCTCGTTCATGGGCCAGGGCCAGAGGGGCTCGTCGGTCCGCTGGCCGTCCACCCAGCGATGGCAGAGCGGGCCCGCCGTCGCGGCGTCCGGGCCGAAGACGTCGGGTCGCTGCGCAGCCGCGAGCGCGGCATGGCGGGGCCGGGCCGCTCGGCCGCCTCGGCGCCAGTCCGAGGAGACGACGTCGCGTCCGCTGCCGCCGATCGACACCAGCCCGGACGCCCGCAGCGGGGCCGACTCCGGGCCGAGGCCGGACTGCCAGCCGCAATCGACCCGCTTCAGGCAGTTCACGAGGTTGAACGTGTGGTGTCCGCCCGCGCTCGACGCCGAGACCGCGACGAGGTCCGCGAGCGTCTGATTCTTGCCGTAGCCGAAGACGATCAGGTTCGAGGGCACGTACTTCGCGTCGGCCTCGAGATAGGCCAGGCTGCCGAAGACGCGCAGCCCCGAATCGAAGGGATCGGCGCGGCCGTGCCATCGGTCGGACGGCTTGAACCAGTCCATGCCGAGGATGGTCTTGCGCTGCCCGTTCGAGGGGGATCGATGGATCCTGTCGCTCGCCGGACCAGGTCCCGATCACGTTCTCGCAGAGGCTGTCGTAGCTCCGATAGGCGCAGGAGAAGGTCTGGATGTGCGACGCGGCATTGCCTTCCCAACGGCCCCAGGCACGGCGAATCGTCACGCGCTCGGAGAGGTAGACCTGGAAGATCTTCCGACCCGTCCCGAACGCGGCGACGTCCTCGAGCAGCACGTCGCTCGCGATCGCGACGTCGATCACGTGGTTGTTCGCGTTCCATCGCTTGTGCTTGCGATCGGCGCGACAGGCCGGGTCGGCGCTGCACGCGCGGTACTCGTCGAAACGCGGATTCGCGTCCCAGGCCACGATCCGCCGCAGCACGACGTGGCGGATCGGATGCCAGTCCTCGCGCTCGAGCCGACCCTTGCGACGCTCCCCCTCCTTGTCGCGCCGGCCGCTGACGGCGACGACGACGGACCGGCTGTTGGCCGCATCGAAGCCTTCGAGCACGAAGTGATCGTTCTCGCGCAGGTGAACCGGCACGAAGGCCTTCTCGCCGCCGCGCGCCCGGTTCTGGCCGCCGTCGATCAGCACGCTGCCGTCG
>CBDEVX010000010.1:25000-89046 GCA_965243785.1 Hyphococcus sp. | reverse complement strand
AATAACGGCGCCATCAGAATCTGGCGAACGAACGACAACAATCTCGTCGCAAGCCTTAATCACGGCGCCGAGCGCGCGTTCTCGGTCGCCTTTGCGGATAGCGATACGCTGCTCGCAACAAGCGGCGTCGATCCCATCATCCGCGTCTGGGATATCGCATCGCAATCGCTAGTGCACGAGTTGGAAGGTCATAAAGACGGTGTTCGCGGCCTCGATTCGACCGCGGACGGCGAATGGATCGTCTCCGGCTCGCGGGACAATACGGCGCGGATCTGGAGCGCCGCCGATGGTAACAATCGCATCACCATGGGGCATATCGATTCCGCGATCGACCTGCCCATGGCGATTGATACGCCGCCCGCTTTCGTCTCCAGTCAGGCGCCAGTGCCGGTAAATTTCGGGAAAGAACCGATTAGAGGCCTTTTCCTGCTCGCGAAAGGATTTGTCATCGCCTTCGCATTGCTGATGGCGGCGTTGCTACTTAAGGGATTTTTCTGGATTGTCGGACTGCGACCGGTGTCGCGCATCGCCGTCGTCTTTTCGCTGTTTGCGGTTGCAGCCTATGCCGGCTTGCTGATGGCCTCGGCGCTGCCGCTGAGGCGCTTGCACTCTGGCTCACCATCGCGTTCGTGCCAGCGACGATCTTCGCGCTCATGCGCTGGGCCTGGCGGGCGCTTATCCTGCGCAACTTCAATCCGCGCACCCGTCGCGCAACGTAAAGCACGTTAAAAATCGAGCGCGGGTCGGCGCTGCGAAAATTAGTTTTCGCGCATAGCAGCGGCGCTTATAGTTGCACCATGGCGGTGCAGCTTGAAATCATGCCGTATCAGCGTCTGTTTGGCGTTGCGGCAATCATCGGCGGCGCTCTGAGAATGGGCGGCAATTTTATTCCGTGGCGCGCTGGAGACCCGGCTCTCGAAGCCTTTGCAGCGACGATCGATCTGCTGCTTATTTTCGGCTTGTCAGGACTCTATTTCCAAAACGCGTCGCGCCTCGGCGCGCTAGGATTGATAGGATTTGTCATCACAATTTCCGGCCTCGCCTTTATCACGGGCCCGGATGGCGTTTTCCATGGCATTGATATTTATTCTACCGGCGTTGTTGTCATCGGCGCCGGGCTCGTGATTCTTTCGCTTTCCTTGTTGAAAAACGCCATCGCATCGCCTGCTGCGATCGCCTGGATCGGTGCGGCGGCGACGCAAGTTGGCGGATGGACGTTTGGCGCGCCGGCGCTCGGTTTTCTGGCGGCGGGTTTTCTTTTTGGTCTTGGGTTTGTGTTCGCCGGGTTCGCCTTGGTCCGCCGTTGACCGTCAACGGCACTCAAAATCGAGGGCGCCGACGGCTTTGCATTGTGGCGGAAACCCATGCTCGCGCCAGTAAGCAGTGAGTCCAAGATCGCCGGCGAGTTGTTTGAATTCCGGCGATTGCCGATAATGTGAAAACTGCGGCAGCCAGAGCATTTCGTAGTCGTTGTTCCAATTGTCGACTGTCAAATTCTCATAGGCGCGAATGGTCAACATCGTGTGAGCGTGGGTTTTGACTTTGACATTCTGGCGCGCGCCCCAATTGATGAATTTCTGAATACGCTCCGGCGACGGGTTATTTCCATCTTCAATCGCCGCAATCAGTTCCTGGTGCGGGAAGTTCGCCCACCAATTTACCGTCCGCGAGATCGTAAAGGCCAACAGCCGTTCGTCCTGTCCCAAAAAATGCGGAATATAGGCGTCAAAGTCCGAGTAGTATCCTTCTTCGGCGTTGATTGTGGCGTCCGCCACCGCCTTCGTTGCATCGCCTTTGATCAAGTATGAGAGCGAGCGGTATTTGCGACAGAGTTTCTGGGCTGCGTCCATTTCAAGACATTTGCTGAACGTCTCGATCGCGCGATCGATATCGCCGACCGCCATGTAGTCCATGCCGAGCCAAAGGACGGATCTGTCGCTTTGTCGTCGCGATCGGATAAGTGCCGATCGTAGGTTTCCGACCAGAGGTGTTTGTCTGTATTTGCGTCAATCAGCTGCGCAGTGATGCGCACGCGATTGTTCATCTTACGCACGCTGCCCTCGAGGACGTGACTAACGTCGAGGCGCTCGGCAATCTCGCTGATAGAAAAAACCTTGTCCTTAAGTGCAAAAGAGGAAGTGCGCGACGCAACCTGCAAGCCGTCAACGCGCACCAGGACGTTTAACAATTCTTCGGATAATCCGTCTGCAAAGTATTCCTGATTGCCTTCGGGAGACATATCCGCGAAGGGCAAAACCGCGACCGATGGCGCACTCCTATTTGCGGGCGTCGTTCGCGCCGCCGTCTCCGCGCCGCCCGCGACGGCGCCCGGCGCAGGACCGCTCCGCAGCAAAAAGACGCCCGTGAATATGGCTATGACAAAAACAGCGCCGGCGGCCCAAAACCGCTTGTCCGACTTTGCGCGCGCCGCCAGTGATTTCGGCTCGATCGTCGCAACTACCGGCCGGTCGGCGCCGCTGAGATCGGCGATTGCGCTTAGCAGCGTCTGGACGGCGGGGGCGTCGGCGTCGCCTCGCCACCTGTCGAATTCGAGGGTTTGATACTGACGAAAACCGAGCGGCGCCTCGGACGCATCAAGACGGATCGGAATCAAGACGCCCTTGTCCCGGCCGAATACCGCTTCGTCCTTTACCCAGTCGGACTCATTGGCCGCCGCCGACCAGGCCACGACGATTGCGTCCGCCTTTTGAAGCTGCGACTCGATATCCTTGGCGAACGCCGCGCCGCCACGGATATGTCGGTCCCACCACACCGAATGGCCGGCGTTTTCGAGCACGCCGGCCAGTTTTTCGACTAACGGCCGGTCAGCGCGAGCATAGCTGATAAATATATGCGCCATTTCCTGCGCGGCTCCCCCGCGATCGACACCGTAAAAGCTAATGCGGAATAACATGGACATAGCGCGGCATCGCGAAGGCGGCAAATCGCGGGACCGGATCTTCAGTGAATCCGCTTGCAATGCGCCGAAAAACCGGGCACGCCCCGCGCCTCAATGACAGACCGACTTTCAACATTGCGCAATATTGCCATCATAGCCCATGTCGATCATGGCAAAACGACGCTCGTCGATGAGATGTTGCGCCAGTCGGGCGCCGTGCGCGCCGGCGCCGACATGGCTGAGCGCGCCATGGACTCTAATGATATCGAGCGCGAGCGCGGCATCACTATTCTCGCCAAATGCACGAGCGTCGTCTGGTCCGGCGCCGGCGAAGACATTCGCATCAACATCGTCGATACGCCGGGGCACGCGGATTTCGGCGGCGAGGTCGAGCGCATCCTGTCGATGGTCGATGGCTGCCTGTTACTCATCGACGCCGCGGAAGGGCCCATGCCGCAAACGAAATTCGTGCTTTCGAAAGCGCTGGCGCTGGGCCTCAAACCCATTGTGGTTTTGAACAAGGTCGACCGGCCAAGCGCCGGTCCGGACCGTGCGCTCGATGCGACGTTCGATCTTTTCGCCGCCCTCGGCGCCAATGACGAACAACTCGACTTTCCAGTGCTTTATGCAGCGGGTCGCGACGGCTGGGCCGTGACCGCGCTGGACGCGCCACGGGAAAATTTGAACGCGCTTTTTGACACCGTTGTTACGCACGTTCCGGCGCCGGAGATCGAAGGCGGCGCCGACGCGCCTTTCCGCATGCTGGCGACAACGCTCGAAGCCGACCCCTATCTCGGCCGATTGTTAACGGGGCGCATCATCGCAGGCGTCGCCAAACCCAACGCAACGCTCAAGGCGCTATCGCGAACTGGCGGCCTTGTTGAACAGGCGCGCGTTTCAAAAGTGCTCGCTTTTCGCGGCTTGAAGCGCCAGCCGGTCGAGGAAGCGTCGCCCGGCGATATTGTCGCCATCGCCGGCTTCTCCAAAGCGTCAGTGTCCGACACCATTTGCGCCGCTGAAGTCGAAAGCCCCCTGCCCGCCCAACCGATCGATCCGCCGACCTTGTCGATCACGATCGCCGCGAACGACTCGCCGCTTGCCGGCCGTGAAGGCGATAAGGTTCAGTCCCGCGTCATTCGCGAGCGGCTGTTGCGTCAAGCGGAAGGCGACGTCGCGATCACGGTTACGGAAACAGCGTCCAAAGACGCTTACGAAGTCGCCGGTCGCGGGGAATTGCAGCTCGGCGTCCTGATCGAAAACATGCGCCGCGAAGGTTTCGAGCTTGCCGTATCGCGTCCGCGCGTCCTCACGCGCGCCGACGAAAACGGCGCCGTGCTAGAGCCGATCGAGGAAGTTGTTATCGACGTCGATGATGAACATACCGGCGTCGTCATCGAAAAACTGTCGCAGAAGAAGGCCGAACTCGCCGAGATGATCCCGTCCGGCGCCGGCAAGACGCGGTTGATCATGCATGCGCCCTCGCGCGCGCTGATCGGTTATCATGGCGACTTTCTCACCGACACGCGCGGCACCGGCGTAATGAACCGGTCCTACCTGACCCACGCACCTTATAAGGGCGCGATCGAGGGAAGGCGCACCGGCGTCCTTATCTCCAATGGCGACGGCACGGCCGTGCCTTACGCGTTGTGGAATCTCGAAGAACGAGGCGTCATGTTCATCGGGCCCGGCGAAGCGGTCTATGAAGGCATGATCGTCGGCGAGAACGCCAAGGCCGACGACCTCGACGTCAACCCGCTCAAGGGAAAGCAGCTCACCAATATCCGCGCCGCCGGCAAGGACGAAGCGGTGCGCCTTACGCCGCCCAAGCGCCGAACCCTTGAACAGGCCATTTCCTATATCGATGAGGACGAACTCGTCGAGGTGACGCCGAAATCTATCCGCCTACGGAAGAAGGCGCTCAAACCGCATCTGCGAAAGAAACGAGCGAAAGAACGGGCGTAGGCGACAACCGACGGCGTCGCGACCGGCAGGCGCAGAGCGTCAATGGATCCTATGTAAGGCTTTCTTTCATGAACTGGCCGGCGCGGCCGAAATCCATGGAGCCGTTAAAGCGCTCCTTAAGAGCGCCCATGCATTTGCCCATGTCCTTGAGGCCCGACGCCTCGTATTCGTCGATGACGTCTTTCACCGCGGTTTTGATTTCATCTTCAGAAAGCTGGCGCGGGAGAAAGCTCCGAATCACTTCGATCTCGGCCCGTTCCTGTTCGGCGAGTTCCGGACGGCATCCTTTGTCAAACGCCGCTGCGCTTTCGTCGCGCTGCTTCACCATTTTCGTCAAAAGGGCGAGAATCTCTTCGTCGCTAATCCCGTTGCAGCGGTCTTCCGAACGCGCAGCAATGTCACGGTCCTTGATGGCGGCGTTGATCAATCGAAGCGTGGCGACGCGCAACTTGTCGTCTTTCGCCTTCATCGCCGTTTTAAGCGCTTCATCGATTTGGTCTCTAAGCATTGTTACCGGTTCTCCGAACATCTGTTCCGCGCCCACGCAAATTTCGCGCCGCTGGCTGTCTACATTTCAGGGTTTTGATTCGTTTGGATAATTTCAGGCTTATCCGTTATTGACCCTATAGGGCCCCTTCGCATAGCTTCCGGCCAATTTGCGCGGGGATTCTTCCGGCTCTCGCCAGCATCATCCGCGCGCCTCGCAGTCGCACGAAACAGCTAGAAACAGATATTCTTTGATGCGCATTAGTCAAGCACCTGCCCAAAAACCGACCGCAGCGCTGGTTTTAGCTGATGGAACAACGCTTTACGGGACGGGATGGGGCGCCGTCGGCGAGGCGGTGGGCGAGATTTGTTTCAATACGGCGATGACCGGGTATCAGGAAATCCTCACCGATCCCTCCTACGCGGCGCAGATCATTACCTTCACCTTCCCCCATATCGGCAATGTCGGGGTCAATCCGGAGGACATCGAGGACGCGTCCCCCGCCGCAGCGCGCGCGGCGCGGGGCGCCATTTTTCGCGGGCCCGTCACGGGCCCGTCGAACTATCGGTCCCATACGGATCTTTCTGTCTGGATGCGCCGACGTGGCATTATTGGCTTGTCAGACGTCGATACGCGCGCGCTGACGGCGATGATTCGCGAGCGCGGGATGCCGCACGGCGTCATCGCCCATTCGCCTTCGGGCGCCTTCGACGTAAAAGCGATGCAAAAACGCGCAGCCGAATGGGCCGGCCTCGAAGGCCGCGATCTCGCCGGCGACGTCACAACGTTGCAAACATACTTGCATGATGAAACCGGATGGACATGGGACAAGGGCTACGGCGCCCATGACGGATCGGGCCCGCATATCGTCGTTATCGACTACGGCGCCAAGCGAAACATCTTGCGGCGCCTTGCGAGCGAAGGCTGTCGGGTAACGGTTGTCTCGGCAAAAGCGTCCTACGATGACATCATTGAGAAAACGCCGGACGGCGTGCTTTTGTCAAACGGGCCCGGCGACCCGGCGGCGACTGCCGAATATGCCGCGCCGGTGATCCGCAAGCTCATCGAGAACAAGGTCCCGACATTCGGCGTATGCCTCGGCCATCAGATCCTTGCGCTCGCCGCGGGCGCGAAAACCAAAAAGATGACGCAAGGCCATCACGGCGCCAATCATCCAGTGAAAGACATCAAAACCAGCAAGGTCGAAATCGTTTCGATGAATCACGGCTTCACGGTCGATAGCGAGAGCCTCCCCGACAATGTCATTGAAACCCATGTTTCGCTCTTCGACGGCTCCAATAGCGGCATCGCGCTCACCGACGCCCCGGCCATGTCCGTGCAGCATCACCCGGAAGCCTCGCCCGGCCCGGAAGACAGTTTTTACATCTTCAGGCGGTTTATCGAGGGGCTGAGAGCGGCTTAGACGCTCCAGGCAATCTCTTCAGCGCCGACAAACCGAGCTATCCTTTCCAGCTCCGCCGCCAGTTTCGCCGTACGCGCGTCCGTTTCCCTGACGCCCCTCTCCCACCAAAGGTTTTCGACCGACAAGACACCCGCCTTGCGGTCGGCCTTTGCTTCGACGCGGCCGACGAAACGGTCGCCCTCTAAAAGCGGATAGACGTAATATCCGTACTGACGTTTCGCCGCCGGCACAAAAATCTCGATACGGTAGTCGAAACCGAACAGCCGGGCCAGGCGATTGCGGTCGCGCACAACCGGGTCAAACGGATTTAAAATGCGTAAGCGACTTGTCGGCGCGGGCGCAGCGGCAATACGTTTCTCGATATCGGCTGGCGCCAGCGCTTTCACGACCGACCTGTCGGCGCATTCAATTGCAACCGGTACAAGACTGCGCTTGCGCTTCGCCCAAGCCTTGACCTCGTCGAGATCGGCGGCGTCCCAGAAGCGCTGTATGTCGCCCTCGGTTCCAAACCCGAGCCGCGCCAGCGCGTTTTCGCATAGCCAGTTCAATTGCGTTGCGTCGCTAACGTCCTTTGAAAGGATATCGGACGGGATGACATTCTCCCGCGACGCATAGTGCTTGATGAAATTACGCCGATGACAGGTCGCCAGTTCGCCTGCATACCAGAAATAGTCCAACGCAAATTTGTGCGGCGGACGCGCCCACCCTTCCTTTCTGCTTGTGCCCGGCGCTGCTTCGAAATCCTTGCTGGAAAGCGGACCCTCGTTTTTTACTCGGTGGAGGATCGCCGTGCGTTCTTTTTTTGGCGGCATGTGCTTTGGCCACTGACTGCCTTCGATGCGCTTTTTCATCCGCGTAAACTGGCGTCGCCAATAGGGGTAAAACGCCATGGGCAGCACGGAAGCATCATGAGTGAAATGCTCAAATGCGAGCCGATCCCGCACAAGGTCGTCGAGCAAGCCTTCGCGGTAACGCTGGCGGCGCGACCACAAAATGTGATCATGGGCTCGGGCGACGACGCGGATTGTGTCTAGTTGTACAAAACCCAGCCCGTTGATGACGCCCAGCAAGTCGTCAGCCGTCGCCGGGCCGGTCGGCGCTGCTGCGAGCCCCTGCTTTTCAAGCCAGAGCCGCCGGGCGTCGCGATTAGAAATCTCAAGAAGCATTCGGCGATTTATGACCAATGCGGGCGTCACTGCAAAATCAGATTTTCACCAGATCCGCCTTCCCCTACCATCCGCTCATGCAGAAAGAAGAACTGAAAGCCGCGTTCGAAAAAATCACCGGCGTGGGCTTTACCAAAGCGTCCGGTTTTCGCGTGCGCGATTTTGAAGAAGGCGCTGTAACCCTCGAATTGACGCCGCGCGAGGACCTGACCCAGTTCATGGGCTATGTGCATGCGGGCGTCGTCACAGGCCTCGCCGACCACGCAGCCGGCGCCGCCTACGCGTCGGTCCTGGCCGAAGGCCGCGTCTGTTTGACGATAGAGCTGAAGATCAATTTCCTGAAACCCGCAACCGGCGACATGGTCGTCGCTGAGGCAGAGGTTATCTCCGGCGGCGGTACAATCGGCGTCGTTCACTCTAATGTATATGGCGAGAAAGACGGGGAACGGACGCTCTGCGCCACAGCGATTGTGACCCTTCGCGCGGTTTCGGCCCGGTAACTTTGTCGCTAGAAGACCGGGCATGACAGACAGAGATAGCCAGCCGCCATATCAGGTTCGCGTCGTCCCGGTGACGCCGTTTCAACAGAACTGCTCCCTCATCAAGGCCGCATCCGGTAAAGCGGCTGTGGTGGATCCGGGCGGCGAGCCGGACAAAATCCTCAAAGCCGCGGAGGAGTTCGGGGCGACGATCGAACAGATATGGCTCACCCATGGCCATCTCGATCACGCCGGCGGCGCCGAGGCGATCAAGCGAAAGACCGGCGCGCCGATTATCGGGCCTCACAAGGAGGACACGTTCTGGCTCGACGAGATCGCCAGCCACTGGGCGCAGTACGGCCAGCCGGGCATGGGCGAGGACTGCAAGCCCGACAAATGGCTCAATGACGGCGACACGCTCGAACTCGACGGGATCAAATTCGATGTTGTTTATACGCCGGGTCATACGCCGGGCCATGTCGTGATCTATCACAAAGGAACGCGTCTTGCCTTTGTCGGCGACGTTCTCTTCGCCGGCTCAATCGGGCGTACGGACTTTCCCCGCGGCGATCATCAGACGTTGATTAGTTCGATCACAGATAAATTATGGCCGTTGGGCGAGGATATGCAGTTCGTACCTGGCCACGGGCCCACATCGACCTTCGGTCAGGAACGCAAAACCAATCCGTTCGTGGCGGACAACGTGACTGGATACAGCGGCGCAAAAAAAACCGGCGCGAACGAAATGGATCAAAAACTGTCGAAGCGCTGGACGTAATTCAGTTTTCGTCTATGCGCGTAAGCGCTTCGAATTTCCGGAAATGGATTTTATCGCCAAACGGCGACTGATCGTTGTTGGCGGCGTTCGCGGCTGCACGAAAGGTCACGACGTCCGACGCGTCGGCGCCGACGCGCCAGACGAATGACCAGCTCGCGACGCCATTGCGCGGCGTCGCCGGTTTCGCCGATCGGGCTTCAGCGTCTTTTGTCTCGACAAATTCGTCGATGGCTTCAAATGCGCCGGCTGATGCGGAAAGGAGGAATCCGGCGTTCGAAGCGTCGCCGACATCAAAGCGGAGCGTAATCTCGTAGGTTTCTCCCGCTGCGACATATTCCGGCAGTCCCGTCAGCATGAGCGATGGCGACCGGCCGACAGGTTCGTGGTCGAAATGGCAGGCGGCGCACGACTGCAATGTATCTGGATCAGCCGATCCCCACGGGGCGCCTTGAGAGTTGGCATAGGCCGGCGCGCCGAGACCGCAGACGGCGATGAGCAGTGCCCCCAGCAAACGCAGCAAATCGTTTACTCCGTTAAGGCCGGCTCGACGACGGCCCGCCCCACATAGTTCGTATCCGTCCCGAACCAGACGGCGCCGGACGGCTGGTGGTAATGCATATGCCGCACCGTCCCGCCGCCCGAGGGAACATCGGTGGCGCTGAAAAACTCCCCAGCGCCCGGATCAAATCCCAAAAACACATTCGGCGAAACGCCCGTAGCGACCATCCAGATGCGGCCCTCGCTGTCCGACGCCATGCCGTAGGGGCGCGACGCATCGCCCTGCGGCAGCGACCATTCCTCAAATTCCTCCGCTTCCGGATCATACTTTCCGAGTATGCCGCCCGCGTAGTCGACATACCAAACATCGCCATTGGCTAAAACTTCGAGTCGCCGCGGCCGTGCTATTTCGCGGGGCAAATCGATTTCAGTCAACGCCATCGTCTCCGGATCGACATGGGCGAGCTTGGGAACGCCAAACAGCGCAACCCAGATCGACCCGTCAGGCGCCAACTTGATTCCGTAGGGCCGCGAGCGCTCGGTCTTCGACGGAATCAGCTCAACGTCTCGGCTTTCGATGTTGAGCCTGCCGATCATGTTCGATCCCTGCAGCGTGAACCAGATATTCTTCTCGCCTTCGTCAAAGATTAGCGTATGGGGATCGCGCGCATCCGGATCCGGCATCTCGATCTCTTCGATCGTTTCTGACATCGGATCGTATCGACCGATCAACGCCGTCCTGTTGCCGGCGTACCAGACGGCGCCGTCTGATCCCACAATCAAATTGTGGGGGCCTGAACCTTCTTTCAGATCTATTTTATGTATGTCGCCGGTTTCGGCGTTGAGATGCGCAAGGTACCCCGTGCGTTGCCCGACAAACCAGACCGAGCTGGCGTCATAGGCAAATGGATCTCGCGGCCGCGAGTTCTCGTACGGCACCTTCCACTCGCGAATATCGACGGTCGTTTGCGCGTCCGCTGCGGCAAACGTCATAACCGCAGCGACAATCAGACATAGCCCCAGCTTCATCGCCGCCCTCCATCCAAAACCCTTGGGAGGATAGGAGGAATTCGCGCAACTTCACAGCCGGAAGCGCCGGAAATGAACGCCCGCCCCATAAAACTTTGGTTAGGCGGTGACGGGCTCGGCAGAGTCCTCCACGTCATCACCATCATGATTTTCAACTGGTTTTTCCAGCAGCCGCTTCAGAACCATCAGGTCCTTCCGATTGGCTCGCCGAATCGCAGGCGTCATGAACGGCGCAAAGATCTTTGAGAAACCGGCGGGCGCGCCACGATTGCGCAGCGTCATGTGCGTTACATTTTCTTCAATCGACCGCCATTGATACGTCGTCTCCATGGGAAACGGCCCCTCGGCGGTGCGCATGACCATTTTCGCATCGGGTTCGTACTCAACAATCTCGTAGGTGTAAGCGAGACGACGACCGAGAAAATGAGCGACAAACGCAATTTTAGATCCGATCGTCAGCGGCGGAGACGTTTCCCACTCGACGGATTTGATATTCACATACCACTTGGGCGCGTTGTCGGGGTTCGCGACAAAACCGGCTACTTCCTTCAGCGGCGCGCGGATTGTCGCCTCGCTAACAACATCAACAGCGATGAGGCTCTCCATTCAATGCTTCGTGATCGGACAGATCAGCTCGCCACGCGGCGCAAGCGGGAAAAATGTTCGTCCCAGCCCTTGTCGTGATCGGCAGCCATAGCGAACGCGCCCTCGTCGACTTTTTCCCAACCGTCGTGAACGAGCGTCAGGATGGTGCCGCCCGCGACGCCTTCCAGCGTCCATGTGCAGGTAGTCTCGACGCCATCGAGCCATTGGTGTGTGAATGTGTGAACGAGCCGTTCGGGCCTTTTCATCTCTATGACTTTGCCCCAGCAAATTTTTTCGCCGTCTTTGCCGTGGGTGTTTGTTTCAAGCACCCAGTCGCCGCCATCTTCAAGGTCCGCAGCGCCGCGATGAAACCACAGAGCGAGCTGATCGGCTTCCGTCAGAAATTTCCAGACATGTTCAGGCGGCGCTTTGAGAAACACTGTTTTGATAATTTTCATCTTGCTCATGAGGTTTTCTCCACAACTTTCTTGAGTTTGGCGAGACGGTCGTCCCAGAAGCGGTCGAAATAGCCGAGCCAGTCGGCGGCGGTTTTAAGCGCCTGCGGATTGAGCCGATGAATATGTTCGCGGCCCCGTCTTTCCATAGCGATCACACCGCCCTCTCTCAGAATGGCGAGGTGTTTCGCGACTGCCGGTCGCGTCATGTCGAATGCAGAGGCAATATCGGCGATCGGCCGATCGCCTTCGGCGAGCATGTCGATGATGGCCCGGCGCGTCGGATCGGCGAGCGCACGAAAAACAGGCTGGGCGTTGTCGTGGGCTCGCATAACATAAAACCTTTCGGTTCTACTTTATACGAAACCAAATGGTTTTATGTCAACCGCCCCGATTAACCCCTTTCCCTTTGGAAAGGCTTCGCCTAAGACACCGCTTTAACCGACAATTGATTCTTGACTCCCCAGCGCCCTGCGAAGCTGTGCGTTGCGGGCGAGTTTGCGCGAGTAAAAATGCCGAAACGCACTGATCTGTCTTCTATTCTTATTATCGGGGCCGGCCCGATCGTTATCGGCCAGGCCTGCGAGTTCGATTATTCCGGCGTTCAGGCCGTGAAAGCGCTGAAGGAAGAAGGCTTTCGCGTCGTCCTCGTTAATTCCAATCCGGCGACAATCATGACGGATCCGGAACTCGCCGACGCCACCTATGTCGAACCGATCACGCCAGAGTTCGTTGAGAAAATTATTGCGCGCGAAAAACCCGACGCGCTCCTGCCGACCATGGGCGGGCAAACGGCGCTCAATTGCGCGCTGGAACTCGAACGCGGTGGCGTTCTTGAAAAGCACGGCGTGGAAATGATCGGCGCGCGCGCGGACGTCATCGAAAAAGCCGAAGATCGTGAAAAATTTCGCGCGGCGATGGAAAAAATCGGCCTGGAAAACCCGCGCTCGACCATCGCATCGTCGCCCGCAATCAAAGGCGAAAACGGCGAAATCGTCGGATATGACCGGGCGAGCGGGATCGCCGACGCATTGCGCGTGATTGATGACATTGGCCTGCCCGCCATTATTCGCCCGGCCTTTACGCTTGGCGGCACGGGCGGCGGCGTTGCGTATAATCGGGAGGAATTTGAATATTTTGTCCGCACCGGGATCGATGCCTCCCCGGTCGGCCAGGTGTTGATCGACGAAAGCCTGCTTGGTTGGAAAGAATTCGAGATGGAGGTCGTCCGCGACAAGGCGGACAATTGCGTTATCATCTGTTCCATTGAGAACGTCGATCCCATGGGAGTGCACACCGGCGACTCGATCACCGTGGCGCCGGCGCTCACGCTTACCGACAAAGAATTCCAACGCATGCGCAACGCCTCGATCGCTGTGATGCGGGAAATCGGCGTCGAGACGGGCGGATCAAATGTTCAATTCGCGGTCAACCCAGACAATGGCCGGCTTGTCGTCATTGAAATGAACCCGCGCGTTTCGCGGTCATCGGCGCTGGCGTCGAAAGCCACCGGTTTTCCGATTGCCCGGATCGCGGCAAAACTCGCCGTTGGTTACACGCTCGACGAACTCGACAACGACATTACCGGCGCAACGCCAGCCGCCTTCGAGCCGACAATTGACTACGTCGTGACGAAGATACCGCGCTTTGCATTCGAAAAATTTCCTGGCGCCGAACCAATGTTGTCGACGGCGATGAAGTCCGTGGGCGAAGCCATGGCCATCGGACGCACATTTGCGGAATCGATGCAGAAAGCCATGCGCTCGCTCGAAACCGGATTATCCGGCTTTGATCCCATCGATATTCCTGGCCTTGGCGAAGGCGACGACGCCAACGCCTTCCGCGCCGCCCTCGCCGCGCCGACCCCCGATCGGCTGCGCGTCACGGCTCAGGCCATCCGCCACGGCCTGCCGATTGAACAGGTGCGCGCAATCACCCAGTACGATCCGTGGTTTCTCGATCGCATTGAAGAGATTGTAGTCGCCGAGCAAGCGGTCGCCGCCGAGGGCTTGCCCGACGACGCCGACGCCTTGCGGCGACTGAAAGCTATGGGGTTTTCCGATCAACGGCTCGCGCAACTTTGCGACGGCGATGAAAAAGAAGTGCGTGAATTCCGGCGCGAACGCGGCGTTACCCCGGTCTATAAACGCGTTGATACCTGCGCGGCGGAGTTCGCAGCGAAGACGCCATACATGTATTCCGCTTACGAACCAAACTATAGTGACGGCCCCGAATGCGAATCCCGCCCGTCCGATCGAAAGAAAGTCATCATTCTTGGCGGGGGACCAAACCGCATCGGCCAGGGCATAGAGTTCGACTATTGCTGCTGTCATGCGGCGTTCGCCCTTGCGGACATCGACGTTGAATCGGTTATGGTGAACTGCAATCCAGAAACTGTTTCCACGGACTATGACACTTCTGACCGGCTTTATTTCGAGCCGCTCACCGCCGAGGACGTCCTCGAGATCGTCGACGTTGAACGGCGCGCGGGTTCACTGCTTGGCGTCATCGTCCAGTATGGCGGACAAACGCCGCTGAAGCTTGCGAACACGCTCGACGCCGAGGGCGTGCCTATTCTCGGCACGCCCTCCGACGCCATTGATCTCGCCGAAGACCGTGAGCGCTTTCAGCGTCTCGTCAATGAGCTGGGCCTTAAACAGCCGAAAAATGCTACGGCGCCGACACGTGAAGCCGCCGCGGAAATCGCCGAAACAGTCGGCTATCCACTGGTGACGCGGCCTTCGTATGTGCTGGGCGGACGGGCGATGGAGATCGTGCGCGACGAAGCGGGTTTGCGCCACTATCTTGCGACAGCGCAGATCGAAATCAGCGACAAAGAACCGCTTCTCCTCGATCAATATTTGCAAAACGCGGTCGAGGTCGATGTCGACGCCATTTGCGACGGCGAGGAGGTCTTTATCGCCGGCGTCATGGAACATATCGAGGAAGCAGGCATTCATTCCGGCGACAGCGCTTGTTCACTGCCGCCTTATACGCTGTCCGAAGCGACCATTGCCGCGCTTGAAACGCAAACTGTGTCTCTTGCCAGGGCGCTCGGCGTCGTCGGCCTCATGAATGTTCAGTATGCAATCAAAGATGACGTCATCTTCATCTTAGAAGTCAATCCGCGTGCGTCGCGCACGGCGCCGTTTGTTGCGAAATCGACCGGCCTGCCGATCGCTCGCATTGCGGCAAAAGCCATGGCGGGCGAAAAAATTAACGCCATGTCGCTACCGGCAAAAGCGCCGGCGCATATGTCGGTTAAAGAAGTCGTCTTCCCCTTCTCGCGCTTTCCCGGCGTTGACACAGTGCTTGGTCCGGAAATGCGATCGACCGGCGAAGTCATGGGAATCGACGCCGGCTTCGCCAAAGCGCGTCTTAAAAGCCTTATCGCAGCCGGCGCGCATATGCCGCTTGAGGGTTGCGTCTTCATTTCACTGAAGGACGCCGACAAGGACGCAATGGCGCCGGCCGCAGCCAGACTTCTTGAAATGGGTTTTACGATTATTGCCACCCGCGGCACCGCGGAATTTTTTAAATCCCGCCATCTTGACGTTGCCGTCGTCAACAAGGTGCTTGAAGGACGCCCGCACATCGTTGATGCGCTCAAAAACGGCGATGTACAGCTTGTCTTCAACACGACGGAAGGCGCGCAGGCGATCAAGGACTCGCGATCCATTCGGACGACCGCCCTCGCCCAGAAAATTCCCTGCATCACGACGGCGGCCGGCGCCCGCGCGGCTGTACGTGCAATTGAGGCCCTGCGCGCCGGCGGCGTCGAAGTCGCCCCGCTGCAGTCGTATTTTACGCGATAAAACGCCTGTGACAAGCGGCGCGCAGTGTTTCGCGGCTGCGCCGCTTCCGCTATGGTCCGGGCCGCCGCTGGGTGCGGGGGACCTATAAGCATCCGGCAATATCAAACGCGAAGGGGCATGATCCATGAAACTGAAACTGCATCTCGGGGCTGCGGGCCTCGCACTAGTTGGCGCGGCTGCTCTCAGCGCCTGCACGACTACGCCGACGGCGCCAACAGCAGAACTTGGCGCCTGGGGCGTCGAACTCGATCAACGCGATCTGTCTATGCGGCCCGGTGACGACTTCGCCGAGTACGCCAACGGAACCTGGCTCGCGAATACCGCGATTCCTGCGGACCTTTCTCGCTACGGCATGTTCGATCAGCTGCGACTGGATGCGGAGGCGGATGTTCGCGGCATCGTTGAAGAACTCGCGGCGACGGATGCAGAGGCCGGCTCGTTAGAACAAAAAGTCGGCGACTATTACGCATCATGGATGGATATTGACGCGCTGAACGAAAAAGGCGCAGCGCCGATCGCCGGACATCTGGAGCAGATCTTCGCCATCAGTTCGGCGGACGATCTTAACAAGGCGTACGCCAGTCTGCACGGAGACGCGCCCTTTGGCGGCGGTATTATTCCCGACCCGGCCGATACGACAAAGTACATAGCCTTTGTCGGCCAGTCCGGTCTCGGCATGCCGGACCGCGACTATTATCTGAAAGAAGACGAAAAGTTTGCCGGCTATCGCGATGCGTATGACGTCTACGTCACAAAAGTCATGACGCTCGCCGGTCTCGACAATGCCGAAGCACGGGCTGACGCTGTGATCGCGCTCGAAACCGAGCTTGCTAAAGTTCATTGGAGCGCGGAAGACTCACGCGACATCCAGAAAATTTACAACCCCATGAGCGCAGAGAAGCTCAAAGAAACGGCGCCGGAATTTAACTGGGACATCATCCTTGAAGAGTCCGGCCTGACATCGGTCGAGACGTTTCTCGTCGCCCAACCTTCAGCGATTGACAAGGCGGGGGAATTATTTGCTGCAACGCCGCTTGATGTAGTCAAAGACTACCTGGCGTTCCACTTGATCAACACGAATGTGAACCGCCTCTCGAGCGCATTTGACGACGCGTCGTTCGAGTTCTTCGGCAAAACCTTGCGCGGCACCGAGGAACAGCGCGAACGCTGGAAGCGCGGCGTTCAAATCGTCAATGGCGGCATCGGCGAGGCTGTTGGCCAGATCTATATCGATCGTCATTTCCCGCCGGAGTACAAAGCGCAAATGGAAATGCTGGTGGGCAATCTTGTCACCGCGTTTGAGGAGCGCCTGCAGAACAACGACTGGATGGATGAAGAAACGCGAGCGCAAGCGCTGCTGAAACTGTCCACCTTTGAGCCCAAGATCGGCTTCACTGAAAAGTGGATCGATTATGCGCCGCTGGAAATCAAACCCGGCGCGCTCCTCGAAAACACTTTCTCCGTTCGGGAGTTTCAATGGAACGAGCAATTGAAGCGGCTTGGCGGCCCGGTGGATCGCCAGCTCTGGCCCTACCCGCCTCAAACCGTAAACGCGTCCTACAATCCACTGCTCAATCAGATCACGTTCCCGGCCGGCATCCTGCAACCGCCGTTCTTTGATCCGTATGCAGATGCGGCCGTGAATTACGGCGCCATCGGTGCGGTGATCGGTCACGAAATCGGCCATGGCTTTGATGATCAGGGCCGCCGGTTCGACGAGAAGGGCCGCATCCGTGACTGGTGGACCGAAGCGGCGAATGAGCGCTTTCAGACGAAAGCCGACGTGCTCGGCGCACAATACGAGTCCTATGAACCGGTCGAAGGCCTCAATATTAATGGCAGCCTGACGATGGGCGAGAACATCGGCGACCTCGGCGGCCTTCAAATGGCCCACGCCGCGTATCAGCGTCATCTCGACTCTTGTTGCGCCGGCGCAGCGCCGGTGATCGACGGCCTGACCGGCGATCAGCGTTTCTTCCTTGGCTGGGCGCAGGTCTGGCGCGCAAAGGCCCGTGAGGACGAAATCCGCCGCCGTCTCGTGACGGATCCGCACAGCCCGCCGAAATACCGCATCAACGGCGTCGTTCGAAACCTTGACGCCTGGTACGACGCCTTCGGCGTTACCGAGGACGATGAACTCTACCTCGCACCGGAGGACCGGGTCCGTATTTGGTAAACCGTGCCAGGGTAAGCCTCTGATTTTTCTGGCTTTCCCCATTTTTCGCGCGCTAGCGGAGCGGAAAATATATTGAAATTTCGGGGCGGAGCGTTTATGTCTCCGCTCTTGCCTGAAGCGACGGCCGTGGCGCAATCCGCCGCGGCCGCGCTCTTTTTTTGCTTTGGCGTTCCGGAAAATGGGCCGTCGGGGCGAATTTCAGGCCGACGAAGGAGAGGAAGGCGACCCTATGGAAAAGGTCCCCATGACAATGAGCGGCTTCCAGCAGCTGGAAGCGAACCTGAAGAAGCTGAAAAACGAGGAACGCCCGGCAATCATCCAGGCGATCGCGGAAGCGCGCGCCCATGGCGACCTCTCCGAAAATGCGGAGTATCATACCGCCAAGGATCGTCAGGGCTGGATCGAAAGCCAGATCCTTGAAATCGAGGACAAAATCACCCGGGCGGAAGTCATCGACGTCGCCAAGCTGAACGGCGATACGGTGAAATTCGGCGCCACAGTGACGCTCATTGACGAAGATACAGAGGAAAAGAAAATCTGGCAGATCGTCGGCGAACACGAAGCCGATGTGAAAGAGCGCAAGATTTCCGTAACCTCCCCGATCGCGCGCGGCGTTATTGGCAAAGCCGTTGGCGACAGCGTTGAGGTCGCCGCTCCCGGCGGCGCGCGCTCTTTTGAAATTGCGAAGGTCCTTTACAAGTAGACGACGCAATTGGAATTGCTCCGCCCGTTCCCGCCTCTGCGCGAACGGGCGGCGACTATCTTAAACCGGCGAAGGCCGACTTACGCGTCGTGGATCATGTCTTTGACAATCGACGATAGCCCGACCTGGCGGCGGCGCTTCAGGCGTTCGGCGAACAGAATGGCGCTCAGGAGCTGCTCGGATTCGTCCAAATCGTAATTGACGATGACGTAGTCATATTCCGCCCAGTGCGAGATTTCGGCATCGGCCTTGGCCATTCGTTTTTGAACGACGTCTTCTGAATCTTGCGCACGCTGGCGCAAGCGCCGCTCCAGTTCTTCGCGAGACGGCGGCAAGATGAACACCTTGACCACATCGTCGCCGGCGACCTGCGCTAATTGCTGGGCGCCCTGCCAGTCGATATCGAAAAGAACGTCCTGACCTTTCGACAACGTGCTTTCGACAAGCCCGCGCGGCGTCCCATAGTAGTGGCCGAACACATTCGCCCATTCGAGAAACTCGCCTTCGTCGCGCATCCGGAAGAACTCGTCTTCAGCAACAAAAAAATAGTCCTGCCCGTGCGCTTCGCCCGGCCGTCGCGGCCGCGTGGTCGCTGAAATCGACAGCGTCATCTGATCTTCTTTTTTGAGAAGCCGCTCGGCCAGCGTCGTCTTGCCGGCGCCGGACGGGCTCGACAGGATGAACATAAGCCCCCTGCGGGCTACTTTGAGGTCGCCGCCGATCATACGCTGTTCCTACTCAATATTCTGGACCTGTTCACGCAGTTGATCGATGACTTTTTTAAGGTCGAGACCAATTCTCTTGAGATCCATATTCTGCGCTTTCGAACAGAGTGTATTGGTTTCGCGGTTTAGTTCCTGGGTCAGGAAGTCGAGTTCGCGTCCGACGGCCCCGCCGCGCCTAAGGAGCGAGCGCGCAGCGTCGACATGCGCTGACAGACGGTTCAGCTCCTCACGCACGTCCGCCTTGACGGCGATCAGCGCGGCCTCCTGCGCGAGGCGATCCTCGGGAAGCGCGCCTTCTGCGATCAGCTCAGCGAGCTGTGCGGCGATCCGATCTCGTATCGCCGGCAGCGACGCGCCTGGTTCAACGCCGGCTTTCGCAGAAAGGGTTTCAATCTCGTCGATATGACCGGCGACAACGCCGGCCATTGCGGCGCCTTCCTTCGCGCGCGCCTTGCCAAGCAACTCGACAGCCTCATGAAAGCTCTTCAGAATTTTATTGTTCAAGGCGGCGCGCGCCGTTTCGTCGAGGTCGTCTTCGGCCGGCTCCATAACGCCGCGCAGCGCGAGCACGCCCTCAGCTTGCGGCACGCCGCATTCAATCTGCGCGTGAATTTGTTCAACAGCAGCAATGGCGTCGGAAAGCGCAGCCTTGTTGAGACGCATGCGCATGTCGCCCGATGTCGAGCTTAGCTGTAAATTGGCGAAAACCGATCCACGCGTAAGTCGTCCTGTTATTGTTGTCCGAAGCGCTGGTTCTATATCGTCAAAACCTGCAGGCAGCCGGAAACGCATTTCGAGGCCGCGACCATTGACGCTTTTCAGCTCCCAGGTCCAACGCTTGCCGGCCTGCGCGCCATCGATGCGCGCAAATCCCGTCATGGACGATACCGACATCGCTGCTACCCGCCTTGCCGGCGCTCGCGCTCGATCCTGCGCCATGCCGCAACGTTGCGCTCGTGCTCGCGATTTGTTTCCGCGAAGGCGTGTCCGCCGGTGCCGTCGGCGACAAAGAACAGGTCCGCAGTCTCGGCCGGGTTGAGAACAGCAGCGATGGAGTCTGCGCCGGGATTGGCGATCGGCGTCGGCGGCAAGCCGCGAATGATATAGGTGTTGTACGGCGTCTCGCCGCGCAGTTCGCTGACCCGAAGGCCTCGGCCCAGCGGCTCGCCTCCCGTCAGTCCGTAGATGATTGTAGGATCGGATTCGAGACGCATGCCGCGTTTCAGCCGGTTGACAAAAACCGCGGCAATAAGGGGACGTTCCTCCGAAAGGCCCGTTTCCTTTTCGACAATCGACGCGAGAATAACCGCTTCTTCTTTTGTGGAGATGGGCAATTCCATCGCGCGGTCGTCCCACAGCGCATCAAGCAGCGCCTCCTGCGCGTCCATCATCCGCCGGACCATCTCGTCGCGACTTTCGCCGCGAGTGAAGGCATAGGTTTCAGGAAGCAATTCGCCTTCTTCCGGCGCCAGCGTCAGTTCGCCTGTGAGGATTTCGTCAGTTGCAACGAGCCGAAGGATCTGCGCCGTGGTCAATCCTTCTGCAGCGGTGAAGTAGTGCAGAATGCTTTTACCCTCGATCAGTTGATCGATGATGTCATTGACGCTCGCGCCGGCGAGAATTTCATATTCGCCCGCCTTGACGTCGTTCTCGGCGCCCCGAACGCGGACGACGGCGGTAAAAAGCTCCGGATACCGAATGACGCCGGCATCTTCGAGATCATGCGCAATTGCGGATACGGAGCTGCCTTGCGTCAGGAGCACGGTTACGTTCTCTTTCGCCGGACCAGGTTTGAGCGCCTCGCGATAACCAAGATAACCGCCGACGCCGAACGCAGCGATCGCGAGGACGGCAAGGCCCGCAAAAAACAGCAGGAAAGATCTGATCGCGCCGCCGCGCTGGCCGGCGTGAAACTCCACGTCATTCGCCTTCGCGTTCATCGCCCCAAAATTCCCCTGCCGAATCGATCAGACCTGCGAAGGCGTCAGTTTAGCCGTCAACGCGGCGCATCACCAGAGACGCGTTGGTGCCGCCGAAGCCGAATGAGTTTGAAAGAACCGTATTGATCGGTTTTTCCACAGCGCGATTGGCGCAGAGATTGATCGGCGTTTCCACGGAAGGATTGTCGAGATTGAGCGTTGGGGGGGCGACCCCGTCGCGCATGGCGAGAACACAGAATATCGCCTCAACCGCCCCTGCCGCGCCCAGAAGGTGACCGATTGACGATTTTGTCGACGACATGACGAGCCCATTTGCAGCATCGCCAAAGAGCCGCTCCACGGCCCCAAGTTCGATTTCATCGCCGCGCGGCGTCGATGTGCCGTGGGCGTTCACATAGTCGACGTCCTTCGGCTCAATACCGGCGCGCTTTAACGCCATTGTCATGGAGCGAAAGGCGCCGTTCCCGTCTTCGGCCGGCGCCGTGATATGATAGGCGTCGCCGGAGAGGCCGTAGCCGACAATTTCGGCGTAAATTTTTGCGCCCCGCGCCTTTGCTCGTTCGTATTCTTCGAGGACGAAAAAGCCCGCTCCCTCGCCCATCAGGAAGCCGTCGCGATCGCTGTCATAGGGACGCGAAGCTTTTTCCGGCGCATCGTTGAAATGGGTTGTCAGCGCCTTGCAGGCGGCGAAGCCTGCGATCCCAATCGGGCAGACGCATGCTTCCGCGCCGCCTGCGAGCATGAGATCGGCGTCGTCAAAGGCGATAAGCCGCGCAGCGTCGCCGATCGAGTGCGCGCCGGACGAGCACGCCGTCACGACGGCATGGTTCGGTCCCTTTAAACCCAACCGGATCGACACCTGGCCGGAGACGAGGTTGATTAAATTGCCGGCGACAAAAAACGGCGAGACCCGCCGCGGGCCTTTCTGGTCCAGTACCAGCGATTGTTCTTCGATACCTTGAAGGCCGCCGATGCCGGACCCGGTCATCACGCCAAAACGTTCGCGGTCCTCGTCAGATTTCAGTTCGACGCCTGAATCATCGAACGCCATTTGCGCCGCGGCGATGCCGTAAACGATAAAATCGCCCATGCGCTTCTGATCGCGCGGCTCAACCCAATCATCCGGATTGAACGCCGCGTCGCCAGCCGCCGCGCCGCCGCCATAGCCGTCAGTCTTCGGCACTTCGGCGGCGATGTGGCACGCCATTTTAGACGTATCGAATTTCTCGATTCTACCGGCGCCGGACTCCCCGGCGATCAGCCGCCGCCAGACCGCCTCGGGCCCGAAGCCAAGCGGCGATACGATACCCATGCCCGTAACGACAACGCGACGCATTTCTACGCTTCCTCACGCGGATTTATTGCCGCGCGCTTTCTCTTGATCGTTTCAGGACTAGGCCGCGACGGCCCGCCGAGGAGAAATCGGCGCGTCAGCCTTTTTGCTCTTCGATGAATTTGATCGCATCGCCGACCGATTGGATCGTCTCGGCCGCGTCATCGGGAATCTCGACGTCAAATTCTTCTTCGAACGCCATGACGAGTTCAACGATGTCGAGGCTGTCGGCGCCGAGATCGTCAATAAAACTCGCTTTCGGCTCCACCTTCGCCATGTCGACATCGAGGTGTTCGACAACGATTTTCTTCACGCGTTCTGCAAGATCAGACATCCAGGGCTCCTTGATTGCATTGTTATTTCGGGTCGCGGCGGGGCCGCAGTCAATGCCTTGTTTTGCCAGGTTGCGGGCGCATTACGGCATATTTTCGATTGTTGCAACGCCAAAAGGCAAGCATATACAGGCGCTCGCCTACAACATCGCCATGCCGCCATTAACGTGAATCGTCTGGCCGGTAACGTATTTTGCCTCGTCCGAGGCAAGATATCGCGCCGCAGCTGCAATATCTTCAGGCGTTCCCATCGCGCCGGCGGGGATTTTCCCCAGAATCGCTTCGCGCTGCTGCTCGTTGAGCGCCTCGGTCATGGGCGTTTCAATGAAGCCTGGCGCAATGCAGTTTACGGTGACGTTGCGGCTCGCAATCTCCGCGGCGAGCGATTTCGACATGCCGATCATCCCGGCTTTCGACGCCGCGTAATTCGCCTGTCCGGGGTTGCCGGTGACGCCCACGACGGAGGTGACGCCAATGATGCGACCGAAGCGCTGCTTCGTCATACCCCGCAAGGAGGCTTTCGCCAGTCGAAAATACGCGGTGAGATTGATCTTGATGACGTCGTCCCACATGTCTGGCTTCATCATCATCATCAGCGTGTCGCGGGTGACGCCGGCATTGGCGACGACAATATCGAGACCGCCCATAGCCTCGCTCGCCTGTTTTGGCAGCGCATCGACGGCGTCGAGATCTGAAAGGTTGCACGGACAGGCGTGAACGCGGTCTCTGAGTTCATCGGCAAGCGCGGCGAGTTTTTCTTCGCGCGTTCCCGAAATGGCGACCGTCGCGCCGCCTTCATGGAGGGCCTTCGCAATTGCGCCGCCAATGCCGCCTGTGGCGCCCGTTATAAGCGCACGCTTTCCCGTGAGATCAAACATCAATCATATCCTGCTCGGTTCGCGCCTAAATGGCGCTAATTCGCAATGGGTTCAACCCATTGTCCATGGGCGTGGGCCGTTGCAATGCGTCGGTGAATATTATGGGGCCAAAGCGAGAGGTCGAGGAAGAAGGCGAAACTTTCTCCTGTATCCACGGGCTCAAAGCGCAGCCATGCAAACGGCGCCTCTTTTGTCGCTCTTACGCCGGCGGCCTTCATGATCCTCTCGAGGCGCGCCACGCCCACATTGTCAAGATAGGTCGCAAACACCGAATGAAAGAAGACCTGAGCTGCGCCGGACCGACGCGCTTTTGTCTTCCCTTCCGCCCAATCGAGCGCGTCTGCCGCGTCGAGCTTGATATCGAGCAAGCGGGTCGCTTCAACCGCGTCGTCGAACAGGGCGCGCCGGTGCGGCTGCTCCGGCCAGATATAAGAACACATCATAGCCAATTGTTCTGGATCGGAAAAATCCACCGGATTCCAGTCGCACCCGAAGCGGCCGGTAACGG
Organism: Hyphococcus sp.; assembly: GCA_965243785.1. Lineage (GTDB taxonomy): Bacteria > Pseudomonadota > Alphaproteobacteria > Caulobacterales > Parvularculaceae > Hyphococcus. The sequence continues at coordinate 64,875 of CBDEVX010000010.1, read as the reverse complement.
CGATTTTATCCGGCCATGAAGGCGGATCCCCCCGCCATTCGGATTGGATGAGCGGCCCTTCGCCGCCCCAGCTATAAGCCCCGTATTCGTAGCGGAACCGATCAAACCCGAGCAGCAGACCCCCGCTTGCGCCGAGTTCGTAGAGGTCGAGCGGCAAGCCGGTGGCCTCCGCGATAGCGGCGATTCCCGGCAGCAGCGCCGCCGTGCGCCGCACTTCATTGGTTTGCGGCGGCCTAGCGATATATTCCCGGAAGTGCGTTTCCTCCTTTTCGACAAGCTCATTCAGGGGAGCGATCAGATCGCCGGCAGCCACAGACGACGCGTCATGGGCTGCAAAAACGGGCGCCCGACCGAGCACGGCAAGCCGCCGGATGGCGCCGGCAATGCGAAGGGGCAGAGCGCTCTTCCAGGGATTTTCCCCGTAGTGTTTTACCAGCCAGGCAAGCGGACCGCCGGTCCTGATTGCCTCGCCCGCAGCCTCGCACAAAACCGACGTCGCCAGCGCGTCGCACTCCCGGCAGAAAACGGCCTGCTTTTCAAAAGACCTGACAATGTCGTCGAACGACAGCCTCATGCATTTGCGAAAGCATCGACATCCGCCGGCTCGCCGACGTTCAAGGTCGCTGCACCCTTGGCGATGCGCCGGACAAGACCGCACAGCACTTTGCCGGCGCCGACTTCAACAAACGTGTCGCATCCATCGGCAACCATCTTTGATACGCTTTCCGTCCAGCGCACCCGGCCGGTCACCTGTTTGACCAGCAGGTCGCGAATATCGTCGGGCGATTGAACGGGCGCGGCTGTCACGTTCGCGATCAACGTTGCCGCCGGTGATGAAATCTTCGCGTGCCCTAGCGCCTCCGCCATGCGGTCCGCCGCCGGGGCCATCATCGAAGAATGGAACGGCGCTGAGACGGGCAGTAGCTTTGCGATCTTGGCGCCAAATTCCTTAGCGCCGGCGCAAACCGCCTCGACGCGTTTTTTGTCGCCGGAAATGACCACCTGTCCGGGCGCATTGTCATTGGCGATCTCGCATGCGCCGCCGCTCGTCGCATTGATCGCTTTCTGGGCGCCCTCAAGGTCGACGCCGATCAGCGCCGCCATGGCCCCTTCGCCGACCGGTACGGCGGCCTGCATCGCCTCGCCGCGAACGCGTAAAAGCCGCGCAGTGTCCGCAAGGCTAATGGCCTGCGCCGCGCAGAGCGCTGAATACTCCCCAAGAGAATGGCCCGCGACGAACATGGCGTCGGCGATTTGGGCGCCGGCTTCCTTTTCAAGGACGCGCATGGCCGCAATCGAGTGGGCCATCAGCGCCGGCTGGGTGTTCGCCGTAAGGGTCAGTTCCTCAATCGGCCCGTCCCACATCAAGGCTGTCAGCTTCTGGTCGAGGGCGTCATCGACCTCTTCAAAGACTTCCCTGGCGATGGGAAAGGCGTCCGCTAACGCCTTGCCCATGCCGACGGATTGACTGCCCTGCCCTGGAAAGATGAATGCGCGCGCCATATTTGATCTCCGTTTGCCGCGTCGATTAACCATCCCGGCCCCAGAGAGCAAGGCGAGGGCAAAGCGGGGCTTGCCTTTGGCGAATCGGTCAGCTATCCCGCCGCCTTCGCGAGCGACGGTCGCGGGCGCCGATCTGAGGATCGGTTCAAGGGATGGTCCCTTTGCCTCTGCGAGCCGTAGGTCAGCGGGAACCCCAGCCGTTCCAGCCGATCTCCGTCGCCAATAAGGAGCTGGCTTCATGCCGTATTACGAGCATGTCTTCATCGCGCGTCAGGATATCTCTCCCGCGCAGGTCGAAGGCCTCACCGAAACCCTCGCCAAGATTGTCACCGACAATGGCGGCAAGATCGAGAAATCCGAATATTGGGGACTTCGCAATCTCCAATATAAAATCAACAAGAACCGCAAGGGCCATTATAGCCTGTTCAATATCGAGGGACCTGCGGGCGCCGTTCAGGAACTGGAGCGTCAGGAAAAAATCAATGACGACGTTCTGCGCGCGCTGACGATCCGTGTTGATGAACTCGATCCGGAACCGTCGCCCGTCTTAAGCCGGCGCGACCGCAGCGATCGCGGCGACCGCGATCGGCGCCGCTAGGCAGAGGGAGATAAGAAATCATGGCCAAACCATTTTTCCGACGCCGCAAATCCTGCCCGTTCTCCGGCGATAATGCGCCGAAGATTGACTACAAGGATCCGAAACTGTTGCAGCGCTACGTTTCGGAACGCGGCAAAATCGTACCATCGCGGATTTCCGCAGTTTCGCAGAAGAAGCAGCGCGAACTTGCGCGCGCCATCAAACGCGCCCGCATTCTCGCCCTCCTTCCCTACGTTTCGGAGTAAGATCGATGGAAGTCATTCTTCTCGAACGCGTCGAAAATCTCGGCCAGATGGGCGATGTCGTGAAAGTCAAATCCGGCTTTGCGCGTAACTATCTGTTGCCGCAGAAAAAAGCCTTGCGGGCGAACGACGCAAACAAGCAGGTCTTTGAAAGTCAGCGCGTTGATCTTGAAGCGCGGAACCTTGAGCGCCGCAAGGAAGCGGAAGCGGCGGCCGAAAAACTGAACGGTCGAAGCTTCATCCTTATCCGCCAGGCCTCTGAAGCGGGGGCTCTTTACGGCTCCGTGACGGCGCGCGATATTGCCGACGCGGCCTCTGATGAGGGCGTCAAAATCGAACGCAGCCAGGTGCGCATCGACAAGCCCCTGAAAGCAATCGGCGTTGTGCCTGTGCGTATTGTCCTCCACCCCGACGTCAGCGCCAATGTCGAAGTCAATGTGGCGCGCTCCGAAGACGAGGCCGAGCGTCAGGCGCGCGGCGAGAATGTCCTGGCGCGTGAAGAAGACAACGCTTCCGAAGAAGAAGAAACTGCCGAAGAAAAATCGGCGGAATTTTTCGATCCGGAAGCCCAGGCCGCCGTTGCCTCGGAAGAAGGCGGGGAAGAGTCGAACGAAGACAAAGACTAGCGCCCGGCGCCTTGCGCCCGACTTCAACCGGCGCACAGGGTGCGGGGAAAAGTTTCGACGCCGGCTGGCTTTCCAGCCGGCGTTTTCTTTGATTTAACGGTCCGCCATGGCCGTAAGCGCAACCACCGTCGATCAATTTAATCACGATACGGACGAACGAGCACCCGTAAGCCTCGACGCCGAACAGGCAATCCTGGGCGCCATTCTCTTTGACAACGAAATTCTGATCCGCGCGTCGCAGTTCCTGAGGAGCGAGCATTTCTACGATCCGGTTCATCAGGTGGTTTATGACGCCACGAAATCGCTTGTTGACGGCGGGCGCCTCGCCTCACCGGTCGCGCTCGATACCTATCTTGCGAGTTCGCCCGGTTACCAGGAGGCGGGCGGGCGCAAGTACCTTGAACAACTCGCGGCCAATGTTCCCTCCACGACCGGCGCTATCGACTATGCGCGCATCGTCTTCGATTTATCGACCTGTCGGGGATTGATGTCGATCGGCGCGGAGATGGTCGACCGGGCGAAGACATCGAGTCTTGAAGATACGCCGTCAAAACAGCTCGAAGAAGCCGAACAGGCGCTGTATTCGCTCGCAGAGACAGGAAAATATGGCGGCGGCTTCAAGAGCTTTCGGTCGTCGCTGACCGAGGCCATTGAACTCGCCGACGCCGCGTTCCGTCGCGGCGGCGGTCTCGCTGGGATTTCAACCGGCCTGCGCGATCTTGATCGTCAACTCGGCGGGCTCCACCCTTCCGATCTTCTCATTCTCGCCGGCCGGCCTTCCATGGGTAAGTCTTCGCTTGGCGTTAATATCGGCGTCAACGCTGCGAAAGCGCACAAGACGGAACGGCAAGCGGACGGCACGGTGAAAACCATTTCCGGCGGCGTTGTCGGCCTGTTCTCGCTGGAGATGTCGGCGGAGCAGATCGCAACGCGTATCATTTCCGATTTCGCGCGCGTGCCGTCTGAAAAAATCCGCCGCGGTGAAATCGAGCAAAGCGAATTCGACGATATCTATCATGCGACCCGCGAGCTTGAATCCCTGCCGATCTTTATCGATGACACAGGCGGGCTCTCGATCGCGCAAGTTGCGGCGCGGGCGCGCCGGCTCAAACGCCAGCACGGGCTCGATCTCCTGATCATCGACTATATTCAGCTGCTGACCGGCTCCGGCAAACGCAACGATAACCGCGTGCAGGAAATCACCGAAATTTCGCAAGGGCTAAAAGCGTTAGCGAAGGAACTGAACATTCCGGTAATCGGCCTTGCGCAGTTGTCGCGTAAAGTGGAGGAACGCGACGACAAGCGCCCGCAACTGGCCGACCTTCGCGAGTCCGGCTCAATCGAACAGGACGCGGATGTCGTCCTCTTTGTCTTCCGGGAGAAATATTATCTCTCCCGCGGCGAACCGCGCGAAGGAACCGAAGAGCACGTCAAATGGCAGACGCGATGCGAGGAGGTCGGCGATACGGCTGAAGTCATTATCGGTAAGCAGCGTCACGGCCCCATCGGCAAGGTCGATCTCCATTTCGAAGAGAAATTCACGAAGTTCTCAAATCTCGCCAGCGACCGCTATTCCCGCGAAGACTGATCCGCCCTTGCACGGCGGCAAAATCGGCCTAATCCTTCGTCGATGCACAGCGCGGAAACCGTAAACCGAAAAACAGCAGGCCCGTGGGTCGAGATCGATCTCGCCGCGCTTTGCGCGAACTTCGCCATGTTGCGCGCCGCGGCGCCGGGAGCGGAAACAGCCGCTGTTGTTAAATGCGACGCCTATGGTCTTGGGCTGGCGCCGGTTGCGCAGGCGCTCGCCCAACGTGAAGAATGCAGAACCTTTTTCGTCGCCTATCCGGAAGAGGGCGCGCAACTGCGCGAGGCCTTATCGACGTCCGCGCCTCATGCGAAAATTTATGTCTTTAACGGGCCGCTGCCCGACACGATCAGGATATTCGAAAACGCCAACCTGACGCCGGTCGTCAACAGCATCGAACAGGCGCAAAAATGGGCGTCGCGCAAACCGGGCGCGCCATGCGCCCTGCATGTGGATACGGGTATGAACCGGTTGGGCGCGCCCGTTGAAGAGATTGTCGAATTGGCGACGCTGTCGGACCTTAATGTCGACGTGGTGATGAGCCACCTCGCCTGTGGATCTGATCCGGGCCATGGCAAAAACAATGAACAGCGCGACGCTTTCGCAAACGCTGCAAAGCTATTCCCCAACGCAAAGCGGTCGCTTGCCGCATCGGCCGGCGCGTTGATGGACGCGTCCTATCACTTTGACCTTACGCGCCCCGGCATCGCGCTTTACGGAGGCAGCCCGTTCGACGGCGACGATGCGCGCATTAAGCCGGTCGTGACGCTCAACGCGCCGGTTGTGCAGCTGCGCAAGCTGAAGCCAAGCGAAACCGTCGGGTACGGCGCGACGTTTATTGCGGAGAAACCGTCCGAGATTGCTGTCGCGGCCCTTGGCTATGGCGACGGATTTCCCATCGCGGGATCAAACCGGGCCGGCGCCATGATCGCCGGCGAGCGCGCCAAATTTGCGGGCCGTGTCTCCATGGATCTCATCTGCCTCGACGTGACGGACTTCAGAACGCCGCCGCGCATTGGCGAAACGGCCGAATTTTTCGGCAAGTCCGTTAGCATTTTTGAGACGGCGCAGGCCTGCGGGACCATCCCTTATGAATTGCTCACCGGGCTTGGCGGACGGGTGGATCGCCGCTACGTCTAGGCGGCAATTCCAAGCGGGACCGGCCAGATGAACCCTATCGCCGCCGTCGGCCGCCTCAGCCTCGATGTTCTTGGCGAGGTCGGCCGCATGACGAATTTTGCGATCGAAGGCGCGTTTGCAGCGGTGACGCCGCCATTTTATTGGCGGCCCTTCCTGCAGGCCCTGGCGCGCATCGGATACGCATCGCTCCCCGTAGTTGGCCTGACCGCCCTTTTCACCGGCGGCGCTCTGGCGCTTAACATTTACGAGGGAAGCATCTTCCCTGATGCGAACGCCTTCATTCCGCAAATCCTCGGCGTTTCAATCGTACGCGAACTGGGGCCCGTTCTCGCTGCGCTCATGGTCGCCGGGCGGTGTTCGTCGGCGATGGCGGCGGAAATCGGCGCCATGCGCGTCACCGAACAGATCGACGCAATGTCGACATTGTCGGTGAACCCGTTCCGATACCTCGTAGGGCCGCGCGTGCTCGCCACGACCATCGCCATGCCGCTGCTCGTCCTCACCGCCGACATCATCGGCGTCTATGGGGGGTATCTCGTCTCTGTCTACCTCCTTGATATGTCCGCACCCATCTACATCAATACGTTGGTCGACTTCATCAGTTCCGAAGATGTGACCAGCGGCCTTATCAAAGCAACGGTCTTTGGATTCCTGATCGCTGTTACCGGCTGCTATTACGGCTACCGCTCCAGCGGCGGCGCCACCGGCGTCGGCAATGCAACGCGCACCGCCGTCGTCGCTGCCGCCGTTTCGATCTTTGCCGCGAATTACATCCTGACATCCCTGTTCGTGGATTTCTGAAACCATGAGCGAAACGCCAGTCAAAATCGAGATCAGCGGATTGCAGAAGTCTTTCGGCGCCAATCATGTGCTGCGCGGCATCGACCTCGCGGTGCCCGCCGGCAAATCGCTGGTGGTTATCGGCGGATCGGGGTCTGGCAAATCCGTCTTGCTGAAAAGCGTTCTGGGCCTCGTCAAACCCGACCGCGGTACGATTAAGGTCGACGGGCGCAACGTTGCGCGGCATTCGGCGACGGATAAAAAATTCATCGCAGCTCAGACAGGCATGCTGTTCCAGGGCGCGGCGCTGTTTGATTCACTAACCGTCTGGGAAAATGTCGCGTTTCGCCTGCTTTACGGCGAGCGCAATAAACGCGCTGCGGCGAAAGACAAGGCAATTGATTGTCTGGCGCAGGTTGGACTGACGCCGGATGTCGGCGAATTGCGCCCCTCGGAATTGTCGGGCGGCATGCAGAAGCGCGTCAGCCTCGCGCGCGCTATTGCCTCCGATCCGCAAATCCTGTTTTTCGACGAACCGACAACCGGCCTCGATCCGATTATGTCGGACGTTATCAACAATTTGATTGTCGACCGCGTCAAGGCTATCGGCGCGACGGCGATCTCGATCACTCATGACATGGCGTCGGCGCGCAAGATCGCCGATGAAGTCGCCATGCTCTATCAAGGCGTTATCATCTGGCGCGGCAGTCCGGAAGCCCTCGACAATTCCGGCAATCCGATGGTGGATCAGTTTGTGCACGGACGCGCGGACGGTCCGATCCAGATGCAGGTAAGGAAATTCGCGCGCCGCTGAGCGCTTAAGGCGTGGCGCTCACGCCGCCCAGGAACGCCTTGTCAATAATTAGGTCGTTGCGAATCTTTTCAAAGCGCCGGCGACGGTCGCGGTCGCTCGATGCGAGCGTGAATGCCTTTTCAAAGCCAAAGACGACAATGCTATCACCTCTTCCGGCGAGATTCACGGTGTCGGAATAGCGGAGAAACAAGTCGAAGCCCCAAGCGTATTTATAAACGCCGACGGCGTAATTCCAGTAATCATCATTAAACCGCGTATCGTCATATTCACTGACGCCGACATGGGCGCGAAGCGACCAATCGTCACCCAGGAACGCTTTGCCGGAAATGGATCCGTAAAACGCGTCGCCGGTCTCACCGAAGACATTGGGCGAATAGAACGTGCGCGCGGTCAACTCGCCGACGTCGAAACGCCGCCGCACGCCGAGATTAGCTTCGAAGAACCCTTTCCGGCCCGTCTTATCGGTAACGCCGTCATTGTCGATATCGAATTTGAAATCGCTCGACGCGATGAATGCATAGTATCGCGCCCCAACAATAACTTTGTATTTGTCAATCGATGGTCGATATTCCAGATAACCGATGGTGAGCGGTCGAACTTCGTCGATTATCTTTGTCGGCGTTGAAACGACGCCGCCGAGGAAATCGTCGTAAACGATCTCAATGGCGGCAAAGGGCGACGGATTGAGCTGGCGCGAGCGGCGGCCGCGGTTGACGCTGGTTGTATCAACGCCGCCAATTACCGTCACATCATAATCGGCCGCCGCCGCTGGAACGGCGGCGCAGAGTCCCGTTATCGTTAGTACTGTGGCGGCGACCCCGGCCGCGAACATGCGGCCCTGCGCCCACCCGGTCAATTGTAGCACCCCGCCCCCCGAGGTCTTCAAGTCTGGCACAACGGCCAGCGGAAGCACAAGCAGGCAAAACCTCTTTGTTCGGAGGGAGTTCGCGGCGGCGTTGTCAGCTGGGCGGCAACCTGACGACCGCTAACGACATATCATGATGCGGCGCGGGCACGCGTTATTCACATTGTATTGTCTTTTCCAGCCGATAGCGATCGACCGCTCAATACCGCCTGCTAAGACAGGGGCGTCAGCGCGTTTCGAAGAGTGCTCACCCAACCAACGCCGCGTCAGCTACAACGTTTTCAGTAGCCGGCGCGAATCGCCGATAATATCGGGCCGCAGCGCGACAGGCGCTGCGGCCCTTTTGTTTGAGCGCTGCCTTGTTATTTTCATCGTTATACAGAATAATTATCGGCGCCGCGAAAACCTGCGATGATGACTGACAGTTCCACCCCTCTGCGCCTGCCCGTCAAGATTCGTTGGAAACTCTGGCGGCAGGACTTGCTCGCCGCCGCTAAGTTCCGCGGACACCAGCGCGTTCAGCTTGCGCCCCACATTCTCGGTGCGGAAGTGATCGTCACCGACGGGCGCGTCGTCGTTCCCTCCCCTTATCGCTGGAAGCTCTACCGCAAAGGCTGGGAGGCGCGCCTCGACCAGCTCGCCGCCGAATACGGCCTCGGTCGTCATGTTCAACTCGGCGTCGGTAGCGTCGTCATCGACGCCGGCGCCAATGCCGGGGAATTCGCGCATATCTGCGCGCGCGCCGGGGCGCGGGTCTATTGCCTTGAGCCCGACAACGCTGTCCGCGCCTGTCTCGCCGAAAATATCCGCAGCCTGACCAATGCGTCAGCCCATGACGCGCTTCTCTGGAATGAGGAAGCGGACATTCCTTTTGTTTCCATCCCCGAACACGCGGACAGTTCCGTTTTCGCAGCCGGCGCTGCGCCAACCGTGACGCGCCGCGCTACCACCCTCGACCAGTTCTGCGCGGATCACGGCGTCACCCGCATCGATCTCCTAAAATGCGACGCGGAAGGGGCCGAGCCGGAGGTCCTTGAAGGCGCGGCAGCGGTTCTCGGCGCTGCGCGCGCCGTCGCGCTGGACACCGGAGCCGAGCGCCAGGGCGAACGCACCCATGCCGCCTGCCGCGCAATCCTTGAGGCGCATGGTTTTCGCGTGATCGACGAGGCCGTCGGCAAACGACTGATGACGTTTGGCGTTCGAGACTAGACGATGCGCCTATCGCCGTTTTCGGCCGCGCATATACCACAAAAAGAAAACGATGATCGCGACGATGATGACGCCGACAGCGATGGGATGGTCACGCATATACGCGATGAGGTCGAAGGCGACTTCTGCGTCGCGAAGCTCATCGGCGGCGTATGGATCGGGCGGGCGATCTTCACCCTGCATCGAGGCTCTCCCTCGGATCGGTTGCAACAGGGCAAGCCTACGCGCGCCGTGCGCATCGGTGCAAGACCGTAGCGCTATCAATCAATCACTGATCGGGAATGCGCCCCTCGAGCAATGCAGGATTCATTGAAGGTCTTTCGGGTTTTTCACGCGAAACATTGCCCATGCGCGCTCAACGCACAAAAAAGAAAAGGGCGGACTGGCCTCTGCGGAAACTCCGCGCCGATCCGCCCTCATCATGCTTTAAAGGCTGAAAAGCCCAAAAGTGCTATTCAACGGCTTTCAGGTTGCCGGCGGACGTCTTGCCGCGGTCCTGCTGCAGCTCGTAGCTGACTTGCTGGCCGTCATTGAGGCCGCGCAAACCAGCCGCTTCAACCGCCGTGGCGTGGACGAAAACGTCCTTGCCGCCGTCAGACGGTTCGATGAAGCCGTAACCCTTTTGGGAATTGTACCATTTCACTGTTCCGGTCGCCATGATGTTAGTCCTTTCAAACAGGCGTTGCGGGTCTGGAATAGGTCCTGACCCTGGAATGCTGCCGATGTTTGGAGGAGTGTAGAATCTTGTAGAACAAGGCCCATAGACGGCCTTCAATCATGGCGCGGGGGCCATATGGCCCGTTCACGGGCAAAATGCAACCGCCGCGCGTGGAACGCCGGGTTATTTGTTGGATAGGATGTATCGGCCATTCAGGCGGAAAGGCCGATAAACACTGGCCTTGCGATCAACCCGGTCGACGCGCAACCACGAACCGGCTGCGCGACTTTTCTGGATAATATCCGGTTTCCATAATTTCAAAGCCGGCGCCCGCGATCATGCCGTCGAGCGCGGCGGAATTGAGCGACTTCACATAAGGCGCCTTGCCGAAGAGCTGCATCACCGGAATGAGCAGAGGAAAGAGCGATTTCCACTCCTTAAGGCAGACGGTTTTCGAAAAGAACATCCCGCCCGGTTTCAGCAAGCGGTGAATTTCACCGAGTGCGGCTGGAATATCCGTATGCAGATGGAGAAAGTTAAAGGCAAAGACAACATCGAAAGCGCCAGCTTCGAAGGGATGGTCTTCTAGCGTCGCCTGCTGGAAGGTAACATTGTCGGCGTTCGACGCCCCGCGCTTTTCCTCCGCGATCGCAATCATCTTTGCTGAGATGTCCGTCGCAACGAGGCGCGCCACATCCGGCGCCAGCTTCAGCGCCGTCGTGCCCGTGCCGCAGCCGACCTCCAGCGCGGTCGCATCCGCCGGCAAATGCGCCCTTACGCGCTCCAGCGTCGCCGCATAGGCCTCCTCATCCCGAACCGGGCTTTTTGCATATTTCTCCGCCGATTTGTCCCAGAATGATTCCGCCGCAGCCGCCATTTTGTCCCTCTTTTTTGATTATCGGTCCGTTGCATAAGGGGACTGCCGGCGTCGGTTTCAAGCGGGACGCGAGCGCAGCTGCGTTATTTATTGGTTGCGGCGGCGGCGCGCCCTCGCGTAAATCCCGCCCATGGCTGAGATTACCGTCGCCGCCTTTTACAAGTTCGCCGACCTCCCCGATTTCGAAGATCGGCGCGAGGGCCTGCTGGCGTGCGCGCAGAGCAACGGCGTGCTCGGCACGATCCTGCTCGCGAGCGAAGGCGTCAACGGCACCATCGCCGGGACGCCCGAAGGCGTTGACGCGGTGATTGCTCATATCCGGTCCTTTCCCGGCTGTGCGGACATGGAATGGAAAACCGCGGTCGCCAACCACCCGCCCTTTCACCGCATGAAAGTGCGCCTAAAAAAAGAAATCGTCACCATGGGCGTTACGAACATCGCCCCGCATTTGAGCCATGAACGCTACGTGGCGCCGGAAGACTGGAATGCGCTGATCAGCGATCCCGAAACCCTCGTTATCGATACGCGCAATGATTACGAAGTCGGCATCGGAACGTTTGAAGGCGCCATCAATCCGGAAACGCCGTCGTTTCGCGACTTCCCCCAATGGTTCCGCGAGTTTCGCAAAACCCGCGATGTCAAAAAAGTCGCCATGTTCTGCACCGGCGGCATTCGCTGCGAAAAATCAACGGCGTTCCTGCGCAGCGAGGGCATTGAGGACGTTGCGCACCTTAAAGGCGGCATCCTGAAATACCTGGAAACCGTGCCCGAAGAAGAAAGCCTCTGGCGCGGGGAATGTTTTGTCTTCGACGCGCGCGTCTCGGTAGGCCACGACCTTGCGCCAGGCTCCTATGATCAGTGCTATGCCTGCCGCCGGCCCATCGACGATGAAGACAAGGCCTCCCCCGACTACCGCCCGGGCGTTTCCTGCCCCCATTGCGTCGGTGAGTATACGGACGAGCAGCGCAATGCCTTCGCCGAGCGCCAGAAACAGGTGCGGCTCGCCGCGGCAAGGGGCGAGTCCCATATCGGCGTGAAACCCGGCGGCGCACGATGAGCGACGCCCTCCCCATCCTCTATTCCTTCCGGCGGTGCCCCTACGCCATGCGAGCGCGCATGGCGATTGCAGTGAGCGGGAGCCGCGTGCGCCTGCGCGAAGTGCTCCTGCGCGACAAGCCGGAGGAGATGATCGCCGCCTCAGCCAAAGGCACGGTGCCGGTGCTGATTGTCGATGATGAAGTCATTGACGAAAGCCTCGCCGTCATGGACTGGGCGCTCAAGCAGAACGATCCGGAAGAGTGGTTGTCTGAAGACGGCGTGGATCTCATTGCGATGTGCGACGGCGAGTTCAAGCACCATCTCGACCGTTATAAATACGCGACGCGCTATGACGACGCCGACCCGGAAACGCACCGCGCGGAAGGGATGAAATTTCTCGGCGCCCTCGCCGCGCGTCTCGACGGGCGCCCCTTTCTTTGCAGCGACAAACGCAGCCGCGCCGACATCGCCATCTTCCCCTTCGTGCGTCAGTTCCGCATCGCCGACGAAGCGTGGTTCGACGAAAACGCACCGGCAAACGTGCGCCAATGGCTAAAGGGCCTGATGGCGTCGGATCTCTTCACGTCAGTGATGAAAAAATATCCACAATGGAAAGAAACGGGCGAGGAAGCGGTGTTCGGCGGCGGCGCGTAAGGCCGCCGCGGTTTCGACAACGCCCCGCCAATGGGCTAAAATCCGCACCCTGTTCATCAGGGAAGGGACAATCATGAAACGATTTCTCGCCGCGCTTTCCGCGGTTGCGTGCCTCGCCGCCGCTGCGCCGGCCCTCGCGGGCGTCTCCGGCTATCTCAAAATGCCTGACATTGACGGCGAGTCAGAAGCCGCCGCTGCGTCCAAGGGCGTTGAAGTGCTGGATGTCAAATGGGACGGCGCAACACGCGCCAACAGCGCCAGTAGCGGCGGCGCCCTTACCGCCGCGACGGCGAAGGCTGTGTCGCCGCCCGCCGCCGGCAACGTCACGCTGACCCTGCCGAAAGGTTTCGCCGGACGCGACGCATTGCAGCGCGCTTATCGCAGCGGGGCGGAAATCCCGGTGCTGGAATTTGCAACGCCGGCGGGCGACGGCGCCCGCGCCTATCTCAAATACAAGCTAGAGCGATGCTTCATCAAAAGCTGGTCCACCAGCGGCGACGCCGATGATCGGCCTACGGAAGAAGTCGCGTTTTATTACAACAAGCTCTCCTCATCGACCCATTCGGCCGGCACGGCGGAAATCGACTTCGTCGAGGTCGGCGGCGGGGGCGATGCCGGCGTTGCAGAGATCGACTTCGTCGAGACCGGCGGCGGCGACACAGGCAAAGAGCCCGCCAAACCGAAACGCAAGCCGGCGCGAAAAAAGGACTGACGCGAAAAAGCCAACGGCGGCGCGTTCATATCGCGCCGCCGCCCTGGTGGCGTCCTCCGCTGCACTGAACGGGGATGAGTAAGTTGCGTCGAATAGCTAAGTTCGTGACGAACCTAAAGCACCAAAACTTGCGGTCTCGGTTATCCTAGTAAAACAAGACATGTTGACGATTAAATATCTGTGTTAGTATTGCTCTCCTCGTCCTTTTTTGATTCTCGGATTTTTTCAGGAATGTCGAAAACAACTTGAAAGAAAAGTTCTAGAAAACGTACATGCTCAATAGCGAGATCAATATCACCACTCAAGTCATGCGCAGCATCTGAACCATCCTTCCACAGCTTATTCGCCCACTCCGCTAATCCTTCAGTAATCAATCCGCGTTTAAATAAATTTTCTATTCTTGTTGAACGCCCACCTTCAGTTTCCTTAAGTTCTTTCAGCGCTACATCAAGACACCCCCGCGCAACGGCGAGGATGCCGTTAGGGTTTCTTCTGCTCTTTGCATCTTCGAGCATTTCTTCAAATGACTTTTGAATCGGATCAGGAAGCCGTGTCACCAGTTCGAACTTAGGCGACCGCGGAAATGTGATTACGGTAGAATGCTCTAGGATTTCGTCTGTTTTGTGGTTCCTTCCTACGCTGCTTAATAAGGCGCTGACTGACACTCGCGAAACAGTAACCCCAAGCGGGCGCCAACACTGCTCGCAAATGGTGCCAAAAGCTGCCGCGTTGGCGGAAGAAGCGTCTGATACTTTTCGTGGCGAACGATTGTATGCTCGTTCGGTTTCAACAAGCCTCAAGGGAGGTATTTGTAGGTGAAATCTTTCTTTGTTGCCACAATAGGGGCAAGTCAGCCTGACACCAAGAAAATCATATGTCATACGTTTCGCCTAGTTATCCTCAAATATGCATCACGCGCCCGTACGCATCGAGCACGCTCTCGTGCATCATCTCTGACAGCGTAGGATGCGGGAAGATGGCGTGCATGAGGTCCTGCTCGACGAGTTCGGCTGAGCGGGCGAGGCCAAACCCTTGTATGAGTTCGGTGACTTCCGCCCCGATCATATGGGCGCCCAATAGCTCGCCGGTCTTTTCATCGAACACGGTTTTGACCATGCCTTCGGGTTCCCCCAGCGCAATCGCCTTGCCGTTGCCGTTGAAGGGGAACTTGCCCACCTTCACCTTGTAGCCCTGCTCCTTCGCCTTTTCCTCGGTGAGGCCGACGGACGCGATCTGCGGCTGGCAGTAGGTGCAGCCCGGAATGTTCGTGACATTCAAGGGATGGACATCCTTGACGCCGGCGATCTTCTCGACACAGATCACCCCTTCATGGGACGCCTTGTGGGCGAGCCATGGCGCGCCGACGACGTCGCCAATGGCGTAAAGCCCCGGCACGCCGGTCGAGAGCCACTCGTCCACGACGATATGACCGCTGTCGATTTTGGCGCCCACGGCTTCGAGCCCCAGGTTTTCCGTATTGCCGACAATGCCGACGGCGAGGACGACGCGTTCGGCCTCGACCGTCTCGCTCTTGCCGTCCTTGGTCTTGATGGTCGCCTTGGCCAGCTTGCCGGACGCATCGAGCTTTTCGACTTGGCTCCCGGTCATGATCTTCATGCCCTGCTTCTGGAACTGCTTGTCGGCGAAGGCGGAGATTTCCTTATCTTCCACGGGCAGGATGCGGTCGAGCATTTCAACGACGGTAACTTCTGCGCCCAGCGCGCCATAGAAGCTCGCGAATTCGATGCCGATGGCGCCCGACCCGATGACGAGCAGCGATTTCGGCATGATGTCGGGGATCATGGCTTCCTTCGCCGTCCAGACGAACTTGCCGTCGGGCTCGAGCCCGGCCTGCGGGATCGTGCGCGCGCGAGCGCCGGTGGCGAGAATCACGTGTTTGGCTTTGACTGTGTCTTCGCCGTCCTTAGTCTTCACCTTGACCAGCGGCGCGCCCGCCCCCTTCTCGAGGCGCCCCTCGCCCTCGATCACGGCGATCTTGTTCTTCTTCATGAGATAGCCGACGCCGCCGGAAAGTTTGCTCGCCACTTTGCGTGAGCGTTTCACCACCTTCTCGATGTCGAAGCCGATGTTCTCCGCCGTGAGGCCGAACTCCTCGGCGTGTTTCATGTTGGTGTAGATTTCCGACGTCCGGAGCAGCGCCTTGGTGGGGATGCAGCCCCAGTTGAGGCAGACCCCGCCCAGGGCGTCGCGCTCGACGATCGCCGTTTTCATCCCCAGCTGCGCGGCGCGAATGGCGGCGACGTAACCGCCGGGGCCCGAGCCGACTACCACAAGGTCTACGGAATGATCGGTCATCTCTCGTCTCTCTCCAACGTGATCTTGTTACAGCAAACGCGCTGCGCGCCGGCCTTGGCGACCGCCGCGTTTGGCGCGACTATAGCGGCGACACGAGACAAGAAAACCCGGAAAGCCCCCGGGAAGCCAAGGAGAGACCAAATGATCAATTATATTCTCTGGGCGTTGCTTCTCTACTTTGTGTACATCACCGTTCATGCGGTCCTGAAACTCAATTCCAGCAAGGGCGAAGGCAACTTGCTGACGGTTGGCCTCGGACCCCGCGACACGGTGCTGGAAAAATCCGTCACGTCCCAGCGCTGTGGGCGCGCCCAGCGCAATATGGAGGAAGCACTGTTTTTCTTCCTGCCCCTGGCGCTGCTTCTCTTGATCACGGACAAGGCGGACGGCCTGGGCCTTACTGGCGCGCTGGTCTTTGTCATCGCGCGGGCGGCGTATCTGCCGGTTTACTTCATGGGCGTCTTCGCCCTGCGCACGATCGTCTGGACAGGCGGCGTTGTCGGCCTCGTCATGATGGCGGTTCGTCTCACCAGTTAAAAGGAAACTCATATGACCATCGAAGCCCTCCGCACTCCTGACGACCGGTTCGACGGCCTCTCCGGCTGGGATTACGCGCCGCATTATGTGGAAGACTTGCCGGGCTATGAGGGCCTACGCATGCACTACGCCGACGAGGGCGCGGCGGATGCGGACGTCACGTTTCTCTGCATTCACGGCGAGCCGAGTTGGGCCTATCTTTTCCGCAAGATGATGCCGGTGTTCACAGGCGCCGGTCATCGCGCCATTGCCGTCGATATGTTTGGCTTCGGGCGTTCCGACAAGCCGGTCGATGATGAAACGTACACGTACCATTTTCATCGGGACGCCCTCCTCGCCTTTGTTGAGAAGCTCGATCTTAAAAATGTCTGCCTCGTGGTGCAGGATTGGGGCGGCCTGTTAGGGCTGACGCTGCCGATGGCGGCGCCGGAGCGCTACACGCGGCTCATCGTCATGAATACGGGGCTGCCCGGCGGCGAGGAAGCGGGCGAAGGCTTCGCCATGTGGCGCGCCTATAACCGCGCCAATCCGGATCTCGATGTGGGCGGGCTAATGAAACGGGCGACGCCGATCCTCACTGACGCAGAAGTCGCGGCCTATGACTCGCCGTTTCCGGACCAATCCTACAAGGGCGGCGTGCGCCGCTTTCCCGAACTCGTCATGTTAAAGGAAGAAGGGAAGGATTTGACGCCCGCTTCATCAGAAGGCGTCGAGACCTCGCTCGCCGCGCGCAAGTTCTGGTCGGAGGACTGGGCCGGCGATAGTTTCATGGCGATAGGCATGCAGGATCCGGTGCTCGGTCCCAAGGCGATGCATATCCTCAAGAAAATCATCAAGAATTGTCCGGAGCCGGTGGAGGTCGCAGAGGCCGGCCATTTCGTGCAGGAATGGGGCGAGCCAATCGCCAAAGCGGCGCTTGAAAAATTCGGGATTGGGTGAGCGCTCTCTCTGTCGGCATAATCGGCGCCGGCGTCGCCGGGTCGGCCGCTGCCTATGCGCTGGCGACGCGCGGCGCCACTGTCCATGTCTTCGATCAATATGCGGAAGGGCATGACCGCGGCGCCTCTCACGGGGAAAGCCGCCTTATTCGCCTCGCCTACTTCGAACGGCCGAACTACGTACCGTTGCTGCGCCGCGCCTATGATGAATGGCGCGCGCTTGAAAATGACTGCGGCGAAACGCTGTTTCAACACACGGGACTCTTGGAGGTCGGTCCTGAATCGAGCGGGCTCATCGCTGGCGTAGAACGCGCCGCAATAGATCATGGCCTTACCCTTACCGCACTATCGCGCGATGACATTGAAAAGCGCTGCGCTGGGCTCCTATTCCCCGCCGGCTGGCGCGTCATTGTTGAAGAAAACGCCGGCTGCCTCCTCGCTGATCAAGCGCTCGCCGCATTTCGAAGGGGGGCAGCGGCTGGCGGCGCACAGTTTCACTGGAACGAAAAGGTAATTGGTCTTGATATTGCAGACGCCGGCCTCACGCTTTCAACCGATGAGCGGCGATATGAGATCGATCGTGTGATCATCGCGCCCGGTCCCTGGGCGGATAATGCCTTCGCCGCATTGGGATTGCCGCGGCCCTGTCCGATAACGCCGGTGGTCAAATCCAATTGCTGGTTCGCGCTGCGAGACGGTGCAAACTTCACAATCCCCTTTGCGCTTGAAGACGAGGGCAGCGACTTTTTTTACGCCATCCCGAAACCCCAAGGCGGCGCGATTAAAATCGGCGCCCATCATGACGGACGCATCTTAAACGACCCTGACGACGATCGCCGGCCCGACGAGACGGAAACGAACGATATCGCCGCATTCGTCGCGGATTACCTTCCCGGCGTGAATCCCTCAGTACAGAAGCAAATCGAGTGCCTTTACGAAAAGAGCCCCGACGGTGATTTTGTCATCGATCTCACAGCCGAAGACCATCGGATCGCCTACGCTATCGGACTCTCCGGGCATGGCTTTAAGTTCGCGCCGGTGATTGGCGAGATCTTAGCGGATATGGCGCAAGACGCGCCCACGCCCAAAGATGCAGCGTTTCTATCCTCATCGCGCTTTGAGTAGCGCGCTTTTTTTGTTAGCGCCCAAGCACAAACCGCCGAACTTCCTTCGCCTGCAACCGAGCGAAGGAGGCGCTTAATACGCAGCCATGATCGGGTAGGTTTGACGTGATAAGTTCTGCTTTGGGCGCGGTTTCCGCAAGCGTCTTAGCAAGATCGTACGGCGCCAGCGGATCGTCGAGTGTGTGAAAAACCAGCACGGGTGGTTTCAGCGCCGCGATCGCGTTCCAGATGCGGTTTGATGTTTCCGGATCAAGATTTTGCATGCCCGTCAGTTGGATATAGCGCGCCGCCTCCTGCGCCGTCATGCTTTCGCGCTGACGACGTATGAAAATGCGTTGTTCGTTGGGCGTCGCCGATTGACTCCAGATTGAACAGATCATCCGGCTAGCGAGTGGGTTTTCCGTTCCCCAATGGTCTCGGACGAAATCAACTAGCCACTCCATGGACGCATATGCGTTTATGTCAGGATCGGTGAAGGGCAATGAGGGGGAATCGAGCACTAGGTGCGAGACTTTTTCCGGATATTTGTCAGCATAGAGAATAGCTGCACGACTGCCCTCTGAGATGCCGAACAGAACAAATTTCTCGGTCAGGTTCGCTGCGTCAATAACAGTTTCGAGATCGCACAAGCGTTCTTCGATCGACCATTTGAAATCACCACGCGCCGACATGCCGCCGCCGCGCCCGTCATAGGTGATGAAGTTAAAATCCCGAACAAGCGCATTCGTCAGGGCGTTTTCACCGTTCAACTCAAGCGCGCAGCTGGTGGACCAGCCAAGCGCTCGGACAACAGGAAGCCCGGCGCCCTGGCGGACATAAGCAAGCCGCGCGTTGTCAGGTGTCGTGATGTAATGAACATGCGCCGACAGATCTGGGGTCTTTTCATTTTCTGCAATGTGGCGACGTACTTCCGCCACCAGCGCCGCCAATCCGTCCGCTATCTTAAGATGATGGGTCTGTCGAAAAGCGAGCGGCGGGCGCGCATCGTCAATGATAACCGGCGCCAGCACGCCCCGCGCCAACCCTTCATGGGCTTCCGCGCGCACCCAATCTGATTGAACTGAATCGCGCGACCAGACAACGACAACGCATTTTGCATTATCGAGCGCTTCTTCGATCTTTCTTTCAAAAACGGCGCCGGCGCCAATCTCGCGATCCCACCACACCGACAGCTTGGCGTCTTCCAGTGCGGCGACGATCGGGCGCACGTCCTCCCGGTCCTTTGACGAGTAGCTGAGGAAGACGTCAGCCGACATAGGCGCTCCGTCCTATTCCTCCCACAGCGCAACCACCGCGCCGGCGGGATCCTTCACTACCGCCATCTTACCCCCCATGAGCCCGCGCGGCGGGGCGACGACATCGCCGCCGCGTTTCATGGTTTCGTCCAGGCTTTTTTCAAGATTTTCGACAACAACATACATTAACCACTGCGGCGGCAGGTCGGCGTTCGACCCCCGCGCATGACAAACGCCGCCCGCCGGTTCGCCTTTCGCGTCCATCATGGTGTAGTCGGAATATTCGCCCATGGAGGTTTCATGGACGGTCCACCCAGTCACGGCAGCATAGAAGTCG
Source organism: Hyphococcus sp. (assembly GCA_965243785.1). Lineage (GTDB taxonomy): Bacteria > Pseudomonadota > Alphaproteobacteria > Caulobacterales > Parvularculaceae > Hyphococcus. The sequence continues at coordinate 45,084 of CBDEVX010000010.1, read as the reverse complement.
CGTACTTCGTTTGCATTTTCGATCGTAAGATCGCGCCAGCCAATAGAGCCGATCGGTTGCTTTTTTGCGTCTGTCATTGCGCCTCTCCTCTCGCCGGCAACTCATGCTAGGCTCGGCCCGGCTACAAAGTCAAAAGCGAGGCCCCAATGATCCGGCGTGTGACGCAGTCAATATTATTCGCAACGGCAATCGTCAGTTTGCTTGCTGCGCCAGCCCTTGCGAGAGATCCCGCTGGCATGCGAACGCCGCCCCTTGAAGAAGCGCTGCATCACCCGAACGCCGGGCGCGAGGGCATGGTCGTTGCGGAAGAAAAAATGGCGGCGAAGATCGGGGCCGACATGCTGGCTCTGGGCGGCAACGCCATTGACGCTGCCGTGGCGACAGGTTTCGCCCTCGCCGTCACGCACCCTCGCGCCGGCAATATCGGCGGCGGCGGTTTCATGCTCGTCAATATGCGCGAAGACGGCGAAACCATCGCCATCGACTATCGCGAAACAGCGCCGGCGGCGGCGACGCGCGATATGTATCTCAACGAAAACGGCGCCGTCGACGAAGAGGCGGTTCAGCGCTCCTACAAGGCGGCGGGCGTTCCCGGCACAGTCGCAGGGCTTTTATACGCCCACGAACGATATGGCCGCCTTTCCCGACGCGCGGTCATGGCGCCGGCGATCGCGCTGGCGGAGAAGGGCTGGCCTCTCACCTATTATCAGGCAGCGATGATCGAGAGCCATCGCGATCTCCTGAGCCGCGATCCGGCGGCGCGCGCGATCTTTTTTAAAGCTGACGGCGCCGGCTATCTTCCCGGCGAGCTATTCAAGCGGCCCGATCTTGCCCGGACGCTGAAGACCGTCTCTCAAAAGGGACGCGACGGATTCTACAAGGGCGCCGTCGCCAAGAAGATCGCGGACGCCATGGCGACGAATGGCGGGCTGATCACGCGCAAAGACCTTGAGAATTTCAGGATCGCCGTGCGCGAGCCCGTTGTCGGCGATTTTCGCGGCTATGAAATTCACTCCATGCCGCCGCCCAGCTCCGGCGGCATTCACCTGATCCAGATGCTGAACATGCTGGAAACGAAACCGCCTTTTGAAAGCGACGGCGACTCCGCGCCGCGGCTGCATTTCATTGCTGAGATCATGCGCCGCGCTTTTGCAGACCGCGCCGAACATCTCGGCGATCCCGATTTCGTCGACGTACCGGTCGACGGGTTGTTGAGCGACGAATACGCCGCCGCCCTCGTCGCGGAAATTGATACAGGCGTCGCCTCGAAGTCCAGCGACGTGCGCGAGGGCGATCCATACGCGTATGAAGGACCGGACACGACCCACTATTCCGTCATTGACAAGAACGGCAACATGGTCGCCAACACTTATACGCTGAACCTGTCCTATGGATCCGGTATTGTCGTTCCCGGCACGGGCGTTCTCCTCAACAACGAAATGGACGATTTTTCCGCGGCGCCAGGAGCGCCGAACTTCTACGGGCTCATAGGCGGCGAAAAGAACGCCATCGCCGCGAACAAACGACCGCTCAGTTCCATGACGCCAGCGTTGATTTTTAAAGATGGCGAGCCGTTTATGTCGGTCGGCGCGCCCGGGGGCGCACGCATCATCACAGCTGTCTTCAACGTTGTCGTCAATGTCATCGACCGCGGCATGAACATCGCCGACGCCGCCGACGCACCGCGCATCCATCATCAATGGCTGCCCGATCTCCTCATGTATGAGCCGGGGCTCGGCGAGGAAACCAAGGCCGCCCTTGAGGCCATGGACCACGAGCTTTACCCGCTTGACTGGTATGCCCGGCCCGCCAGCGCTCAGTATAAGGATGGCTGGTTCTATGGCTACGCCGACACGCGCATCCCTGGCGGCGGCGCCTGTTCGCCCGATGGCGGATGTTAGGTTTTATTCCGCCTCTTCCCGCGCCAGCCGGTCCAGCAACCTGACGCCGAAACCCGCCGCACCGATCGGCTGCGTCGCTGTCGCTTCCTCGCGCCAGGAAACGCCCGCAATATCCAAATGCGCCCATGGCGTTTCGGGTTTAACGAAGGCGCCGATAAACGCGGCGCCGGTCGACGCGCCGGGTGAGCCGGTGTCGCCGTTTTTGATGTCCGCAATCAACGATTCAATTTGTACGTTATGATTGGGATGCAGCGGCAGGCGCCAGAGGTCCTCGCCGGCGGCCTCGCCCATCGTCGCAAGCCGGTCGGCGATCGCATCGTCGCGTGCAAACAACCCGGCGTATTCATCGCCAAGCGCGCGGCCGACGGAGCCTGTCAGCGTAGCGAGATCAACCAGCAACGCCGGATTAAATTCTTCCTGCGCGTACCAGACAGCGTCTGAAAGAACGAGCCGGCCTTCGGCGTCGGTCGACATGATTTCAACGGTTTTGCCGGACATGGTGCGCACCACGTCGCCGGGCCGTTGCGCGCCGCCATCCGGCATGTTTTCGGCAAGCGCCGCAACGGCGATAACATTCACGGGCGCCTTCGATTTCGCCAGTGACAAAACCGCACCGGTAACCGCGGCGGCGCCCGACATATCGTACTTCATCTTCCACATGCCGGAATTGGATTTCAGCGAGATCCCGCCAGTGTCGAAGGTGATGCCCTTGCCCGCGAAGACTATAGGCGCATCGCCGCCTCCGGCGCCATTATACCGTATGACGAGCAATCGCGGCGGGCGCACTGACCCGCGGCCAACGCCGAGCAACGCGTTCATACCGAGCCGCGCCATGTCACGCTCATTGAGAACGCTGATTGTTACGCCGCTGACGCCGCGGTAGGCGGCGCGGGCGCGCCGGACAAACTCTTCCGGATAAAGTACATTCGCCGGCTCAGACTGCAGGTCGCGCACCCAGTTCACAGCTTCGGCGCGGATGCGCGCTTCACCGTCAAACTGCGCACGCGCCGGACCCGGCTGCGAAAGGACGAAGGTCAATGAGCCGTCGGTCTGTTCCGGCGCTTCGCTTTTGTATTTGTCAAAAGAATAGGCGCCGAGGATCGCCCCTTCCGCGGCCGCAGCCGCGTCGCCGGGCGTGGCGCCCGCAGCCAGAACGGAAAGCCGCGACGCTTTGCTCGTCCTGGCGATCAGCCCAGCGCGACCGCCGAAATCTGCCCAGTCCCGGCGCGCCATGTCTCCGGCCGGCGTGGCGACGAGATGAACCTCGCCGATGTCGCCGCCTAACAGAAAGCTCGCCGTTTCGCCGACCGCGCCGGTGAAGGATGATGCGGCGACGGCGCGCTCGAACTGAGCAGCCGCCCCCTCGCTCATCAGGGCTTTCGGACCATCGAGACTGAGCGGCTCGCTGACGGCGACAATGAGGCCGTCTCCAGACGACGCCTGCGCGGCGAATTCGATTGCACGCTCGGCCTTCGCCGGCGCAATAAGAACTGCAAAAACAAGTATGAGCGATAGCAGACGCATGGCGCGGCCCCTCTGTTATTATCGTGAGCGCAAAGTCATAAAGGGCGTTAAAACCTCAGGCCAGCCCAAACTGATTTTATAAGGCAAATCCGATGACCCATTCGACACGCGCCTATCAACCCCATCCGCGCAATCAGAACATTCACATAGACGTGAACCGGGAACTCTTTCCGCGGGCGAACGCTAAAGTCCCGGCGTTTGATTCAGCAATCGCCCCAGGCGACCGCGTTCGAGAGGGCGCTCACAATAAAAAGCACAATGCAGAGGAGGTTAGAAAAGGACGATGAGCAACAAGGTATCAAATGCCGACCAACTCGCTTCGCCTGCATTCCGGGTTGCAGCGCTTGATCAGGATTTTCTCCTCGATGACCGTCAGCGCGGCGTGCGATTTCTGCTGGAATATGAAAAGGCTGAGCAGGCGCTCAGGAAATGGGGGGTCGATTCAACCATCGTCGTATTCGGTTCAGCCCGCACCGTCGAAAACGGCAAGGGCGAGCATTCACGCTGGTATGATGCAGCGCGGGCATTCGCGCGGATCGCATCGGAGCGCGGCGGCGCGCTCGACAAGAATCATGATGGCCACCGCGATAATGTGATTGCCACGGGTGGCGGCGGCGGCATTATGGAGGCGGCGAACCGCGGCGCCGCGGACGCGGGCGCCCCATCAATTGGCTTCAACATCCGTCTGCCGTTTGAACAGGAACCCAATCCCTATTCAACACCGGACCTGACATTCCAGTTTCATTATTTCGGTATGCGGAAGATGCACTTCGCCATGCGCGCGGCCGCGCTTGTAATCTTTCCCGGCGGCTTCGGCACTTTCGATGAACTGTTCGAGCTTTTAACCCTCGTACAGACCAAAAAGGCGCCGAAACTGCCGATCGTATTGTTTGACGAGTCCTATTGGTCGGAAGTCGTCAATTTCAAGCATATTGCCGATCACGGCATGATCAGCCCTGAAGATCTCAACCTCTTTCAATACGCATCGACGCCGGAAGACGCCTGGGCGTGTCTTGTCGAAAACGGGCTCCAAGCGGCGGATAATGCGGAGCGCGACGCACTGATCTGACGGCGCCTTGCCAAGCGCCGAGAAATATCCACAATATCAGCCTTGTGGGTGTGGAAATGGGGCGTTTGCAGTGTTCACCGATGTAATGTTTATCGGCGCGGGCGCGGCTTTGGCCGGTCTGCTCATTGGCGTAATTACAGGATCGATCGCAACGGGTCGACGGATGCGACGGCGGGTCGGAGAAATCGGCGAGGAAATGGCGAAAGTCACGCAGGTCGCTGAGAAAAAACTTCTGGAGGACGACCCGAATTTGCCCGACCTCATGCGCGATTTGAATACGGCGGTCGAGCAGGCCTACAAGGCGGTCGATGCGCTCGAAAATCAATCCGAACTGACGCGGCGGAAAACCGAAGGCGCAAAAGAAATTGCTGTTTCGTCGCGCAGGATTATCGCCATGATGGAAGACATGGGCGCGGACGTACCGCATATGGCGGCGCCGAAACTAGAATCCGTCGCCGACCAAGCAGAAACGAAGCCGCCGCCAAGGCTGCGTTAGGCGACTGCATTTTAGCGCCGGCCGTAACCCGTCCTGTCGTGGGCGCCGCAACCTGAACGAGCGGGTACTGTTTTCCACAGCGAGCGATCGACCCTTAGTTTAGCGATGTATTTTCGCAACGCCCGACGGTTCCGCAGCGCTAGCGCCGACAATTGCTGTCAAAATCCCATCAAATAAGGTAAAGAGGCGCCCCGGGGATCGCGACTTTTTTATCGAGTCGCATTTTGGCGGAATCCAACCGGGACAGGTTACATGACAAAATACAACTTTTCTTTGCGCGCCGCTCTATTTGCGGGCGCTTCGTTCGCAGCCATGACCGCCGCGCCCAGCGCCTTGGCGCAGATCGACGGTCTCGACACCATCATCGTGACCACCCAAAAGCGAGAAGAAAACCAGCAAGAAGTCCCGATTTCTGTCGAAACACTGTCGGGAGAGCGTTTCGCCAACATCCAGGCCGCCGGCGACGACATTCTCGCCCTCGCCGCGCGGGTGCCGAGCTTATACGCAGAATCATCGAATGGGCGCCTGGCGCCGCGGTTTTATATTCGCGGCCTCGGCAATGTTGATTTCGACGTCGCCGCTTCGCAGCCGGTCTCCATTGTGATTGACGATGTCGTGCAGGAGAATGTGGTCTTAAAGAGCGCGCCGCTCTTTGATATCGATCAGGTCGAAGTCAGCCGCGGGCCGCAAGGCACCCTCTTCGGCCGCAACACGCCGGCGGGCGTCGTCAAATTCGTAACGGCGAAGCCGACCCAGGAGCTCAGCTATCAGGCGCAGCTCGCCTACGCCACATTCAACACCGTCACGTTTCAGGGCGGCATTGGCGGCCCGCTGATCGAGGACGTTCTGGCCGTGCGTGTCTCCGGTCTCGTTCAACATCGCGACGACTGGATCGATAACGCCTTTACGGGAGAGGACGATGCGCTTGGCGGTTACGATGAGGCGGCGGGCCGCATCCAATTGCTCTATACGCCGACCGACTCGATGAGCTTCCTGCTGAATGTCCATGGCCGCAATTATGAAGGCACGTCGGCCAGGTTCCGCGCCAATATCATCGGTCCGGGCAACAACGAGATTAATTCGAATTTCGATCGCGACACCGTCATCTATGACGGCGGCAACAATAACCCACAGGACGCAACCGGCCTTGGCGGCTCGTTGAAATTCGACTGGGATCTTGGCCCGATGATCCTGACATCGATCACCGGCTATGAAGACGCGTCTAGCGCCAGCCTTGGCGACATTGACGGCGGCGCGTTTACGCCCGGCGGCCCGGTCCCGGGGCCCATTCCTTTCCCCGCAGAGACGCAGGACTCAATCGACGCGCTTGACCAGTTCACACAGGAGGTACGCCTTGCTTCCGACATCGACGGACCGCTGAGCTGGCAAGTAGGGTTTTATTATTTCGATACGGAGTTCGACGTCTCTACTTTCGGCCCGGGCTTCCCGCCGCTCACAACACTACGCCACGCCAATGATAGTTGGGCGCTATTCGGTCAAATGAGTTACGATTTGACAGACCGGCTTAATCTCACGGGCGGCGTTCGCTATACGGAAGACGACCGGTCGCTTGAGGCTTTGCTGTTGCCGCCGGGGGTTACGGTCAACCCAACCAGCGTCAGCGATGACGATTTTTCATGGGATGTAAGCGGTCTCTACCGGTTGACCGATGGGTTTAATCTCTATGCGCGCGTCGCTAGGGGTTTTCGCGGGCCTACAATTCAGGGACGCGACATTGCCTTCGCCGCCTTTTCCGGCGCGGTCGATCCACAGACCGTCGCAACATCTGAAACGATTCTGTCTTATGAGGCCGGGGTCAAGTCAGAGTTTCTCGACAACCGCGCGCGCCTTAATGCAACGGGCTATTACTACACCGTCGATAACCAGCAGTTTTCCATTATCGGCGGCGCCTCGAACTCGAACCAAGTCATCAACGCCGCCGAAGGCATTGGCTGGGGCTTTGAAGTCGACGCCGAAGCGCTGTTAACCGACAATTTCTTCGTCGCGGCCGGCTTCTCCTACAACAACACCGAAATCAACGATCCGACCCTCGCCACAGCGCCATGCGGCTCCGGTCTCTGCACGGTTCTTGATCCCTTGAACGGCCTCGGCCAGGCGCTGATCGACGGCAACCCGTTCCCCAACGCCCCGGACCTCACCTTCAACGTCTTTGCTGAATACACCTATCCATGCGGCGACAAAGGCGAGTACTTCGTCAACACCGACTGGGCGGTGCAGGGCGACACCAATTTCACGCTTTATGAGAGCGCGGAATTCCGGTCTAGCGGCAACACGGAAGGCGGCGTGCGCGTCGGCTATCGTACAGCGGACGGCCATATTGAAGGCGCCTTCTTCGCGCGCAACGTACTCGATGCGGAAAATCTGAAAGGCGGCATCGATTTCAACAACCTCACCGGTTTCGTCAATGAACCGCGGGTTGTCGGCTTTCAGTTGAGCCTGCGTAACTAGACTTTAAACCTTCTTGACGCTTCATAAACGCCCCGCCTCGGCGGGGCGTTTTTGTTGCCGTGCGCCTTAACCGAACGGCGACCAAAGGCGTTGTAGAATGTCGCTTGAGAGAGCTGCGCCAGAACGGCGCAACAGGGCGGCATGGTCTTTTCGAGCTACGCGTTTCTGCTGGTGTTCCTGCCGGCGGTGTTGATCGGCTTTTACGCGCTGCGCGCCTATGGGCGTCCCTGCGCGTCGATGACGTTCCTGCTGGCGGCGTCGTTCGTCTTTTACGCCTACTGGTCGATCCCGCATCTCACCGTTCTGCTCGCGAGTATCGCTGGCAATTTCGCACTCGGCCGCGTTGCAGCCGGCAACCGCTCGAAGCCGATACGCCGAGCGGCGACAGCGGTTGGTATCGTCGGCAATCTGTCGCTGATATTTGTGTTCAAATATCTCGATTTCGCTGGAACAAATCTCGCGGCGCTCACCGGCGGCGACTGGAAACTGATCAACCTGCTCCTACCGATCGGCATTTCGTTTTTCACGTTTCAACAGATTGCCTATCTCGTCGACTGTTACACAAAACGGAATGCGGAGAGAAACCCGCGCGACTATGCGCTGTTCGTATCGTTCTTTCCGCAGTTGATTGCCGGCCCGATCGTCCACCATACGCAAACGCGTCCGCAATTCGCCGCGCTCGCCCGCGGGAAACTAAATCTCGAAGCGGTTCCCTATGGCGTTCTGATCTTCGCTATGGGTCTTTTCAAAAAAACCATCATTGCTGATCCGATCGCGCGCGTAATCGATCCGATCTACGCCGCCGCGGCGATGGGCGATCCTGTGTCCGCGACCGCCGCATGGACGGGCATGATCGGGTATACATTGCAGATTTATTTCGATTTTTCCGGCTATTGCGATATGGCGATCGGGCTCGGCCTGATGCTTGGAATTCGTCTGCCGGTGAATTTTAACTCGCCATACAAGGCGCGCTCGATCGTCGAATTCTGGCGCCGGTGGCATATCACCCTGTCGGATTTCCTGCGCGACTATGTCTACATACCCCTGGGCGGCAATCGCGGCGGTAATCTGTTCCGTTTGAGGAATATCTTTCTGACGATGCTCATCGGCGGCGTCTGGCATGGCGCTGCCTGGACCTTCATCTTCTGGGGCGCGCTCCACGCTGCAGCCATCACCGCCAATCACGCCGCCCGGCTCTGGGCGCCGCAGTTCAACGCGTCGAAGGGTGTCGCGGCCGTCTTCGCTAAGCGCGCCGCCCTTCTCGGCTTCGTCATGCTGGCCTGGGTGTTCTTCCGAGCGGACGACCTGCCCGCCGCGTTCGCCGTTCTTGGCGGTCTTGCATCTGCTTCCCCCAGCGCTTTTCCACTTGATACCGCAGCGCTTGCCCTGATGGCCTTTGCGGCGGCGCTTGCGCTTTTCGCGCCAAACAGCCTTGCGATTGCCGGCTATACGGACGATCTGAAGCGCCCCTATCCGGCAGCAGCGCCGAAACGTCATATCCTGAGGCCGACGCCGCTCTCGGCGACCGCCGCCGCCATCATGCTCGCTTGCGGCATCTTCGCCGCCTGGCGTCCCGCAGCGTTCATCTATTTCAATTTCTGAGGCGGCGATGGACAGAACCACTACGCCGATTCGATTCTTTGCCGCATCATTGATCGCGCTCTGCGTCGTTCTCGGCGCATCGATCATGCTGCCGCACGACCGCTATTACCGTTTTCAGGCGCACGACAACGTATCGACGCGAAAAGCCGACTGGATCTATGAGCGACTGCATTTCGATCCGACGCCCATTGATGTCGCGCTGATTGGCACGTCGCGGATCGCTGGCGGGTTGTCAGGCCCGACAATCGAGCGCGGGTACTGCGAAGCGACCGGTCGGCGCATTCATGTCGCCAATCTGGCAATCCCGATGACCGGACGGAACATGCATTACGTTATTGCGCGGGAGGCGGCGCGAAAAAAGGCGCCAGCCCTGGTCATTGTCGAACTCAATGATGTCGAATCGCGAAAGCCTCATCCCGGGTTCATATTCCTCGCCGATACGCGCGAAGTGTTGACGGCGCCGGTTGCGATCAACCTGAACTATGTCTCCGACCTCGCCCGTCTGCCGGGCCGTCAGGCGTCGCTGTTCCTGCAAACAACTCTTCGACGGCCGGCGGTGCGCGAAAAGTTCGACGCCGACGCCTATGCCGGCGCTCATCTCGACCATACAAAAACGCGGACCGCTATCGACGGCCGTACCGCCTCGCGCGACATCACGCGAACGCGCGCCGAAATGGATGCCCTTCTCGCTGCGCGCCAGGCGGAAACCAATCCTGTATGGATGGCGCCGGCGCCTCTACGGCCGCTGGAATATCGTTTTCCACGAAACTATCTGCGCAAGATTGAAACGGAAACGCGCAATGTCGGCGGCGAGCCGGCGTATGTCTATCTTCCCGCCTACGGCGCGCCGGAAATTCCCGCTGCGCTTCTGCGCGCGCTCAAAATAGACGAGGCGATCATCAATCTTGGCGGCGCGCCGGCCTTTGACCATACGCAATGGCTAGACGCGACACACCTAAACGCACGCGGCGCCCGTGCGGCGTCACTGCGCTTCGCCAAACAGCTCTCGGCGCGCTATCCAATGCTCGGCGAAAGCGGCGCCTGCCGGTAGCGGCCTATCCGCCGACCGACGCGTCCAGGTACATTGAATTCTTCGGCGCCGTAAAGAGTTTCATCACCATGGGCTCAAACGCCTCAAGAGGCATGGACTCGTAGTCCGGATCGAACGCCGTCTGATCGTACTTGTGACAGAACTCGGCAGTATGCTGATAATGGGGATGATCGCTAAATTCGTCACGCATGTCCCGATCCATGCCGAGATAATGAAAGAAATAGTAACCCTGAAAAATACCGTGATGCTGCACCATCCAATGGTTCGCTTCCGATACGAATGGTTTTAGAATCGCAGCCGCAATATCGGGGTGGTTATAGGCGCCGAGCGTGTCGCCGATATCGTGCAACAACGCGCAGACGACATATTCCTCGTCGCGCCCGTCGCGATGCGCGCGCGTCGCCGTTTGCAGGCAGTGTTCCAGCCGGTCCACCGGAAACCCGCCATAATCGCCGTCAAGCAGGCGCAGATGGTCGAGGACGCGTTTGCCGCCTGCAGCCGCGAAAGGAAGATACTGCGCGCCGACAATCTGCCAGTCTTCCTGCGTGCCCTCGGTCATGGCCTTGAATTTGGCGCGGGGCGCGGACGAGTCTCCGTGATCTGGCATCTTTCGCCTCCTGTTCTACGATAGCGGCGGACAAGCGGTCTCGTCAGAATAGGAGTGCGATAGCGCGATGCACAAGCGGCAACAACACCATCGGGCGCGAGGGCGGCGCCGGTGATCGCGCGCTTCGTCACAACGGCGCTAGGTATCATTCTGTTCGTTTACGGGGTGATCGCGGCCATTTCGCCCCTACCGGTGGGCGTGCCTCTCGCGATAATCGGGCTCTTCATGATTGCAGGAGCGAACCCCGCTTTCCGGCCCGTCATCCGCGGCATGCGCAGCCGGTGGCGGTGGTTTGATAAGTTGGTCCGCGTGGCTGCACCGCGTGCGACCGGCGTCGTGCGCACCGTTATTGCCGAAACTGATCCCGCAGGGCAGGATAAAACGAGCGATGCGAACGCGCGAGGGGCGGCAACCACGAAGGTCGACGCCGGGGGCGATGAAGAGTGACATTTTTCAAGATCATTCTGGTGATTTTCGCCTTTATCCTGATCCTCGTCGGCGTCGTCACGGCGATCACGCCGGTTCCGTTCGGACTACCGCTGATAATTATCGGGTTCTTGATGCTCGCGACGATCTCGCCGGCGACGCTGCGATTTATCCGCCGGCGCTGGGGCTGGCTCAACCGGCGACTAAAATGGCTGCAGAAAAAACTGCCCCGCTGGATGACGCGGTCGTTAAGGAAAAGCGATCCGTTTCCGGAAGATGAAGATAAGAACGACGGCGGGGAAGACGCACCCGACGACGGCGAAACGCGTGACGACAGTCGTCTCGCCGATATCTTACGCCGGCGCGCCTAGCTCGATTTTTCGACCTGCGTGAATTCGAGCTCAACCGGCGTAGCCCGTCCAAAAATCGAAACCGCAACTTTGACGCGGTAATTTTCTTCGTCGACATCCTCGACGACGCCCGAGAACGACGCAAACGGGCCATCCGTAACGCGCACGGTTTCGCCGATCTCAAACGTGATCGACGGGCCGACCCGCGTTTCGCCCTCTTCGATGACGCCGCGAATACGGTCGATTTCCTTTTGCGGCACCGGCATCGGCTTGTTGCCAGACCCGAGGAACCCGGTCACTTTCGGGGTGTCTTTGACCAGGTGATAAATCTGATCATTGAGGGACATTTTAACCAGCACGTAGCCGGGAAAGAAACGGCGCTCGGTATTCACCTTGCGGCCGCGACGCACTTCGGTCACGTCTTCCGTCGGGACGAAGACCTCTTCAATAAACTGATCGAGACCCTTTTCCTTCGCCGACAGTAATATCGCGTCAGCAACCTTCTTTTCGAAGTTGGAGTAAGCGTGAACGATGTACCAATTCGAGGTCATTGCAGGATCCAGTATTGTCTGGTCAGTGTAAATTTATCCGCCGCATTCAATCGGCAGCAGCGTGCAGACGCCGTAACGCAACACTTGATCAACGAGGAAAAAGAACAGCGCCATAATCGCCACCATGATCAAGACCATAATTGTCGACACCATGGTTTCGTTTCGGGACGTCCACGTGACTTTTGAACCTTCCGCGCGAACCTGCTGAAGAAATTCAAACGGGCTCGTTTTTTTCTTTTTCCGCGGCTGCTCGTCGGCTTTGCCTTCGATCGTTTTCGAAGCGCCGGCGCCGCCGGGCTGGTTTTTCTTTTTGTTCGCCATAGTGGGCCGCCAATGTCGTTTCACTCATTCCGCCGGCCAGTAAACATGAGGGGTCGGGCGCCGCGACTGGGCGTTGATCTCATATGCTTGGATAACCGGGGAGACGGCGGTTTAGGTAAACCTTTTCCGGCCGTCGTCAAGCAGCGAGCCGGCGAATTCTGCGCCGGCTCGATAATGCGTGAAAGTAACCGGCCAATCGAAATCCCTCTAATATACTGTTATTATTACAATTTTCTGGAAGCTTCGCCGCGGCCGTCGGCATCGGCACAAGCGCCGCGAGAAAATCGCACTCCGATTACAACCCTTGCCGGCTTGCCGGGCGCGCCGGGGTTTGTGACAATGCGTAGAGCGGGGGCCGGGAGACAAGACTTACGTGAAAGCAGTCGGCTTAGCTGTTTTGGGCGCCGTCCTCGCCGTCGCGGCCTGGATGGCGTTTCATATTTTGCCCGCGATGGGCGTTTTCAACGACCTTGATCCTCTTCTCGTCGGCGAATGCCGCCGGGTCGACGTTGCGCCCGGCACGGAAGATGTCGAGATTGACGAGACTGCTGGGCAGGTTTTCGTCTCAACATTCGAACGCCGAGGATGGTACGCTGGCGACAATGGCGAACGCCCCCGCGGCGACATTTATCTCATCGACCTCGCCGACCGGACGCTGACGCCGCAATTGATTTCGCAGGACGGGCCGTCGGATTTTTCACCGCACGGGATCAGCCTCTGGCGCGGCGCCGACGGCGTGCGCAGGCTGTTTGTCGTCAATCATCGCGCTGACGGAACCGAGGCGGTGGAAATGTTCGACGTCGGCGCGGACGGCGCGCTTTTCCATACCGAGACCGTTTTATTCGACGCAATGTATTCGCCGAACGACGTGGCGGCGATAGGCGACCGACAGTTTTATGCGAGCAACGATCGAAGACATGAAACCGGATTTCTCGGCGTCGCCGAGATATATGCCGCCCTGCCTCTGACCGATATTGTTTACTTCGACGGCGTCGACGGACGGTCCGTCGCACAAGGCCTCGCCTACGCCAACGGCGTGGCGCCGTCTCTCGACAGCAAGGAAATCTATGTCGCGGAAGTCGTCAAACGTCGAATTTCCGTTTACACGCGCGACGAGATATCAGGTGATCTCAACCTGGACAGGCGGTGGCGCGTCGATACGGCGCCGGACAATATTGACGTGGCGCCGGACGGCGCGCTCTGGATCGCCGGTCATCCGAATACGACGAAGTTCCTGAAACACGCTGCCGATCCCGAGGCCATCGCACCGAGCCATGTGTTGCGGATCGATCCGCAAACCGGCGCGAGCGAAAACAAGTTCGTTTCGCTTAATGGCGAGATCAACGGTTCATCGGTCGGCGCGGCGTCAGAAGACACGCTCATTGTGGGCGCGGTGTTCGACGGGCATGTGATGGTCTGCCCGATTGAATAGCTCAGCGTGAATCACTCAGTCGGCTTTGTGAGTGTCACGAAGTAGTTTTCCTCGAGCCCCTCAACCTTCGCTTCGCTCGAATACTCGAAACCAACAAATTCAAGTTCGGAGACGACCGCATCCTTGCCGAACCGGACATGTGACTTGTAGTCGGCGCGTTCCTCGCCCGGCGCGATGTCAAACTCAACCAGGATTAGCGAGCCGCCCGGCTTCAGGGCGCGGAAAACGGATCGCATGACCGCTTCGCGATCGTCAAAATAGTGATAGGTGTCCGCGATAAATACGACATCAATGGATTCGTTAGGCAGCGTAACGTCGTCCTCCCGGCCCAAAACGGCGCTAATATTGGTGAGATCGGCGTCGGCGGCCCGTCGCGTCACAAGGTCCAGGAACAGGGGCTCAATGTCTTCCGCAAAAACCTGCCCCGCAGGCCCGACCTGTTCGGCGAAGAGCAGCGTATAGAGACCCGTCCCCGACCCGATATCGGCGACCCAGTCGCCAGGTTTGAGCCCGACGGCGTCGACCACCGCCTCGCGCGCTGAATATAGCTCGCGGCTGCCAACCTCCAGGCGTTCCAGCCAGAGATCGAGGTTGATCTCCTCTTCCGCCGGCGCCGTCTCGCCGGATCGGGGCGCGGCGCCGTCGCCCGCGGACTGCGGTTCCGAACAGGCCACGGCTGAAACCATCGCCGCAACGACGGCAATCCTCAAAACACCGATCTGAGCGCCCTGCGCCATCGTCGTAACCCCTGCCCGTTATCGACCGATTTCATTGCCGGTTCCGGCCTCGGCGTCAATCGGGCGAGAGCGGTGGATAATGGACAAAAGCACCCCCGCGCCTGCGCCGGGCGCGGGATTCCTGGCGGCGGAGGGCCGGTTATCGGATCAGGCGGTTCTTTGATCTCCCGCCTGGATAGAAGCGGCTGACTGCTGCGCGATGCGGGACATCCGAAATTCTCTCGGGGTCATGCCAACTTCCTGTCTGAACGCCCTGTTGAATGGCCCGATCGAATTGAAGCCGCAGTCATAGGCAATTGATAAAATCGGCTGATTTCCACCGCATTCGAGCGACAGCGCCTGTTTGGCGAGGCGGATTCGAAACGTGTTCACGAGGTGATTGAAGTTCCGATAGTTCAGACGTCCCGTGACACACTGCGTGACTTTGTAGTCATGCTCGCCGAGCATATGAGAGAAGTCCGCCACCTTCAGGTTCGGCGTCGTAAAGATCTCTTCGTCGGCTATTTTCGCGAGAATTCGCTGGGCAAGCGCCTCATCGCCTGCGGCCGTCGCCGATAACGAACGCACGCGCGACTGCTTTTCGGCGGCAATCAGCGGATTGCGTTTGCGATATGAAACGGCGATGCGGGTCAATATTATTCCGGCTAAGCCGCAACTCATCAGCGCCGCATCCTGCCAGTGACCAGCGAAAGTTCCATCCACCGCGTTGATCGCCCACAACATTGAGACGGAGATCAAAGCCGCGTAGCCACCGACAAACATCTGGCGGAAACGACGTTCGGACCGTGATGTTAGCGCGCCATACCCTGACAACGCCTCCAACAGGACGAGAAACAACGCGGATATACAAACGAGCGACGCCGCGTTGCCGATGATGCGATGCAGTTCTCCGGACGGCGCGCCGTTCGATAGTATAGCCGACAAGGCCCAGGGCGATTCCACGGCAATGATGGCCGCGATGACCAGAATGACCCAGCGTTCAATCGGTTGCGAAGGGCGAAACAAGGTCCGCGACAACAACCAGGCCCAGCCGCAGCCGCCGGTGCCGGCGACAGTCAGAAAATAGGATGCCGGCCCTGATATTTCAGGAAAGATCTGTTGAATATTAGCGGCCAGCACGGCGGCGGTAAAAAACCACCACGCCATCACATAAGGCGGAACGCTCCGAACGACGCCGTCGACCCATTGGAAAGCCGTCATGGTCCCGTCGGCGCCTAGCGCATGCACGGTCGGACGAACATCGAATTTCAACATGGTTTCTGCTTATTCGCCTCCACGCACTCAAAATTGCGGCGTTTTCGCAATACGCGCATGCCGCCAATATCGATAAATGCTGGCCGATTTCCAAAACGGCGAGAATTTACCGTCGATTCCTGATTCTTCTTCGTCATCGCCGCCAGGTCAATGCGCGCCGCGACGAAGCGGCCATCAAACGAGCCAGAAATATGAATCTCCAACGCAATAGCGCCGGCCGGATCCCGGACCGGGTCAGAAAATAGCCGCCGGCGGCGCTAATGCCGGCCAACTGAAATCACCGTCGACCCCAAAGATGAGCAGAATTATGACAGCCGAAACCATGAGTTTTCCAGCCGCGCCGAGCCAAGCAACCGGGCGCTTACTACAGTTTTCCGGCGTCCTGTGGTTTCTGACCGCCGCCATCGGCCAATGGATTTTCGTTTATTATGTCGCCGCCCATTATATTCCGATCCTCGCACGCAACGGTCTGCCAGGCTTGGAAAACACGCAGCTTCCCGACGGCTATGTGCCGGGCGATTGGGTCGGCAACATCGCGATTGCAACGCATGTCCTTATTGCAATCGTGATCATCGGCACCGGGCCGTTGCAGCTTATCCCGCAAATTCGCAATCGGTTTCGCGCATTCCACCGGATGGTCGGCCGCACCTATATGGCGACGGCGGCACTGACCAGCGCGGCCGGCTTATATCTCGTATGGACGCGCGGCGTGCCGGGCGGCGCAGCCGGGCTTGCCGCCATCAGCCTTGATGCGGTGCTGATTTTCATTTTCGCCGCGATCGCGCTGCGTTTCGCCATCCGGCGAGAAATTGACAGACACCGCCGCTGGGCCATGCGACTGTTCATGGTTGTCAGCGCCGTCTGGTTTTTCCGCATCGGGCTCATGCTTTGGTTTTTAACGACCGGCGGCGCCGGGATAGATCCGGAAACCTTCAGCGGCCCGTTCGTTACATTTATCTATTTTGGACAAATGTTTGTCCCACTCGCTTTTCTTGAACTCTATTTTCGAGCGCAAGACAGTGACAGCGCAACGCTGAAACTCTCCGTCACGTTTCTCGTCGCAGCCGCTGCCGTCGCCACCGCCGCGGGGGTCTTCGCCGCCGCAATGGGAATGTGGTTTCCGCGACTATAGGCGGAACCCATGCACACCGCTGCGACGTCGGGAGGGCGGCTGCTCGACCGCCGGATCGGCGACATGCGAGGGGCAGATACAAAAAACCCGCCTCAAAGGGCGGGCGAAAATTGAAGGGCTCAAATCGCTTTGCAGGCCTCGCGGCGACCTACTCTCCCACGCCTTAAGACGTAGTACCGCGAGCGGCAGCGAGCAGCGAGCAGCGAGCAGCGAGCGCGCTGGGGACTTTAACGACCGAGTTCGGAATGGGATCGGGTGGAGGCTTTGTCTATCACGTTCAAGACCGGAGTGGCGCAAATTTTCTATTGAGAGAATACACGTCGACTAGCCAAGCCACCCGCATGCGCGCTAAATAATAGCTCGCGAGAAAGCAAAATTTCTTCCTATTAGAATATCTGGCGTTAGGTCGAAACATGAGTGCAAACGCCTCACATCGCAGTGAAAAAATCTCCGTTTACATGTATTGGATGCAGGGAAAACCGCCGGATGATGTTCACACGATAATAAAAAGCTGGGAAGCGCTTCCTCAATTAGACGTTCAGCTTTTTGACGACGACACGGCGAAAAATTTTATCCAAGACCAATTTGGGGGGCGATATGTCAAAGCCTACCAGCGCTGTAAGATCCCCGCGATGCGTGCTGATTTTTTTCGATTATGCATCCTTGAGGCCCGTGGCGGCGTCTATACTGATGTCGATTGCGAGGTCACGGATTTTGACGCCTTATACGCGTATGCTGAAGGAGACGGATTGCTGATATTGCGTAGGGCGAAAAGAGAACACGGTTGGAATGTTAGAAACGATTTCATAGTCGCGCTGCGCCCGCATACGCCAATTTTACAGTATGCGCTTGAAATTGCGCTAACAAATATTGAACAACGCTTAGATGATTCAGTCTGGTTAGTTTCGGGGCCTGGCATACTGACATTTTATCACTACGAAGACCCAAGTAGATTTAAAAATTGGCGCTTACTACCGGAAAGCCTTGGCGACAAATACATTCGCGTACACGCGCCAATGTACAAGAAAACAGACCTACACTGGCTCGGCAGAAAAGACCTTTATTACTGACCACAGCGAATTGTAAAAGACCGCAGAAATTGCTGGCGTGTAAATGACGTATAGACGCCCCGCCCGCCGTAATAGTGATAGAAATAACAGAAAAGACTGCACCGATAGATCAGATTACAACGCCAGCGACATATGAAAATTGAATGGAATTGCAGTGATTACGCGAAACCCTGAGAATGAGATCCGAGCATTTGAGAAGATGCTGGAAAATGCGGCCCGCATTCAATCAGATATCGATTGGAAACAAAGCTGGCTCCATTTACAGCGACGCTTGGCCGCGGGCAAATTACATCACATGAGGTTCGACTCTTTCCTTGGGCCGGAGCACCTACCGCTATTCTTTAAATGGATTCATCGGATTCAGTACCCCGATTTTTTGGCTCCAGAGCAAATAGAGACACTTACGGTTCGATCGGCAGAAGCAGACACCGCTGTTTTTGAGAAGTTGGGTCTACGGACGGACGAGATCGATCTTGACAATGTGGCTCGCTACAACGCTCAGGACTTTCTGTTGCAACGAGCTTACGCTGTACCGCCGGAGCAGAAACCGCGAACATTTTTAGATTTTGGCGCCGGGCATGGGCGGCAGGCTGTTCTGAGCTTTTCTCCCGAAAGCGAAATAGAGTGTTTTATTGCGATTGACAGCATCCCAGGCTCATATTTAACGCAACGCATGTATTACGAAGCGCTTGGCCTCAAGCTAAACGATTACATGGACGTAGGTGAGTCGTTTGGAATCGAACGCAAGTCGGGCCTCGTCAATCATCTACCCGGGTGGCGCGGCGATCTGATACCCGATGACAGCGTAGATATGGTATGCGCAGTTCAAGTACTACGCGAGCTATCTAAAGAGATGCTTCTGCACGCGCTGCGTTTATTTCAACGCGTACTCAAGCCGGGCGGCGCACTCTATATTCGCGATCATATCAGTTGGCATAACCCAAACCAGGTCGAACAAGACGCGTTATTGGCCGCTACCGGATTTGTTTTGGAATGGCGGCCTCATGTTGTGGACCGCGTTCATACGCACGGGGTTCCAAGAATCTGGAGAAAACCCAATCCCGCTGCAATACTCGGAAAATAAGGCCGACAGAATCTTAGTAGTGGCGGAGTAACAAACCACCCTTTGCATCTCTACAAATCGCAGTTTTTGATCGTCAATGAAGGGCTCAAATCAGCTTTGCAGGCCTGGCGGCGACCTACTCTCCCACGCCTTAAGACGTAGTACCATCGGCGCTGGGGACTTTAACGACCGAGTTCGGAATGGGATCGGGTGGAGGCTCCCCGCCATAGCCACCGGGCCGGCAAAGACGATTTGAAATGCGAGAGTTTTGTCTAATGCGTCAAACAATCCTTGAACGGATCGTTCGCCGCGCATGAGTTCTGACCTCATGACAAGCATGAGGACGATCAAGCCAATCGAGCAATTAGTAATGGTAAGCTTCACGCATTGCTGCGCTTCCACACCCATCCTATCAACGTGGTGGTCTTCCACGGCTCTCAAGGGAATATTTGTTTCGAGGCCGGCTTCCCGCTTAGATGCTTTCAGCGGTTATCCGTTCAATACATAGCTACCCAGCTGCGCCGCTGGCGCGACGACTGGTCCACCAGAGGTATGTCCATCCCGGTCCTCTCGTACTAAGGACAGCTCCTCTCAATATTCCTACACCCACGGCAGATAGGGACCGAACTGTCTCACGACGTTCTAAACCCAGCTCACGTACCGCTTTAATTGGCGAACAGCCAAACCCTTGGGACCTGCTCCAGCCCCAGGATGCGATGAGCCGACATCGAGGTGCCAAACAATGCCGTCGATATGGACTCTTGGGCATCATCAGCCTGTTATCCCCGGCGTACCTTTTATCCGTTGAGCGATGGCCCTCACACGAAGAACCACCGGATCACTATGGCCGACTTTCGTCTCTGCTCGACTTGTCAGTCTCGCAGTCTGGCAGGCTTATGCCATTGCACTCGACGACCGATTTCCGACCGGTCTGAGCCTACCTATCGCGCGCCTCCGTTACTGTTTGGGAGGCGACCGCCCCAGTCAAACTACCCACCATGCAGGGTCCCGGATCCGGGTTCACGGACC
>CBDEVX010000010.1:0-20000 GCA_965243785.1 Hyphococcus sp. | reverse complement strand
AGAGGGTTTCGCAGGCGGAAAACGGACATCCTCAAACAAGCCCGCCAATCGTATGAGGCAATTGTGACGAGCGAAAAACCCGAACCGCACGACTGGGCCACTAATCTTTATCGCCAGCTCCGACATGGCGCAGGCGGGCGCATCTTGGTGGTGGCCTACTCGATCATTGCATTCGCCACAATCATACAACCAATGATAGCCGGCCCGCGGGAATACCCTATAGATTTTTATTACTTTTGGGCTGCTGGATCTTTGTGGGCTGACGGCGCCAGCCCCTATTCACCGATCTTTTTCAGCTTTTTTGATACGTACCCGGAGATTCACAGCGGAAGCGCGATCCGACCGTTTTTCTACCCGCCGAACATAATTGTGCTTTTTGCACCTCTTGGCATTTTTGGCATGTACGGCGCATGGTCATTGATGTCGTTAGCCAATCTCAGTGCGCTTCTATTAGCGGGGCTGCTAATTGCCAAACTGACGCGACACATCGGCCTGACGAAAACCCTACTTTATCCGACGCTTTTGCATTTTAGTATAATCTGCCTTGGCTGGAGCATTGGCAAGCTTTTCTTCATTCACGCCCAGCCGATGCCGATCATCTACGCCGCTTTTCTATCGGTTGTAATTGGCGCAATCGAAAGGCGCAAAATACCAATCATCCTTGGTTTAACGGTATGCTTGATGAAACCAGGCCTGGGGCTTCCGATTGCATTTGCGTGTTTGCTGACAGCGCATACGCGGACGCCCGCATTACTTGCCGGCATCATCACCGCGATACTTTGCGCTGTAGGGCTGGCGTCTGGCGGCATAATAACAAACTCTATGCAATTCCTTGAAAATCTAAGCCTATACAGCCAATACCCAGAAAATAGCGCGATTCAGATGAGCGGGTTCGGTTTATTGGTGAGCTATTTATTAGGCTCGGCGCCAAGCGTTTTCATTTGGCTTGCGCTTTGCCTCTTCGTTGTCGCCGCCATGCGCTTACATATGGCGGCTGCACTGGCCAGCACAGGACGCGAAGAGAACGACGCAGCGGCGTTGATCATCTTCGCCGCGGCCGCTGCGCTATTATTGATACCTGGACACAATAACTATTTTTTGCCCGCAACTGCGGTGCTAGTTTGGGTTGCACGCGACATCCGGCCGGATTTTTTTCTCGCCCTGGCGGGATATTTTCTGATCTGTCAGGCATATGGCCTCACTTTTGTGTTCGCATATGACGATAGCGTGCATGCGGTGATCAACCTTGCTGTTTTGTGCACAGTTGGCGCAGGGTTCATGTTCGCCGTCCTGTGCAGGCGAATGGTGTTGGACTACAGCGAACGCGGGCAACCGCAGGGCAATCCCGGATGGAAGAAACACGCGGCGGCGCCAGATGCATCATGAATTGAACTCAAGCCCATGACCGACATAGATACGCCCCAAAAAACAGCAGCAACGCCCGCCAGACAGCCTGTGCTGGGCGTCGCGCTTGGCGGCGGGGTCGCACGCGGCTGGGCTCATATCGGCGCCGTCCAGCGCCTTGATGAACTCGGGATCAAACCGGATATTGTCGCCGGTACGTCAGTCGGCGCTCTCATCGGCGGCTTCTGGCTCGCGGGGCATCTGCCAGCGCTTGAGGCCTGGGCTCGAAATCTCACCAAAACCAGGATGCTTTCCTATTTCGATGTGGTGCTCAATGGCTCCGGCCTGATGGGCGGCAAGCGTCTTGAAAAAATCCTCGGCAAAACGCTTCCCGCGCAAAACATAGAAGATCTCCCAAAAAAATTCGTCGCCGTAACGGCGGAACTCGCTACCGGTCACGAGGTCTGGTTGCGCAATGGCGATCTTGGGCAGGCGATACAGGCCGCCTACGCCCTCCCCGGCGTCTTCCCGCCGCGCGCTATCAACGGCCGCTGGCTGATCGACGGCGCCCTCGTTAATCCGCTGCCCGTTTCGGCGTGCCGCGCCCTCGGTGCACGCATGGTCATCGCGGTTGGTCTGCATGCAGACGCTTTTGGCGAAAGCGTTTCAAAACGCCGCGAAAAATACGGCCGCATTCCCGACACAAGCGGCGCAGAACTCGAAGAAGCTGAAGGCGGCGGCCTCGCGGAAAAGCTGATGATGCGTCGCCTGTTCCATGCAAACGAATCCGCGCCTGGCGTCGGCACGGTGATGATGGCGGCGTTCAACATCCTGATGGACCGCGCGACGCGGGCGCGGCTAGCCGGTGAACCGCCTGACGTTCAGATCACGCCGCAAACCGGTCATATCGGCCTCCTAGATTTTGACAGGGCCGAAGAACTTATTCGCCTGGGCCGCGAGGCCGTCGACTACGCCATGCTGCGCATCGACCGGACGATGGAGTTGTTGCTGTAGGGCACGCAACAATTTCATGCGCCCGGTTTGGCTTCGCTCATCCGCCCGTCGTCAAAATCGATCCCCTTGCCGCATAGCAGCTAGGTGCGCGTTGCTTCGACGCGCCGCACACGCAACGAGTGCACGCGAGGACATCACAAGGGGAAAAGTCATGTGGCGAACACTAATAGCCCTTTTTGTTATTGCCGCCTTCGGGACCGGCGCGGCCAGTGCTTCGACCAATGCCGAAGAAGCGCCGGAAACAGCGCGCGCACCGGCTGCCGCAATGAAGCTTTTGGCAGATATGGAAGGCGATTGGACGACGACGGTAAAATTCCAAACTGAGTCTGGCGAATGGAAAATGCAGTCGGTCAACAGGGTTCGTGTTGCTTCACATCTCGACGGGCTGCTTCTTACAGAAGAAGAACTCGAGCGCATTGAGGGCGACCAAACCAGTCCCCGCCTCAAAGTTGATTACACTTACGATCAGTATCGCAACGTCTATCGTATTTCCGCCGTCGATAGCGGGTGGGGCATCATGGACATCTACGAAGGCGCGCTTGATGATGGCGATCTCATTTTGACGAATATTCGCGCTGACACGAATTTTCCGCTGGACGATGGCGGCGCTCTGCATTTTCAGCTTCGTATTCCTGTAACTGGCGACGAAAAAATAATGCAGGTTCTAATGTCGACCGACCGCGGCGCGAGCTGGCGGCCGTTTTATCAGATCGTCTATACGCGCACGCCCGGATAAGGCAGTTAGAGGACGTTTTTGGAACGGATCACTTTCTCGCAAAAATTTTAGAAAATTTTATATCAAACCGCATGCGGCGCGCGGGCGTAGTCAGGGCATGTTCAAAAAGGTGGAGACCCCAATGTCCCTGAAGAAAATTCTTGCCGCCAGCGCGGCGCTCACGATGGTAACTGGCGCGGCTTATGCCGGTCATCATGGCGGCAAAGATAAAACAGCGATGGAAAAAGCTGATATCGTCGACACAGCTGTAGCCGCCGGCTCCTTCAACACGCTCGTTGCTGCGGTTCAGGCCGCTGGCCTTGAAGCAACCCTGCGCGGGGATGGCCCGTTCACGGTCTTTGCGCCGACAGACGACGCATTTGCTGCGCTTCCAGCCGGAACCGTCGACAACCTTCTGAAGCCAGAAAACAAGGATCAACTCGTTGCGATCCTCACCTATCATGTTGTCGCGGGCAAAACGAAGTCGAAAGATCTCGCTGGCAAAACACTTGAAGTCGCCACCGTCAACGGAGCGAAAGTTTCCGTAGACGGAACGGACGGCGTCAAAGTCGGCGGCGCCAATGTCGTCAAAGCGGATATCTGGACGTCAAACGGCGTCATCCACGTCGTTGACGCAGTACTTCTTCCGCCGAGTGAATAAGTTGCCCCCCAAAGTTGCGTAGTAACAAGGGCCCGCGCTGCAGCGGGCCCTTTTTGCGTCAGGTCCCGCCGTTTTGTTCCGGCCGCCCAAGCGGGTGAACCAGCATCCGTTCGACCATTTGCAGCACAACGACATCGGACGGATATTCATCGAGCACGGCGCGATCAAACGCGCCCAGCTGGTGATGGGTAAAGACAACGCGGCTGAATGATTCTCGTAGAAAGGGGATCAGCGCATAAGCGTAGGAGTCCCCGATCAGGAGCAATGTCGGCTTGTCGTCGGCCTCGGTTGTGGTGATCTGCGTTTTAAAAGCGTCATAAGAATAATCGTCGACCTCCATGACGTTGAACGCGGCGGCATTTTCTATCACGGCTGTCGGAGCCGTTTCGGCGAACCGTTCTTGCTGGTTCAGCATGCGGGCGAGATCGCCGGAATAAGCGGTCTCCGTGAATCGGATACGGGTTCTATCTAGGCGGACGACATCGACGCCGTCGGCCTGCAGAACATCCATCAGTGCATTATAGCCTTGCCAAGCGCCGCGTGACGTCCAATGCGTGTCGGACTGATAATAGAGCTTTGCAGCGCCTTTTTCGGCGAGAATTCGCGATTTGGCGTCGGCGACCGGCAACCCGCGCAAACGCGCGCCCTGCATCAGTAAGTCGAGGCGGCTCAAGCCGCGGCCTGCCGCGACGTAATCCGGCAGGTGTTCTCCATAGACAGACGCTTTCTGCGGCGCGAGCAAGACCGCGAACGATGCATCACGCGCTTTCGCCGCCGCGCGAAACGCTTCGGCGGCGTCTAACCACACCGCGGCCTCGCCATCGCGAAATGGCAGGCGTCCCATATGCAAATCGAGGGCGCCGCCGTCGGCTAAAAAGAGCCATCCGTCTTTGCCGACTACCGCCTTGCGCTCTCCAAACCCGAGATCGAGTTGGTCGCTCATCCACTGATTCAAAGCGATCAGCGATTCGCGAAACCCGAAGCGGTCCTCCAGATACGCATCGATCGCGCGCGGCGTCGCGTTGGCTTGCGGTATGGTTTTCGGCGCGGCCGGCCAGGGCGCCGCGGCGCGGTTTTCCAATGCGGCCACCGCATCCGACGGCCCGCGCGACACCAACCCTGCGACCGCTGGCAACGCGATTGCCGCAAGAAAGAGAAATGAAACGATCTGATCGCGGCGCAACATTATCAAAACCTGAAATAGATAAAGGGGTTGTACGCGCCGCCGGCAATCGACGCAGCGCTCACAAACAACAGCACAAAAAGCCCGGCCCATGCGGCGTTCACGCCCTGCGCGCGCAACATCGGCGGAAGGCTCCGGCGCAACCGATTGAACGCGCGCTCCGTAAGCGGCGTCGCCAATACCGCGCCGAGCAACAAGACGTTGCGAACGCCGTCGGAGACAAAGAGGCGCGGGTCAGTCAGTGCAGCTTCGCCCTCACCAAAACCGAACATGGCTACGTAATACACGCCGGCATCGCTAAGTGACTCCGATCGGAAAAGCACCCACCCGAGCGTCACCGCAAGCAGCAAATACAAATGCCGAAATGGCCGCCATGCCCGCGTCAGTAGCGAGGACAGCCCGATGCGTTCGACAACGAGGAACGCGCCGTGCCATGCCCCCCAGATGATGAAAGTCCACGCCGCGCCGTGCCAGAAACCACACAAGAGAAAGACAAGCGTTAGGTTCGCATAAGTGCGCCAAGGCCCCTGGCGGTTGCCGCCCAGCGGAATATAGACGTAGTCCCGGAACCACTGCGACAGGGTGATGTGCCACCGCCGCCAGAATTCCGTCACCGATTGCGCCGTATAAGGATAGTTGAAATTGCGGGGGAAGCGGAACCCGAACATCAGGCCGAGACCGATCGCCATGTTCGAATAGCCTGCAAAATCGAAGAATATCTGTATCGCGTACGCGCCCGCGCCGACCCACGCGACAGCAAACGACAACTCCGATGCGTCGAGCGCGAATATGCGATCGGCGGGACCGGCGGCGACGTTAGCGATCAGAACCTTCTGCCCGAGCCCAATAATGAACAATTGCACGCCGGCGGCGAATTTCCGCGCGCCATGGCGGCGCGCGATCAGTTGCTTCGCAATCGTCTTGTAACGAACAATGGGCCCGGCGATGAGCTGCGGGAAAAGCGCAATGTAAAGAGCAGTCGTGAATAGGGACGGCGCCGGCGCCGCATCGCGGCGGTAAACGTCGATCAGATACGACATTGCCTGAAAGGTAAAAAATGAAACCCCGAGCGGCAGATGTGGTTCGACCACCCAGAACGCATCGGGGACGCCGAAGGTCGCGGCGACGTTCGCTGTCGCGAACCCCAAATATTTAAACGATCCGAGCAGCGCCAGATTAGCGGCGACGCCCGCCCCGAGGAACCATCCGCGCTTGCGTCCCTCGGCGCCGGCGATGGCGTTTGCAAAGCCGTGGTTCGCGACGATCGAAGCGATAATGATCGCAACATAAGTCCCCTCGCCCCACGCATAAAAGAAGATGCTCATGGCGAGTAGAACGGGGTTTTTCCACGGCGTCGCGAAATAAAGCGCGATCAACGCCGGCAAAAAATAAAAGAGAAAGGGAACCGAGCTAAAGACCATGGCGCGGACCGCGCTCAAGCGTCTGCGAACGCGGCATCAGGTTACGTGACATGGGTCTCTTTCGCCCGATGCGTCGGGCGCTGTCAATTTCATGGGGCGCCGAAACCGTTGGTCAGCTCGCAATATATTCCTTGAGAGCCTCGGCCTCTTTTTCCGCCTGCTCGATTTTGCGTTTGACGACATCGCCAATGGAAACGACGCCGAGAACCTTCCCCTCTGCCATCACAGGCAGGTGGCGTACGCGCTTTTCAGTCATCTGCGCCATCAGATCGTCGACGCTCGCATCGGGCGAACAGGTAAACGGGTCACGCGTCATGCAATCCTTGACGCGTAAGCTGAGCGCGTCTGCGCCTTTTTCGCCGAGCCGCCGGACAACATCGCGTTCGGACAAGATGCCGGCGACGCCGTCCTTGCTGTCGCGGACCAGTACGGCGCCGATGTTCTTGTCATTCAGGATCGCCACTGCGTCGGCGATCGCATCATTTTCGCTCACCGCGTAAACGTCCGACCCTTTCGACTGCAGGATTTGTTCGACCTTCATGGGCCTCCTCCTTCGCGCGTCTGGTTGGACCTATATTGGTAGGGTGCGGGCCGGCCTGCAAGAGCTGGCGCCGCTTTAGCGAAAACTGCGGGCGGCCCGTTCAAAGAACGGAAAGGTTAGCAGTCCGAAGAAATAGCCGCCGATATGCGCTTCCCAAGCAATGCCCGCCCCGCCGCTCGCCATGGGGCTGAGCAACGCCGCGGCGACAGGGTTGTTGGTCAGAACGACAAACGCGGTCCAGCCGATAACTGGACGATCCGTCAGCGAATTGAATCTGGCGTCTTCAGGCCCAAACAATGTGGAGCGGTTGAATGCGAACCGCACAAGCCCGCCGAGCAATCCGAATACGCCGCCCGACGCGCCGACCAGCAACGTATATTCATCCGCATGCAGTGCAATGAAGGCCAGTGCGCCGACAGCGCCGCACAGCAGGTAAAATGTCAAAAACATTGACGCAGACGCGAAGGCGCCCGCTGATTGCAGCGCGCCGGCGGCGTTCATGCGCCGCGCCACCGGCGTTCCAAAAGCGAGTAGGAAAAGCGTATTCATCAGCAAGTGCGCGAGACCTGCGTGAACGAACATGTGCGTCACCAACGGCGACAACATCGCAAGTACGCCGCCATTGGCCTCCGGTCCGCTTGCAAATGCGGCCGGGATCAAACCGGTAGCCTGTTGTGTGATGCGCGCCGTGCGTTCAGGCGCGAAGGCGAAAAAAGCGAAGGCCGCGAGAATGGCGCCGGCAATGAGCAGGACGATTCCCGGCGCATTGACCACGCGAGACGGATCGACATCGCCGCCCGGCCTGCGCAGCCGATAGGATGGCTTGTCGCCTGTGTCAGGCCCTTCTTTGCTGGACATCGACACTCCCGAATCGTGAACTAACCGTTAAGAGCGATCCGGCGTCCACCCCTCTCATATGCCGTGCATAACGCGCCAATAAAGCGACGCTAGCAGGCCGTTCCGCTGGTCGCAAAGCTTTGTTCACCAAACCCGTCTAAATTTGGGCCAGCCAGAGATTAAACGGGTCAAGGAATGGCGGATCCACGTGAAACAAAGGGCGTTGGCGACAGCGACGCCGACGCCGACAGACGCAAGCATCTGCGCGTCGACACGCCGCTAAAAGCGCGCTTCATGAACGACGCGGGCGAGGAACAGCCGTGTCTTGTCGTGAATGTCTCTGCCGGCGGCGCGCTGCTGAAGGCGAAGGTCCCGCCGCCCTTCGGGACAAATGTGGTCGTTTACATTGACCGCGTCGGGCGCTTTGAAGGCCGTGTCATCCGGTCCTCGACGAACATCTTTGCGGTGAATTACGAGAGAAAACGCCGCAAGAATGCGCGAACCGCCGATTCGCTGACGGAAGTCATGAATCGCAGCAAACGCGCTCATGATCGGCGCGCCGGTCCCCGTATCCGGCACGACGCCCCCGCGAAGGTGCATTTCGAAGATGGCCGCGTCGAAAACTGCGCCATTCTGGACATTTCCCTTACCGGCGCGTCGATCGAGATTTCGCCGAGGCCGCCGCTCGGCGCCCGTCTCATTTTGGGACGCATGAACGCAAAAGTTGTACGTCGGCACGAAAAGGGCGTCGGCGTTGTTTTTACCGGCGCCGCCAATCGCATGTCGGACGTTATTGAAGAGACGACAACGCCCGTCCCAACCGTGGACGATGGCCTGCAAGTTGCAAAACCATTCGGCAAGAAGCCCCGCTAAGCCGAATTTGACAGGACGGAATTCATGCTCGCCGCTGAAAACTGGTGTGTTAAAGTTGAAGAGAAAGTGTACGGACCGTACACCACGGAACAATTACGAAAATACGCCCATGAAGGCCGCCTCGCGGGCTGGTCGCTGATCGCGCCCGCTGGCAGCCGCGCCTGGCGCGAGGCCAACCGCGAAACCGCGTTGGCGAGTTTTTTCGGCGGCAACGCCGAGACGGCGCTGTCGGCGACCGAGCGGACTTTCGGACGACGCGATCAGACCGAAGCGGTCCCAGCGCCAACGACGCGAACGCGGCAGGCGCCAGCGCTCGCAAATTTTCTCGTTATTTTCGAAAGCGCCGAAGGCGCCGCCGGCAGGTTGGAATCAGCGGTTCAATCACTCGGCCGGGCGTTCCGCGTCGCCGACAATGTCTGGAGCATCACGAGCGACCTGACCGCTGTGGGCATTCGCAACGCGCTTGCCCCTTATCTCGCGCCCAAAGAGCCTATTTTCGTCGTCGATGCGTCGCGCGGGCGCACCTCCTGGCAAAACTATGCGCCCGAGGCGCATGCGAAAATCTCCGCCGCTTATACGGCGAGTCTCGCCAAGGCTCACGCTTCCTAGTCAACTCCGCCGCGTTAAGACTTGAGAATTTTTAGTGACGAATGCGTTTCTCCTATGGGCGCGCAGGCAAATCACCTTATGAAGGTTCCTGGTTGCTGAATCGCGTAGTGCGTCAGGCGGTGTAATGCCAGTGAGCGGCATAAGGGATGTCCCCTCCACACCCGGCTTGCCTTGCAAGCCTCGCCGCACCGACGCCGCACGACATTCGGTGATTTCACTGGTATTTGATCCTCTCTCACATTCAGGAGACACGAATGGCGAAACGCTCCGCGCGCCGTGCGCAACGGCGACTGCATGAGACCGCCCAAATTCCCGACGCCGACAACGTGCGCCGTCTTTTCGATGAGCCGCAATGGTCACCGCTCGAAGAACCCGCGAGACAGGAAAAATTCAGGGATCAAAAGTACCGGAAAAACATTCGTGTACAGAATGAATCGCAACAAAAACTGCTCGATGCAATAGACATCGCTCCATTAGTGTTCGCCGTCGGCGCAGCCGGCACGGGCAAGACCTTTCTCGCCGTCGCCAAAGCGGTCGAAGCGCTGGAGGCGGGCAAAGTGCGGCGCATTATCCTGTCGCGTCCGGCGGTCGAGGCTGGCGAGAGCCTCGGCTACCTGCCCGGCGACATGGAGGACAAGCTGTCGCCCTATCTACGGCCTCTCTATGATGCGCTGATCGATCGGTTGTCGTCGAAACGGCTCAAGGGATTGATGGCCGAGGGCGTAATCGAGATCGCGCCCATTGCCTATATGCGCGGCCGCACGCTCAACAACGCCTATGTGGTGATCGACGAGGCCCAGAATTGCACTTACGGGCAGTTGAAAATGCTGCTGACCCGCCTCGGGTGGAATTCATCCATGGTCGTCACCGGGGACCCGGCTCAGAATGACCTGCTGCCCGGCCTTTCCGGCCTCAATGACGTTGCCGAAAAGCTCGACGGGCTCGACAATGTGGAGGTTGTCAGGTTCTCCCGCGGCGATGTCGTCCGTCACCCGCTGGTCGCCGACATGATCGACCGGCTTTAACGGCCCGATTTCGGCGGCCGGCATTTTTCACGCCGGTCGTCGATGCGGCCGATTTTCTTCTGCGCACCTTCGCGCGCGGGGCGGCCTATGCTAGGAGGTCGCCGAAGCAGTTTTTGAGCGGCAAGGCGAACGCCATGAGTGGTGGTTACGGATTTGGCGGCGATCAGGTCAAAGAAGAATCGAGCTGGCGCTATCCGATCGGCATATTCCTCGCAACCCTCGTTCTATGCGCCATATTCCTCTATTATTATGTCGGCCCGAGCTATGAGGAATTTAAGGGCGACCTTCCGAGCCCGGCGATTACCGAAGAGCCGATCAACGTAGAAATCGCTGATCGGAAATTTGCTCCGGCGGCCAATTACACAGTTTATCCGCGTGCGCGTCGCGGCGGCGCCCGGGACGAAATTTCACTCTATGCATTATGGCCGACCATGGACGGCTATACGCCGGCTCATCGGCGCGAATTCGTCGATGACGATCCGAAGACACGGCGCATTTATATTACGATTTCCACGCGCAAGTCCCCCATTACGGAAGCGGACCGCATCGAGACCTTGTATATGCCGAACGTGATCGACCGGCGCGGCGTCAGAACACCCTATCAGCTGACGAAATACGCCTTTACGGAACGACGCTCTGACGTTCCGACAAATGGATATGCAGATACCGAGCTGCTGGTTGGCGCAGATGCGCAGGAAAACGTCGTCGCGCTGTTCTGTTTTCAGGAACGCGACGACATTCCGAGCCCCGAATGCTGGCGCAATTTTGAGTATGCGGACGGCGTTGAGGTCAGTTATCGGTTCAAGCGGCCCTATCTGCCAGAGTGGCGCGCCATCGACGCTGAGGTGCGCGCCTATATCGAGGACATAGACCGCACGACTGACGGATGAATTAGGAGCGCTGGACGATCACGCCCGAAGCCGTGCAGACATCGCCGTCATCGCAGGCGGCGCAAGAATAAGGCCGATCAGCGCCACCGCTAAAAAGTAAATGATTGTCGGGAGCGCACCCGACCATTGCAGCGCGTACATCGTTACGAAGAGCGACGCAGCGCCAGCCCCGACGATGAAAAGATAGCGCCGTAATCCGTCGCTCAAGGCGTTTTCGACAATGTCGCGCGCATTGCGCCAAGTCTCTCCGGCGTCGCGCCAACTGACCGTCAGCGCCCCAAGAGCAACTGCCCCAAGCGTCAGCGCCGCGAACCGGTCCTCGGTCGTCGGCGCGGCGACGCCAACGATCGCAATCACATAGTCGGCAAGAATTGCACTCGCTGTTAAGATAACCGCGATGAGCGTACTCGTCCGTACAGAGACGAATGAAAGCGCCGCCGCAACGCACAGCAACAGCATAAAGACCGCAAAACGGATCGGCGCCACGACGCCGACTTCAAAGGCGGCAATGACGACAAAAATGGCGGCAATTGCAATCGCTGCGACCGCCGTTGTCGTCGGCAAGGCGAGGCGCAACGGCCGCCAGCGTGCTGAAAACCACTGACGGCGGCGGTTTTCATCGAGCGCCGCGCGCTCGTTGATATCGCTTAACACAAGGCCGCCGACCACGGCGACAAGCCCGGTTCCGACCGCCGCCGCCGAAACAGTGAACCCCGCCCAGACGAGACGCCAGTCGATCGAGCCGGCGTCGATTGTAAACGAACGAACCAGGAAAAAAATAACAAGCGCCATTAACGCGAAGGCCGACGGCGCGACAGCGCTATGTCCGGCGGCTGCGGCCGCGCGGCGGCGATTGTCGCCTTCTGTGAAGAAGTTCGAAAAATCCGCAGCGACGTTGACGCCCGTCCCGACGCCCAATGTCAGCGCCAGCGAAACAGCGACGGCGCCGCTTGGCCCTCCGAGATATCCTTCAAGTGCGAGATACCCGGCCGCGCCAGCGACGCCAAGAACGGCGCCGAACGATGCAAGCACGCCGAGACGCGTCACATTACGCGCCAGCGGCGCGAGCGCGACAAGAAAGGCGAAATATCCGAAAGCGGCGATGACAATCGTCCGCGGCGGCGGCGACACACCGATGGGCGCCTTGATCATTCCCGCATCAAGCGCAACCAGCGCGAACGCGACAGCGGCGACCAGCATGGTGAAGCCGCCAAGCGCAATGCCCCCGCGCGGCGCAAGCGCAGCAATCGCCATTGGCGCAATCAACAGCGCGGCGGCCGCCAACGCCAGGAGTGCAATCGTTTCACCGGCGCCCGCGCCGGCCTGCCGCGCGCCAACGATCGCGAGCGCCGCAAGCCCCGGCGCCAGAACACCAATAGAAAGATAAGGTCGCTCCGCGACAAAGGCGCCGACGAGGCCTACAGGCGCCTCACGCAAGGAGAAATTCCTTACGCGTCCGGCTGTTCTGGAAGATCGATTTCCAGAATCGCCATGTTGAAGTCATAGGAGACATCGCCCTCCTCGTCATCTTTGAAGATTACGGCGATGAATTCGTCGCCAAGATATACCTCGGCAGAGTCGTCCTTGTTTTCGCGCGCACGCACCTCAAGGCCGGGCACGTTGAATTTGCCACGCAGGTAGCTCTGAATGCGGGCGATTTCCGATGCGTTCATAGGGCGCGGTGTCCTTGCTGCCAGTTTGTATTAACCATATCCGGCGCGGGCGCCAACAGGGCGAAACAAGGAGCAGTCATGCGAATCATCGTGTTTGTTGTATTATTGGCGGCGTCTGCCTGTGGTGAGCCGCATCAGAATTCCGCCGACGGCGACTGCCCGCCCGGCGTCACCGTCGTTGATGCCTGGACCAAACCGGCGCGCGCCGGCCAGCCTGTCAGCGCCGCTTACATGACCATTTGCAACGGCGGCGACGAGGCCGACGCGTTGGTCGGCGTTGCGGGCGTCGGCGATCCCGCCGCCGCGTCCATGGAAATCCATCTGTCGGAAATGTCGGACGGCGTTATGTCCATGAAACAGGTCGAACGGATCGACTTACCCGCCGGCGCCAAAACCACCTTCGAACCGGGCGGCGCCCATATTATGCTGATCGGCGTTGAGCAGGAGATCGCCGCCGGCGCAGAGCCGACCTTGACGTTGGAGTTTGAAAACGCCGAACCGATTCACTGGGCGTTTGAAGTCCGCAGCGACCACAACGCCGGTGACCATGGCGATCACTGAACGGACCGCCCCTACTCCATTCGGTTTCTGTCCCTGAAGGTGACGATCTGAAGTTTGTCTTCAGCGACATGATCGCGAATGGTGCGGTCCAGATTGATCATGGAAAACCGGCTCCATTCATTGGACTGCACCACATTGAACATCGTTGACGTGGCGCGCGCCGTAACGGCGCCTGCGATGAGGAGATAAACGCCGGATGCGGCGGCGACGGCGCCAAGAGCCGAGCGATCTGCGCCATTGAACCAGAGCGCCGTGAGCGCCGCAGCGCCAATGGCGATCATGAGCAGCATGCCGCCTGCCCAGTAAAGAGCCGTGTTGCGCCTGACCTGATAGAATTTGTTGCGCAACATAGACTCGCAAAGGAATAACCGCATCGCGAACCAGTGATAGGACAGCGTCCAGGCGCCCGCCTCTTCCTGGAGTTCCTCGCGTTCGGGAATGCGTTTGTCGCGTTCGATATTAAGCGCACGGCGTTTTGCAACCTGAAAGTTATTGTTAATGCGCGCAAACTTCGACGTGACGTAGTTATCCAGATTAAGCAAGTTGCGCTGCTGCACTACTTTGTACGGCCAGCTATAGACAAGGAACGCCAAAAACGCCGCCAACGCCGACGCGGCGGCGTAAAGAATCCATGGCTCGACAATGGCGGTTTGAAAACGCATCACGAGCGCGGTCGCGCCCAGAACCAGCGCGCCGACTAGCGGCGTCCAGAACAGCATCAACCCCCGCGTGTTGTCGTTGAGCGTGCGGCGAAAGAGATTGGCGACGTTAATGAATCTTCGATCTATTGACTCCTCAGCGTGCCCCAACGCCTCGTACAGAAAATCTTTCTCAATTTCTTCGTAGAAAAAATCGCCGCGCGGGAACAACGGAAATTCAAAATCATAGAATCGTTCCGCTTGCGCCGCATAGCCGCGCGCCTGTTCCAGTGTCAGTTCCGATGCAGATTTCTCGGTGAGGCGTGGCCGCGGCAATTGCCGGAACATGGCGGCCTCAACGCCGCGCGGCGGTTCCTCGCGATATTCATCTTCAAGAATTTCCCCGGGCCCAAGCCGGGCGGCCGCGCCGGCGGCCGTTCGTGCCGCTGCGCCGCCAGATTCGCGAGCCGCGGCGCTTGCTGATCGTTTAAATGGTTTGAAAAGAACCCGGAAAGGCCAGGTCAGGATTTGCAATAGATTTTTCGATATCATCCGCCCTCCATCTGTTTTGCCTAGAGATGGGAACGCATGTCGATTCGATCAAGAAAACGAGAGCGGAAAGTGCAGCGGCGGACTGCAATTTGTTCGTCGTTTGCATTGCACTGCGGCATGAACCGCGACAGGTTTATTCAGCGTTTACCGGTTCAATTTTCAACAGCCGACCATCGTCGGGATCCGTGAGAATATAGAGTGCCCCGTCGGGGCCCGGTTCCACATTGCGCAATCGCAGATCAAGCTCGCCGAGCAGCGCCTCCTGGCGAACAATCCGGTCGCCGATCAATTCAAATCGCAGAAGCCGCTGCGACGCCAGCGTCGTTACAAAAACGTCGCCGCGCCACTTCGGAAACGCCTCGTCGTCGTAGAAGGAAAGGCTGGAGGGAGCGATCGACGGATACCAATAGAAGACTGGCGATACGATATCGTCGCGCACTGGCGTGTCCGAAAGGACAGAACCATCATAGTCGACGCCGAAGGTGGCGACCGGCCAGCCATAGTTGCCGCCTCGCTCAACGATATTGATTTCATCGCCGCCCAGCGGGCCATGCTCGCTTACCCAGAGCGCGCCTGTTTCAGGGTGAAAATCAGCTCCCTGCGCATTACGAATGCCATAAGCCCAGATCTCCGGGCGGGCGTTGTCATTTGTGGTGAACGGATTATCCGATGGGATCGACCCGTCGTCATTAAGACGCAGTATGACTCCATAGTGATCGGCGAGGCTTTGTGACTCCGTTATGTGATGACGTCGATCGCCCAGCGTCGCGATGAGCTTGCCGTTCGCATCCCAAAGAAGACGACATCCATAATGAGCGAGTTGCCGAGCGGCATTATCGGCGGCAAAGATGACCTCCACGTTTTCGACGGCGGCGCCGGTAAATCGCCCGCGCGCGATCTCTGTGCGATTGTTTTCATACGAGCCTGTCGCGTAACAGAAGTAGATGAGACGGTTCTCATCGAAATCCGGATGGGCGGCGATGCCCTTGAGGCCGCCGCGTTCGGTTACACGATCGATCGCGCGGATCGGATCAGCGAGAAGCGCGTCGTCACGTATAATTCGCAGCGATCCGTCCGATTCTGATATCAGCGCATCACCGTCGGGCAGAAACTCGATGTCGACTGCGAAAGTGAGGCCGTCCGCGATTTCGCGAAGAGCGAACGCCGCCTGTTCCGACTCCTCTATAAAAAGGGGCTCCTGCGCCTGCGCGGTCGCAGACATTGTCAGCATGAACGCCATAAGCGCTGATTTCGTGATCAAAGCCTCGCTCCCTGTCTGGTTTCGCGCAATTCCTATCATCCCGCCGGGTGCGGCGGAACGGATCGCCGGGTGAGGCGTTCCCTGGACAGGACGAACGGCCTGTCTCGACGTCGACGCACGGGCTCGCTAGGTAAGCGCTTTTCCGAAAGTCGCCGTCTCTGATTCGATGCTGCACGTAAACGACCTCTCCTTTGCGATCGAAGGACGCCCCCTGTTCGACCAGGCGACGGCGGCGATTTCGGCCGGGTGGAAGGTCGGCTTCGTCGGGCGCAACGGGTCCGGCAAATCCACTCTCTTCAGGCTTATTCTCGGCGAATCTCACGCTGTCGACGACGAAATATCGATCCGAAAAGGAGCGCGGATCGGCGCCGTTGCGCAGGAAGCGCCGGCGAGCGAACAGAGCCTCATAGAGACCGTTCTGGAACAGGACCGCGAGCGTGCAAGCCTGCTCGCCGAAAGCGAAACCGCAACGGATCCCCACCGCATCGCCGAAATCCAGACGAGGCTCGCCGACATTGAGGCGCACTCGGCGGAAGCGCGCGCCGCGGGGATCCTCGCCGGTCTCGGTTTCTCAGCAGAGAACCAGCGCCGTCCATGCGCTGAGTTTTCCGGCGGTTGGCGCATGCGCGTCGCGCTGGCCGGCGTATTGTTCGCAGCGCCTGATCTTCTCCTCCTCGACGAACCGACGAACTATCTGGACCTTGAGGGCGCAGTCTGGCTCGAAACCTATCTGAAGCGATATCCCTACACGGCGCTGATTATCAGCCACGACCGCGACCTTCTAAACAACGCGGTCACGCACGTCATGGCGCTCGAAAACGGCAAGCTGTCGGTTCATCCCGGCAATTATGACTCCTACGAGCGAAAGCGCGCGGAGGCGCGCGCGCAAGCAGCGAGTTTCGCCGCGCGGCAGGAAGCGCGTCGGCGCCACATGCAGTCCTTCGTGGACCGCTTTCGCGCCAAGGCGTCAAAAGCAAAGCAGGCGCAGAGCCGCATCAAAGCGCTTGAAAAAATGCAGGCGGTTGCTGTGCCGATCTCGGAACGTACGACCCCGTTCCGTTTTCCCAACCCAAAACCGATGGCGCCGCCGATTGTCCGGGTCGTTGACGCAGCGCTCGGTTATGAAGAAAACAACCCGGTCTTGCGGGGCGTCAATCTCCGGCTCGATCAGGACGACCGCATCGCCATTCTCGGCCCAAACGGCGAAGGCAAGTCGACGCTGGTCAAATCAATCGCCGGGCGTATCGGCGTCCTTGGCGGCAACATCTACAAGCATAAGAAACTGAAGATCGCCTATTTCGCCCAGCACCAGATCGACGAATTAAAACCCAAAAACTCCGCTTATGATCATGTGCGCGAAATTTTGCCCGATGCGACGGAGGCTGAAACGCGGAGCGCTTGCGCCGGGCTCGGTTTCGGGCCCGATAAGGCTGACACTGCGGTTGAGAAACTATCCGGCGGCGAGAAAGCACGGCTGCTGCTCGGGCTCATAACCTACCACGGCGCGCATCTCTTAATCCTCGACGAACCGACAAACCATCTGGACATCCAGTCGCGCGAGGCTTTGTCGGAGGCGCTCAACGATTTCGCCGGCGCCGTTCTCCTCATCACCCATGACGCCCATCTCGCTGCGTCAATCGCGGATCGGTTGTGGCTCGTTAACAACGGCAAGGCGGAACGCTATGACGGCGACCTTGACGATTACCGCGCCCTCGTCATCGCCGCGAACAAAACGGCGCCGTCGGGCGAGAAATCAACCGGACCGAATGAACGCGAGCGCGCGCGCAAGTCGGCGGCTGACGCGCGCACGGCGCTCGTTCCGCTAAAGAAAGCGGCGGAAGCAGCGGAAACGAAGGTCGACAAATTGAATCATACTTTGACTCGCCTTGACGCGGCGCTGGCGGCGCCGGACCTCTATGAGAATGACGTCAAACGCGCGACCAAACTGCAAAAAGAACGCGCCGCGTTGATCGCGGCCATCGCCGCAGCGGAGGAAGACTGGCTCGCAGCGCTTGACGCCTATGAACAGGCGGCCGTCGAATAGCTAAATATGCAATGCGTGGCCGAGCGTCCTGAGCGCGGCTTCCTGAAACGCTTCGCCTTGCGTCGGATGAGCGTGGATCGTGCCGGCGATGTCCTCAAGGCGCGCGCCCATTTCGATGGCGAGCCCAAAAGCGGCCGACAGTTCCGCGACGCCGCCGCCGCAGGCCTGAATGCCGAGGACGACGTGGTCTTCTTTGCGCGCCACAATGCGAATGAAACCCTCCTCCGCTTCCATGGTCATAGCGCGGCCATTGGCGGCGAAGGGAAACATCTGGGTGATGATCTCTTCGCCCGCTTCGGATGCTTCGTCGGGCGAGAGGCCGGCTGAAACCACCTCCGGATCGGTGAAACAGATCGCAGGAATGCAGCGCTTATCCCATGACCGGTTTTCGCCGGCGATGATTTCCGCCACCATTTCCCCTTGCGCCATGGCGCGGTGGGCGAGCATGGGCTCGCCAGTGACGTCGCCGATTGCGTAAACGCCGGTCATCGACGTTCGGCATTGATCGTCAACACGCACAAACTTCCCGTCCATATCGAGAACGAGGTTTTCTCGGCCCCAGCCTTCGGTCAGCGGCTTGCGTCCCACCGTCACGAGGATTTTATCGGCGGGAATTGTTTGCGACTTGCCGTCGGCATCCTCAATGTCGAGGCCTTTGCCGGATTTGCCCTTGGCCTTGGCGCCGAGCATGACGTCGATCCCGAGGGTTTTCATCTTTTTTGCAACCGGCTTGGTCAGATCCTTATCGTAAAGCGGCAGGATGCGGTCGAGCGCTTCAACGATCGTCACCTTGCTCCCGAGCTTGGCGAAGGCGATGCCCATCTCGAGGCCGATATAGCCGGCGCCGACGACCGCGAGGTTTTTCGGCGGTGCATCGAGATCAAGCGCTTCCGTCGATGAGATGACGTCACCGCCGAAAGGCAGGAACGGCAACTCTACCGGCGCGGAGCCTGTGGCGATGATGATGTTTTTTGCGCGCACGGTTTCGACGCCATCGTCAGTTTTCACCTCAACCGTCTTGCCGTCCACGAACGACGCCCAGCCGTTGATCGCCCGCGCCTTGTTTTTCTTCAAAAGCCCGCCGACGCCGCCAGTGAGCCGTTTGACGATGCCGTCTTTCCATTTGACGGTTTCGGCGAGATTGATCTCGGGCTTTTTTACGGTGATCCCGATGGGCGATGAATTGGCGAAATGCGCGGCCTTTTCGAATTCGTCGGCCACATGAATGAGCGCCTTCGACGGAATGCAGCCGACATTGAGGCACGTTCCGCCATGGGCCGCCGCCTCGACGATCACCGTATCGAGGCCGAGCTGCCCGGCGCGGATCGCCGCCACGTAACCGCCGGGCCCGGCGCCGATAACAAGCGTGTCGCATTCAATGATTGGCATGAGTTCAGTCTTCTACAAATATCATCGCCGGTGTCTCAAGCAGCGCCTTGATCTTCTGCACGAAGACGGCCGCGTCCCAGCCGTCGATGACGCGATGATCGAAACTTGAGGACAGGTTCATCACTTTTCGCGGGCGGAATTCCTGCCCGTCCCAGCGCGGCAGCACCTGCATCTTGTTAACGCCAACAATGGCGACTTCCGGATGATTGATCACCGGCGTGGTGACGATGCCGCCCATGGCGCCGAGCGAGGTGATGGTGATGGTCGAGCCCGACAATTCATCGCGGGACGCCTTGCCGTTCTTCGCCGCCTCGGACAGTCGCGCGACTTCGCTTGCGCAGTCCCAGATGTCGCGCGCTTCCGCATGGCGCACCACCGGCACCATCAGGCCATTGGGCGTTTGCGCTGCAACGCCAATGTGGCAGCCGCCATGCTGATGCACGACGCCCGCTTCATCGTCAAAAATGGAATTGAGATGGGGCTGTTCTGCGATCGCTTTCACCATGGCCCGCATCAGAAACGGCAGGATGGTGAGCTTCGGCCTGCCTTCCTTGCGCGTATCGTTCAGTTCTTTGCGCAGATCTTCGAGCGCCGTGACGTCGACCTCGTCCACATAGGTAATTGGGACGATGCGTTCGTGCGCCGTGCGCATCTGTTCGGCGATCTTGCGCCGAAGCCCTACGACCTTGACGTCGGTGACGCTCGTATTGCGCACGTAAGCCGCGCCGCGCGAGGCAACGCCATTGCCGCCAGTTTCAAAAAAGGCGTC
>CBDEVX010000009.1:0-493190 GCA_965243785.1 Hyphococcus sp. | reverse complement strand
GAACTGCAATCAGAAATCACGGTACAGATTAAAGGCGGCGACGCCGCCGAGATCGCCGCCGGCCGCCTCCGCCGCTATACGCGTTCTCAACGAAACGGAGGGCGTTGAACAAGCGGTGCTGAAAAGCGATGAAGAAACCGCCCGCGCTCCTGGAGCCCTGGCTCGGTAAAGGCAACGCGCAATCCTTCCTCACCATCCCGGCGCTGATCGACGTCAAAGTAACGCCGGCCCTGCGCGCCGATCTTAACCCCTTGCGCCAACGCCTCGCGGCGGCGGCGCCGGGCGCCAATCTTGACGATCATGCGACCTGGCATAATCGCCTGGCGATGGCGGCGCAGCTCAGGCCAGGCGCTCGCCGTCCTCGTGTTCTTGCTTGTCATGGGCGCGGCCTGCGCCGTTTCGATGTTTGCAGCGCGGGCCGGTCTCGCGCCAATCACGAAATTGTTTCGGTTTTGCATCTTGTCGGCGCGACCGATGAATTTATCGCGGCCGAGGTGCAACGCCGGTTTTTCGTCCTCGGATTTCGGGGCGCTGTCGCCGGTATGCTCGCCGCCTTCGCGGCTCTGGCCGGCGCGGCGTTCCTGCTCGATCGCGGCGTCGGCGCCGACAGTTTCCTGCCGCAATTCACCATCGGCGGCTGGCACGCGCTATGGCTCTTCACCGTGCCCCTCGCGACTTGCCTCGTGACGGCCTATACGGCCCGGCTTACGGTTTTGAAAACATTGCGCAACCAGTATTGACCGGTTTCGGCGGACGCGCCGACTGGACCGTCCATGGCGCGCCCGATAAGCTCATTGGCGCCTGTTAGCGCCCGTCAGGGAGTGACCCTTTGAGACGACTGGTCTTCGGCCTCATCCTCGTCAGCCTCGCATGGCTGGTCGGCTTGGCTGCGTTCATCACAACGCTGCCGCGCGCCGGTGACAGCGCGGCGCCGCGCAGCGACGCCGGTGATCGTTTACACAGGCGGCGGCGGCACGCGCATCACAGCGGGCATGGCGCTTCTCGCAGACGGCGCTGCCGAGCGATTGCTGATTTCCGGGGTCCATCCCGACATCACGCGCGACAATGTCGCAGAACTGTGGACCGGCGCGCCGGAACTTTTCGAATGCTGCGTTGATCTGGGCTGGGAGGCCCGCTCGACCATCGGCAACGCCGGCGAAGCCGCGCGCTGGGCGGCGAAACACGACGCGACCCGCGTTCTACTCTCGTGACGTCCGACTATCACATGCCGCGCGCGCTCGCCGAATCGCGCATCACGATGCCTGATATCGAGATTACGCCGCACCCTGTGGCCTCGGGCTATCTTGATGGCGACGGCAAGCCGGCCTCGCGGAAAGCGTGGGAGAAACTAGCCGGCGAGTACAACAAGTTTGTCCTCGCAAAGATCAAAGCGCTGTTTGCGTTTTCCCGAAATTAGCGCCCCGATGAACCGTATACGGTCTATCGTCTACACCGCCGTGATTGCGCTCGTCGCAGTCGTAATGACAATTCTATTGGCGCCAACACTCTTCATGGGCGAAAAAACGGCGCGATAGACGATCAAACTGTGGGGCGCGCTTCGCAATGGGGGTCCATGCCTGTGCTGACCGGCGTCAGCTATCGCGTTGAGGGGCGCGAAAACATTCCCGCCGGCGGCGCCCTTATCGTTTCCAATCACCAATCGCTCTGGGAAACCTTTTGCGCTGCATATTTCTGTTCTCTAAGCCGAGCGTAATCCTGAAAAAGGAACTCTTGCGCATTCCGGTCTATGGCTGGTGGGCGAAGCGTTCGGGCAATATCGTCATCGACCGCGAGGGCGGCGCGCGGGAGTTGCGGCGTCTGCGGAACCAAGCCGCCGCCCGCATCGCCGGCGGCGCGCAGGTCGTCGTCTTTCCGGAAGGCACTCGGGTCGCGCCGGGCGAAACGGCGCCCTATCAGCCGGGCGTCGCCGGCATCTATCTTGCCGCCGGCGCGCCTTGCGTGCCCATTGCTCACGATAGCGGCCGCTATTGGCGCAAGCTCGGCGGCGCGCTTGCCCCCGGCGTGATTACGGTCCGAATTTTGGAGCCGATCCCGCCGGGCCTCGATCGCCGCGAATTTCAGCAGCTGGTTGAGACCCGCATCAACGCCGCCCGCCCGGACCTCGACGCCGCAGCGCCGGCGCCGTCGCCGGAATTGTCCGATGTCGGATAAAAAGCGCATAGGATCCAGATGGGTCATTGGGTTATGGATCGCCGCGGCGATCATCATGGCGGGGTACTACGCCTTATGGCGCTACGGCGCCGCCGCCATGGAAACCGCCGTCGCGGACTGGGTGGAAGACCAACGCGCCGCCGGCCTCGTCGTCGAGCATGGCGCCGTCAGACGCGGCGGTTTTCCATTCTTTCCTGCGCGTTCATATCGATGCGCCGCATATTGCGGCGCCGGGCGTGTTTTCGTGGCGGGCGGAGCGGCTAAACCTCGACGCGCTTCCCTATAACCTCAACCGCCTGATTTTTTCACCATCCGGGTCGCAAGAACTTGCGACGGATGCGCTCGGCGAATGGAGATATTCGGCCGATGATTATCCGGGCGTCCATCGCCAATGACAAGGCGCGCGGCTGGGTGTTTTCAATGAACATCACAAATGCGAATGCAACCGACGCCGACGGCGCCGAAGTTAGTCTTGCAAGCCTCGTCTACGATCTCGCGCCGGCCGCCAGTGCGCCGACGATCTTGACACTCAACACTGTTAGCGCGGGTTTCTCGTTCCGCGACGCGCAAAGGCGAGTGGCCATCGATACGCTGGAGAGTTCTATCTCGCTGAGCCACACAGATTTTATTGCAGGCCCTAACCCCGATGAGACCTGGCGCAATGCAGGCGGCGCGATTGAGATACACGGGCTCAACGCCACGACAAACGAAGCAAAATTATCCGTATCAGGATCGGTTAGCCTGGATGGAGATAACCGCCCGGAGGGCGCGCTGACGGCCGTGCTTGAAAAAACCCGCCGGCCTCGCCCGTGCGCTGGCGGAAAGCGGCGCCGTCGACGCCGAAGAGGCCGACGCCGCTATGGCTGGTCTGGCGCTCGCCGCCATGGCCCAGGGTGGACGCATTGAAGCGCCGATCGAATTGCACGCCGGCGCGGCGACAATCGCCGGCGTCAAGGTCGCGGATTTGCCGGCGATCCGGTAATCCGTTGCAACGACGACGACGGGCGATCAGGATGTTCTCGTCTCGCGATGAAAAAGGAACGTTGCCAATGACTTATGTGAGCGGATATCTGCTGGCCGTGCCCACCGCCAACAAGGACGCCTACCTTGCGCTAGCCCGAAAGGCCGGCCCGGTGTTCAAAAAATATGGCGCCACCCGCGTCGTTGAAAACTGGGGCGTCGACGTGCCGGACGGCAAGGTCACCTCGTTTCCCATGGCGGTGAAAGCCAAAGAAGACGAAACCATTCTTTTTTCCTGGATGGAGTGGCCGTCCAAAGAGGTCGCCGACAAGGGGGTTAAGAGCGCTATGGAAGATCCGGAACTCGCCGGCGACAACCCCGCCGACATGCCGTTTGACGGGAATGCGCATGATGTGGGGCGGGTTTGCGACGATCTACGACGAATGACGTATTATCCGTATAGCGCTTTGAGCGCCGGCGGTTCGTCATTATGCAGTGATACGATGCGCGCAAACTCGTCGACATAGATCGCGCCTTCGGTTGTCTTCTGTACAAGGACAATCCGTTTATCGCGCATGTCGCGCACGCGTTTTATGAAGCCGAGGATCGAAAGCGCATCAAGCGCGCGCGAGATTGCCGGCTTCGGCACGTTAAGATCACGCGCGAGCGCACGCACAGTATGCGGGCCGGGATTGAGATAAACGGTGAGCAAAATCGCCCATTGGCGCATGGAAAGATCGGGCCCGTCGGCGCGCACCGCGTCGCACATGACCTCTCGCCAACCTGTTAAAATGTCGATCGAAGCCATCGGACCGAACTGACTCGCCTCATACGCGCTGCAAGAGATACCCTTGCAACTGTTCGCCCGTTGAGGGCAAGGCCCGGCCCGGCGCCCAGCGACCGAATTAATGTCTACCTCAATCGCAGCCGTACCGTCCCTTAAGGACGGCGAATATGGCGCGAATCGCCTGGGCCTCAGCGCCAACCGGCCGGCCGGGCGCGCGTTTGGGGCGCCAGGCGTAGAGGTCAAAATGGAGATAGGGCGCATCGCCCGCGAAGCGTTTGAGGAACAGGGCGGCGATGACGGACCCGGCGAAGGCGTTACCGGAAATATGATTGACGTCCGCGACGCTCGACGACAGCATCGAATCATAGTTGCGCCATAACGGCATCCGCCAGACCGGATCGGCCGTCTCCGCCGACGCTTCGCCAAGCGCATCCGCCAGCGTAT
This sequence comes from Hyphococcus sp., assembly GCA_965243785.1. GTDB lineage: Bacteria > Pseudomonadota > Alphaproteobacteria > Caulobacterales > Parvularculaceae > Hyphococcus. The sequence continues at coordinate 488,827 of CBDEVX010000009.1, read as the reverse complement.
CGTCATCGGTGTAGAACGGCACAACCTCCGGCCCTAAGGCAACGCGCGCCGCGCCCGTCAACGTCGCCAGCGAGATCATCAGGTCAGGGTTTTCTTCCGCCCCGAGCGCGAGGGCGTCGCCGAGAATGAGCCGGCCCTCCGCATCGGTGTTGCCAATTTCCACCGTAAGCCCTTTGCGTGAAGGCAAAACATCGCCGGGCCGAAAGGCGTTGCCGGCGATGGCGTTTTCAACAGCCGGCACAATGACCCGTAACCGAACGTCGAGCTTCGCATCCATAATCATCTGCGCCAGCGCCAGCGCATGGGCGCCGCCGCCCATGTCCTTTTTCATCAGCGCCATGCCGCTAGCGCCCTTGATATTGAGCCCGCCGGAATCAAACGCGACGCCTTTGCCCACAAGCGTCACCTTCGGCGCATCTGCACGACCCCATGTGACATCGATAAGCCGCGGCGCGATCGCCGCCGCACGACCAACCGCGTGCACCATCGGAAAGTTCTCCGTGAGGAGATCATCGCCGAGAATGACGTTAACATCGGCATTATGGGCCTCTGCGAGCGCGCGCGCCGCATCTTCAATCGCCGCCGGCGTCATGTCGCCCGCAGGCGTGTTGACGAGATCGCGCGCCAGCGCATTAGCGGCGCCGGCGCTTACGACCGCTTGGACATTGACCCCGTCCGGCGCGATCAGCGTCGCCTCACAGGGTTTGGCGGTTTTATATCGATCGAACCGATAGGCGCCGATCATCCACCCTAATGCGGCAAGCGTCGCCTCCCGCGGCGTCATAGATGTTGCGAATGTGTAAACGCCGGCCGGCAATTTTTCCGAAAGTACGGCCGCAATCAGCGCATCGGAACCATCGCCAACGCCGAGAAGCACGCCGTCGGCGCCCGCGAGAACGGCGCCCGCCTCTCCGGAAAAACCGTTCACAGCCGCCAGCGACTTCAGGGCCTCCGGCGCATCGAGCTGATCCAGCCCGCCATCATCAACAATGAACACCGGCTTCGCACTCCCGGCGTCATTCTCGTCATAAGGTTTCAAAATAGAAGGGTTCATCAATGACCTGTTAATGGATGAAATCGATTGGACATTAAGCATGAGCTTAAGCCTTTTTTGAACTCCTTGTCCCATGGTTGCACGCGAAATTCAGCTCGATAGAGGCAATTCCATGGTCCATCGCACTCTTCCGTCCGCGGCCAAGCTGGCGGGTCTCTCGCTCGCAGCGTTCAGCATCGCCGCCTGCGGCAGCACAAAAACAGCCATCGGCGTCGGCGACGACAAATATCGCGAGGCGGTCGGCGTATATTCCGCTGCGACGCCGGATCAGGGCATGGACCCGATCGCGGCCGCCGCCTTCTGGGGCACGCGCTACAACACCAATCAGAGTGACCCTGCCGTCGCGGTAAAATTCAGCCAAGCGCTGCGCAAGATAAATTCGACCAATGAAGCAGTCGGCGTCATGCAGAAAGCGATCAGCGTTTCGCCCGACCACGCCGATGTCAGCCTTGAATATGGCAAGGTGCTTGTGGAAACCGGCCGCGCATTCGAGGCGGTGCGGCATCTCGAAAACGCGGTTGCGGCAAAGCCGACGGACTGGAATACGCTCTCGGCCTATGGCGTCGCGCTCGACCAGATCGGCGAGCATGAAGAAGCGCGTCAGAAATATGATCGCGCTCTGACCTATGCGCCGGGCGCCGTTTCTGTCCTCAACAACAAAGGACTTTCCTACGCGCTTGATGGCAATCTTAATATGGCGCGCATGACCTTGCGCGAGGCCTCAGGCCGCGCCGGCGGTGATTCGCGCGTGCGTCAGAACCTCGCCTTGGTGCTCGCCCTCTCCGGCGACATGATCGGCGCCGAGCGGCTCGCCCGTTCCGACCTGCCGCCAAAGGTCGCCGACAACAATATCGATTTCTTCCGCCAGCTGATGAACCAGCCGGCTTATTGGGGTGAGTACGCCGCATCCGATGTCGAAACGCCTGACTTCGACGATGCGCCGGCGGCGCCTTTAAAACCGCAACCGCTGCCTGAACTGCGTGAAGAACCGAAGCCGGAAAAAGAAGAAAAAGGCGAAGGCGCGCCGGTCGCGCTGATGGGCGCCGACGCCGTCACCAACACATCCGCGGAAGCCCCGGAGAACGAAACCGAAGAGGCGCCGGAAGAAGAATAGCCCTTTCGGGGGACTGTTGCGTAAGAAACCGCTGCGGGGTCTCCCCGCAGCGGTTTTTCTTTTGGCGAAGGCGGGATAGTTTCCCGTGATGACCAGCTACACACAACAATGCTGAACCGGCTCCGTTCCATCGGACCGGGCGCACTGACCGCCGCCGCCTTCATCGGGCCGGGCACCGTGACCACTGCGACCGTCGCCGGCGCGAGCTATGGCTACGCGCTCGCCTGGACGCTGGTTTTTGCAACCCTCGCAGCGATCGTCCTGCAGGAAATGGCCGCGCGCCTTGGCGTCGCCGGCCGGCTCGGTCTCGGCGAGGCCATCGCAAAGGCCTCAGGAAACGGTGCGATCAGGTGGGCCGCCGTCGCGCTCATCGTCGCAGCGCTGGTGGTCGGCAACGCCGCCTATGAGGGCGGCAATCTCGCCGGCGCCGTCCTTGGCGTGCAGGCCGCGTTGCCCGACGCGCCGCGGGCCGGCGTCGCCGCAGCGATCGCCGTGCTGGCAAGCGCCATACTCTTCTTCGGCGGTTACAGAGTGATCGAACGGGTGTTGATCGGCGCTGTACTTTTGATGACTTTTGCATTTGCCTCCGCACTCGTCATTGTCGGCCCTGATTGGGGGGCGCTTGCACGCGGCGTTTCGATACCGACGCTGCCGCCGGCGGCGCTTCCCGTCGCTATCGGCCTGATCGGCACGACAATTGTTCCGTATAACCTCTTTCTCCACGCCGCCGCTGCGCGCAAACGCTGGGCAAGCGCGGATGATTTGCCGGACGCCCGTTTCGATGCGCGGCTTTCCATCGGCGTCGGCGGCGTCGTTTCTATCCTCGTCCTGTCGACCGCCGCCGCAAGCCTCTTTGGTTCCGGCCAGACAATCGCGAACGCGGCCGATATGGCGCGCCAGCTTGAGCCGGCCTTCGGCGCGGGCGCTGTCTGGCTCCTTGGGCTTGGCCTGTTTGCCGCGGGCCTTTCCTCGGCGATCACTGCGCCGCTTGCGACTGGATTTGCCGCCGCCGAGCTCTTCGGTTTTGAGAGCGATCCGAAAGCGACAAAATTTCGCATCGTCGCGGGCGGCGTCCTCCTTGCCGGCGCCGCCGTCGCGATCACCGGCGCGCGTCCCGTTGAAATCATTCTATTCGCGCAATTCGCTAACGGATTGCTGTTGCCGATTGTCGCCGGGTTTCTCCTATTCGCTGTTAATCGCCGCGCTCTACTTGGCGAGCATGTAAACGGCCTGTTCCCCAATATCGCCGGCGCGGTTGTTCTCGTCGTAACGACAGGCCTTGGTCTCCGCGCAATCCTTCGCGCGGCGGGAGTCTGGTAATGGCGCAATCAGTCGACCTTAACGCCGATATGGGCGAATACGCGGACGCGAGCGGCGCGCAGATCGAGGCGGAATTGATGGCGCTCATCACGTCATGTTCCATCGCTTGCGGCGGCCACGCGGGCGATACCGCATCCATGCGACGTACGGCGCAGCTGGCCAAGTCGCATAGCGTCAGCGTCGGCGCACATCCTTCTTATCCCGACCGCGAAGGGTTCGGTCGCCGTAGCATCGATATCGACGGCGACGCGCTTTCTCATTCGCTCCGTGAGCAGATCGAAGCGTTGCGCATCGTTCTTGAAGACGATGACGTTCCTATGCGCCACGTCAAACCTCATGGCGCGCTCTACAATGATGCGGCGCGCGATACGGCCCTAGCGCGCATGATCGCCGCCGCTGCGACCGGCGTTGCTATTGTCGGCCCGCCGGGTTCGGCGCTTGAGGCCGCTGCGCGCGAAAACAAGACGGCCTTTATCGCCGAAGGATTTGTCGATCGGCTTTATCAGGCCGACGGATCGCTGACGCCGCGATCGGCGCCGGGGGCGGTGATCGCGGCAATTGACGCGCGCGCTGCCCAGGCTGCGGCGATTGCATCCGGCGTCGAGTTTGCCGCCGCAGACGGCCGGCTGACACTCAACGTCGACACGCTGTGCATTCACAGCGATTCGCCGGGCGCCGTCGAAACGGCGCGCGCTGTTCGAAAAGCCCTTGCGACTGCGGGGCTATCCCCTGCAGCCTTCTCGCCGGCCCACGCATGACCGACGCCCGCGCGAATATCGTCCCGTTCGGCGAGCGCGGCTGGCTGGCGACGCTCTCCGGCATTGACGATCCGATTGCCTCCGGACTTGCGGCAAACCGCGTCGCTGACGCATTGCGCAGCGCCGACGGCATCGACGACGCGGTCGCAGGTATCGACTCCGTCGCAGTCCGCTTTGATCCCATGAGAATTAACCCGGAGACGGCGCGCATCGCGCTGGAAAAAGAAATCCGCGATGCGCCCTTACGGGCGCCCGCGCCCGCCGGCGATCCGATCAACATCCCTGTCTGGTACGGCGGCGAGGCCGGTCCTGATCTTGGCGAGCTTTCGGCCCACGCGCACTTGCCGGAGGACGCCGTCATTAGCGCCCACGCATCAAAAACCTATCGCGTTGCTACGCTCGGCTTTGCGCCCGGCTTCGTCTATCTCGGCATGCTCGACGAAAACCTACGCGTCCCGCGACTGGCGACCCCCCGCGCTCTCGTGCCCGCCGGCTCGATTGGCGTCGCCAAGGGATTTACGTGCGTTTATCCCTTACCTTCGCCCGGCGGCTGGCGCCTGATCGGCCGCACGCCTATGCGCCTATTCGATCCGTCTGCAGACGATCCATTCCTGTTGACGCCCGGCGCAACGGTTAGGTTCCGCCCGATCAGCGAAGAGGAATTTCTGTCCGAGGCGGCTTTGTGACAGCGATCGCGACCATCATTCGGCCCGGCGCGGAAACCACCGTTCAGGACGCCGGCCGTTCCGACTTTCGCTATCTCGGCGTGCCGCAATCGGGCGCCGCCGATCGTCTCTCTTTTGCGCTTGCCAACGCCGCGGCCGGCAATCCTTGGGACGCGCCGGCGCTCGAATGCGCGGCAACGGGGCCCGAGATGCGATTCGAAGCGCCGGCGGCGTTCGCCCTTGGCGGCGCGGACATGAGCGCGAAGCTCAACGATATGACCGTTAGCGCGTACGCCGCGCAGAGCGCAAAGGAAGGCGATGTCCTGAACCTTGGACCCGCGCGAAACGGCCTGCGCGCCTATATCGCAATTGCGGGCGGCGTTGCGGCGAAAATTGATTTCGGAAGCGCGGCGACTTATGCGCCGGCGGGCCTCGGCGGCATTGACGGTCGCGCGCTTGCGGCAGGCGACGCCATCGAACGGACCGATGCGCCGGCGTCGCAATTCATCGAGACGCCGACGTCTGCGACGCCAACGATCTCTGGCGATGTCTTTCTGCGCGTCGTCGCGGCACCGGAGTTCCATCTGATCGATGCCGACGCGCAGAAGAAATTCCATTCGGAAGCCTTCACCGCGTCGCGGCGCGCCAATCGCATGGGCGTCGAACTGAACGGCGCGTCCATTCATCCGCCGGAAGATTTTTCTATGCTCTCAAGCCCGGTTTTCCCCGGTACGGTGCAGTGTCCGCCGTCCGGCAATCCGTTTCTGTTGCTCGCCGACGCCCAGACCGTCGGCGGTTACGCCCGCATCGCCCAGGTTATTGGTCCGGACCTGCATCTCGCCGGCCAGATCCGGCCGGGCGCAAAAGTCTGGTTTAAAGGCGTCTCGCCTGAAGAAGCACGCGATATCGCCGCACAACAGACAGCGTTTTACTCAGCGTATCTGCGCGGTTTCCGTTTCGGGTGACGGCGCAGGCTGGGCGCCGGCGCGAATTTCGCTCATCCACCGCATGCGCATGGTGATGATAACGGCGCCCATAGCGATCAGGATCATGAGCCCTGGCGCGCCGCCAAGGTTTGACAGCATGCGCACCCCATCAATGCCGGTGGTCGACGTCATCACCCAGGCGACGGCGCCGACAAGCGCGCCCCAGAATATCTTGACCGGCATAGCCGACCGTCTTTCGTCAGCATGCGATTTCGCCGGCTTTAAACAAACCGCCGCAATGGAATGGGTGTTTGAATCCATCGCGGTGACGAAGGAGATGAAGGTGAGCGCGACAAACGCCGTTGCAATGACAGCGGCAAGGGGAAAGGCGTCGAACAAGGCGTAAATCACTGCGTCAGGGCCCCGTTCATTAAGGGCTGTGGTCAACGCGCCGTTCGCCGCGGCGTCTATATGAATCGCCGCGCCGCCGAAGATGATCATCCATAAGGCGCCAAAAGACGCCGGCGCGACAAGATTGAACAGCAGGAATTCGCGCACAGTGTAGCCGACCGATATGCGCCCAAGGAACAGCGCCGTGATCGGGGCCCAGGCGAGCCAGTTCGCGAAATAGAAGACCGTCCAGGCGTGCATCCAGTCGCTGCCGGCGCGGTCGCCGAACGCCAGGCTCACCGGCACAAAGTTCACGATATAATCGCCAAGGGAGGCGGCGCCGAGTGAAAGAATGGCGCCGGTGGGCCCGGCGACCAACAGAAACAGCGCCAACGCGAAAAAGAACTTTACGTTGATGTCGGAGAGATATTTGATGCCCCGTTGAATGCCCGTTATCGATGACGCAACGAAGACGCCGACAATGGCGAGCGTGATCGCAAAACGCAGCCACGTCCCGTCATTGACGCCGGCAAGCCGCTCTAGCCCGCCAGCAAGCGTCATCACGCCAACACCAAGCGACGCGGCGACGCCAGCGACAAGCGCATAAAGGCCGACGGCATCGATCAGCGCGCCGCCGCGCCCCGTCGCCGCTTTTCCGAACACAAGCGATAATGGTCCGCTTAAGGAATATGGCCTGCCAAGGTTGAAATGCGCGAGCGCGAACGCGAGCGCCGGCACGGAGTACAGCGCGTAAGGCGTAATCGTCCAATGCATGAACAAGGTCGAGATCGCGAAGCGCGCCGCTTCGTCCGATTTCGGTGCAGCGCCCGAAAACGCCGGCGGGTCGTTGATGTGGAACATTGGCTCCGCCGCGCCCCAGAACAGAATGCCGATCGCCACCGTCGTACACAGAGTGATCGCGAACCAATTCCAACGGCTGAGGATGGGTTTTGCATCGGGCCCGCCAATGCGCACCGAGCCGAGCGGCGAGAGGGCAACCCAGGCGACGAGAATGACAGCAGCAAACGACGCAAGCGAATAAAGCCAGTCAAAACGACTCAAGAGCCACGCATTGGCGCTGGAAACAGCCGTGTGAAAGCTGGAATAATCAACGACGGAGAAAACAAGCGCAGCGAGGAGGAGGCCGGCCGGCGGCCAGAAAACCAGCGGTCTTGTGCGGTCGCGAATGATTTTGAGAATCGGACGGCTCCGTCGGTATCGTCAGCGGCCGTTCGGGATAGCGCAATCGCTCGGAAGCGACAAATCGCGCCCTCGCCAGGCGCGCCGGGGGATGGCTTGACAACCGCCGCCGGTGGCGGTCGCATGGCGCACATCATGCGGGTTCGGGGAGGACGCGAGAGATGACAGCGGTTTCGGTCAGGGGTTTTTCGGCGTTTCTGTTTTTTGCGGTCGCCATCGCGGGCGCCACGATCGCGTATGGCGCGGACGCACCGCAACGTATCGTCGCTATAGGAGACATTCACGGCGATTACGACGCCTACCAATCAATTATCATGGCTGCCGGGCTCGCCGACAAACGCGGCCGCTGGAAAGGCGGCGAGACGATTTTCGTCCAGACCGGCGACATACCCGACCGCGGCCCCGACACGAAAAAAATCATCGAGCATTTGCAAAAGCTGCAGAAACGGGCCGCCAAGAAAGGCGGCGCGGTCATAACGCTTGTGGGCAATCACGAAGCCATGAACATGATCGGCGATCTGCGCTACGTGCACCCGGGCGAATATGAAGCGTTCACAGACAGGAATTCGAAAAAGCGGCGCGATACGTTTTATGACGACAATCGCGACGCGTTCGAAACATTCCACTTGGAGCAAATCGATTCAACGCTTTCCAGCGAGGCGATTCGTGAAAAAGTTTTTGAGGTGACACCGCTCGGCCGGCTGGAGCACCAAACTGCGTGGCGCGCAGATGGCGATATCGGCGCGTGGGTTGCAAGCAATCCCGCAGTCGCAAAAATCGGCGACACGCTCTTCGTTCATGGAGGCCTCAGCGCGGAATACAGCGTATTCTCACTCGACGATATCAACGAACGGGTCGCTGCTGCGCTGAAAGCACACGATGATTCGCCGGAATCAATTCTTGCCGACGAGCTAGGACCCCTCTGGTACCGTGGTCTCGTGCAGCGCGACCCGGCGTCCGCGATCAAGGACGCCATCGAAGCCGCGGAAGAAGGCGGCGCCGTCGTCATGCCCGTGCGCCCGTCCATGGAAGAGGAAATAGAGATTGTGCTTGCCGCCTATGGCGCGGCGCGCATCGTCGTCGGTCATACGCCAAGTCTTGAGGGCATTCGCGCCAGCCTTGGCGGCCGCGTCATCCAGATCGATACCGGCGCGTCTGAGTATTACGGCGGCGTTGCAAGTTATCTTGAGATTGTCGGCGACGAAATCACCGCCCACAATGTCGCGACCGGCGAAAGCCGAATTCTTTCATCAGCAGGGGAGGCTGTGAAATGACCCGTGTGATTTTTTTGCTTACTTTTTTACTCGGGGCGGCGCCCGCAGCGGCGCTGGCCGGAAACCCTCATCCCTTATTCGCCGACGACGCCGCCATCAAAATCACCATCACCGCGCCGTTCAGCGAATTAACGCGCAAGGCCGAACGCTCGACTGACCCGTTCGAAGCAAGCCTCGCGTATCATGGCGCCGCGCCGGAAACACATGCGATCAAATTGTCCGCCCGCGGCGTATCGCGGCGCAATCGAGCGCTCTGCGATTTCCCGCCGCTGCGCATTGAATTTTCGGAAAAGCCTGCAGACGCGTCCTTTTTCGACGGCCAGAAACGCATCAAGCTCGTGACCCACTGCAAAAAGTCTTCACGGTTTCAGCAATATTACCTGATGGAATACGCCGCATACCGACTTCTCAACGTGATGACGCCTCTGAGCCTTAAAGTACGCATGGCGGAAATCGACTATGTCGAGGCGAAAAACGGCAAGACTGTCATCTCCCGCATTGGCTTTCTCATCGAGGACACGGATGACGCGGCGAAACGCAACGAGATGGTGGAAATCGACACGCCGGATATTGATAAGACCCAGTTGGACACGGACCACGCCGGGCTGTACGCCGTCTTTCAGTACATGATCGGCAATCTCGACTGGTCGATGCATTCGGGCGTCGACGGCAAGGATTGCTGCCATAATACGAAGCTGATTGGCGCGGACGCCGCGGCGCAATCGAACCTGACGCCGGTTCCCTATGATTTCGACTATTCGGGTCTTGTCGACGCGCCTTACGCCGTGCCGCCGGAAACTGTGCCAGTGCGTTCGGTGCGCCAGCGCCGCTATCGCGGATTTTGCGCCTTCAATGACGACGCCCGCGCCGCCGCAGCGGAGTTCCGGTCAAAGCGAAGCGAACTGATGGCGGTGCTCACGGATATTCCGGGACTCGACGAACGCACGCAAAAAAGCGCCGAGCGGTACCTCGCCGACTTCTTTGACGATATCGCTGACGATGCGACGATGGAGAAAAAGCTCTTGCGCAACTGCCGGAGCTGACCGCCGACGACGCGCCGATCAGGGTAATTCGTCGTACACGGAGATAAGACCGGCGCGATTGCGCCCGCCCCCCTCGTCCGCGACGAGAATTGCGCCAGAAGATAATACGGCAAGCCCCTCGGACTGCGGATGCCGGTCGGCGGGCAGCCTGTTTTTCCGCAGGAACTTCCCCGAGGCGTCGAATGAATAAACGATATGCGAGCGCGATGAGACGACCATGAGCGTTTGCGTCGCGGCGTCCCATTCGACGCCAGCGGGCCGAAAGCCCTCACGCTCCGAGCCGGGAAGAAAGTCGCGGAAGGGGACACTGAGGTGGGGCTCCGAAACAGGGCGCCGCTCAGCGAGGCCCCAGCGATAAATCAACAAGCGCCCTGCCGGCCCGCCCTTGCGCGGGCGCTTGCACAGAATGAAAAATTCGCCCGGCGTCGGCGCCAGCGACAAGCCCTCGACTTCGCAAAATTTCCCGGCGCCGGTATCGTAGATATTGAACCTGACGCGCGCGCGATGGTCGCTAATATCGGCCTCATAAAGGGCGCCGGCGCTGGTGATAAGATAAATGCGGCCCTCATAGGCCGCGATACCCTCGAAATCGCCCTTGGTCGTCGGATCGCCAAGCGCGAAGGCGCGGCGCATGGCCCCGTCGCGGATATCAATCTCATAGACGATCGCGAATTCGTCATTGTGGGCGAAGACGGTGTCGTCAGAAGCGGCCGCAAGGCCGGAAATTTCGATCAGCTGTTCGGTCAGCGGCATTTGACGCGGCGTCGTAGGTTGCGCGCTGGCGCCGGTCGCCCCCAACGCCATCAGTACGGCGAACGAGGTTGCCCGTACCGTCATTCCGTGACCTGTTCCGATTGCTTTAAAAGTTTAGCCTGTTTTTCGTCGTGACGGCTGTGCGTCCTTCGCATATAGCGGTGGACGCCCTTACGCCCGCCATAGTCGGTAATCCACAAGACGAGAAAGACATAATTGAACGCCATCGACATGACGACGGCGATTTCCATTGCGCCGATGCCGGCGGACAAGCCAATGCCAATCGCCAACAGAATATAGAGCGCATCGCCGGAACTCTTCAGCGTGTTGCGAAACCGAACGCCGGCGACAATGCCCGCGAGGGAAAAGGCAAGGGCGATGGAATTGTTGACGATTATAACAATGCTAGTGACGGCGATCGGCAGCACGATGATGGTCTCAACGAGCGACTGGTCATATTCGTCGCGCTTGCGGACCGCCATGTAGGTCCAGCTGATGGGGATGATCGTCAGTAACGCGCCGGCGATGGCGATGCACAGCCAGATTAGACTGTCGCCGAGATTGGCGACGCGGGTCGCGCCGATTTCGATCGCCTCGAATGGATCCGAGCCCGGCCCGCTGAGCAATGTCTCCGCGCCGCCAATGGGCAGAAATTCCTCAAGGCCGGGAAAGAGGACAACGGCCGAGTAAACAACGCCGGTGACGCAAAGATAATAAAGCGTCAGCCTGACGAATAATCGAAATGCCCTCATGCTGCTCCCCGCCGGACAGGTAATCGCAAACGCCGACCTTACGCTGACGCGGGGCTCCGCGCAAAGGGTGCGCCCGACGCTGTCGCTGCGTGCGCGGTCAAGCGCAGAATTGCGTTTCCCGATGCCGCGGGACGGCAAACCAGTTTCGGGTCCGGTTCTGCGGGTCCGCTGTTATGCGCTTGCTGGCGAGATCGAAATAATAAAACCGGTATCCGAGGGGCGACAGGAGTTCCATACACGCCCGGTCCTCTGCATTGCTTTCCAGCAGCAGAATCGGCTGCGCATCCTTTAGCGTTTCCGTCATGCCTTCGAGGACATGGCGTTCATACCCTTCGACATCGATTTTGACGATGTCGGGACGCAGACCGAGACTGTCGAAGGGAACGATCTCAACCGTCGTCTCGTTTATATTGGGTCGCTCTCCGACTTCCTTCGCCAGTCTTTCGCAGTGATCTTCCGCCGCACGGCGATCGAGACTGGCGCGCGTCGTTACGGGAAGCGCGCCGAGTTGCGGCACAAATAGCGTCATGCGCCCTTCGCGCGGACCCAGCCCGATTTTCCGATAGCAAAAACGACGCCCGACAATGCGCGCCACAAAATCGAGGTCGCGCCACAATGCGGGATTAGGCTCATATGACAGAATGTCGAACTGCGGCAACAGAAAGGAAAAAGCGATCGCCGACTGCCCGCCATTTGCGCCAATATCCACAACGAGCCCTTTTTCGTTTTTCAACGCTTTGAAGGCGACAAAGTCCTGCTCGTCCGGCGTGCGCATGACCCATTGGCCAAGCAGCATGATGCGGCGGGCCAGCGCGTAAAGCTGCGGCTGGCGCAAACGGCGCCGCAAGAAATTTTTGATGAAATCATAATTCATAACCGTCGCCTTACGCCGTCGCTACGGCGAGCGTTTGTCGGGCGACCCGGTCCCAGGAATAACGGCTTGCAATGATCTTGCGCGCGTCGGCAAGGAACGCCGCCCGCCGGGCCGGCGACCAGGCAAGCACCGCGTTTATCTTTTGAGACCAGTCGTCGACATCGCCATGCGCCGCCAGAAAACCGGTTTCGCCGTCGACAACAGCATCAACGATACCCTCGATGCCCGAAGCGACGAGGACGGAGCCTTCCGCCGCCGCTTCCAGCGCCGCGAGGCCGAACCCTTCCATATCGCCATCATTGAGGCGCCGGTTCGGCATGATGGTCACGGCCGCGCTGCGCCGTAATCGGCGCAGTTCGTCATCGCTGACCCGGCCCAAATACTCTGCCTGAGGATTATTGAGAGCGCGGGCGAGTTCATCCTTATCCCAGACTGTTCCAACGATTTTGAGCCCGACGTCGTTAGGCAACTGCGGCAGCACGTTCTCGGCGAACCATGCGAGGCCCTTTCGCGGTACGATCCGGCCGACGAAAAGCGCATATCGACCATTGTCCAGCGCCGAGGTGTTATCCGTCGGCACCGGTTCGTCATGTATTAGGGTTACGCCGAGCGGCACCACCGCCACCTGCTTCAGTCCCGCCTCCCGTGCGACGTCGGCGGTCGCCGAGGAGTTCGCCACAAAACAGTGCGCCGCGCCCTGCAGCAATCGGGCGGCGGCAAAATACAGTCTGTATAGAAATGGTCTCCATCCGCGCTGGCGGCCGTAGATGAGGTCGAGCCCGTGCGCGGTTACAAGTCTGCGCGTACGGGGTGCGACTATCGACGCCCAGACCGTCAGCGGGAACAATACGAAATCGCCGAACTGAATGACGTCGTAGTTTCGCCCGCGCGCCGCGATTACGCCGGCGCTGCGAAAGAAGAACGCCATAAGACTAAGCGCCGCGGGCGGCCCGCCATCCGGTTTTCCGGGCAGCGCCTCAACGTCGATATCAGCATGGCGCGCCATCGCTGCGGCGAGTTCGCGACTATAAAGCTCCATGCCGCCGACGGCGGGCGGCCATTTCCGCGTCACGAACAACACTCTCATAGACCGGCCGCTTCCTCATGATCAGCGCAGACGGCGGCCCAAGGGCGGCTCCGACGCCGGCGCTGCAACCCGGCGCAATATTTCTAGCCGGGGCTTTCACCGGCAATATCGCTGATTCTTCTAAGAAATATTGAAGTTTCTGACGTCGCTCGGACACTTGGACGGCGGCATTGCCAAGGCCCGACAAGGGTCAGGCCGCCGCAGCGGCGGCCTTCGACGAGCGCAGTCGAAACTTGAAAACGGCGCCGCCATCGGGCGCAGACTCCGCCCAGATCCGCCCGCCCATCCGCTCAACGCCCTTCTTGCAGATCGAAAGACCAATGCCCGTGCCGTCGAAGGCGTCGCGATCATGCGCCCGAGCAAGAGGCTCGAAGATCTCTTCAGTGCTGGCGGGATCGACGCCGACGCCATTGTCTTGAACATACAAAACGACTTCTTCACCGTCGCGCGCCGCACCGAACGCAATATTCGGCTGCGCACGTTCGGAAGAAAACTTGAGTGCGTTTGTAATCAGGTTGAGATAGATGCGCGTTAGCAGCCGTGGCTCCGCCAGCACTTCGGGCATGCGGTCAAACGAAAAGTCAGCATCGCCGCGGTCTGCGCCAACGCCGAGTTGAGCGAGCGCTGCATCAATGCAGTCGCGCGGACATATGGGTTGTAACTCTATTTCGCCAGCGGGCATTCGGGCGAGTTCGAGAACGCCATTGACAAGGTCTCTCATTTGCTCGGCCGCGCCTGTCATCTCTTCAATGTCACGTTGCACCTCGACAGACAATGCATCGCCGACGGTCGCTTTCAAGCGGTCGCCGATGCCCGTAAGGCGTTTCAACGGTTCTTGTAGATCATGAGAAGCGACACGCGCGAACTGCGCTAATTCCTCGTTCGATCGCTGCAGTTCTTCCTGGGTTTTTCGCAAGTCGGTGATGTCGGTCGACACGACAAATATGTAGTCCTTGCCGGTCTGCGGATCTTTGTGCGGAACTCTGTCCGTGCGCATCCAGCCGTGGACGCCAGACGCCGGCGCAAACTGTTCGATCGCGCCGAAGCGGGCCTCGCCGCTTTTGATTACGGCCAGATCGTCTTCGTGGAACTTTGCCGCCGTATCAGGAAAGAGGTCGGCCATATCCGCGCCTACGGCTTCCCGATTCGAAAGCCCCAGAGAACCCGCGGCCGCCTTATTGACGCGGAGAATTCTGTTTTGATCGTCCTTGAACCAGATTCGCACCGGCACGTTGTCGAAGATCAACGACAGTTCAGCGCTTTTCCTGACGAGGCCGGCATCAGCGCGTTCGGCGCGCTCTGCCGCCGCTTTGTAGTTGTCAGCAAGCGCTTCGAGGGCGGCGTTTTGACTGGCGATCTGCCGTCGCTGCGCCTCGGCGCGCGCTTCATTCTCGAGGGCCGATGTCAGGTTTTGGTTGGTCCGGCGCGCCAGCATATCCGTCGCGAGAAAATAGATCGCGAGAACGCCGGTCATCGCAACATAGGCGACCCCGCCCATCAGTGCGTAATACGCCGCCAAGGGCGCGATGGCGGACAGGTTGAAAGCGCGCGCGATCTTGACATGCGAAGCATAAGACAGGGACGCGCCAGCGGTCATGCCGGCGATCATGAAGACAACGACATGGAATGCGGTCCCCGGCGCACCATCGGCAATAAGGAATGGCAGGACGCCCCAGCCGGCGCCGGCGAACATCGCCGTGAACGTCAACAGCGAGACGGCGCGATCTCCGATCGGCCCCTCGCGGGTTAACAGGCGCCGGCAATAGGCGCGGCGGCCCAGAAGAACAGCGAGCATCGACAAGAGCCATGCCGCGAGAGTGAAGCCGTTAACCGACGTCAGCAACAATATCGACGCAACCAGAACATTGACGACGCCCACGGTCATGGAGGACGCCGTATTTCTGGCGAGCATGACGTCGAGGGTCGCGGCGATGTCGCGGTGCGGCGAGCCGCCATGCCTGTTGTTGGTGTGTGAAGCCATAACTATCGCTCGAGAAATCGGCGGTATTATGCGGTATGAACGTTAACATTCCCTCGAAAGTCCAACCCGTCAGCCCGCAGGAAGACCGTACCCGTATGGCTTTCGAATTCGTAAATGTGGGTTAACAAACGAACACCTAAACGACCGCCGCGCGGAGGCCAGAAACAAAATTTTAGGGTGAGCAAGGTGTCCAGTGCAGCGCCGCGTTACACAGATACGATGGCTAAACCCAATCAGCCATGGCAAGTCCGCGCGAATTTATGCGGCGCGGCTGCGGCGCTCAACCACAATTCCCTTAAAGTGCAGCCGAGCCGCAAGCCCCTTGCCGGGATCGCTCTCAAACGCAACAGAGCCGTTGTGCAACGCGGCAAACTTTGAAACGATATGCAGCCCTAGCCCGGCGCCCTCGTGGGCGCGCGAAAGCTCGGCGTTTGCCTGAAAGAAAGCATCTGTGAGTTTTGGCAATACACTCGGATCGACGCCGCAGCCATCGTCCCTTACCTCGATTGTTAGGTCGGTTTTCCGCCGCTTCGCCACTACCGTAATGAGACCGCCCTTTTCGGTGAACTTCAGTGCGTTCGAAATCAAATGTGACAGCATCTCTTTAAAGACGCGAAAGTCGATTTCGAGCGGAGGCAGTTCTTTTGCGATACGAACCTTGACGGATTTATCTTCGTCGAAAATCTGCGCTTCATATTCAGTAAGACAGTCATCAACGACGTCAGCCAATGAGTGAAAGTCCTTTTCGAGATTGAATTCATTTGCGTCGAGACGCGCGATATTGAGCATGTCGTTAACAAGGCAGAGCAAGCGCTTGCCGCTCGTGTGAATGCTGTTTGCGTATTCCTTGTACTCCGGCGCGCCAAGCGCGCCAAACGATTCGTCCTGAAGAATGCCGGCAAAGCCGATAACGCCGTTCAACGGCGTTCGCAGTTCATGGCTCATATTGGAAATTAGCTGCGATTTCATTTTGTTTGCGGCAATGGCTGCGTTCTTAGCGTCACGCTCGGCCGCCTCGGTGCGTTTTCGTGCTGAAATATCGCGTAGCGAGTAAACGAAGACTTCCTCTACCGCTTCGGATGATGTTTTGTGTTCCAAGACGTCGTCATGCCTGACGCAACTGGCGACAACTTCGAGCACGACGTCGTCGCGACCGGAAACGATATACTCCGTAATAACCGGCGCAGCGTCCTTAGGAGAGGCTAAGTGATCATCGTGCTTCACGGAATAAATGGGAAAACCGGGCGGCAAATCTGTAATCAGTAGCCGTTCAGATGTTTCTCGGGAAACGCCAAGCAACGCTAACGCGCGATCATTGCACAATTCGATGACACCCTGTGCGTTCGACACGATGACGCCGTCGGAATCGTTGCGTACGATTAGGCTTGTTAACGCCTGAGACCGGGCGGTCGCCAGACGATGATGGATTATCTGCCGCATACGCCGACGCAGCTCGTCCGACGTAATATAAATGATCGCTAGTCCTTGCGCGGCCAGTATGACGCCGGTGTCGAAACTAATCGGCGTTATCAGTTGTATGCCGATGGGCGCCCCTAGCGCGCCAACAAATACGATCACATGCGCAATGACTGCTTTCCGCCATCCGCTTCGGTTCGCGCGGCGACAAAGAACGAATGCGGCGAGCGCCGCCAAAATCAAGGGCAAGACATAGTGCGGCCGACTGAGCGCACGACCTTGCAAGAGGCTCTCGTAGCTCAAGGCGTGCAGATAGACGCCGGGCATCACGCCATTGACCGGCGTCGCAAATTCGTCGCCGAGTTCCAGCGCCGTCGCGCCAATGAGAATTTTCTTGCCCTTTACGGTCTCGCTTTCGAAATTGCCGCTGATGACGTCATGAAACGACAGCCTGGAAATCTTTGCAGCATCGACGCTGTAGTCGATGTAAAACGACCCCAGGCCAACGCCGGGCGCATCGGCGAGCGTCGCCGCAATTGACGCTCGATACGCGCCATCGTCTTCGAAACCGCGCCACCCCCGTCGTACAACGCCGTTTCTTTCGGTCTTCATCGTAACGCTTGCGAGCACAGCGTATTCAAGGAACGCATCATGCGGCGCCGTTTTGACAATTTCCCCGCCGACGCCAGAGCGGCTCGATGATTGCCAAAAAACCGGGAGAACAACTTCGCCTGGGCGTCTATCCAGAGCATGGACAAAGGCGACGTCGCCGTGGCTATCCGACAACGATGAGAAATCGACGTCGAAGGCGATAAGCGTTGCGCCAGCGTCCTGCAAAGCCTTAACAGCGGTAGCGTATCGATCCCGCGGCCATGGCCAACGCGTTTCTTGTCTGAGGCTTTCCGGATCGATTTCGACCATCACAAGCGTGTCGCTTGGCGCACGGTCAATGATGCGGAACCGCATATCCATCATTGTTCTGTCGAGCGGTTCGAGAATGCCCTGCGCGGTCAACAGCCACAAGACAGCGATAATAAACAATTGAATGGGCAAACCCGCTGCGGCGCTTATGCGTCGCAGCGGGCTATTTGTGCTGATCTTTTGATCTGGCGCTTTCAGTGCCTCCCCCTCTGGAATCGCGCAGCGTGTTACACCTGCTTGTTATTTCTCTTTGGTATTGCGGTTGCCATTGCCGCCACCGTTGCCATTGCCGTTCCCGTTGCCATTACCGTTGCCATTGCCGTTGGCGTTGCCATTCTCATTGCCGTTTCCGTTGCCGTTGGCGTTGCCATTCTCATTGCCGTTTCCATTGCCATTGGCGTTGCCATTCTCATTGCCGTTGGCGTTGGCGTTGGCGTTGGCGTTGCCATTCTCATTGCCGTTTCCAGCATTGCCGTTCTCGCCGCCTGGCTCCTTGCCGGGCTCGCTGTTCCCATTGCCATTGCCGTTTCCGGCGGCGCCGTTCTCGCCGCCTGGCGCTTTGCCAGGCTCGCCGTTCCCATTGCCGTTGCCGTCGGCGTTGGCGTTTCCACGATTCACGCCATTTTCTGGCGCAACATGCGCGCGCGCCGCACCACCATTGTTCGTTGCGCTTAACCGGGCGTCCGCCGCGGCGTCAGTGTGCGTCACGGCGCCGCCCGAAACTTCATTTGCGCGATTTAGGCCAAAAGCCGGGCCGCGTTCTTCAGGCGAGCGCACCAGCCCATCTGTGAGCGTTGCAAAGTCGAGCGGCTCGGCCCCAATGGTCGCCGGAACAACAAGACGATCGTCGTCTGTCGCATTGCGAGCCTCGCGGTCGCCGACGTCAAGATCAGTCGTTCCATTGTGCTCACCTTCGCTTTCGCGGCGCGTCCGGTCACTAAAGCGAATAGAGCCAGGGTTGTTGCGGTCAATGCGCACTGTGCGTCCGGCCGTTACGAGTTCTCTCGCCGATCCATTACGCACGGAAACCTCAACCGCGCCTTCGGCGACGTGCACGGCATGCGCATCAGCGCCGGCAGTCACCGTGAAGGTCGTTCCTTTCACGACAGCGGCGATCACCGGTGTTTCAACACGGAAGTGCTTTTCCTGACGTTTGTCGACCTTGAACAAGAGAGTTCCAATGTCCTGAAGAATACGCGTCATGCCGGGTTCTTCAGCGGCAGGCAGCGACATTCTGCTGTTGGGACCAACGACAATTTGTTGGTCGCCACGGGCGAGCACGACGCGTCCGTCAAATCCCGTCGATAAAATATCGCCGGCATTAAGCGTGCTTCCCGTCGAGACGAGCGTTGCGCCGGCAACAGGCGTTGTCGTCCGCACGATGCCGGATGACTCGACAATTTGCCACTGCGCCGCAAACGCCGCCGTCGAAATGAAGGCAAAAGCGAATGCAGTTAGCGCAGAAAAAAAACTCTTGAACGCGTGACTCATAACATCAACTCCCCGGCAATGCCCGCAAGCTTTTTATGCATTGCAGGTAAAATGCTCGATTTACAGAAATATCAAAATAGGCAGCGGCCGTTACGAATTGATTAAAATTTGATAATGCAAAGTTAATTGTTGGTATACGGTTAATATACCGAATATTAGCTCTACTTACGCTATACGCATAATTAAGCGGCGGACGCCGGCACTCGCGACAAGTACTGTCGCATCTTAGTTTTGGGGGGGAGCGTTCAGGGTGGCGTCCTTTCGCATCTTAAGCGTCTCTATAGCGCTAGCGGCCATGCTAGGAAGCGCCAGCGCCGAGTACGCAACGCCGGACGATGAAAAAGACCGCCCGCTGACGATAGCCAAAGCGAGCCCGAGAGAACTACCGCAGAAACCCCAATTGCGCGATCGAATCACTGTCGCCTCAGCACAACTTTCGGACATTGAAAAGCGCCTGCCGGCCGACCGCGCCGGTACAGGCGAGGAAGTCGCCGCGCCGACCGCCCTTCCGCCGCCGCCGACCTTGCGCGACGGACCCGCGGCATCCCTTGTTCTAATGGCGGTCGAAATCGTTGGAAGTACGGCATACCCGCCAGAAACATTCGCGCCGTTCTATGAAGATTTGCTGGCGCGCCCGGTCACCTTGCGCGATGTCGCGGTGCTGGCGGACGAGATAACCGCGATGTACCGCGACGACGGATATTTTCTGTCACGCGCCGTTGCGCCAGCGCAGTCGGTCAAGGACGGCGTGTTGCGGATTGAAGTTCACGAGGGGTATCTACGCGCTATAAACATAAAAGGCGGTGCGCCGAAAACGGTACGCCGCCGATTGAATACGCTCAAGCACGTTAAGCCGCTTCGCATTCAGCAACTCGAACACACATTATTGCTCATTGGCGACCTGAACGGCGTAACCGTTTCCAAGTCCAGCATCGAAGCAGACCCATTTGACCTCGCAGCTCATATGCTGATCGTGAATATCGACGTCGACCATTTTGAAGCGAGCGTCTTCGCTGACAACCGAGGCACGGACGACGCCGGCCCGGTGCAGTCCCATCTCCGCGCGGCGGCAAACTCCGTCCTTGCCGCCGGCGACCAGTTGAGCGCCGGATTCTTTACAGTTCCGGAAAGCCCTGGCGAACTCCTCCTTGGCGACGTTCGGTACCAGTTCCCGATAACCAACTCCGGCGCTTATGCGACGCTGTCCGGCATGGTTTCACGATTTGACGCCGGCGCATCGCTCGCAGCATTCGATACCGAAAGCCGCACGAAACAGGCGGGCATTCGTTTCTCCTACCCATTTATCAGAACTCGCAAGCGTTCGATGTGGGGGAACATTGGATTTGAAGGTCGAAACATCGAGGAAGAACAGCTCGGCGCGTCGCAATATGAGGACAAAATACGCGTTGTTAGCGCGTCCGCCAACTACCGGCAGGATTATTGGAACGGCCTTACGACGATCTTTGTAAAGACCAGTCAGGGGCTGAATATGTTTGACGCCTCTTCCAGCGGTGCGTCACTGTCTCGGCCAGATGCTGACGGTACTTTTACAAAAATAGAGAGCCAGATTACGCGCTACCAGAACATCGGAAAAACGTTTGGATTATATGTCGCGGCGACGGGCCAGATTTCGTTTGAACCGCTTCTGGCCTCTGAAGAATTCGCCGTTGGCGGCGCCCGTTTCGGCCGCGCCTATGATTACGCAGAACTCACCGGCGACGATGGCGTCGCAACGCTTGTTGAGCTTCGCCACGGGCAAGACCCGGGCTTTTCTTTGTTGGACTTTTATCAGGTCTACGGATTTTATGATTACGGGGCCGTGTGGAACGAAAATGCGGCGCCCGGGCTTTCGCGTCTTTCGCTATCATCGGCGGGCATGGGCCTTCGCCTGACTTTTCCGGCTTCTCTCTATGTGACCGTTGAAGCTGCGAAACCGTTGGACCGAACGCCGTTTACACAAAACGATAGGGACTGGCGCGGCTTCTTCTCCGTGTCCAAGGGATTCTAATTTGTTTTTGATTGCTTGCGCGGAAAATAAACCGGCTTTAGCGGACATGCGAAACGCCGGGAGAAAAGAAGATAGGCGGGCGGCTCTTCCGATTCACGAGTGCGATTAAGGAAAGATGTCCGGCCTATCCGCCCGAGCGTGATACAACACTAGGTCTTTGAAATAATGGTGCCGCTTACGTGACTCGAACACGTGACCCCATCATTACGAATGATGTGCTCTACCAACTGAGCTAAAGCGGCCCAAATCCGAAGATCGGAGCGCCGGGTCTTAGCGCGGGGCTCGCCGGACCGCAAGCATATGAGCCGCCAAGTCAGGCGCGGCGCGCCTCGCCTTCGATTTGAGCGTCGTCACCGTCGAGGCAATCCTTGGGTGCAAGCAACCGGACGCCATAACGGTTGCCTTCATGGCGCACGACTGTTCCCTGCATCTTCCCGATCACCACATGCGCATTCATTGCGATCCTCTCTTCGGTCTCAATGGCGACGCCGGTCAGCGACATATCGAGGATACGGACCGGAAAACGGCGGTTCGCGGTTTCGCACACAACCGACTGGCTCATGCTGGTAACGCGCTTGGCGATGCGGCGTTCCAGGATCAGTTTTTCAAGAGCGCGGCCGCGCGCCCTCTCTCGGTCGAGGGTTTCGGCAAGCCGCTGGCGCTTGTGCTCGCTCATCGCAAGCGAAATGGCGAAGCCGCCGTCAAAGAGGCGAACAACATCGCCCTCGAGCCGCGTTCCGCCGTCCAGATGCGCGACAATGTGATCGCCAAGGGCGACTGATCCCTGAAACAGGAATCCAATGCCGCCAGCGGATACGTCGAGGACCCGCGCGACGGCGTTTTCCTCGTTATTGATCAGGATGTTTGCGTCTATTTCACCGTCGACTCGGGGATGGGCGCGCCGTTCCTTGCTCACGTGACACCTTTGGTCCTACCGCTACACAACCATAGGTATAAGGTATGGAGGTCAACACCAAATAAACGGGCAGTCCGTAAACCAAACCGGACGATCCAGATTTCGTTAAGATTTAATCGGACGGACCTATTGGCGCAACTGCGCGCCGGTCGCCTTTTCGACTTGGGCCAATACCCGTTTCGAAACCGTTTCGATTTCTTCATCGGTGAGGGTCTTGTCCCGCGGCTGCAAAGTAACTTCAACCGCCAGCGATTTTTTTCCGTCCGGAACGCCCTTGCCCTGATAGACGTCGAACAATGCGACATCAACGATAAGCGCCTTGTCGGCGCCGCGCACGGCCTTGATCAACGTTTCGGCTGCGACGTCTGCGTCACAAACAAAGGCGAAATCGCGTTTGACGGGCAAGAGGTCAGGCGCGTCGAGGGCCGAACGCGTCTTAACACTTTTCTTGCGGCCCGCAGGGACGGCGTCGAGGGCGATTTCAAATCCATAGACAGGCCCATCGACATCCATGGCTCGTAAAACTCGCGGATGAATCTCGCCAAAGGCCGCGAGGCGTTTGCCCGGGCCAAGCTGCAGGTAGCCTGACCGGCCGGGGTGAAAATAATCCGGGCCCGGCGCCGCGGCCTGAAGGCTGGCGACCGGCGCGCCGGCGGCCTCAAGGGCAGCGAGCGCATCAGCCTTGGCGCGAAAAACGCCATCTTCCGTATACGATGCAGTTGACCAGTGCCGCGGCGTTTCAATGAGTCGCGCGCCGGCCGCTGAATCCATATGCCCGTCCGGCTGATCGCTTTCGTAACTCGGCGCAACTTCAAAGAGCGCTAGGTCGGCGCGGCCGCGATCAGCGTTGCGCTGCAGTGCGGCGATCAGGTTCGGCAGGATCGACGGACGCATGACGCCGAGATCGGATGCAATCGGATTGGCGAGATAAAGACCGGCGGCCTTCAACTCATTCGGGCTGCGGAATAACGCCGCGTGGCGTTCATCAGTGAACGACCAGGTCACGGCTTCCAAAGCCCCGCGCGCCGCCAGCGCCCGGCGCACGCGCCCGCGCTTTTCCTGCGCCGGCGTCAGTTTCGGCGCCTCAACCGCATTGGCGAGCGGCAGGGTCGCCGTCGGCAAGTGGTCGTAGCTGACGACGCGCGCAATTTCCTCGACAAGGTCGGCCTTGCCTTCGATATCGGGGCGCCAGCTCGGCGCGTCCACCTGCCACGGGTCGGATTTTCGCACTGTGAAACCCAGCGCCGAAAGAATGCGTTCCTGCCCTTCCGGATCGACATCCATGCCGGTGAGGCGCAGAACCTCCGTCGTCGGATAAAGCACGGTCTTTTCGAAAGGCGGAATCGCGCCGGCGAGTTCAATCTCGGAGGGCTCGCCGCCGCACATGTCGAGAATGAGCCGCGTCGCCATTTCAATACCCGGAATGATGAATTCCGGATCGACGCCGCGCTCGAAACGATAACGCGCGTCAGAATTGATACCGGTGCGCCGGCCTGTCTGTGCGGTGCGGCGCGGATCAAAATAAGCGCATTCGACGAAAACATTGACGGTTTCTTCCGTACAACCGGTCTCTTCGCCGCCCATAATGCCGCCAAGGCCAAGCACGCGCGCCTCATCGGCGATAACGCACATCTCTTCGTCGACAGCGTATTCCTTGCCGTCCAGCGCCATGAAGCCCTCAACGTCACGGCCCAGCCGGGCGCAGATCTCGCCTGTCAGCTTGTCCGCATCATAAACATGGAGTGGTCGCGCGCGGTCGTAAGAAAGATAATTCGTAATATCGACAAGCGCATTGATGGGCCGAAGGCCGATGGCGGAAAGACGGTCCTGAAGCCAGGCGGGCGACGGTCCGTTTTTCACGCCGCGAACATAGCGCCCGGCAAAAGCGGGGCAGGCGTTTTCGGCACCCTCTGGAAAATGGAGGCCGATTTTCTGCGGGCATGAGAAGACGCCAGGAACGGCCTCAACAGCAGGCGTGATCACTTTGCCGAGCCCAGCGGCGGCGAGGTCTCGCGCGACGCCGTCAACGCCGTTGGTGTCCGGACGATTAGGCGTTACCTCGAAATCAATCACCGGATCGTCAGCGCCGAGCCATGGCGCAACGGGATCACCCACTTTCGCTTCCGCCGGCGCCTCGATGATGCCGTCATGATCATCGCCCAGCTCCATTTCGCGGGCCGAACACATCATGCCGAAACTTTCAACGCCGCGAATCTTCGCCTTTTTAAGAGTCACATCGATACCGGGCACATAAGCGCCCACCGGCGCATAGGCGATCTTGATGCCTTTTCGCGCATTGGGGGCGCCGCAGACGATCTGCATCTCACCGTCTTTCGTCGCGACCTTGCAGAGTTTCAGCTTATCGGCGTCAGGATGTTTTTCCGCCTCCAGCACTTCGCCGATGGTGAAGGCGGCGAGACGGTCGGCGGGATTGTCAACGGATTCAACTTCCAAACCGACGGCGACCATCATCTCGACGATTTCATCAAGCGACGCGTCGGTTTCGAGATGCTCTTTGAGCCAGCTAAGGGTGAATTTCATCGGCTTAACCCCACCGCCAAATTCGGCTGATCGAGGGGATCGAAGCCGTAATGCTCAAGCCATCTTGCGTCTGCGGCGAAGAAATCACGCAAATCGGGAATGCCGTATTTCAGCATGGCGAGGCGATCAACGCCCATGCCCCAGGCAAAACCCTGATACTCGTCCGGGTCGAGGCCGCAGTTTATTAAAACATTGGGATGAACCATGCCGCAGCCGAGAATCTCCATCCAGTCTTCGCCCTGCCCGATGCGAACTTCGTTTCCAACGCGCTCGTAGCCGATATCCATTTCCGCGGAAGGCTCCGTGAACGGAAAGAAGTGCGGGCGGAAGCGCGTTTTAACGCTGTCGACCTCAAAATAGGTTTTGGCGAAGGCTTCGAGCGTTCCTTTCAGATGGCCCATGTGGCTTTCGCGATCGATGACGAGGCCTTCAACCTGATGGAACACGGGCGTGTGGGTCTGATCTGAATCGCAACGGTAAACGCGCCCCGGAATGATGATCCGGATGGGCGGTTTCTGGTTCATCATGGTGCGGATCTGCACCGGCGACGTGTGCGTGCGCAAAAGGCGCCGCGAGCCGTCTTCCTTCGGTTCGAAGAAGAACGTGTCGTGCATGTCCCGCGCCGGGTGATCTTCGGGAAAATTGAGTGCGGTGAAATTATAAAAATCGTCCTCGATGTCCGGGCCTTCCGCGACGTCGAAACCCATGGCGGAAAAGATCGCTACGATTTCCTCCGTGACCTGAGAAACAGGATGGATCTTGCCCTTTGCCTCAGGCCGAACGGGCAGCGTTACATCGACCTTTTCCGTCGCAAGCCGCACATCGAGCGCCGCTTCTTCAAGCGCCGCCTTCTTGGCCTCGATGGCCTCAGCGATGCGGGTCTTGAGCCCATTGAGGGCCGGACCCACTTCCTTGCGCTCTTCCGGGCTCATCTTTCCGAGCGTCTTCATGCGCTCTGAGACGACGCCCTTCTTGCCGAGGGCGTGAACACGAATGCCTTCCAGCGCTGCGGCATCGGCGACGGCGCTAATCTGCGCGACGAGATCGTTTTCCAGTGCTTCAAGGTCAGACATCTTGCTTGCTCTATTCCGCCGCTTTCTGATGATCGCTGAAAATCCGCCGAAGGGCATCGAGCGGTAACGCCTCAACGCGGGACGGCTTATCTTTATACGTATTATACCCGTCGACCGTTGCGGCCATGAAGAGTGAATTGAGGATCGCTTCCTCGGTCGCCTCAATCGCCGCCTGGGACAGGGGCGAAAAGAGATTGTTGGGCACCTCATCAATTGCGGCGACATTGTTCCGTCTCTCCGGCGTGCGCCGCACGCTTTCCGCCGTCGAAAAGGCGATCACATAGTCGCCCGATCCATTGGTCATCGCTGCGCCGGTGCGCGCTAGCCCCGCAAGCGCCCGGCGGGCGAGGCGTTCGAGATTGCGGTCCGAGAGCGGCGCGTCGGTGGCGACAACGATCATGATCGAGCCGTCCGCATCGCCGTTATCCACATGGTCGCGCAGATAATATTGATCGAGCATCTCGCCGACGGGCGCGCCGTCTACGGATAATATCCCGCCATAGTTCGACTGGACGAGAACGCCGACAGTCCAGCCGCCGAGGCTGGCGGGCAATTTTCGCGAGCTTGTGCCGATTCCGCCCTTCCACCCGAAGGCTTGGGTCCCGCGCGCCGCCCCGATCGACCCTTCTTCGACGGCACCGCTCTTGGCGTTTTCGATCGCGCGCCGGATGAGCTTGGGCGTCAGAGCGCGCTTGCGAATATTATTAAGGCGGCCGTCATTGGTCTCGCCGACAACGGCGTTGACGGAGCCGACGCGCTCGTTGCCGGGCTGATCCAGCGTCCACTCGATAATCGCGACGGCCGCTTCCGGAACGTTGAGCGTGTTGGTGAGCACGACAGGCGTTTCGATCTCGCCAAGTTCGCTGATCTGCGTTGATCCCATGAGCTTGCCGAAGCCGTTGCCGACGACGACTGCGGCGGGGACTTTGTCCTGATAGAGATTGCCGTCATGGGGCAGGATCGCGGTGGCGCCGGTGCGAATGTCGCCGCCGCGATCAAGGGTCACATGCCCGACTTGAACGCCGGCGACGTCTGTGATCGCGTTCAGCGGACCGGGCGTCAGCACGCCGGGCGCAACGCCGATGTCACGTGAGCGCGCACGGTCCTCGGCCGCGCCGACGCCAGGCGCCAGCAGCAGTATCGCAGCGATCATGTGCAACCAGGATTTCATTCGTCAGTATCGCTATTATCCCAACAAAAAAGCGCCATCCGTCGGATGACGCTTACCGGCGTTTTTCGCCATCGTCATCCGGTCAGGGGGCTCCGGTAAAGAAGCCCTGAAAGCGCATAAACGCACGGAACAGATCAACGGCGAAATTTCTCATGGGTTCTCCATAAAAAAGCGGGCCCTCAATGTCGAGAGCCCGCTTTCAACGCAACTGATTTACGCAACATTGATACGCAACTGGGATACGCAACGAATTCCGGTCGGCGCAGGCGACAAGCCTCGCGCAGCCCATCAGGCTGACGCCGCTTAAGGCAGGGTCGCCGTCACCAGGTAATCCCGGTTGGCCGCCGCAAACTCCGCGAGCTGCGGCGCGCCGGCTGTCGCGACGAATTCGGAAACCTTCGTCTCGACGCATGACTGAAGCCGAAAATTGGCGAAGACGTCGGTCGAAAGCTCCTCACGACAATCCTCAACGGCCTGTTCCACGATTTGCGCGAAAATCAAATCGGCGCCGGCCTCTTCTGTCGAAAAGTTATGGACTGAGCCTGCGCCTGCGCCTGACAGAAGCGTCGACGCGCCGAGCAGCATCGCCGCTGCTAAACTGATGAGGTTGATCATTTTTCTTTTCTTTCAATGCTTTAACGTACATTAGAGCACTCCCGCGGTCGTTTTTTGTTGTTATGCGGTATCGACAAGATAGGCGTAAACTGGCCAGTTTACAATAGTGAATGTTTCGTTAAATATTTACTAATGCGCCCAAACGGCCCTGACGTCCGCTGGGAAACCGGCGGCATGCAAAGAAAAACCGGCGCTGCAACGCCGCGCCGGCTTTCATCCATTGTTCAGCGTCGAGCCTATGCGAGGGCGGATTTCGCCTTTTCCGCCAGCGCCTTGAACGCCTCCGGCTCATGCACGGCGAGGTCCGCCAACATTTTCCGATCGACGTCGATCCCGGCTCTCGAAAGGCCGTTCATAAAGCGAGCATAGGTAAGACCCGCCTCGCGCGCAGCCGCATTGATGCGCTGGATCCAGAGGGAGCGGAAAGTCCGCTTCTTGGCGCGCCGGTCGCGATAGGCGTACTGGCCGGCCTTCTCGACCGCCTGATTAGCGACGCGGAAGGTGTTCTTACGCCGGCCGTAATAGCCCTTGGCGCGTTTGATGATTTTGCGGTGCCGGGCGTGAGACGCGGGGCCCGTGGATACGCGTGCCATCTCGTCCTCCCCCTACCGGTCGTACGGCATATAGCGCTTGACGACGACCTCATCCTGTTTGGAGAGGACTTCCGTGCCGCGCTGCTGCCGGATGTATTTGGCGTTGTGGCTGATGAGCCGGTGCCGCTTGCCGGCGACGCCGTGCTTGATTTTACCGCTGGCGGTCACCTTGAACCGCTTGGCCGCGGCCTTTTTGGTCTTCATTTTGGGCATTTCGCTATTCCTGAAAGGGCCCTTTCGGGCGCGCAACAAAACCCGCCAAGGCATGCCTTTGGGCCCGGCGAGCAGATTTGAGCGGCGGGTTATACGCCGACGCCGCGCCGTTTCAAGGGTTTTCGCCTATTGCATCAACAAAAAAGCGCCCCCGGCGACGGCAGTGATGGAAACGAGCCACAATACCCCTTGTGCTGATTTCGGCAGGTTCTTCGCCCAGTCAATCATGGTCAGCTCTCCCTTTGAGATTTTCATATGGGACGCCCCGCTTCGCTCTACCAGCCGCCTCGTCCAATGCTGCATCGCAATGATCATTGCGCCGGCCCGGTTCTGGATCGCGGCAGCGTGACTGGCGTGACTTGCGGCATTGTCGGATAGTGTTGTCTTCTTGATGATGAGATTGTTCGCCATCGCACTGTGTTTGCTGCCCGCCGCCTGTGTCGCCGGAAACGGCTTTGACGCAGCGCGCGACGCCGGATCGCCGATTGCGGAGGTGCCGTTTCAAATCAGCGAGGACGGCTGGATCATCGCACCGGTCCGCATCAACGGCGCCGGACCTTATGATTTTCTTGTCGATTCCGCCGCGACGGTTTCCGTCGTCTATCAGCGGCTCGCAGACGAACATGCCTTTCAACGTGCTCCACAGCCGAATATCCGCGTGCTTGGCCTTACCGAGACCCGCTATTTGCCGGCATGGGAGATCGGCGACATCGACGTCGCCGGCGAGGTAAGGCGCGATCATATCGGCGTCGTACTCGAAGATTGGCCGGCGCCGCTGAGGACCCCCCATGGCGTACTGGGTCTCGATTTTCTGAAACACTACGTCGTTCGCTTCGACATCGACCGCCAGACCATGGCGTTTTATCCGCCCGGCGCATTCGACGCCGCGCCGAAGCTTCGGACGAGAGATATGCCCGAATACGTCTTCGCCGCCGATAACGCGCCGCTCTACCGCACGCGCATCCAGGTCAAAGGCCGCGATATTCACTGCATTGTCGATACCGGCTCCGCGCTCTCTGTAGTGAATTCCAGAGCGCTGAGAGCGATGTTGACGGGGCTTTTCATCGGGCCGGCGTCGCGTCGCGGGCTGCGCACAGGCTCGCGGCTGAGCGACGCATTCGGCAGCATCGAAGACGCCGGCGCTGTCGACGTTGCACGGATCACGCTCGCCGCCGCCCGATGGCGAAACAAGCGTATCGTAGTCTTCGACGCCGATATTTTTCGCGAGCTAGGCGTTGATCGGCGTCCTTTCTGCCTTCTTGGCGCGGACCTGCTGGCCGATCAGAGCTTCGTTCTGGATTTCCCGGGCGAGCGGATTATCATCGAACAATGAGGGGCAAAGATCGGATCATGCGTTGCGTCTAATTCGAGCCATATTCGCGGGGCGGCTGGCGGTGGTAAAAACGACGGGGCTCATTGTCGCCATCGCGCTGTCGTTTCTTGCAATCGCCAAGGCGCAAGAGCCGGTCGCGGAGATTCCTTATCGGTACGCATACAACGGATGGATCACCGTGCCCGTTACCGTCAATGGCGAAGGACCGTATGATTTTATTGTCGATACCGGCGCAACATTATCAGTCGTCTTTAAAAATCTAGATGACAAGCAGAACTTTCCCTTCATCGAGGGTGAGCCGCGGCGTATTCTAGGTTTGATCGAAACCAGTGATCTGCCGCCGCGCTATATCGGAAAGATCGATGTGAGCGGTCTGGCGATGGAGGATGTCGTCAGCGTCGTCATTCCAAACTGGACGCTCCCGCGCGAAACGCCGCAAGGCGTTCTCGGCCTTGACTTTCTCGCTCAGTATGCGGTCGATATCGACCCCTCAACGCAGACCATACGGCTGTATGAAAGCGAGGCTTCTGAAATACCGAGCGGGCGCCGTTGGTCCGACGTTCGTCTTGAACCAAAAATTTTCGCCGACGGCGTTCGCCCGCTTTACGTCGTCAAAGCACGCATCCGCAGCAAGAATTACCCATTCATCCTCGACCTCGGCGCTTCGGGAACCATTATCAATTACCCCGCATTGCGCGATATGTTGAAGGCGCGCCGCGTCTCCGTGCGCACCTCCGCGGCGCCGACGCGCCTGCCGCAGGTGCAGGACCTTTTTGGCAATGAGGCGACATCGCGGCTCGTCCGTATACAGCGGATGAAAATAGGCCGTACTTCTTGGCGCAACCAGGTCGTGAATGTTTTTAACTCACAAATTTTCAACGAGCTCGGCGTCGGCGAAAACCCGTATGGGCTCCTTGGCGCCGACATGATCAGAGACCGGCGCATTATCATCGATTTTCATGCGAACCGATTGTATATCGGCCGGGAAATCGACCGGCGGTCCACGCCAAACAATTGAATTCCATAACAGCAACAGGGGCAAACAGTGAGGACATCGTTGAACAGGTATATTTGCGGGGCAGCGATCGCCTATTTGGCCGCCGCGAACGCGGCGCACGCCGCCGACATCGCCGTCATCCACGCCGGACGTCTGCTCGCCGAACCGGGCGCCGGCGTCGCCGCAGAACAGACCATACTTATCCGCGACGGCGTCATTGAGTCGGTCACGCCAGGATACAATGATCCGCCCTCGGCGGGACCGGACGATCATGTCAAAGTCCACGACCTCAAAGACCATTTCGTCCTGCCGGGTCTGATCGACAGCCATGTGCACATCACCAGCGAACTCGGACCACGCGGCAAGTTATCCGTCGTTGAGCATTCAGACGCCGACACGACCGTCGTCGCGGCGGGTTACGCCAAGAAAAATCTGATGGCGGGCTTCACGACCGTGCGCGATGTCGGCGCACGGGGCGACGACGCCGTATTTGCATTGCGCGACGGCATCGTGCGCGGCGACGTGATTGGTCCGCGCATCTTCGCATCCGGGCACACGATTTCGCCGACCGGCGGCCACGGCCAGCGCCATGGTTACCGCAACGACGTCTTCGACGTGATCAAAGCGTCGGGCGTTTGCGACGGCGTCGCTGAGTGCCGCAAGGCGGTGCGCGAACAGGTGCGCAGAACCGCCGACCATATCAAACTTGTTTCGACGGGCGGGGTTCTGTCCGAAACGGCGGCCGGCACCGGCCAACAGTTTTTTGACGACGAGCTGAAAGCGATCATGGATACGGCGCACGCCATGGGCCGGAAAGTCACCGCCCACGCCCATGGCGCCGACGGCGTCAACGCCGCCTTGCGCGCAGGCGTTGATTCGATCGAACACGGAACGTTTTCGAACAACGAGTCCTTCCGGCTTTTCAAGCGCAATAACGCGGTTCTCGTGCCGACCATTCTCGCCGGCGTCACCGTGGCCGAACTCGCGGACGATCCGGAAAGCTTTTTCGCCCCGCCCGTGCGTGAAAAAGCGAAACAGGTCGGACCGCAAATCCTCGAGATGACCCGCGCCGCCCACGCCGCTGGCGTCAGGATCGCTTTCGGCACTGACACGGGCGTTTCAAAACATGGAGACAATGCGCGCGAATTTTCACTTCTTGTGGAAGCCGGCATGACGCCGATGGAGGCGATACGCTCGGCCACCGTCATCGCGGCGCAACATCTCGGCCACTACGACAAATTCGGATCGATCGAGCCCGGCAAATCCGCCGACATTGTTGCGGTCGATGGCGATCCGCTCGCAGACGTCACGGAACTTGAGGACGTTGACTTTGTGATGAAAGAGGGCGTCGCGTATAAGGCGCCTTAACTTTCCCGCGCAATCTTGAGCCGTTCGATAGACGCTGCCGACCAGTATTCCGACCGGCGGTAATATTCCTTCACCACCGGTATTTCGTGGGACAGCGAAACCCATGGCTGTTTCGAGGCGGTGTAAATATGAATGTCCGGCGCGACGACGTCGGGGTCGTCGAGCGTGGCGGCGCGCAAGAATGCAGCGCGCGGCCCGATGCCGGGATAATGACTCCAGAGGGCGACCCAGCAATCCGGGCACCGCACAATCGTCTGGCCTCTACCGCTTTCCGACGGCGTTGCGATCGGCGAAGGCTTGCCTTCAAGCACTTCGACACAGTCGGTTTCGACAATCGCGTTAATGGCAAACGCGGAGCCGGTTTCACGCTGACACCATCGGCAATGACAGCAATGCACAAATAGTGGCGTCGCGTTGAGCGCATATCGCACGGCGCCGCACGCACAGCCGCCCGCCGCTGGAAGGTCGCTGGAATCCATTGCGAATACTATTTCATGCGTCGACGTTTATCTTAGCGACGAAAAAGCGCGGGCGCCAAGATGGATGCGATCAGACATTGCGCGCTGCGGCGCGCCGTGATCGAAGTCACGCGATGGATGCAAAAACCGCCCACGACAATATTGAGCCCCGCGGCGCCGGGCGCCCGCCGCGGCGCGCGGCCTTCGCCCTGTTGCTGGCCGGCGCCTTATGCGCTGGCATGGGTCAAACCATCGTCTTTTCCGTTCTGCCGCCGCTGGCGCGGGAGATCGGCCTCAGCAATCTCCAGACCGGGCTGATCTTTATGGTGTCTGCCTGTTTCTGGGTGGTCATGGGGCCGATCTGGGGTCGGGCCAGCGACCGACGCGGGCGGAAATTTTTTATCGTCATCGGCCTTGTCGGCTTCGCCTTATCGATGACGCTCTTTGCAACGAGCATTCGGCTCGGGCTCGTCGGAGCGCTCTCCGGCTTGCCGCTGTTCGTTCTCATCGTGGCGACGCGCAGCCTGTACGGCATGATCGGCTCGGCGGGTCCGCCGGCGGCGCAGGCTTACATAGCTGACCGCACGAGCGCCATTGACCGAACCTCCGGCATGGCCGGTTTTTCCGCCGCCTTCGGCCTCGGCGCCATGCTGGGGCCCGGCTTCGGCGCGGCGGCCGCGGTGTTTGGCGCGATTGCGCCCTTTTACGCCATGGCCGTGCTGGCCGCCGTCATGGCGATATCGGTGTTCCTTTATCTTCCGGAAAATACGCCGCCGACCGCCCGCGCCGCGCCGCCGCAGGTCAGGGTATTCGATCGACGCCTCACCGCGATCATGTTTTTCGCCATGATGAATGGTGTCATGAATTCGATCCCTATGCAGACAATCGGGTTTTATTTTATCGATCAGCTTGACTATTCGACAGCCGAGGCGCCGCAGATCGTCGGCGTCGGATTGATGGGCGGCGCCATGGCGTCACTGTTTTCGCAGCTTGTCATCGTGCAGCGTTTCCGTCTGGAGCCGCGATTGCTGATGCGCATCGCGCCCGCGTTATTTGTTGTCGGCCATCTGCTGATATGGGCGATACCCGCAGTTGGCACGGTTATTTTTGGACTGGTGATCGCCGGGTTTGGCGCCGGCCTCGCCATGCCCGGCGTTGGCGCGGCGGCTTCCCTCGCTGTATCAAAAGACGAACAGGGCGCAGCGATCGGACTGGTCAACGCCGCCGGCGCATCGGGCTTTATCATTTCGCCTTTTATCGGGATGACCCTCTATGGCGTCTCACCGCAGGCGCCGTTCATGTTCACCATGACGCTGGCGATCCTTGCCGGACTGTTCGCCCTCCGGAGCCAGACCATCGCCGCCGCGCGCGCCGGGGTCGATGACATGAGCGCCGATCGGCCAGCGTCGGCGCCATACCGCTAAAGGTCACTCCGCCGCTTCGACGGCTGCGTCATCATCATCAAAAAAAAGAATATCGCCCGGCTGGCAGTTCAACTCTTTGCAGACCGCTTCAAGCGTTGAAAAGCGAATGGCTTTGGCTTTGCCAGTCTTCAGGATTGACAAATTGGCGATCGTCACGCCGACGCGCTCGGAGAGCTCCGTCAGCGACATGCCGCGATCGAGCAGCACGCGATCCAATTTGACCGAAATCGTCATCTTAAACTGTCAAATCCTGTTCTTCTTTTAACGCCGCGGCGTCGTTGAAAACCGTCGACAGGGCGAAGGCGCAGAGAATGATGATCCACGGCGCCGGCGAAATTTCGATAATCAAGCCTTCGACTTCAGCAACGCCGGCGACATCAATTGTCTCGGAGACAATCCAGACGGCGTAAATCGACAATTGCGCGATAACGCCGGCATATCCCATTCGCCTGAGACGCTCGCCGTTTTCGCGAACGAAAGCGTTGCGCGCCGCGACATTGCGCAATACCTGCAGCATCTCGGTAATGATGAACATGCCTGCGCCGATCATGATGATATCGACGGCCGCTTGCGTATAGATCGCGGCCGACGTCATATCAGGGTCAACAGCCGTACCGATAAAAATTGTCGGCCAACGCGCTTCCGGGTCGGCCGGATCGCCGCCAACGCGCAATGGAAAAAAACGGCATGCGCGCAGCCGTCCCGATTACCGTAACAAGCACAAACACCAGCGCAATACGCGTGACGCGCAAGACCTTCGTCAGCAATACCACAGCACCCTCGCCTGCGTGTTGCGTCGCGTCGAGATTATGCGCCGCTGGAGCGTTCATACCGTCAAATCCTGCTCTTCCTTCATGCGGGCGCCTTCGCGGAAAACCTCGCTCAGAACGAAGACCGCAATGATGGCGAGCCAGGCGATCGGTTCAATGTCGATATCGAGATCGGCGCCGAAAATAAGCGCGAAGAAATTGAACGCGAATTTTGCGCCCTCGCCGATCAGCAGCGCGTAGCCGACCTGTCGGAAACGGTCGGCGTTCTCCTTAACGAAGGGCGAGCCGAAGCGCAGCGTTTTCAAAATTTCAAGAAGGCGGGTGACGACGTAAAGCATCACCAGCGCGGTGATGAAACTATAGGCGACGTCGAAATAGTCGCTACGGCTGACGGATAGATCGCCGTCTATGTCAACATTTTCCATGCCGGAAACAACTTCGCCGACGCCGGAAGCGAGCGGCATGAAAATCATCGCCATGGCGAGGCCGAAAAGCGCGAAGAACAAAATAATGCGCGTAACATGCAGACCGATCGCTAAGATCGATGAGAGCGAACCCTTCCCGATCGCACGCATAATTCTATCCTCCGATTTACCGATCCAGGGTTGGCGCTTAGCTGATCGCGAACATGCACAGAACGGCCTGGCACGCCGGTCGCGCCTGCGCCGCCGACCCGTCCGCCGCGACGCCCTGTCCCGGCGCCGTGAGGCCGATCAGGCAGGCGGCGGCGAGCGCGATGAGCGCCAACGCCGCCGCAGCATGCGCGATTCTGGCCATCAGGCCAGCCCGGCGAAGGAACCGACGGCCGTTACGTAGCCGGCGCCAACCAGGGTGATGGTGATCATAACGGCGAGGCCATTGACAATGCCGCCGATTCCGCCGAAGTTATCTGTCGAGTTTTCGCGTGACATGGGGTTTCTCCTTTTCTTTTCCCGTGTTGGTTTGACGCAACTCATTCTGATTTCTTAAGCGGTCGGTTCGTCCGGCCGCTTTTTTTTTGCCTCTTTGCGGGCTTTATGGGTGCGTCGGTAGTTCCGTCGTCTTGTTGATTATCGATATACACTTATTGAAAAACGATGCAAGTCTTTTTTGCCGAAAAACGATAATTTTTTTTCGATAAGGGATAAAAACATGGGCGAAAATGTGCGCAAACTGGCCTCAAAACGCCTGATTATCGCCACGCACAATGCCGGAAAAATTAAAGAAATCAACGAGTTGATGGCGCCCTATAGCATCACGGCGACATCGGCCGCGGAGATGGGCCTCGACGACCCGGAAGAGACCGGAAAAACCTTTGCCGAGAACGCCGCGATCAAGGCTCATGCAGCCGCGGAGGCGTCCGGGTTGCCCGCTTTGGCCGATGATTCAGGTCTCGCGGTGGCAGCGCTGGACGGCGCGCCCGGGATATATTCAGCCCGTTGGGCTGGGTCGCCGAGAGATTTCGGCGCCGCAATGAGCAAAGTGGAACAGGCGCTTAAGGACGCTGATACGATGGATTTCTCGGCGAAATTCATCTGCGTCCTCTGCCTCGCCTGGCCTGATGGCCATGAGGAGTTTTTCGAGGGCGCCGTCAGCGGCGCGCTTTCTTTCCCGCCCCGCGGCGATCAGGGCTTTGGCTATGACCCAATCTTTGTTCCTGACGGGTTCGAGAAGACCTTCGGCGAATTGGACTCGGCTGAAAAGCAGGCGCTCTCCCACAGGGCGCGCGCTTTTAAACGCCTGACAGAGGCGTGTCTTGCCGGTTTATAGGAAGGTTCCTATAAGTTATGGAAATTTCATAACTTAGGATAATTTTTATATAAATGGACCCTCGTCGCAATCCTTATGCTCCCGGGGCCGGGGCCGCGCCCCCTGAATTGGCGGGCCGCGAAGACATTGTGGAACGCGCCGCGATCGCTCTTGACCGCATTCGCGCCGGGCGCGCCGCTCGCAGTTTTATTTTTTACGGCCTGCGCGGGGTCGGCAAAACCGTGTTGCTCAACAAGATCCGTATCGACGCCGAGGCGCGCGGCATTTCCGCCATCGCCATCGAGGCGCCGGAAGGGCGAAGCCTGCCGGGCGTCCTCGCGCCGGTGCTTCGGGCCGCTCTCTTGCGCCTCAATCGCGGCGAAGCGGCGAAGGCGGGAATGGCGAGAGCGATGCGCGCGCTTGCCGGCTTCATTAACGCCTTCAAGCTGAAATATGAAGACGTCGAGGTCGGATTCGATTTCGAGACCGAAGCTGGCCTCGCCGATTCTGGCGATCTCGACGCCGACCTCGCCGACTTGTTGCGCGCCGTCGGTGAGGCCGCGCAAGAACGCAAGACTGCCTTCGTCATGTTTATCGATGAGTTGCAATACGTGCCGGAGGAGCAACTGGCCGCACTCATCTCCGCCCTGCACAAGGTCAGCCAGTATGGCGCGCCGACGGCGCTGGTCGGCGCGGGCCTGCCGCAGCTTCTAGGACAGATGGGACGGGCGAAGTCCTACGCCGAACGCTTGTTTGAGTTCATTGAAATCAACAGGCTCGACGCCAACGCTGCGCGCGCCGCCCTCGTCAATCCGGCGCAAGAGGAAGGCGCGCGCTATGAGGAAGCGGCCATCGCCGAAATCCTCGAGCAGACGCAAGCCTACCCCTATTTCCTGCAGGAGTGGGGCAAACATAGCTGGGACATTTCCGACGGTCCCGTCATTACGGCGGATGACGTCAACCGCGCGACGGTCGCGGCGCTCGCCGAACTTGACGCCAGCTTCTTCCGTGTACGGTTTGATCGCCTTACCCCGTCGGAAAAACGATATCTGCGCGCCATGGCGGAACTCGGGCCCGGACCGCAACGCTCTGGCGATATCGCCGATATTCTCGGCAAAAAAGTCAGCGCCGTGGCGCCAATTCGCGCCATGCTTATTCACAAGGGCATGATCTATTCGCTGTCCCATGGCGACAACGCCTTCACCGTCCCGCTCTTTGACGGATTCATGCGACGCGTCATGTCGGCGCTCGAGAAGTGACGCCGCTCGGTCTTTACGTCCATTGGCCGTTTTGCGCGGCGATCTGTCCTTATTGCGATTTCAATGTGTATCGCGACCGCGGCGTCGATGCAGACGCCTGGTCGGCGGCGCTTGTCGCAGATCTCAAATACTGGGCGGCGCGCATCGAACGGCGAAAGCTGTCTAGCATCTATTTCGGCGGCGGCACGCCGTCGCTAGCGCCGGTTTCCGTGATCGCCGATGTCATTGCGGCCGCGGAGCGTCTGTTCGGTCTTGATGACAAGGTCGAGATTACGCTGGAGGCCAATCCCAATGACGCCGGCGAGGACCGCTTGCGCGCCATTGCGGCCGCAGGCGTCAACCGGTTGTCCCTCGGCGTTCAGTCCTTTGACGACAATGCGCTCAAATTTTTGGGCCGCGACCATGATGCAGCGTCAGCACGGCGCGCCACCGCCATGGTTCAGGAAATATTTGCAGCATCGACCTTTGACCTGATTTACAGCAGGCCCGGCCAAAGCGACGACGATTGGCGCGCAGAGCTGTCAGAAGCACTCGGCTTTGCGCCGGTGCACCTGTCGCTCTACCAATTGACCATTGAGCCAGGGACAGCCTTTTCGGCGCAGGTTGAAAAAGGCCGCTGGTCGCCGGCGGCGGACGATGTTCAGGCGCGCCATTATGAAATCGCGCAGGAGATGACAAAGGCGGCGGGTCTTGGCGCCTACGAAATTTCCAATCATGCAAAACCCGGCCATGAGTCTCAGCACAACCTCATCTATTGGCGCTATCATGACTATATTGGGATCGGACCCGGAGCTCATGGCCGGGTGACGATTGAGCATGACCGTGTGGCGACAAAGGCCGTCGACCGCCCGGGTGGATATCTCACGCAGGTCGATGACCGCGGAACCGGTCTTGAATCATGCGAGGCGCTTGATGACGAGGGGCAATTGATCGAACGTCTTTCCATGGGATTACGGCTCGCCGAAGGCGTTCCGCTCTATGCGGATGATCACTTCTATCGCGACGAGGCCCGCACAACACGGCTGCGCCGTCTGACGGAGGACGGCTTTCTTATCCTGGAATGCGGAACGTTGCGTGCGTCCGAAACAGGGCGGCCGGTCCTGAACAGATTGATTTACGAACTAATCGGATAGGATTGGAGCCCGCCCATGAACGCGCTTTCCGACGTCGCCCATACAATTCAGCTTTCTGTCGCGCCGGTGTTCCTGCTGGCCGGCATCGGCGCCCTTCTTAACGTCGTTACATCGCGCCTTGGCCGGGCGGTGGATCGCGCCCGAACGCTCGAAGAAAGACTGCTGGCGGCGCTCGACAATGACGACGCGCCGCGCATCCGCGATGAACTTGGCGTCCTCGATCGACGCATGAAACTGGCGCAGCGCTCTATTTTCCTATTCTCGTTTTCAGCGCTGTTGGTGTGCGTCCTCGTCGCCGCGTTGTTCGTTACGGATCTCGCCAGTCTGCGGCTCGGCGCCGTTGTCGGACTTTTGTTCATCGGCGCCATGATCGCCCTGATTGGCGGCCTGTCATTGTTTATGGCGGAGGTGACGCTGGCGACGCGCATGTTGCGGGTGCGCGCCGAACTGCTGATGAAGGATTGACGGTCGCTCAGAAACCGGCGGCGAAACTTTGTGGCGCGGGATCGACAACCTGAATGCCGCCGGGCTGGATTTCGAGAATGGCGAGACCCCGCTCAACCGACCCGTCCCTATTCAAACGAAAGAGGCCGTCGGCGCCGAAATACCCGTTTGGGTCGGTAATGGCGTTCACCGAAAACCGGCTGCGTCTGCGTTGCGTCGCGCCAAGCCGCGCCGAGAGCAGCGTCGCATCGTAAGCAAGCGACGCAAGGCGTGGCGGCGGGGCGCCGAAAGCGGATGCATACCGGTCTTCGAAATTGCGCGTAATCGCCGGATCCGGCGCCGCGAACCAGCCGCCGCGGAGCGCCGGCTCCCGGGTTAGCCGCGGATTGTTCCATGCTGAAACCCCGAGGAGTTTCACGCGTGTGATATCAACATTGTAATAGGGAAGCAGGGGCGCGAGCGCGCGCAATAGCGTGCCCTGTTCCGGCATCAACACCGCCTGATACCCTTCCGTGTACCCAGTTTTTTCGTCGGGCGACGGGTCAACGGCGGAACGGTCGCCTTCAAATTCATGGCGCAGTTCGAGCGGAACGATTTGTTCCGAATATCGCGCAAGCCGCTTGGCCGGCTCCAGCATCAGTTCCGGTTCTTGCTGATAGCGTTCTTCGTGCACGATCACGCCGCCGCGGGAAAAGACTTCCTGCGCGAAGGCGCCGGAAACTCGCGAGCCGTATTCTGAGAGCGGCGCAAGCAGACCGAACCGGGTAATCTCCTGCTGCATCGCAAAGTCGGTGACGCGCTGGATTTCGAGTTCGGGCGGGAAGCTCAGCAGGTAGACTCCGTCGCCCGCGACTTTGAGGTCGGATGAGAATGCAATCATCGGCGCGTCCGCCGCCCGGGCGACCGGCGCCGCCGCCGCCGTCGACTCCGAGAAAAGCGGGCCAAGGATTATTTCCGCGCCGTCCGCCAGCGCCGAACGCGCCGCCGCTGCGGCGCCGTCGGGCCGGCCTTTCGTATCTTTGGGGATCAGGAGAAAACGGTTGTCGCCAGCGTCGAAGGCGGCGAGCTGCGCCGCATCGAACATCGCCGAGGCGACTTTCTGCGCCGCCTCGTTGGGCGCCGTAAAGGGAAGGAGCAGCCCCACGCGCACCGGCTCTTCATCGCCAAGATGGCGCGGGCGGACAAAACCGCGCCGATCGTAGCGCCGCTGCTCCTCAAATTCCGGTTCAGGGAACGGCTCGACAGTCGGCCGGTCTTCCGGCTGGGCGATGACAGGTCCGGAGGGACGAGACGGCGCAGACGTTCCGCAAGCGACAAGCGCGGCGGACGCCGCCGCCAATAGGCCGGCCTTCAACAACACCGATACGTTAAAACCCATGTCCCAAATCCCTCTGTCCCAAATCTCTTACACCGGCCGACGCCCCTGGCGGCCGCGCGGAAACTAGCCCGGCACGCCGCGCCGGTAAACAAGCTCGGCGCCGGCGGCGCCCATGATTTGACGCGAGCCCCGCGCCGGCCCCATCAAGACCTTATGAAAGCGGAGAATATATCCCTTAAACCGGGCCTTTATGTGACAGCGACGCCGATCGGCAATCTTGGCGACATAACCTATCGCGCCGTTGAAACAATGAAACAGGCCGATCTCATATTGTGCGAGGACACGCGTCAGACCGCAAAGCTCTGCGCCGCCTATGACATCAAAACGCCGCGCACGGCCTATCAGGACCACAATGCGGAACGGGTCCGGCCGGAGATTTTGCACCGGCTGCGAAACGGCGAAGCCATATGTCTCGTCTCCGACGCCGGCACGCCGCTAATCGCAGATCCCGGATATAAACTGGTGCGCGAAGCGCGCGAGGACGGCATTGACGTGTTCCCGGTTCCCGGACCGTCGGCGGTCATTGCTGCGTTAAGCGCATCCGGCGCGCCCTCGGACCGATTTACGTTTGGCGGATTTCCGCCGTCTAAAAAATCTGCGCGCAAGAAATTTTTTGAAGGATTTGCACACACGCCCGGCGCGCTGATTTTCTACGAAACAGGCAAACGGCTCGCCGACAGTCTCGCCGGCATGGCGGCGGTGCTCGGCGACCGAGACGCGGTCGTCGCCCGCGAGTTGACAAAAATTCATGAAACGTTTCGTCGCGGCGCCCTTACGGCGCTGGCG
The DNA here is from genome assembly GCA_965243785.1 of Hyphococcus sp. Taxonomy (GTDB): domain Bacteria; phylum Pseudomonadota; class Alphaproteobacteria; order Caulobacterales; family Parvularculaceae; genus Hyphococcus. The sequence continues at coordinate 447,600 of CBDEVX010000009.1, read as the reverse complement.
GAGGAATATTCAAGCGCGCCGCCAAAGGGCGAGATCGTTGTTCTCGTATTCCCGACACCGGAAACCGCGACCGCCGAAGCGGACATTGACGCCTTTCTTGAAAACACCCTTGGCGAGATGAGCGTCAAAGAGGCGGCGGCGGCGGCGGCTGAAACGCTCAACATACCGCGGCGCGTTGCCTATGAGCGCGCGCTTTTGCTTCGGCAAGACCCGGCGCTTCGGGATAAATCGTGACCGCCGGCGCCAAGGATCAAAGGGCGGCGCGGCGGCGCTCTGAACGGTCCGGACGGCGCGCTGAATGGGCGGCGGCTTTGGTTCTGCAGCTCAAAGGCTATCGTATTCTGGCGTGCCGCTATCGGACCCACACGGGCGAGATTGACCTAATCGCCCGGCGCGGACGAATCGTCGCCTTTGTCGAGGTCAAAACCCGCGCGGCCCTTGATGATGCGGTCGGCGCAGTCACGCCGCGGGCGCGTCGGCGTATTGAAAAGGCCGCCGATATGTTCATCGCACGCCAACCCCGCCTTGCCGATTGCAATATGCGTTACGATATCGTCGCGATCGCGCCCTGGCGCGTTCAGCATCTGCGCGGCGCCTGGCGGATAGGCGAGTGAGCCGCGCTCGTCGCCAATAGAGAACCAGCTCAGGAACCAGACGCCGTTTTGAAACCCAAAGGACCGAAGGTGACATGATGATAACGACCCCAATTCGCATGGCGCTCGCTCTATTCGCGATTCTGACAGCCGCCGCCTGCGCGTCCAGTCGCTCGCTCGACGATAGCTTTTCCGATCTCGCCGGCAATGCGGACTTGAAAGGCGTTCTCTTTACCGATCGCAGCTTTGATTACGGCGATATCGATATCACTTTGTTTGAGGGGCGCCTGATGCTCACCGGCACCATGCGTACCGAAGCGGGCCGCGCCAAGCTGATCGAAAATGCGTGGAAAGCGGACGGCGTCGAACAAGTCATCGACGAGATCCTCGTTGGCGACCGGACATCGTTCGGACAAGGCCTTGCCGATACCCGCATCGACCAGACGCTGAAGGCCAAGCTGATCGCCGACGGCGATGTCACATCAACCCGATACAAAATCGCCGTTTCCGGCGGAACCGTCTACATGATCGGCGCGGCGCGCACGGAAGGCGAACTCGAAAAAGCCGTCTCGCTCGCCCGCACCGTCGGCGGCGTCAACAAAGTCGTCAGCCATGTTGTCGCGCGCGCGCCCGGCGATGCGCAATAATACGAACGATAAATCAAGGAAAACCCGCCCCATGCTGAAAATCGCCATCCAGATGGACCCGATCGAACAGGTCGATGTCGATGCGGACACGACATTCGACATGGCGCTCGAAGCCTTCGGCCGCGGCCATCAGATCTCTGTTTACGGACCGGACTCGCTTTACCTCTACGATGGCGCGGTGCGGGCCCGCACGCAACAAATCGACGCCATCAAACGCAAGCAAGGCGAGCACGTTAACCTTTCACCGCCGACGCTGCAGGACCTTCGCGAAATCGATGTCGTTCTCATTCGTCAGGACCCGCCCTTCAACATGGCCTACATCACGGCCGCTCAAATTTTGGAGAGGCTGCAGCCGCAAACGCTGGTTCTTAACGATCCGCGGGCCATTCGCGATGCGCCTGAGAAACTTTTCGTAACAGAATTTGAAGGTCTCACGCCGCCGACGCTGATCACCCGTGATATGAATTCCGTGCGAGATTTCCGGCGTGAGCATAGCGATATCATCTTAAAGCCTCTTTACGGCAATGGCGGCGAAGGGGTGTTTCGGGTGAAGCCGGACGACGGAAATTTCAACGCCCTGTTAGAACTCTTTGTACAGACCTATCACGAACCGATGATTGCGCAGAAATTCATTCCGGCGGTGTCGAGCGGCGACAAACGCATCATTCTTCTCGACGGAGAGGCGGTCGGCGCGATCAATCGCGTGCCGGCGAAAGGCGAAACACGCTCCAACATGCATGTTGGCGGACGCGCCGAGGCGGTTGAAATGAATGCGCGCGATCAGGAAATCTGCGATCGGATCGGCCCGGCGCTGAAAGAGCGCGGTCTTGTGTTCGCCGGCATCGACGTCATTGGCGACTACCTGACCGAAATCAACGTCACCTCCCCAACGGGGGTTCAGGAAGTCCGCCGTTTCGGCGGCGCGGATATTTCCGCGCTTTTCTGGGACTGGGTTGAAGGACGGCTGGAAAAATGATCGCGCGCGCCATAATCGATTTTCGTTCGCAAGTGCAGCGCGACGGCGGTGCGCCATGACGCTGCACGCCGCAACGGACAAGCTGCGCGTGGCGCTCTTTTCCGGCAACTATAATTACGTCATGGACGGTCCGGTGCGCGCCTTGAATAAGCTGGTCGCACATTTGGAAAAACGCGGCCACGATGTGCTCGTTTTCGCGCCGACGTCAAAAGACAGTTATCTCGACCACGCCGGCGACCTAGTGTCGCTGCCATCCTGCCCCGCGCCGCGGCGACCGGAATACAGGATCGCCGTCGGCCTTTATGGCGAAGCAAAAAAGCGCCTGCGGGAGTTTTCACCGAACCTCATACATATCTCGGCGCCGGATCTCGGCGGCCTTGGCGCGCTGAACTATGCGCGCAAAAACAATATTCCGGCCGTCGCTTCGTTTCACACGCGCTTCGACACCTATCCGCGTTATTACGGCGCCGCATGGGCGGAGAAATATCTGACCAAGTACATGCGGTATTTTTACGGCCGCTGCGAACATGTCTATCCGCCGTCGCAATCGATGGCCGACGAACTCTTGCGTGACGGCATAGGCCGCGAGATGCGGCTGTGGACCCGCGGCGTCGATAGCGCGTTGTTCAATCCGGAAAAACGCGACATGGAATGGCGCCAGTCGGTCGGTCTCGCCGACGATGATATTGCTGTTCTTTTTGTCGGCCGGCTGGTGCTTGAAAAAGGCATCGACCACTTCGCGCAAAGCGTCGCGTCCGCGCGGCAAACCCATCCGAGGTTGCGTACGCTGATTGTCGGCGGCGGCCCGGAACGGGACTATTTCGAACAGCGCTGTCCCGATGGCGTTTTCCTCGGCCATCAGGGCGGCTCAGATCTCGCCCGCGCCTATGCAAGCAGCGATATCTTTTTCAATCCGTCGATCACCGAAACCTTCGGCCAGGTGACGCTCGAAGCCATGGCGTCGGGCCTGCCCGCCCTTTGCGCCAACGCCGCCGGCAGCTTGTCGCTGGTGGACGACGGGACGACTGGCTTCATCGCCAAAGCGGATGTCGCCGCCTTTACGGAAAAACTGACGCGCCTTGCCGGCGACGCGACCCTCCGCGCGGAGATGGGCGCGGCCGGACGCAAGAAAGCCCTCGCCTTTTCGTGGGATGCGGTGCTTGACGATCTCATCAACAATTACCGCGACGCTATGGCGGCGTTTGCAGGCGGCGCCGACGCGCCGCGATCGGTCGCCGCACTGCCTAAGGCGGCGTAACCGAAATCATGAAACGGAAAGAAACCATAAAGGTCGGTCGATGATGCGGATTGCCGATATCTGCGAGTTCTACAGCGAGCACGGCGGCGGCGTAAAAACCTATATCGACCAGAAGCTCGACGCCGCTGCGCGCCTCGGACAATGGGTCAGCATCATTGCGCCAGGTCCGGAAGATCGCCGCGAGACGCGGCGGGGCGGAGAGGTGATCTGGGTAAAATCGCCGACGCTTGCGCCCGATCCGCGTTACCACATCTTCTGGCGGTCGGCGCCGGTGCATCAGGTTCTCAATGAATTACGCCCCGATCTCGTCGAAGCATCGTCGACCTGGCGCGGCGCATGGATCGCCGCCGGCTGGGAGGGCGCGGCGCCCAAGGTCATGTTCGCCCATCAGGATCCGGTTGCAGTGTATCCACAGACATTTCTGACGCCGTTTCTAAGCCCGCGCGCCGTAGACAAACTCTGTTTCTGGTTCTGGGCGTATTTGCGCCGCCTGACGGACCGCTTTGACTCCGTCGTCGTCGGCGGCGACTGGCTCGCGGCGCGGCTTGAAAATTTTGGCGTCAAGCGAACCGTCCACGCGCCCATGGGCGTCGATAAATCGCTTTTCTCATACGAACTCAGAAGCGAAGCGGCGCGTAACGAAATGCTGCTCGCCTGCGGCGTGCGCGATCCGAACGCCACGCTCTTCGTCGCGGTGAGCCGGCATCATCCCGAAAAACGGATCGGCACGCTCATTCGCGGCTTTGAAGCCTTTGCAAAAGACCATCCGGCCGGGCTCTACCTAATCGGCGACGGGCCGGCGCGACGTACGGTTGAAAAGCGCGCGGCGGATGCGCCGGGCGTCCATGTGGCGGGACCGGTTCGCGACCGCGACCGACTCGCCCGTTTGCTCGCCAGCGGCGACTATTTTCTCCATGGCGGCGCGGCGGAGACATTTGGTCTCGTCGTCGCCGAAGCGCTCGCTTCAGGCCTGCCCCTCATCGCGCCGGACATGGGCGGCGCGGCGGAGCTGACCCATCCGACCTATGCGGAAACCTATCGGGCTGGCGACGCGGGCGCCCTTCACGCGGCCATGACGCGGATCAGGGATCGCGACTGGCGCACGCTATCGCTAGCGGCGCGCGCCGGCGCTCGGCGAATTAATACGCCAACGGATCATTTTGAGATCCTATTCGGCCATTACGCCAAACTGGCCGAAGAAAAGCGCGTCGCCCGGGTCGCCGCCTAAGGCGTCTCTTGGCCCTCCCAATCGCGATCGCGCAAATTGGAATTAAAGAACTTTCTCGCTTTGAGGCGCGGTTCCAGAAACGAATAGAAGAACCAGTCGCGCCCGAAGGCCGGCATGAAATTATACATTAGTCGTTCGGCGAGGGTCCAATCGATGCGGCCGCGATCGGCGCGACGCGCCGAGGTCAGACACCAATGGTTGCGGTCGTATAATATACGCCCATGCTTAGCGACCCGGTGGGACAATTCATGATCGGCGACAGTGTACGGCCAGATCGCTTGCGCATAGCCGCCGGTCGTTTTCATCACCGACATACGGAAACACTGACCATACCCGCCGGTATGCCCCTGATTTCGCAGCAGCCACGCCACAACGGCTCCCTTGGTCTTGGTGAACCAGGCGGCGAACGGGCCGGCGTCGGAGTAAACCCCGAAAGCGAACGCCGCGACCACATCCTCGCCCCGGTTAAATAATCGCTCGGCGCGCGCCAGATATTCCGGCGGATAAATCGTGTCCGCATCGCACAGCGCGACAAATTCCGTGTCGGCCGCGGCGATGCCGGTTTCAAGCGCCTGAATGCGCCCTGGTCGATCATCGGACAGAATTCGGATGTCGCGGTCGGCCCGGGCTTGCGCGGCCTGTTCCATAATGGCGCGGGTATTGTCCGTCGATTTATTGTCGACAAGAATAATGGCGGCGTCCGAAACGGTCTGGTCCAACAGAGAATTCAGGGTGGCGAGAAGGAAATCCTCTTCATTATAAGCGGGGATAACGACGCTCCAGCGCAAGCGTCCTGACGTCAGATCATCCGCGCCCGGCCGGCGCGGCGTTGCCCCATCAGTCTCGGTCTTGTAGGCATCCATGCTTCGTCGCGCTCGGCTGTGGTTTTCTGTCGCCCGGGCCGCTTCTAATTGGTCGGATAATGAAAAGAAACCGCGCATGGCATTGATCGACTGGGCGGCTGTCGGAATGCGCATGCGCACCCGCTGGGCCGCCTTGCGCGAACGCGAAGACATTCAGCGCGCGCTGAAGGTCATTCGCTACACGATTTTCGCTGGCGTCGTCGCCTACCTGCTCTACCGCCTGACCAATGTCGGCTGGGGCGAGGTGCTCGACAACCTGCCGCAATCGCCGTGGTTCTATCTGTTTTTCGTATTGCGGTTTCTGGCGCTGCCCGTGTCGGAGCTTGCGATTTACGAAATCGTCTGGCAGGCGCCGCTCCTGAAACACTTTTTCGTGTTCATCCGAAAGCGCGTCTACAACTTTGCCGTCATGGGCTATTCCGGCGAGGCGTTCCTGACGCTCTGGGCGCGTCGGCGCCTGAATCTCTCAGACAAGAAAATCATTGTCGGCGTCAAGGACAACAATCTCCTCTCCGCTTTCACGTCCAACAGCGCCACCGTACTGTTGATCTTTTTTCTCGCGGCGACCGACGGCTTGCGAGCGGGGCTCGAAGCCTTCCCGGGTGCCGGGCTGTTATTTGCGCTGGCGTTTTTGAGCGCTGCAACGCTCGCCATCCTGGTGATGATTTTCCGGCGGCGATTGATTGCGCTGCCGCCCGGCGTCATGCCGGTGCTCTTGAGCGTCCACGGCGTCCGGCAGATCCTGATTATCGGTCTTCATGCGGCGATGTACGCGGCGGCGCTGCCGGGCGCGCCATTACAGGCCTGGCTCATTTTCATCGCCATGCAGCTCGTTTTATCCCGGATCCCGTTCCTGCCCAATCAGGACGTTGTTTACCTCACCGCAGCCCTGACCCTGTCGCCCATTGTCGGCATGCCGGAGGCCGCCGTCGCCGGGATGCTGGTCGCCGAAGCCGGCCTCTCCCAGCTTTTTAACGCGATTTTGTTCGCTGTTACGGCCCCGCTCGCCCGATCAACCCCCATCCGCTAATCGCGCCGGCGCCGCCGCCGCTTCCGCAATGGCCCGGAATTCGCTACAGACGCGGGGCCCTTGCGCTGCAAAGCATCAGCAGCGCCCGACATTTGAAGAATTCTGATCCGAGCCCCCGCGCCTTCATGAGTCTCATCGACCGCTACATCCTACGCTCCGTCATGACGCCGCTTATCCTGGCGCTTTGCGTGGCAGGGGCGCTGCTGCTCCTGGAGCAGATGTTGCGGCTGTTCGACTTTGTCCTCGCCGAGCAGGGACCGGTGAGCGTCGTCTGGCGCATGCTGGCGAACCTGTTGCCGCACTATCTCGGACTGGCGCTCCCTCTTGGCGGCTTCCTCGGCGTGATGCTCGCGTTCCGCAATCTGTCGCTTTCGAGCGAGCTCGACGCCCTAAGCTCCAGCGGCGCCTCCTTCGGGCGCATGTTGCGACCCGTTTACATGTTGATGCTGCTGTTGATGGTTTTCGACTTTTTGCTCGTGTCTTACATCCAGCCCTTCGCCCGTTACGAATACCGGCAGATACGTTTCGACGTGACGAGCGGGGCGCTTGGCATCAAGATTCCCGCTGGCGAGTTTGTCGACATCTCCGACCGCGTGACGATCCGACTTGGCTCCATCAACAAGGAGACACGCAATGCGGAAGAAATTTTTCTTGAACGGCGAACCCTCGACGGCGGCAAGACGACGATTACCGCGCGGTCAGGCGCGATTTCGACGACGCCCGATATTTCCATCCTGCTGTTGAAACTGGAAAAAGGCCGTACGCTGCTGTTCAGTCCGGATGGTCTGCAGGTTTCGCGGTCCGAGTTTGACTCATTTGATCTTGAAGTCGCGCTTCCCACCATCGCAGTGTTCCCCGAGCGAGGCGGCGATGAACGCGAAGCGACATTCGGAGAAATACTGGCGCTGCTGACCGGTCCCGATGCGCGCTCCTCGCCATTATTCGATGACTATCACGCTGGGCTTCACTGGCGGCTGATCCATCCGCTGACGTTTCTGGTTATGCCGATCCTGGCGATCGCTTCCGGCGTCACCGGGCGCCGCCGCACGTCGTCGCTGAAACCGGTCATCGGCATCGCGATCTTGATTGTCTATCACGAGTTGCTGGAGGAGTGGGCGACGGTGGTTGCGCGCAATGGCGAGGTCTCGCCCTATATCTCCATGTGGGGCATTTTTGCCGTGTTCACGATGGTTTCGCTTTCCCTTTACGCCGGTTCGATCGATCAGGCGCGGGCCGCGCGCGTGGCCGCCCGCGGCCAGAAACAAACACCGCGGCTGGCGGGCGCTGAAGCGCCAGCTAGCGAAACAGCGCCGAGAGCTGCTGAATAAACATGCAAAACGTTTTCACCCTTTATGCAGGACGCATGTTTCTCGTCCGTTTTGCCGGCCTCCTGATTTTTTTTGTGATCATCCTTCAAATGCTCGATTTGTTGAACAAGTCGAGCGACATACTAGCGGTCAACGGCGCCGGCGGAGCAGAGCTGATGCGCTATATCAGTCTGCGCGCACCGCAAATCGCCAGTCAGTTTACGCCTTTCGCGGCGCTTCTCGCGATCGTCCTGACGCTCGCCGGCCTTAGCCACACCAGCGAAATTACCATCATGCGGGCGGCGGGGATGTCGGTGAATCGCGTCCTCGCGCCGTTCGGCGTCATGTGCGCGCTCATCGTGATCATGCATTTTATCTTCCATGAAACCGTAACAGTGCGGTCCTTCGAAGCGCTCGATTATTGGGAGGCGAATGATTTTGCGCTTGACCTGCCGGAGGATTTGGAAACGCGCACGAATATCCGCGTTAAGTTTGACGGCGAGTTCATCAAGGCGGAAAGCGCCATGAGATCGGGCGACCTGGTGTTGATGCGCGACCTCACTATCTACGCCATCGATGAGGAAGGCCTCGCCGAAGGCGGCATCGAAGCGCGGTCCGCGCGTTTTGAAAACGGCGTCTGGCGCCTTTTTAATGTTCGCTCCTTTCAATCCGGTTCGCTTACCGTCACGCAGTCCGATACCGCGGTGTGGACGAACAGTCTTGACCCGGAGTTTTTGTTCGCCCTCGCCCTGAAGCCGGAACAGACCGGCCTCGGCGAACTCATACGCAAGATCCAGCAACTGCGCGAAGACCGGGCCGATGCGCGAGACGCGATGACATCCTTTTTGAGCCGGTTTTCGAAACCCATGGCGACGCTCGTGATGCCCCTGCTCGGCGCCATCGCCGGGTTCGGCATCCATCGTCAGGGCGTTCTGTTGATACGCGCGGTCGCCGGCTCAGCCCTCGGATTTACTTATTTCGTAGCCGAAAACCTCGCGCTGGCGCTTGGAAAACTTGGGGTCTTACCGGCAATTATCGGCGCGTTTTTCCCTCTCGCGCTCTTTTTGGTGGTCGGGTTCGCCATCATTCTCGCCATGGAAAACTAACGGCTTCCGGCCGGCCGCCGCGTATTCCGTGAAACCATTTCTACTATTAGTTGCAATTTAATCAATTTAAGGTTGTAATGCGACCGCCGCTTACCGCATGGCGGCGGGCAATGGGAACTATTCATGGCCGGACTGATCTTGAAACTCCGCCCGCATGAACAATTGCTGATCAATGGCGTCGTCGTCGAAAACGGCGAACGGAAAACAAAGCTGCGGGTCCGCACGGAAGGCGCGAATATTCTTCGGCTACGGGACGCGATGGCGCCGGAGGATGCAACGACGCCCCTAAAGCGCGCCTATTACGCAGCGCAAATGGCGGTCGCGGGCCAGCTGACGCCGGCGCAGGCGGAAGTCCTGATCGAGCAGGCCGTCGCCGAGCACGGCGAAGCCAATCACGACGACGGCGGCGCTCTTGAAAGTGAAGTCATGGCGCATGCGGCGGGGGGCGAATTTTACAAAGTTATGCGTGCGATCAAAGGCGCCCAGGAAGCAGGCGCGCCGAGCGCACGGGTCGGGGCGCGACCGAGGGTTGCGTCCGCCTGACACTCCGCGCCTTGTGCGTCCGCACGCTTTGCCCCACATAGGCGCGCATCATGACCGCCGCGCCGAAAATCGTCACCCATGGCTGCCGCCTCAACGCCCTTGAGAGCGCTGCGATGCGCCGTCTAGCGGGCGAAGCGGATCTCGCTGACGCCGTCATCGTCAACACCTGCGCCGTCACCAATGAAGCTGTACGCCATTCGCGTCAGTCCGTGCGTCGGGCCCGACGGGAAAATCCGAACGCCCGGGTGATCGTCACCGGATGCGCGGCGCAAACGGCGCCCGAGACCTTCGCGGCAATGGCGGAAGCGGACGCGGTCATCGGCAATCGCGAAAAACTCGACCCGGCCGAATGGCGCGCTTTGTCAGCCAATGACACGCCGGCGGTGATGCGGGTCAACGACATCATGGCGGTGCGCACAGCGTCGGACCATCTCGTCGATTCCTATGGCGAACGGGCGCGCGCCTTCCTGCAGGTGCAAACCGGATGCGACCATCGCTGCACGTTCTGCATCATTCCTTATGGGCGCGGGAATTCGCGATCGACGCCCGTCGCCGTCGTTGTTCGCGAGGCGCGCCGCCTTGTGGACGCCGGCGCCCGCGAGCTTGTCATCACCGGCGTTGATATCACCTCCTATGGCGGCGATCTCAATGAGCCGGCTTCGCTCGGAAGCCTTGTCAACGCAGTTCTGGACGGCGTCCCGGATCTTTACCGGTTGCGGTTGTCGTCGATTGACGGCGCGGAGATTGACGACGCGCTGTTCGAGCGCATTTGCGGCGACGATCGCGTGGCGCCGCATCTACATCTATCGTTGCAGGCCGGCGACAACCTGATCCTTAAACGCATGAAACGCCGGCACAGCCGAGAACAGGCAATCGCTCTTTGCCGCGATATTCGCGCGCGCCGTCCGGATGTCGCGTTCGGCGCGGACGTTATCGCAGGTTTCCCGACCGAGACCGAAGAGATGTTTCAGCGCAGCCTCGACCTCGTCGATGAGGCGGGCCTTCAACATGTTCACGTCTTTCCGTTTTCCCCGCGCGAGGGAACGCCCGCGGCGCGCATGCCGCAACTGGAAAGACGCGTGATCAAGGAACGCGCCGGCCGGTTGCGCGCGAAAGCCGAAAGCGCGTTGCATGGGTTTCTGGACGGTCTTGAAGGACGCCGCGAGGTCGCCATCATTGAAAGCGGCGGCCGGGCGCGGCTCGGCAATTTCGCCCTCGCGCATCTGACGGCGCCGGCGGGCGCGCCCGGCGATGTTGCGGCGCTAAAAATCGGCGCGCGGCGCGGCGGCATGGTCGACGCCCATCCGGTTTGAGGCAGGCGGCGATTAAAAGATATCGAGCGCTTTGTTCGCAATATAAACTAATCTGGACAGAAACTTTCTCACAAAGGATCAGGGCTTGGCGAAGAATTTTCTGACGGGCTTGTTCGGCCGCAAGGACAAAAAAGACGATCCGGCGCCGGCCGCGCCGGATGATGCAGCGGCGACTGAAGAGTCCGCGATGCCCCCGGATCCTGGGTCATCGACAGATGTCGATGCGCGCGACCCCACACCGCCAATTGAACCTGCGCCGGCTGTGGAAGACGCGCCGACGCAAGCCGCAGCGCCCAAAGAAACCGATCCGTCCGAACAACCCGGCGAAGACAAAAAGAAAAACTGGTTCACGCGGCTGACAAACGGCTTGTCGAAGTCATCGACAAAGCTCGGCGATGGCGTCGCCGGCATCTTCACCAAGCGCAAGCTCGACAGCGAAACAATCGAGGAACTGGAAGAGCTTTTACTTACAGCCGATCTCGGTGTTGCTGCGGCCGAGCGCCTCACCGACGCTCTAGCGCAAGACAAATTCGATAAGGAAATCAGCGACGAGGAGGTCCGTGCAGCGCTCGCAGATGACGTCGCCGACACGCTCGGCCCGCTCGAAAAACCCCTCGCCGCCAGTCCGGACAACAAGCCTCATGTCATTCTCATGATCGGCGTCAACGGCGCCGGAAAGACGACGACCATCGGCAAGCTGGCGCGAAAATTTCAGGATGACGGCAAATCCGTCATGCTCGCCGCCGGCGACACCTTCCGCGCCGCCGCCATCGAACAGCTGACGGCCTGGGGGACGCGCACCGGCGCACCGGTCGTCACCCGCGATGTCGGCGCCGATGCGGCCGGCCTCGCCTTCGACGCCGTCAATGAAGCGCGCCAGACCGGCGCCGACGTCCTCATGATCGACACGGCGGGACGACTGCAAAACAAAACCGCCCTGATGGATGAGCTCGCCAAGATTGTCAGGGTTCTGAAAAAACTCGACGCGGCGGCGCCCCATGACGTCGTGCTTGTCCTCGACGCAACCGTCGGTCAGAACGCCATCAGTCAGGCGCAGGCCTTCTCGGAAATCGCTGGCGTCACGGGCCTCGTCATGACCAAACTCGACGGCACGGCGCGAGGCGGCGTCCTCGTCGCCCTCGCTGACAAGTTTAAACTACCGATCCATTATATCGGCGTCGGCGAGAGCGTTGAGGATTTGCAACCCTTTAACGCACACGCATTTGCACGCGCGCTGACCGGCATTGGCGCTGATTGAGCATACGCCGCAAGCGAAAAGGGAAATGACGCCGTGACGACTTCTGCATCCGGAAAAAGATTAACCGGCGGGGCGAAATTCGCCGTCGACTTCGCGCCGCTACTTGTCTTTATGGCCGCCTATTTTTTCGGACGCAGGCTCGTTGGCCTCGCTGGCGACATCGCCGGCGCCGAATGGTGCATGCGAGAGGGCGCGGAAATGTATCTGGCGGTCGCGGCCTTCATGCCGGCCTTCGCCGTCGCCTTTGCCTATAGCGTTTGGAAAGAACGCCGGATCGCGCCGATGCTTCTTGTCAGCGGCGTCATTATCGGCGTTCTCGGTACGCTAACGCTCGTCCTTCACAACAAGACTTTTTTCTACATGAAGCCGACGATTGTCTATCTGCTGTTCGGCGGCGTCCTGGTCGCTGGGCTCGCCACACAGCGCAATTTTCTGAAAATCGTGTTCGATGGCGCGCTGCATTTGCCCGATGCTGTCTGGCGCACATTGACGATACGGTATGCGGTCTTTTTTCTGGCGCTCGCCGTCATCAATGAAGTCGCGTGGCGTTGGTTGACGAAGGATTGCCCGCCGGAACCGTCGATCGCGACGAGCGCGGGTCCCTGGGCGTGGCTCCTCGGCGAATGCGGGGTTGAGGCTGCGCGCTGCGCCGGCGAAGGCGACTGGGTAAAACTGAAGGCTTTCGGCTTCACGATTCTGAGCTTGGTTTTTACGGCGAGCCAGGCGCCGCTAATCGCTAAGCATATGCGAGAGCAGTCGGATCAGGCCGGTTAGTCAGAGCCCGTCGACCGGGTTGGAGAATGGCGGAAAATCATCACGGGTCCGCGTCTCGCGCCAGTGGCGCAACGCCCAGCCCACTGTCGGAAACGCAATATCGCCCCACGGAATATTTTCCCAATCAAACAGGCCGACCTCCGCGCTCTCCGGCCCCGCTGTGATGTCGTCGTTTTCGAGCGTCGCACGGAACATAAGCTGCACTTGCGAAATGCGCGGCACGGAATAAACCGCCAGGAGCCGGTCAAGAGCGAGCCGCGCCCGCGCCTCCTCCCAGGCTTCGCGACGGGCGCCGTCTTCGGCGGACTCGCCGATTTCGAGATATCCGGCCGGCAGCGTCCAATACCCTTTTCGAGGGTCGATCGCCCGGCGGCAAAGGAGAATACTTTCTTTCCACAGGGCGACCGACCCGACCACAATTTTCGGATTTTTGTAGTCGATGAACCCGCAGCGACGGCAAACCGCGCGCTCGCGGTCGTCGCCATCGGGAACCTTCATCGCAAAATCCGGCGCCGTAAAATCGTTGTCGGTCATTGTCCGCTCGCTACTTGTTGAAATCACAATTCTATTATCGTCCGCCCAAAGCCTATTCTCGTATGATCGACATGCGGTGTGGCAGTTTAGCCGATAACACAGCGTTTAGTTGACATTACCAACTTCGTTGGCGCAGAACATCCGCGTCGAGCGCATTTCTGGCGAGAACGTTATCAGGTTTCTCAGTTTCTAGAGTTGCGCAGCGCCGGGATAATATGTACACGGCGTTCCTGTTTTGGAAATTCAAAAGCCTCATACGGAGACACATACATGGCTTACTCGCTGAAGAAATCGCCCGGCCACCTGCTGCGGCGCGCCCAGCAATATGCTCACGACCTCTATTCCAAAGATGTCGGGTCGAGCGGGCCGACGCCGCGCCAATTCGAAGTGCTGCATGTGGTCGCGCAAAATGAAGGCCTGAGCCAGACTGATCTCGTCCGCCACACCGGCATCGACCGCTCGACGCTCGCCGATATGATCGCGCGTATGATGAAAAAGGGCCTTCTGTCGCGCAAACGCACGAAAGAAGACGCGCGGGCGAACGCCGTCTCAATTACGGCGGCCGGTCGCCGTATGCTGAAGGGCGCAGAAGCCAAGGTCAACAAATCCGACAAAGCCGTGCTCGCCGCGCTGCCGAAGACGCAACAGGCTGCGTTCATGAAAGCGCTGACCGCCTATGCCGAGGCGCTCGACAAAATGGACGCCGCTGGCGCCGCGCCGGCCAAGCGCAAGGCAACGAAACGTAAAGCGCCCGCCAAACGCAAGGCGACAAAGAAAAAAGCCAAGCGCAAGACGCGCCGCCGTTAGGGCGCATCGCCTCAACAGGCGCAAATTATTCAAAGCGCCGCCGGTTTCCGGCGGCGTTTTTTGTTGAGCGTTAGGCCTTTCGCGGAGGCCGCCAGTTTTCCACCGGCGGCGGACCGCCCGCGCCGACAGGCCGCACAGGATAGCCGCCCAGTGCGAGCAGCCGGTCATAGATGACGATGGCCGCGGCGACGGAAAGATTGACGCAGAATTTTGTCGGGATCCGGACGATATGCTCGCAGAGCGCCTGCGCTTCGTCCGATAAATCGCCCTTCTCCGGCCCAAGAATATAGGCCGCGTTAAGCGGATGACGAAAACTTGGCAACTCAATCGCGTGATCGACGAGCTCGATCCCGACGAGCGCACATCCCTTCGGCAGGCGCATGGCGCCGAGGTCGGGCCAGTCATAGTACGGGATTTCGCCGGCCGTCTTCGCCGTGTCTGCGTAATGGATCTCGCCCGTCCGGTGATGGGCGGCGACCGAAAAAACAAAACTTGCGCCGAATGCGTGACCTGTGCGCAGGACAGCGCCGAGATTCATCGGCTTCGATATCCGCTCGGCCCCGATCCCGAAATATCCGCGCATCCTTGCCCATCCTTCCGCGCATTTGCGGTACCCAAGCCGGTTCCATCTCGTCAAGGCGCGGAGAATTTCCCATGCCGGGCAAGTGGACGGCGGGGCGCCTTTCAGGGCATGGTCCGGCCCGTTATGGCTCCATCGAATGCCGATCAGCCCGCGGCGCACCCTCGTATCAAATTTCTGGTCGTTGCGTCGGACTGCGACGAAGCGCGCCGCGCCGCTTTTTTTGCGGGCCGCCGCGCGCGAAATTCCAATGCGCTTGTGACGCTGCTGCACGTGATGGAGCCGCCCGAGTTCGGTCATTGGGCGAGCGTCGCCGAAACCATGCGCGCCGAAGCAGAGGAAGCGGCCGAAAGCCTGCTCCACGAATTCGCCGCGGAAGCGAAAGCACAGTCGGGTGAAGACCCTGAACTTGTTATGCGCGAAGGCGATACGGCGGAAGAAATTCGCAAGCTGATCGGCGAAGATGACGATATCGCGTTTATTTTTCTTGGCGCGTCGACTGAGGCGAGCGGTCCCGGCCCGCTCGTTTCCGCCGTCGGCAAGGATCCCGCCTACCTCGCCGCGCGTCCAATTCCCGTCGTTATCGTGCCGGGCTCGGCGAGCCGCGATGAATTGCGCCGTCTCGCGGGATAGTTATGGACCGGAATCGTTTTCATCTGCCGCGTCGGCACTACTTTTTGTCGCATTCGGTCGGTGCCCAGCCGAAAAACTGGCAGGCCTCCCTCGACGCCGGCTTCGCCAGTCCTTGGCGCACGGATGGATTTGAAGTTTGGTCGCCCTGGTTCGAAACTATCGACCGGTTTAAAGCCGGGATCGCCGGGATTGTCGGCGCCCACGCGAAGGACGTTTGTCCGCAGCCGAATGTTTCCGCTGGCGTTTCGCGCGTGCTGTTTTCGCTCCCTGAGCGCGCGCGGCGAACAAAAATCGTCCTGACCGAGGATGACTTTCCGACCGTTGGCTTCGCGCTCGCGCAAGGACGGCGCATGGGCTACGAGCTCGTATTCCTCCCCGGCGGCGAGCGTCTCGCCGATCCCGACGCATGGGCCCCGGCGTTCCACGACGACGTACAACTTGTTGTCGCCACGCAAGTCTATTCAAACTCTTCGGTGCTGGCGCCATGCGAGGAAATCTGTCGGCGCGCGCGCGAACGGGGCGTCTTTTCGCTTCTGGATGTGGCCCAGGCTGCGGGCGCCCTACCTGTTCGCCTGAACGATTGGGGCGCTGACTTCGCCGTCGGCACGTCGCTGAAATATCTTTGCGGGGGCACCGGCGCGGCATGGCTTTGGGCGAATGAGGATGCGGCCGCGCGCGCGGCGCCCCTCGATGTCGGTTGGTTTTCCCACGCAGAACCGTTCGAGTTCGATATTCACCGTTTTGAATACGCCGAGGGCGCGACGCGCTATGCCGGCGGCACGGCGTCTGTCGCTCCACTCGCGGGCGCCTGCGCCGCCCATGAAATCCTAAACGCGCGCGGCGTCGATCACATCTACGCCTACAATCAGGCTCTGCTTGATCGGCTTTTCGCCGCTCTGCCGCAGGAAGCGTTTCTCTCGACAACCCGGACGGGGCTTCGCGGCTCGGCGGCGCTGATCAGGGTGAGGGACTATGAGGCGACGGCGCGCGACCTCGCCGAAGCCGAAGTCGCCCACGACACGCGCAAGGGCGCCGTCAGGGTCTCGATGCATCTTTATAATGACGAGGCCGATGTCGACGCGCTGGTCGCCGTGCTTACCGAACACGTTGCAACGAAAGATTAGCGATCCGCGTCACGCTGGCCGACAAAAATCATGATCAGCGCGATAAACCCGCCATAGCGAAACGCCCCGGCGCCGGCCTGAACATGTTCCGGATGGCGAAACATAGCGTAGAGCGACTCGCCGATGACGGTAAAACCGCCAAAAAGCATCGCCACCGCAAGGGCGCAGCCAACGAGCGCGTAGCGCTTTGCGTGTTGAAACGCCGAGCTATTCGCCTTGCGCTCCCGCACCATCACGACAGCGCCGAACCCGCAAAGTATGGCCGCTGCAACTTTACCCGATACGATAAGGGCGACGCCCGCCCAAACGACGACCGGGCTGTCGGTTCGCCATGGCGGCGCGGCGTCCGCAGGGAAAGTCGGCATGAGCGTAACGTTTTCGACTGCCTCGTATGCGATGTTTAGGTGGGAAAGATTGGCGGCCGCGCCGATGAGACCCCACAGCGCCACGAGAACGATCAGCAGAATTTTAGCTAGTCGGACCACTCGAGACTCCTAAAGCGCGAGTTTCAACGTCACCGGGGCGTGATCGGACGGACGATCCCAGCCGCGCGCATCCTCATGAATGCGGAATCCCTTGCGGCCAGCTTTGAGCGCGGCCTTCTTAAGCGCCGGGCTCACCCAGATATGGTCGAGCCGGCGTCCGCGATTTGACGCTTTCCAGTCGCGCGCGCGATAGGACCACCACGTATAAAGTTTTTCCGGCTCCGGAACGATCTCGCGCGCCACATCGACAAAGCCGTGCGAGTCGATGACGCGGCCGAGTTTTTCGACCTCGACCGGCGTGTGGGAGACAACCTTTAAAAGCTGCTTGTGGGACCACACGTCATGTTCGCGCGGCGCGACGTTAAGGTCGCCGACAACGATGGCCTTGGCGCGCGGCCCGAGTTCGGAAAACCAATCCGTCATCTCGTCCATAAAGGCGAGCTTGTGAGCGAATTTATCATTGCTCTTCGGGTCGGGGTCGTCGCCGCCAGCCGGCACGTAGAAATTATGTACACGCAGGCCGCCGGGCAGACTGGCGGCGATATGCCGGCTGTCTCCCTTGCCGCAAAACTTCCGCTTCTCAATTTTTTTGAGCGGCAGGCGCGATACGATCGCCACGCCGTGATAACCCGCCTGACCGGAGACAGCGAGATGGCCATACCCTGCTCCCTCAAGCGCCTTAAACGGGAAATTATCTTCCAGGCATTTGATTTCCTGAAGACACAGCACGTCCGGTTTTTCTTCGGCGAGAAAACGCGTCACCAGATCGATGCGCAGGCGGACGGAATTGATGTTCCAGGTGGAAATTTTCATGAAGGCGCCCGTAAAGCCCAATCAGCGGGAAGGGCCCCGCGAGGTAGGGCCGGACGTCCGCGCCGTCAACCCGCCGAAGGGACTGCAAGAGATCACGCGCGTTTTTAGCAGTTCCGCGCATTGTCGAATCAGGCGACCGGCCCTACCGCAAGTTTATGGAGACCATTCATTTTCTCCCGGACGGCGTACCCCTATGGGCCGCCGTTGTTTCGGTAATCGCAGCCTTTTTGGCCGCGGCGCTCACGGCCGCATTCGGGATCGGCGGCGGGCTGGCGCTGCTTGCGGTCATGAGCGTCGTCTTCCCCGCGCCGGCGGTCGTACCGGTGCACGGCGTCGCGCAGCTGGGTTCAAACGCCGGACGCTTTATCCTCCAGATGAAGGATACGATCTGGCCGATCGTTTTCTGGTTCGCCGGCGGCGGCGTGATCGGCGCGCTGATTGGCGGGCGCCTGGCGGTGGAGCTCCCCGTTTGGGCGCTGCGGGCCGGCGTCGCCATTTTCATCCTCTACACAATTTGGGGGCCGCGCCCGAGAGGGTTTTCGCCCGGCCCGGTCACGTTTTTCTCAACCGGCGCGGTCGGGTCTTTTCTAACCATGTTTTTCGGCGCGACGGGCCCGATAGCGGCCACCATGCTGTCGGCGACAAAGCTCAACCGGCTGAATATGGTCGCCACCCACGCAAGCTGCATGGTCGCCCAGCACGGCCTGAAAATACTGGTGTTCGGCGTGCTCGGCTTTGCCTACGCGCCCTGGGTATGGCTAATCCTCGCAATTCTCGGCTTCGGATTTCTCGGCACCTGGCTTGGCACGCACTCCCTGCGCCGGATGCCGGAAGAAGTGTTCAGACGCGGCTTCAGATATGTCCTGACGGTGATCGCCGCCTACCTTCTGGTTGCAGCGGGCCTTGAGGTCATACCGCTCGCATCAGCGGCCGCTAAAACAGGTTAAAAGACGAACCGGTGATGGCGACTGGCCAGCGTCCGAATTCGAAGAGCTGAAACTTGGCGGCAAAAGCGTGGGTCTCGATTTCGAACGCCGGGTCCTGGCTCGCCAGCAATACGAGCGCGGCGCCGTTGGCGGCTTGCACCGCGGCGCCCACCGCCAGATTGCGCGCGGCCTCGTCATCGGCGTCAAAGATCACGGCCGCCTGTTCCATGCCGTCTCGCGCCGGCTCTGACACCTTGTCGGCGATCAGCGTCATCCCGATCTGGAGAGCCTCTTCAGAGAGGGTTTCAAGGGCCTTTGCGGTGAGGTCCGACCGCAGCAACTCTTCCGCCTCCCACCACTCGCTCTGCCAGTCGAGGCTTTCAGCCGCCGCCGCAGCGTCGTCCCAGTCGACGAGAATGGCGACATCGGCGTGGGGAAAGCCCAACCGGTCGGCATAAAGCCTCGCGGCGGCGCGCGCGCCCGGCGTCAGCGGCTCACCGAGATTGGCGAACCAGGGGATGCGATCAAGGCTTCGCGCAAACCGCGTCAGGGCCTGCAGCGACGGCAATTCCCGCTCCAGATCGTCCAATTCGATGTCATCCACCGTCAGTCATACCTTTGCTGTCATACTCTCGGCGATCGGCCCGCCACCGCCCCTATAGCAGCACCGACAAGAAAAAGGCGTCCGATCCTGGTCAGATCGGACGCCAAGCTGCGCTGTTGCGCCTACGCCGGGAGGGGATATTCCGGCGACGCGAAGGGCTATTGGACCTGCAAGCGGGGGGGCAACGCCGGCCCACGTAAGCGCCAATCGCGTACTGTTACATTAACGCATCACCAGACCACTTTTCAATAGGCACGGCAAAGAATTTGCTTGATTGTGACCCCGCAACACGCGGAGGGAACGCGGTTCCGCCAAGCAGTTGCTAATTTTTAAGAAACTGGCCGCCAGCCTCGGGAGCCCGGAAAAGCCGGTTGGCGAGGCGTTCGCCGGACGCGACGTTATCGAGCGTCACGATGGTAATACCGTTCTGCAAGTCGCGAACAATCCAGCGCTTGAGCTGCATCTCTGGCGCGGACACGATGACCGACAGCTCCCCTTCGGTTTCTTCCTCAAGCGACGCAAGCGTGACCGCAACCGTATCAACGCCGCGATCGACGGCGACGATCTCGGCGCGATCAAGATCGACTTTCTCGCGGAGGAGAAATTTCAACGGCGTGCGTCCGACTGGATAGGAGTCCGTTGTTTCAAGTTCATCGTCACGCACATAAACGAGACCGCTATTGGCGACGATCAGCAGCGGCGTCGGCGGGTCATACTCAAACCGCAACAGGCCCGGCCGGCGCAGGAAGAAACGGCCGGATGAAACGGCGCCCGACGGTGCAATCTGTGTAAAATCCCCAGTCAGCGTACCTATCCCTTCGAGATACTCGACCAGACGCGCAACGACGGCGTCATCGCTTTCACCCTCAAACGCCAGTGGTCCGGCGAATTGTTCTTCATCCAAAATGACGTTGTCATCGGTGTTGCTGACGGGCGCATCGGCAATGTCTTCCGCCGGCGGCGGCATTAAACCGTCATCAAGGCGCGCCTCATCAGCGGCCGGCCGGTCTGTCGCTTGCGCCAGAACCATCGCCGGCGCCTCAACGGTCGCTGCAATCACCGTCGAATTTGCAACCGCCGGGGTGCCGAATGTCGCCGCCTCCACACAAATCGACGAAATCGCCGCCATCATCGCGAGATCCATGTCTACGTCCTCTCAAAACCCGACGCCGCCGCAAGCCCCGCAGGCGGGCGCTCTGTCACGGGCCTCCTAGCTAGGTTTCGGCCGTGACGAAACCATGGCGGCCCCTTGGCGCAGGCATGGCGCGACACGCACAAGGCCGTGAACGCCGCTCAGGCGTAGTCATAAGGCCCGCCTTTTTCCAGCGCCCGAACATAGGCTGGCCGGTCGTGAATGCGTTTCAGGAAACCGATGATCGCCGCGGATTTCTTCGCCGCTTCGATGCGCGTTACGCCCGTCTCCAGCGGAAAACTCATAATAATATCGGCGGCGGAAAAATTGTCGCCGGCAAGCCACGCCCGCGCCGAAAGCTCCGCATCGGCGTAGTCGAAAAGCGCTTTCGCCGTGTGATCAAGATAGCCGTCGCGAATGCCCTTCGCCAGCTTCCGAGCGATCGGTTTTGCGAAAAACGGCATCGGTGCCGACTCGATGCGGCCGACCATCAACGCCAGCACAAGCGGCGGCATGTATGAGCCTTCCGCGGCGTGCAGCCAGTATTTGTAGCGGCGAAAATCGTCCGTATCCGGATCGGGCCGCAGCCGGCCGCCGCCATGGACGTCAATAATATGCTCAACGATAGCGCCCGTCTCAGCGAAGACGGCGCCATTGTCGTCAATGACGGGCGACTTGCCGAGGGGGTGAACGCGCATCAGTTCCGGCGGCGCAAGATTGGTTGTCTTGTCGCGCTCATACCGTTCAATCCGATAAGGAAGCTCGAGCTCCTCAAGCAGCCAGAGCACCCGCTGCGAACGGGAATTGTTCAGATGGTGGACAGTGATCATTGGCGTTTTCGCCTTTCTTAGTAGAGCTTTCCAAGCGCTTCTTTTGTGAACGTCATCAATTCGCCTTCGCGCCCGTCGCGGATTTTCCTGACCCAACCGGGATCCTGCAACAACGCGCGGCCGACGGCGATCAGGTCAAACTCTTTACGTTCCATCATCTCAATAAGATTATCGAGGGACGCCGGTTCGGACGCCTCGCCTGCATAAGCGGCGGTAAATTCGCCGGACAGGCCGACAGAACCGACTGTAATCGTCGGCAGGCCGGATAGTCTTTTCGCCCAGCCAGCACAATTCAATGACGAGCCTTCGAACTCCGGCTCCCAGAACCGCCGCTGAGAGCAGTGAAAGGCGTCAATGCCAGCGTCTTTCAACAATCCCAGCCAGACGCCGAATTCCTTTGGATCAACGGCAGCTTTCGCCTCAAAGTCGATCTGCTTCCATTGGGAAATACGGATGATCAGCGGATAGTCGGCGCCGACTTTCGCGCGCGTCCGGCGAATGACCTCGCACGCCATCCGGGTCCGCCCTTCCCAGTCGCCGCCCCATTTGTCATCGCGCAGGTTGAGCTTGTCCCAGAAGAAACTGTCGAGCAGATATTGATGGGCGCCGTGAAACTCAACGCAGTCAAAACCGATTTCTTTCGCGGCGACCGCCGCGTCGACAAATTCCGTGATCGCAAGTTCGATTTCATCTTCACTCATAGGCGCCCAGCGCATTTTGCCGGGTACGTTAAAACCGGAAGGCGACCAGGATTCGATATCCGGATGGGCTGTTTTGTCAGGCCGACGCATGGGACCTTCATGCCAGAGCTGCATGCCGATGAGGCCGCCGGCGGCGTGCACGCCCTCAACAACGTTCGCCCAGCCGGCTTTTGCTTCATCCGTATAGATATTAGGGACATTCGGCGTACCGGTCGCCGTCGTATCGTTCGGCGAGACGCCCTCGGTCAGGATAAGCCCCACCTCGCCTTCGGCGCGGCGTCGATAATAAGCGGCGACATCCTCGCCGGGCGCATTGCCTGGCGAAAAACTCCGGGTCATCGGCGCCATTACGATCCGGTTCGGAACGGTCATAGCGTTGAGCGTGAAAGGCTCGAACAATACGTCTATCGAAGGCATGCAAAGCTCCGGCGATGGCGTCAAAGAACCGGCACCATAGGCGCCGCAGAGGCTTCTTGCATCAATTGATCGCAGCGAAGGTGTAGCGCGCGCGACCCCGCACGCTATAACCCGGCGCATGAAATTCCTTGATCGGGCGAAAATCTATGTGGAGTCCGGCGCCGGCGGCGCCGGCTGCGTCTCGTTCCGGCGCGAGAAATTCATCGAGTTCGGCGGGCCCAATGGCGGCGACGGGGGCCGCGGCGGCCATGTCTGGATCGAGGCTGTGGACAACCTCAATACGCTGATTGATTTCCGTTATCAGCAGCACCACCGCGCTAAAAATGGCCGCCCCGGCGAAGGCTCGAACCGCACCGGCGCCGACGCAGACGACCTCGTCATCAAGGCGCCCACAGGCACGCAGATCTTCGAGGAAGACGAAGAAACCCTGATCGCCGATCTCGACGAGCCGGGCGAGCGGGTTTTGCTGGCGAAAGGCGGCAATGGCGGCTTCGGCAATGCGCGCTTCAAGTCGTCGACCAATCGGGCGCCGCGCAACGCCAACCCCGGTCAGCCGGCGGAAAAAACGCACGGTCTGGCTGCGCCTAAAACTGATCGCCGACATCGGCCTCGTCGGCCTGCCGAACGCCGGCAAGTCGACTTTCCTCGCCGCGGTTACCGCCGCCAAACCGAAGATTGCGGATTATCCGTTCACGACGCTTTATCCGGGGCTCGGCGTCGTACGCGTCGGCGAAGGGCAGAGTTTCGTACTCGCAGACATTCCGGGTCTAATCGAAGGCGCCCATGAAGGCGCTGGCATTGGCGACCGGTTTCTCGGTCATGTTGAACGCTGCGCGGCGCTGCTGCACTTGGTCGACGGAACGCAAGGAGACGTCGCCGCCGCCTACCGGACCGTGCGCGCAGAGCTCGACGCCTATGAAGGCGGGCTTAGCGGCAAAAGAGAAATCGTCGCGCTTAACAAAATCGATGCGCTTGATCCCGCCGCCATCGAGGAGAAGGCGCACGCGCTTGAGGACGCCGCCGGCGCGCCTGTGCTGCGGGTTTCCGGCGTTACGGGCGACGGCGTCAAACCATTGCTTTACAAACTCGCCGATATTGCTCTCGGCCGCGAAGATCCTGAACCAGCGCCAAGCGAAGACAACGCCTGGACCCCATAAGGTGGATTCCCGTTCGCGAACCCCTATGTTGGGCGCAAGCTCATAACGGGACCTGCATTTGCCGTTACCAAACACACCGTCGCGTCGACGGATCGGCCTTCTCGGCGGATCGTTTAATCCGGCCCATGCGGGACATCGCGAGATTTCCTTAGCTGCCCTGGACCGCCTGGGTCTGGACGCTGTCTGGTGGCTGGTGACGCCCG
This sequence comes from Hyphococcus sp., assembly GCA_965243785.1. Taxonomy (GTDB): domain Bacteria; phylum Pseudomonadota; class Alphaproteobacteria; order Caulobacterales; family Parvularculaceae; genus Hyphococcus. The sequence goes on along the minus strand of CBDEVX010000009.1, from coordinate 423,758 downwards.
GCAATCCCCTGAAAGACCCTGACATCTACGCTGCTTACGAAAAAAGGCTACATCAGGCGCGCGCCGTCGCCAATCACGCCGATATCGTTGTCAGCGATTTCGAGCAGCGGCACGGTCTTCAGTATACGGTCGATACACTGGAACAGATCATAGACGCCAATCCGAATGTCAGCATCGTCTGGCTCATGGGCGCTGACAGTCTTGTCAACTTTCATCATTGGAAAGACTGGCGGCGCATCGCAGAGCTGGCGCCGATCGCCGTATTCAATCGGCCGGGATTTGGCGAGGCGGCGCTAGTGAGCGAAGCCGGCGAAACGCTTGCGGCTTTCCGTATCGAGCCTGAAGACGGCGATCTGCTCTCGCGGGAACCGCCCGCCTGGATTTTTTTCTCAGACACAGACAATCCATTGTCATCGACCGCGCTCAGAAACGCGAAACCCTGAAGTCCTGGAGAATCTCACATCGCACATGACGAAAGCCGCCCCGACCTCACCGCGCCGATGGGCCCCCTCGCGTTTTTCCTGGATTTGCACCCAGCGCTCGGCGACTTCCACACAGATGTGATGGAGGGGCTCGCCAAAGAACAGAAATGCCTCAGCCCAAAGTACTTTTACGATGAGCGCGGCTCAGCCCTGTTCAAGAAAATCACCGAGCAGCCGGAATACTACCCGACGCAAACCGAACGAAAGATCCTACTGGAGAATGCGGGGGAGATTGCCGAAACGCCCGGGCCAAACGCCGCCGTCTTTGAGTACGGGTCCGGCGCCAGTGAAAAAATTGAATGGCTTTTAAACGGCCTCGATCGTCCTGCGGCTTATGTCGCCATGGATATCTCAAAGGACTTCCTGATCGACGCGGCGTCGACATTGGCGCGAAAGTTTGATCTGCCCGTCGCCGCGGTCTGCGCCGATTTTCACGGTCACGTGTGCATCCCGACCGGCATCCTGCCTGAACCGGCGCGTTGGCTCGGCTATTTCCCAGGATCGACGATCGGCAATATGACGCCGGCGTTTGCAGCGCGATTTCTGCGTCGCGCCGGGGAGACGCTGGGACCTGGCGCGCAATTCCTTCTCGGTGTCGATCTTGAAAAGGACACAGACGTTTTAAACGCCGCCTATAATGACGCGGCGGGCGTCACGGCGGCGTTTAACCTCAATGTCCTTGCCCGCATGCAACGCGAGCTTGGCGCCGAAATCCGCATGGAGGATTTCGAACATCACGCCTTTTACAATGAAGAGCACTGTCGCATCGAAATGCATCTGCGCGCGAAAAAGCGCACACAGATCGTGCTCGACGGGCGCGCGTTTACCTTCGAGGCCGACGAAACCCTCCACACCGAGTATTCCCATAAATATTCTATTAACCGTCTAAAGACCCTGTTTGGCGAGACGCCCTGGCGTCTCGACACCGTCTGGACCGATGAGAACCAGTGGTTCGCGGCGTGCCTTTTAAGCAACAATTAATTTTTCGCCGGCCGGTTGGAGCGGGGTCGGAACAGGCTTATATTTCGGGTGCGGGGGAGTTTGCCCCGCGACGTATATGGAGGATTACGCTGAGTTCAATGAACGGCGTATCGGCGGCCGCCGGGAAGGCCGCTGTTCGATTGGTCGCCAGTGATGGCGATGCGGTTGCTCAAAACCTGACCGAAGACGCGCCAAACAGCGCGCTTGCGGGGCTTAGCCCCGAAGAATTCGGCAAGGCGCTTCTCTCAACCATTTTGACGGAACTTGAAGACGACAAAGCCGAAGACGTCGTCGCCATTCCGCTCGCCGGCAAGTCCGACATTGCCGATTACATGGTGATCGCGTCTGGACGATCGCAGCGCCATGTCAGCGCCATGGCCGACAAGGTGGTCCGCCGCCTGAAGGACGCCGGGTTTGGCCGCGCGCATGTCGAAGGCGCAAGCGCCGCCGACTGGGTCCTGATCGATGCTGGCGACGTGATTGTGCATATCTTTCGCCCCGAAGTCCGAAGTTTTTACAATCTCGAACGGGTCTGGTCCGAAGCCGCCCACGCGCCCGTAAAGGCGGACGCGTAAGCGACGACCGCGACAAACGCTGATGCGGGTCCTTGTCGCGGCGATCGGAAAAATGCGCGGACGCCCGGAAGCCGCGCTCACCGAAGACTACTTCAAACGCGCGCGCGACATCGGGCGGAGTCGCGGTTTTGACGGACCCAGCCTTTCCGAATATGAAGCGCCGCGTGGTCTTGCCGGCGCCGCGCGCACGACAAAAGAAGGCGACTGGCTCGCCGCCGCCGCCGACAATAACGCCGCCATCGTCCTCGACGAAGGCGGCCGCAACCTTTCAAGCGAACAATTCGCCGCCATGCTCGGCGACCTGCGCGATGCTGGAACGAAGGGCGCCGCCTTCCTGATCGGCGGCGCTGACGGACATGACAGGAAAGTCATCGCAATGGCGCAACAAACCATCGCATTTGGCGCGGCGACCTGGCCGCACATGCTTGTCAGGACGATGCTAGCGGAGCAACTATACAGGGCGATGACCATTCTCGCCGGCCACCCCTATCACCGCTCGTGACCTTTATCCGTTTTGTTCTCCTTACCGCTCTTGCCATTGCGGCCGGCGTCGCCGCGCCGGCGACGGCGCAGGGCGATCCGGACGAACTCGCCGAAGTCGAACGCCGCCTTAAGGACCGCGCCGAAGAAGAACGACGGCTGCGTCGGGAAGCCGAAGCCCGGGACCAGGAAGTCGCGGCGCTGCGCCACCGCATGATTGAAACCGCGAATTCGATCCAAGAATCAGAGCGGCGCATTACGGAGCTTGAAGATTCCATCGCCGAACTGGAAGTTGAAAAAGATGCGGCGCAGACCGCGCTTAATGCGGAAAGCCGAAACTTAAGCGACGTCCTCGCCGCGCTTCAGTCCCTCGAGCTATCGCGCCCGCCGGCGCTTCTCGTTTCGCCCGATGACGCCAACCAGGCGGCCCGCGCCGCCATGCTGCTTTCTGACGCCGCGCCGGAAGTTGAAGCCCGCGCCCAACGCCTTCGCGAGGCCATCGACCGCCTCACCGACCTAACGGATCGGCTCGATTCTGAACGTGCGGCGTTCGCCGCGACCAACCGCGAGCTTTCCGCACGACGCGACGTCCTCGCCGAATTGATGGCGGAAAAAGAAAAGGAACGCGACGTTGCGGCGAGCCTCGCACGCGCCGCGCAACGGGAAACGGCGCGCCTGGCGGTCAAGGCCACCTCCCTGCGCGACATTCTGCGACGGCTTGAGCGCCTCGCCCATACCGTCACCCCGCGCATCAAACCGCCGCCACCCAAGGTTGCAGCGCCGGTTCTGGCGGCGCCCTCACCGCCCACCATCAAGGAAGCCGCCCCGACACCGTTCGCTGCGCTACGATCATTTGACGAGGCCCGCGGCATTTTGCGCGCGCCGGTTGCGGGAAGGTTAACGGGCCAGTTCGGCAAGCCCCGCCCCGAAGGGGGATATTTCGAGGGCATGCGTTTTGCTGCGCGCGGTAACGCCATCGTTACGGCGCCGTTCGAAGGCAAGGTGGTGGTGGCCCGGGATTGGCAGCCCGTTGGCAATCTTGTGATTCTGGACGTCGGCGGCGGGTATCATATACTGTTGCTGGGCGTCGGCGATATTCTGGTGGAGGAAAATCAGCGGATTTCCGCCGGAGAGCCGCTGGCGCAAATGGCCGAAGGGGACGGAGAACTGGATCTCGAGATCCGAAAAAATGGCGAGCCTGTTAACCCTGCGTTCTGGCTCTCCGGGAAAGATAGAGAAGAACTCGCCCTTTAACGGCGCGTCTTGGACAACAAGGTGTAGTGCATGAGAAATAAAAAGTTTCTGTCCCCAAAACGAAGGCCCGACGCGCCTCGGCAAGGATATTCGACGGGCGCGCTCGTCGCCGCGGCCTTTGGCGGCGCGCTTGTGTTCGGCGCCTTGTCGAGCGCCGTTTTTGCACGCGCGTCCATTTCTGCGGACACGTTTCGCCAGCTTGATCTCTTTGGCGAGGTCTTCGAGCAGGTCCATGAAAACTATGTGGAGGCCCCGGAAGACGGCGACCTGATCAAGGGCGCTATCGACGGCATGCTGTCGACGCTCGATCCGCATTCCAATTATCTGACAGCAGATGATTTCCAGACAATGCAGGAACAGACCCGCGGCACGTTCGCCGGGCTCGGTATCCAGATCACCATGGACAATGAAGGCGAGGACAAAGGCTATGTAAAAATCGTCGCGCCGATTGATGATACGCCGGCCGATCGCGCCGGCATGGAGACCAACGACCTTATCGTCGAAATCGACGGCAAGCCGGTGCTTGGCATGTCGATCGACGAAGCGATTTCGCACCTAAAAGGCGAAAAAGGGACGAAAGTCAGCATCAAGGTCGTGCGCGACCGCGAGAAAGAACCTTTTGACCTGACGCTTATACGCGACATCGTGACCGTAAAGTCGGTGACCCACGAGCGGAAAGGCGATTTTGGCTATATCCGCATCGCAACATTTTCCGAGCAGACCGATGACGGGTTGAAGAAGTCGATCAAGGAGCTCAACCGCGAAATCCCGGGCGGCATGAAGGGCCTCATCCTCGATTTACGCTCGAACCCGGGCGGCCTTCTCGATCAAGCGGTTTCGGTTTCGGACATGTTCCTTGAAGGCGGCGAGATTGTCTCGACGCGCGGCCGGCGCCCCCGCGACACCCTGCGTGAAATGGGAACGCCGGGCGACAGGCTGAGCGGCAAGCCGATCATTGTACTGATTAATGGCGGCTCGGCCTCAGCGTCTGAGATTGTCGCCGGCGCCCTACAGGACCGCAATCGCGCATTGTTGCTCGGCACGGACTCCTTCGGCAAAGGATCCGTGCAAACCGTTATTCCGCTGCAAAACGGATTACAGGGCGCGCTGCGCCTGACAACGTCGCGCTACTACACCCCATCCGGCCGGTCGATTCAGGCGCAAGGCATCGCGCCCGATATTGACATGCCGGTGATCTATCCCGGCCAGGACGTTGACGATCGCCCGCAGCGGCCCTCGGAAGCGGATCTGCCGAACGCCCTCGACGTCAATGAATCGGAGACTGAAACCCCCGACGAAGAGGTCGCAGATCAAGCCGCCAATGACAGCGAAGACGACGGGCCGGAGCCGATTCAATGCGGCTACGAAGAGGACGGCGAGACGATCAATGATTGTCAGCTCGACCGGGCGCTTGAAATTCTCGCCGACCGGACCGCCTATCGGCAATATCTCGCCGACGCCGGCACGGCCCGCGCCCAATAAGCGCAGCGGCAAAACGAAACGACCTCGAAACGTACTAAATGGGCCCTGGCGAAAGCGGGGCCCATTTTCAATTGGTTAACCCTATTCACGGAAAACCGGGGATTGAGTAGCGAATCGGCGCAGGCGGCGGCTTTCAGCAACGCCCGCGCGGCAGTGACTTTATGGCCGCCAAGGTGCGACGCAAATTCAGACGCCCCGTCCTCTCCAGGCTGACCCTCGCCTGGAGCGGCGCATTCATCGTCGCCGCTACGATCGCGGGTGCAGCTTTCGCGCCCACCCTGATCGGCGCGAGCGAGAATCGCATTTCCCTGCCTGTCGAAGGCGTCGAACTGATGGCCCGGCCATCGGAACCGCAAGTGGAAACCGATAAGACAACCGGCGGGCTCCGGCTCGCCGCGCCGGGCTTTAAAGAACCGCCGGCGACAAACTTCGACCTCGCGGGAGAAGGCGGCGAGACCCTCGATCGCCTCGCCTACCCGGAAGAATTTGGCGCCGGCGAAGACCCGACGCTCGACGCGCCGCTTGATCCGGAAGACTTCGTTATTACAATCGCCGGCAGCGACCGGCCGGCGACGTCCGTTAACGCAGCGTCGCTGACCCCGATGCGCACGCGGCCGGTGCCCAACCCCGACCCGGACCTTTTGCGTGATACGCCGTTCGGCAAAATACCCAAGCCCGCGCCCGATGGGCGCACGGCAATGCATTTTTATCGCAACGGATTTGACGGCGGGAACGGCGCGCCGACCGTTTCGCTCATTCTCGGCGGTCTCGGGCTCAACAAGGCGCTCACCGAAAGAGCGATCGACGAATTGCCGGCGGAAATTTCCCTCGCCTTCGCCCCGTACGCGAAGGATCTCGACTTCTGGACTGAGAAAGCGCGCAAGGCGGGTCACGAAGTACTAATCGAATTGCCGATGGAAAATTACAGCGGCGATGCAACGGCTCTCGGCGCTGCGGGTCTTCTGACATCGCGCTCCCCGGCGGAAAATCTACAGCGTCTTGACTGGTTGATGTCGCGCTTTGGGGGCTATTTCGCGGCGACGAATTACCAGGGCGGGAAGTTCGCCGCTGACGCAGACGCCATGGCGCCGGTCCTTGCGCGACTGCGTGAAGCAGGCGTCGGCTATATCGACGATACGGGCGCGGCCAGCGCGCTGTCGCGCCGCACCGGCGCGGCCGTCGCTTCCGTCGCCCGCGTCCTGCCGCCAGCGCCGGACGATTCAGCGCGCTTGAGGATTAAGCGAGAACTCATCGCTCTTGAAAAGCTCGCCAAGCGCGACGGCGCGGCGCTCGCCAAAGCCTATGCGTTTTCCGCAACGATCGATGAAATCGTCGAATGGTCTGAAACGTTGAAAAAGAAGGACGTGGCCCTGGCGCCGGCCTCTTCGGCCTTGCCCGCACGCCACGCTTCCCGCTAAGGCGGTCGGCGAGACGCGATCGGCAGGCCTGAAACGATCCATGTACAAACCGGACTTCCTCAAGAACTACCGGCCCAATGTCGGCGTTGCGCTGTTCAACCGCGATGGCCGCGTCTTTTATGGCCATCGCGCCGTCCTGTCCTCAAGCGTCGCCGCCGACAAAAACCGCATCAGCGAATGGCGCTGGCAAATGCCGCAAGGAGGCGTTGACGAAGGCGAAGATATCTCTGACGCGGCGTTTCGAGAGCTAAAAGAAGAAACCGGCGTCACCTCGGCGCGTTTGTTGACCGTGACGCCGGGCTGGCTCGCCTATAAGTTTCCTGAAGGCTATCGCAAGCGCAACTGGATTGGCCAGCGCCAGAAATGGGCGGCGATGCTGTTTGAAGGCGACGAAGCGGAGATTGATCTGGAGGCGGACGACCATCAGGAATTCGATGATTGGCGCTGGGGCGAGCTTGAAGAAGCGCCATCGCTGATCGTGCCGTTCAAACGCAACGTCTATAGCGAATTGATGGCCGCGTTCCGTCCCTTGCGGGATTTCATTCGCGCCGGCGCATGACCCGGACGTTCCCGTCTGACTTCCTGCTGGAACGTGTTCTTTATCGCGACGGGTTGATGCTTGTGATCGACAAGCCCGCCGGCCTCGTCGTGCACGCTAAACCGGGAAACCATCGCGATGACCGCGGAGAAAGTCTGGAAGATTATTTTGACGCCTTGCGGTTCGGATTGCCGCGACCGCCGGCGCTTGCTCACCGGCTTGATCGCGACACTACCGGATGCCTGATCCTCGGGCGTCACCCGAAAGCCCTGCGCAAACTTCACAAACTCTTTTTTGAAGGCAGGATCGACAAAACTTATTGGGCGATCTGCCGCGGCGCGCCGGAAAAACTTTCAGGGACGATCGATACGCCGCTCACCAAGGGAAAACAGAAGCGAAACTGGCGTATGGAGCTCTCTGATGCGGAAGACGATACGGCGCTAACTGCGCGCACGACATACCGGGTGCTTGCGCAGAAAGATGGCCTCTCCTTCATCGAAGCAAAACCAAAAACCGGCCGCACGCACCAGATCCGCGTCCACCTCGCCTCTATTGGCGCACCGATCATCGGCGATCCGCTATATGGAAGCCTTTCCGAATTCGAACGCGACGGGCCATTAATGCTGCATGCGCGGCGAGTGATCGTGCCGATCTCAAAAAACAAGGAGCCGGAGGTCGTTGAAGCCGAGCCGCCGGAAGAGATGCGTCTATTGCAGCGCTCAATAGAGCGTGACGCCTGACAGTTTGCCAGCGTGAGCGGCGTCTCGTCGATACAGCACGCTACTCTTGAAATTGTTCGGCGCCGAATTCCGGACAGGCATTCACCCGCTCCGCAGCGCCGGCCACGCTTTGAAAAAGCCAGCAAGCATCGAAGATTGAACAGTAGCAATAATCGATTTGCGCATCGCCCGTCGCCGCCAACGCAGTCATCACGGATACCGTATTACGATCGCTGACGGCAAAAAGCTCAACCGTCTCTCCCGCCGCAATCACCCGTCCTGTAACGGACGACTTGGACATACTCATCGAGGAATCGCCAACGGCAAGTTCGGCTGCATGAAACCAGTCGCGTGCGGCAGCCCCGCCGATTTGAACGCGCATCGACTCCATTCTGCCGGGGCCGACGCCGGTATTGGTCAGCGAGACTTTAAAGCCGGCCGAATCTTCGTTCATGAAGTCGGAAGTGTGAAGCTGAATGATCGGCCACACCGCAGCCTCCGCCTGACGGCGCACCGCCGCAGATTCATTCAATGCCGCATAGAGTGCGACGGCACCTGTGAAGACGCCCGCAACGGCGAGAACCGTCTGAACAATGTTGATGCGGACAAAAATGCGCTCTGCCCGCGTCATTGGCGGCGCATCCGCGGCCGGCGCGTTATTGGAAGCTGGCGGCGACGCAGTTTCTTCGTGCGGCGCATCCGACATGTTACAAAGCCGCCTGCAGCTCTTTCAGGCTATCGAGGGCTTGCTGCGCCGCGAGCTTTTTCTCATCCGTTTCAGCGTCGGCGACGTCCTCTTCCGCATCCTTGATCTGCTGGGCGATTTTTTCGGCGTTGAGTTCTTCCGCCGGCATCGCCTCTTCGGCAAGCACTGTGAGGCCCGTCGGCGAGATTTCGGCAAAGCCGCCACGAACGAAAATACGTTTTTCATCCGCCTCATCGCGGATCTTGACCATTCCAGGGGCGAGCGTTGTCATTAAAGGCGAGTGGTTGGCGAGGACGCCCATCCAGCCTTCCGAACCCGGAATATCGACCTGATCGACATCGGCCGACATGAGTTCGCGCTCCGGCGATACGAGGGTGAAGTTGAGCTTGTCGGCCATCACCCGTTACGCCGCTTCCGCTGCGAGTTTCGCCGCTTTCTCCATGGCGTCCTCGATGGCACCGACCATGTAAAACGCCGCTTCTGGCAGGTGGTCATATTCGCCTTCGATAAGGCCCTTGAACGAACGCACCGTGTCCTCGACCGGCACCTGCAGCCCTGGGAAGCCTGTAAAGACCTGGGCGACATCAAAGGGTTGCGACAGGAAGCGTTCAACCTTCCGCGCGCGCGCGACGACCAGTTTGTCCTCTTCCGACAGCTCATCCATGCCAAGAATGGCGATGATGTCCTGCAGCGCTTTATAGCGTTGCAGGATACCCTGCACGCCGCGGGCGACTTCGTAGTGCTCTTCACCGACGATGCGCGGATCGAGGATGCGCGACGTGGAATCAAGCGGGTCAACGGCCGGATAGATGCCTTTTTCCGAGATGGCGCGGTTCAGAACCGTCGTCGCGTCAAGGTGCGAGAACGACGTCGCCGGCGCGGGGTCGGTGAGGTCGTCAGCCGGGACATAAATTGCCTGCACCGACGTAATCGAACCCTTGGTCGTTGTCGTAATGCGTTCCTGCATGGTGCCCATGTCAGTCGCCAGCGTCGGCTGATAGCCAACCGCTGACGGGATGCGGCCAAGCAACGCCGAGACTTCAGAACCGGCTTGCGTAAATCGGAAAATATTGTCGACGAAGAAGAGAACGTCCTGGCCCTGATCGCGGAAATGTTCAGCAACAGTGAGGCCCGACAGCGCGACGCGGGCGCGGGCACCCGGCGGTTCGTTCATCTGGCCGTAGATCAGCGAGCATTTGGAGCCCGCCGCCGATCCGCCATGCTCCTGCGGGTTCTTGTTCACGCCGGATTCGATCATTTCCCAGTAAAGGTCGTTGCCTTCCCGGGTGCGTTCGCCGACGCCGGCGAACACCGAATAGCCGCCATGAACCTTCGCGATGTTGTTGATGAGTTCCTGAATGAGAACCGTCTTGCCGACCCCCGCGCCGCCGAAAAGACCGATCTTGCCGCCTTTCGCATAGGGGCAGAGAAGGTCGACAACCTTGATGCCGGTGGCGAGCATTTCCGCTTCCGTCGACTGCTCGACAAAAGGCGGGGCTTCCTGGTGGATGGCGCGCTTCGCCGACGTCGTGATCGGTCCGGCCTCGTCCACCGGCTCGCCGATGACGTTCATGATGCGACCGAGGGTTTCATCGCCCACCGGCACCGAAATCGCCTCGCCTGTATCCGTCACCGACTGGCCGCGCACGAGACCTTCGCTCGAGTCCATGGCGATGGTGCGCACTGCGTTCTGACCCAGATGCTGCGCCACCTCCAGAACGAGACGGTTATCGCCGTTCTTCGTTTCCAGCGCGTTCAAAATCGCCGGCAGATGATCGTCGAACTCTACGTCGACGACAGCGCCGATAACCTGTGAAATGCGGCCTTCTTGATTAGCCATTTTTTCGTCCTCTGTCTTAATCTCGTGTTTCTCGCGCCAAGGGGGCGGTCTCTAATGCAAATATGGCCCGAAGGAAATTTCGGGTTTTTCAAACCACAGGCAAGCGCCCATAACCTCAATGTTGTTGCGTTCAAACTTCTCTTTCAGCGACACCGGTAATGCGCCCATTACTTTATCTTTGTGATAGTTGTTCATATAGACGCTCGAAAATGCGCATGGGAATTTCTCGCCAAACGCCAGCATGTAAGCGCCCAGAACATATTGTTCGCTGTAGTAACGCTCGATCCAGGCAGTCGAATAATCATTTGGCCAGAAAATGTCATGCATTGCGACCATTGTCCCGGCCTTGAGCATCGGCAGAACGTCGATAAAGAAAGCGGTCACATCAGAATTTTGCAAGCAGCGATGACTGCCGTCAAAAAACACGATGTCATTCTGCGTGATCTGTTCGAATATACTCAAATCCGCTTTCTCAAGAGGCTGTCTGACAATTGTGTTTGCCAGTTTGTCGATCTCTGCGCGCGGATTGGGGTCAATTGAAACAATCTGCGTATCAAGGTTCAAATCGCGAATGGCCTTTGCAGCGAATTTGGTAGAATTCCCCGACCCAATTTCGATGTAAGTTTTGGGACGACGACGCGCGATCATGGCGTAAATACTAATTGCGTCGAGGGACGGCATCCAATTCTGACGCCAACGCGGCTCCATACTGTCTTCGGGCTCATCCAGGTTGATCGACTCAATACCATGATGGATTTGGGGAAGGTCGCTCAGAAATTGCTTTTGAACTTCTGTTCGCGCACGAAATATCGCCTCGATGTATCGCGCAACGGGCTTACCGCGACCATAGCGGCATTGAAAATCTGGCGGATAATTTATTTTCAATTCCATCATGCGAATACCTGGCGGCGACCGGTGCGCTAAAGTGCTTCAGCGCCCGAGATAATCTCGATCAGTTCTTTGGTGATCTGCGCCTGGCGGGCGCGGTTATATTGCAGCGTCAGCTTGTCGATCATTTCGCCGGCGTTGCGCGTGGCATTGTCCATGGCGGTCATGGAGGCGGCCTGCTCCGAGGCGACGTTTTCCAATAGCGCGCGGAAAATCTGCACAGCGACGTAGCGCGGCAGGAGCTCACGGAGGATATCCTCCTCGTCCGGCTCGTATTCGTAGACGGCGCCTTTAAGGTCCGGCGGCTCGACGCCTTCCGGGGCTTCGGCCGGGATAATTTGCTGGGCGGTCGGCACTTGAGACACAACGTTTTTGAACTTGCCGTAGAAAAGCGTCGCGACGTCGAATTCCTCGCCGCCGAAGCGTTTCAGCACTTCCTCGGCGATGGCGTGGGCCTCGGAAAATCCGATTTGCCGAACGTCCATAAAGTTCGTCTTCCAGACAATAAGGTCGCCATAAAGACGCTTCAGCATGTCGTCGGCCTTGCGGCCGACGGCGACAATCTTGATCTTTTTGCCTTCGCCCTGAAGCGCCGCGATGTGCTCGCGCGCCAATCGTACGATGGACGAGTTAAAGCCGCCGCACAGGCCCTTATCCGCCGTCGCGACAATCAGAAGGTGCGTTTCGTCCTTGCCCGTACCGGCCAGCAGTCGCGGCGCATTGGGGTTGTCTTTAACGCTGGACGCGAGATTGGCGAGCACCGCCTCCATCCGCTCCGTATAGGGACGGGCTTCCTTGGCGCGCTCTTCGGCGCGGCGCAGCTTCGCCGCGGCGACCATCTGTTTCGCCTTGGTGATCTTCTGGGTCGACTTGACCGACGAGATCCGGTTTTTGAGGTCCTTAAGAGAGGGCATGACCCGCGTTCCTCTTACGCAAAACTCTTCGTGAACGCGTCGAGCGCGTCTTTGAGTTTCGCTTCCGTGCCGTCGTCGAGTTTGCCGGTCTCGCGGATCGTTTTCAGAATATCCGAATGATCGGCGTGCAGTTTGCGCAGCCATTCGCGCTCAAAATGCCCGACCTGGTTCTTATCAACGCCGTCGAGATAGCCTTGCGTGCCGGCATAGATAACGCAGACCTGTTCTTCGACCTGAAGCGGCGAATACTGGCCTTGTTTCATCAGCTCGGTGAGGCGGTCGCCGCGGTTCAAAATCCGCTGCGTCGTCGCGTCGAGATCAGAACCGAACTGCGCGAAGGCCGCAAGCTCCCGATATTGAGCAAGCTCGCCCTTAATCTTGCCGGCGACCTGTTTCATGGCTTTCACCTGCGCGGCCGAGCCAACCCGACTGACCGAGAGACCAACGTTCACAGCCGGCCGAATACCCTGGAAGAAGAGGTCGGTCTCAAGGAAGATCTGGCCGTCGGTGATCGAGATCACGTTAGTCGGGATGTAAGCGGAAACGTCGTTCGCTTGCGTTTCAATGATCGGCAGGGCCGTCAGCGAGCCGGCGCCGTTGTCTTCGTTCAGTTTCGCCGCGCGCTCGAGCAGTCGCGAGTGCAGATAGAAAACGTCACCGGGATAGGCTTCGCGGCCCGGCGGACGGCGAAGCAGGAGCGACATCTGGCGATAAGCAACGGCTTGCTTCGAAAGATCATCATAGATGATCAGGGAGTGCATGCCGTTGTCGCGGAAGTATTCGCCCATGGCGCAGCCAGCGAAGGGCGCCAGGAATTGCAGCGGCGCGGGCTCTGATGCGGTCGCGGCGACGACGATGGAATATTCCATGGCGCCGTTGTCTTCCAGCGTCTTGACGATCTGCGCGACAGTCGATCGCTTTTGGCCGATAGCGACATAGACGCAGTAAAGTTTCTTCGACTCATCGTCCGACTGATTGATGTCTTTCTGGTTGAGGATCGTATCGACGCAGATCGCGGTCTTGCCGGTTTGACGGTCGCCAATAACAAGCTCGCGCTGGCCGCGACCGATGGGGATCATGGCGTCGACGGCCTTGATGCCTGTCTGCATCGGTTCGTGCACGGACTTGCGCGGCAGGATGCCCGGCGCCTTGACATCGACGACGCGGCGCTCGACCGCGTCGATCGGGCCCTTGCCGTCAATGGGATTGCCGAGCGGGTCAACGACGCGGCCGAGAAGCCCCTTGCCCACCGGCACGTCAACGATGGCCTGCGTCCGCTTGACGGTGTCGCCTTCCTTAATCTCCCGATCTTCGCCGAAGATCACGACGCCGACATTGTCGGCTTCAAGGTTCAGCGCCATGCCTTTCACGCCATTGGCGAATTCGACCATCTCGCCGGCCTGAACATTATCAAGGCCGTAAATGCGCGCGATGCCGTCGCCGACGGACAGCACCTGACCGATTTCAGAGACTTCGGCGTCCTTGCCGAAATCCTTGATCTGCTGCTTCAGGATTGAAGAAATTTCCGACGCATTGAGGTCCATTGCTTTAAGCCTCTTTCATCACGGTTTTGAGTTTATTGAGTTTCGTGCGAAGCGATGAATCGATCATCTTCGAACCGACCTTGACGATCAGCCCGCCGAGAAGATCGGGTTCAACGCGCGTTTCAAGGTTGACCGCCTTGCCAACCATGGATTCGATTTCCATGCGGATCGATTTGATCTGCTCGTCATTCATGGGCGCCGCCGATACGGCGCTTGCGGACACCTCGCCGCGCGCGTCCGCCGCCTTTGCGAGGAACGCGCCGATCATGGCTTCCAGGGCAAACAACCGCCGGTTCGAGGCGACGAGTTTCAGAAAATTCTGCGTGATCGGCGAAAGCCCCGCCTTTTCAGCAATAGCGGTAATCGCCGCCAATTGGTCAGCGCGGTCATAAACCGGGCTTTTCAGGAACGCCTTTAAGTCCGCGGACGCGTTGATCGTCGCGCGCAAATCTTTCAGCTCGTTTTCGACCGCGTCGGCCTCGCCTTCATCGCGCGCCAGATCAAAAAGCGCTTCCGCGTAGCGGCCTGCGGCGCCCGTCATCGATACATAGTCGCCTGACGCGTTTTCGCTGGACACTGAAAGGCGCTCCTCATCCCTGTCGGAAACAGCGCCCGCTTTGAGACGAGCGCTTAAATCCTTGAAATCACTAGCTAAATACGGCAGCAGGATGCGCGCCGCCTGCCCTCGCGCGAGAGCGCCGCGAGCGGTAGCACGGCCCATAAGGCGACGCAATAATGCTGCGGTGCGGCGGAATGGCTAAAAAGCGGGTCGGACGGCTTTGCGGCGTCAACCGTTCGTCAAAACGCCCAGCCGAGGCGCAGGCCGAGATTGTCGAGCCCCTCATTAGGTTTGCAAAGCCCGGCATTCGAGAGGTGCGCCCAATACACCGACGCATTGATGCGCTCGGTCACGCGAAAGCCAGCGTCGGCGGACAGCCTGAACAGCGCCCGGCAACCGAGAAAGACAGTGTGATTCTGACGCCCGGTATCGATCGCCGGATCAAACGGACCGGTGACGCCATTATGGAGCGCGCCACCGACGCCACCGTTGACGTAGACGCGGTCCGTGAGGTCGAAGCGCCAGTCGAGGCCGGCGTAAATCTGGCTGGTGGCGTCGGAGTCGAATGCGATGGTCGCGCCGACGACGGGTCGTGGCGCCAACAGCACCGACAGAAAGTCGGGCGAACGGAAAACAACCTCGCCATTGACCGCTGCGCCCTGTTCCTTGTCGACGCCCTGCCCACCCCAACCTTGCGCGACAACGCCGCCGCGCAGTTCGGCGACCAGCCCGTCGGCACAGGCCGACGTCGCCAAACCAAACATGACGAACATTATAATCAGTATGCGCATTGACGGCGCCGCTCCGGCTACGGGGGTTACGGCGATCGCCGCATCGCAAATCAGTCTAGCGGAGAAACTATAAGATCCTATGACCTAAAGAAACGAATATGGATCGATATCGACGACGCGGCGCACTGACGATGGCGTTTTCACCTTTGGCAGCCAATCATTGAGATAGGCCTGAATATTGACGTCCCGGCGCGCCTTCACGAGAAACCGCATGCGCGCCTCGCCCCGCAGCCGATAGATGGGCGCCCGCGCAGGGCCAAGCACGTCGATGCCGTCGCCGGCGGGCGCCGCGGCCCGCAGGGCCTTTGCCGCGTCGTGCAGCGCTGACTCATTCCGCCCGCGCAGGAGAACCGCCGCCAGCCGTCCGTAAGGGGGGAAGCCGGCGCGCTTTCGCCCTTCCGCTTCCGCCGCCAGAAAGGCGTTTCGATCGCCATTTTTGAGGGCTTGAAACACCGCCGCCTCTGGCTGATAGGTCTGGAGGAGGGCGCGGCCCGGCTTCTCGCCGCGACCGGCCCGGCCTGTCACCTGCGCCAGCAACTGGTAAGTGCGTTCGGCCGCGCGCAGATCGCCGCCGGCAAGACCCAGATCCGCATCGACGACGCCCACCAGCGTCAGCGCCGGAAAGTGGTGTCCTTTGGCTGCAATCTGCGTCGCAATCAAAATATCGATTTCGCCGGCGCCCATGGAGGCGAGGATTTCGCGAATGGCGCGCGCGCCCGGCGCCGTGTCCGAAGATAATACGCCAATCGCCGCATCGGGCCACCGACTGGCGGCTTCCTCTGCAACACGCTCAATCCCCGGCCCGCAGGGGCTGAGCGATCCGACAGCGTTGCAATTGGGACAAGCGTCGGGCTTCTCCATGGAAAAGCCGGTGTGATGACAGACGAGCCTGTTCTCAAAACGGTGCTCGACTAACATGGTGTCGGAATCGGGCGCAGTCATCTTGTGCCCGCAGCGCCGGCACAAAGTCAGCGGCGCGTAACCGCGACGGTTCAGGAACAGTAGCGATTGTTCGCCTGCGGACAGATTGACATCAACCGCGGAAACAAGCGACGGCGACAACCACGCGCCGGCCTCCGGCGCATCCTCGCGCATATCAACGAGGCCGATGTCCGGCATTGCTGCGTCGGCGAAGCGCGACGGCAGGCCGACAGCGCCGTATCGGCCCTCGTCGATGTTGACGACCGTTTCCAGCGACGGCGTCGCCGAGGCGAGAATGACAGGGAACCCGGCCTTGGCGCCGCGGGCGACGGCTAGATCGCGGGCGTGATAGATGACGCCGTCTTCTTGTTTGTAGGCGCCGTCATGTTCTTCGTCGACAACGATCAGCTTGAGATTGGGAAAGGGAAGAAACAGCGCCGAGCGCGCGCCGACGACGAGGCGGGCCTGGCCTTCGGCGACCCGGCGCCAGGTGCGCCGGCGCGCCGACGACGTCATATCCGAATGCCACGGCGCAGACGCCGCGTTGAACCGTTCCTCGACACGCTTAAGGAACGGGGCGGTCAATGCAATCTCCGGGATCAGGATCAGCGCCTGCGCCGTCCTATCCCGCTTCAGCGCCGCTGCGACCGCTTCGAGATAAACTTCCGTTTTGCCTGAGCCGGTAACGCCGTCGATCAATAACGTCTGATGGCGTCCTTCATTGATCGGCGCAGATAGAGCGTCCGCCGCATATTGCTGGTCGTCTGACAGAACCGGACCGGCAATGTTCAAATCAGGCGGGTCAAAAGGCGGATCGGGATCGATCTCAACGGCGCTGAGCGCGCCGGATTTTACCAGACCGCGCACGACGCCGTCGCTGACGCCTGCAGCCGCCGCGAGATCGGCGGCGGTTTTTGGCGCCGCGCCGGCCGCATCGAGCACCCGCCTGCGCTGCGGCGTCAGTCGAGGCGGCGCGTCGCCAGTAAGAATGTAGCCCGTTTGCGCCTTTGGCGCAGAGACCGCATCGCCGGAGCGCATGGTCATCCGCAAGACCGATCCCATCGGAAACATCGTGTAGCGCGCGGCCCAGGCCAGGAAATCGATCACCGCCGGTGACAAAGCCGGCGCATCGATCACTTCGGTGACGGCCTTCAGTTTCTCAGCCGGCACCGAGACATCGACAGGCTCCGGCCAGACAATGCCGATGATCTCGCGGGGGCCGAAGGGCGCGCGAACAAAGGACCCTGGTGTCAAATCAACGCCCGGCGCCGCCAGATAGTCATAGGCTTTGAAAAGCGGTAACGGAAACAACACTTTGACACGCTGCGCCGCCGCCGTCTCTGCAAATTCGAATTTCATTGGCGAATTCATGCGCCCACGCTTGATCCGATGACCCGTTTCGAGTGAATTACCGCGCATTGTTTTGATCAGCCGCCGGTGCAATCGCAATGCGTTTATTTCTGTTTTTCGCCATTCTCGCCTTTTCCGGGATTATCGGGGCCGGGCGCGCGGAGGCGAAATACAGCCTTTGTAACAAATCGAGCTACGCGCTGTCGGCCGCAATCGGCTATGTGGACGGCGACCGGCTGGCGACCCGCGGCTGGTGGCGGCTGCGACCGGGCCAATGCAAGGTGGTGCTGACGGAACAGACCAATCCCGGCCGGTATTTCGTTTACGCCGAAGCCATCGCGGGCCATCGGGGCCCTTTACGAACCTGGTCGGGCGAAACCCCGCTCTGTGTTGAAAATTATGGCTTTTTCAACCTCCGCAACCAGGAAGTTTGCCGCGGCGATCCGTTGAGCCAGCGCAAATTCTTCGATGTTGACGTCACAGAAGCGGCCGGCGGCAACTGGCAGACCGATTTCACCGAAGCCAGCAATTTCACGGTCTATTCGGCGGAAGTCGCCGGCGTGCAGCGTCTGCTGCAGGATGTCGGCAAGGAGGTCAGCAGGATCGACGGCGCCATGGGACGATCGACGCAGCGGGCGCTTACTTCCTATCGTCGTCAAAAAGGCCTTACTGCTGCAAACAGCATCGATGACGAGCTGATTGACGCGCTGATCGAGGACGCAAATGCGCGCGAAGCCAAACTTGGGTTTTTCTACTGCAACAAGACCAATGATTCCATCTGGGCCGCTATCGCCGAACCGCAGGACGATGAACGCTATTTATCAAAAGGCTGGTGGAAACTCGAACCGGGGGGCTGCTCGAAAATCCTCAAAGGCGAACTCGAACGTGACCACTACTTCGTATACGGCGCGATTGAGGCCGGCGTCACCGAGAAACAACTCTCCGGCGGCGACACATCGTTTTGCGTAAACGCGGTTATGTTCAGTGCCGAAAACGAGCTGAGCTGTAATGAGCAGGATCTTGATGAAGCGATGTTCCGCCGTGTCGATGTCGGCGGCGCGCCATCCGCAACATTCGAATTCACGCCGGACATGTTTGCGGACCCGCCGACCCAATAACGACGCCCAAGGAACAAGAAGCCCTTGACTGACCTCCGCCATATCGATTGCTGGGTCTTTGACCTCGACAATACACTATATGCTGCAGAGTGCCGCCTGTTCGACGAGATCGACGCGCGTATGACCGCCTATATCCGGGAACGCCTTTCCCTCGCCCATGATGATGCGCGCAAGCTCCAGAAAGACTATTACGTGCGCTACGGCACCACCATGGCGGGGCTCATGAAAGAGCACGGCGTCGAGCCCGATCATTTTCTCGACTTCGTTCATGACATCGATCTCGCGCCGATCTCGGAAAACAAGGCGCTTGCCGGCGCCATCAATGCGTTGCCCGGGGAAAAATATATCTACACGAATGGATCGGTCGCGCATGCGGAAAACGTCGCTGGCGCGCTCGGCATATTTCACCTCTTTGACGATGTCTTTGACATCAAGGCGGCGGAATACACGCCGAAACCGCACCCTGAGCCCTATGAGTCGTTCATTCGCCGCTTCGGCATTCGCCCGGAGCGCGCGACGATGTTCGAAGATCTCGCGCACAATCTTGAAACGCCGTATGCAATGGGTATGACGACCGTGCTCGTCTGTTCCGACGCCGCCTGGCTTGCCGACGAACCCCACGAAAAACGCCCGGCGCGGATTGGCGAAACGGCGGCCCATATCCACCACACGACCGACGACCTCACTGAGTTCCTTGAGCGCGCGCGGACTGCGACCGCCAGCGCCGCCTGACCTATCGAAAGTTTATCCATGACTGAACCGGCAGACCTCGCCCGCATCATCGACGCCGCCTGGGAAAACCGGAGCGACGTCGGCGCGACGACGCAGGGAGAAACGCGCGAGGCCGTCGCCGCAGCACTCAATATGCTCGATTGCGGCGCCGCGCGCGTCGCCGAACCGAAAAAATCCGGCGGCGGCAACGTTACGGAATGGACCGTCAATCAGTGGCTGAAAAAGGCGGTTCTTCTGTCCTTCCGGCTCAACCCCAATGCCCTGATCGCCGGCGGGCCGGGCGCAGCGGCCTGGTGGGACAAAGTGCCGTCAAAATTCGACGGCTGGCGGGCGGAAGATTTCGAACGCGCAGGCTTTCGCGCCGTGCCCGACGCCACCGTGCGTCGCGGTTCGTTTGTGGCGCCGAACGCCGTCCTGATGCCGTCCTTTGTCAATATCGGCGCTTATGTGGGCGAAGGCGCCATGATCGACACGTGGGCGACGGTTGGCTCCTGCGCGCAGATCGGCGCCAATTGCCACATCTCCGGCGGCGCCGGCATTGGCGGCGTCCTTGAACCCTTGCAGGCGAACCCGGTCATCATCGAAGACAATTGCTTTATCGGCGCACGCTCGGAAGTCGCTGAAGGCGTCATCGTCCGCGAGGGCTCGGTTCTTTCCATGGGGGTTTATCTCGGCGCCTCGACTAAAATCGTGAACCGGGAAACCGGCGCGGTTACGTATGGCGAAGTCCCGCCCTATTCCGTCGTCGTTTCTGGAACCATGCCGTCGGCCAAGGGCGGGCCGAACCTTTATTGCGCCGTCATCGTCAAACAGGTCGATGAGCGGACCCGGTCCAAAACATCCGTAAACGAATTGTTGCGGGAGTAGCCCCCGATGCGCCGGCGCTATCATTCGCGCTCGCGCAGGCCTAGAGTGCATCCATGACCAGCATCGACCCGGTTGACCTTTCCCGCGCGCTCATTCGCCGGCCATCGGTAACGCCGGCCGATGAAGGCGCGCTCAGCGTGTTGGAAAGCGCTCTTTCGGGACTCGGCTTCAAATGTACGCGGCTCAAATTCGAGGATGTTGACAATCTGTTCGCGCGCTTCGGCGACGCCGCCCCGCATTTCTGTTTCGCCGGACACACCGATGTCGTTCCGCCAGGCGATGAGGCCGGCTGGACCCGACCGCCCTTCGACGCGGCGCTGACAGACGGCCGCCTCTGGGGCCGCGGCGCCGCGGACATGAAATGCGCCATCGCGGCCTTTGCAGCCGCCGCCGCGCGCGCCATAGAGGCGGGCTCGATCAAGGGCTCGCTCTCCTTCCTGATCACCGGCGATGAGGAAGGCCCCGCGATCAACGGCACGCGCAAGGTGCTTGACTGGATGCGCGCAAACAACGTGGAGATCGATCATTGCCTCGTCGGCGAGCCGTCGAATCCGGCCGAAATCGGCGACATGATCAAGGTCGGACGCCGCGGCTCGATCAATTGCTGGCTTACGGTCAAGGGCCGCCAGGGCCATGTCGCCTACCCAGACCGAGCGCAAAACCCAATCCCCGCCCTGATGCGCAAGCTGCTTGTCCTCTCCGAAACGCCCCTCGATGACGGCTATGAGCGGTTCCAGCCTTCAAGTCTTCAGGTTACGGACATTCACATCGGCAATCCGGCGCACAATGTTATTCCTGAAAAAGCGACGGCGCGGTTCAATGTTCGGTTCAATCCGAACTGGACCGGCGAGACCATCACCCAATGGGCGCGCGAAAAAGTAGAGGCCGTCGCCAAGGAAACCGGCGTCGACCATACGCTTGAAACGATCGTTTCCGGCGAAGCGTTTTTGACGACCGATATGGATTTCATCCACATGCTGCAGGACGCCGTTGAGGAAAAAACGGCGCGCAGGCCGGAACTTTCAACGTCCGGCGGGACGTCCGATGCGCGCTTCATCAAGGACATGGCCCCGGTCGCCGAGTTCGGCATGGTCGGCGCCACGATGCACCAGACCAACGAAAACGTGGCCGTTTCCGACATAAAACTGCTGACCGATATCTACGCGCTGATCATCGAACGGTATTTCCGCCGGTTCGCGTCATGATCAGTTTCGATTATGCGGCGCGCCATTTGCGCGGCGTCTGGCGCCTCGCCGCCGGAGATGAGAATTGGCGCAGCGAAATGGATCTCACGACCGAAGGCGTCTTCGCATCCTTCTGGGCGATTGCACTGTCAGCGCCATTCGCCGCCGTCGGCGTCCTTGCGGAGAACAGGATCGCCGAAGCCTCGCCCGCCTATCAATCGACACTCTATGCGCGGGCGCCGATGGCGATCATGCTGCCGGCGGAGTTACTCTCATCGCTCGTCGCATGGTTCATCACCGTCGCCGCCCTGGGGCTAGTCGCCAGACGGCTCGGCGCGACGCGCGACGCGGCGGCCTTGATCGTCTCGTTCAACTGGAGCCAGCTGCTCGCGTTTCTCGCGGTCATGGCGCCCGCGCTCGCTATCGTCGCGACGGGTAATGCAGAAATCGGCGCGTTGCTTTTTCTCGCCGTGCTGATCTTCAGCATTTATCTTTTCTGGGTCGTCTTGCGCCGCAATCTGCCGATTGAGGTCAGCGTCGCTATCGTGCTGATCGTCGGGCTGTCGGCGGCGTCGTTCGGCGTCTACGTCATCCTGACCAACAGCGCCGTGCGCCTCTATCAGCTCTTTTCGTAATCGGCGCGTCGGAAGTAGAGGCCGTTGGCGGGCGCCACCGGACCGCAGGCGTCACGCGACTTTGCGTTCAGGGCGGCCTCAAGGTCGCGCCGGCGCCATTTGCCGCGACCGACTTCGACCAGCGACCCGGCAATCGACCGCACTTGATGATGCAGGAACGAAGGCGCGCAGCAGAGTAGAATGATATCTTCTCCCGCCCGCGATACGCTTATTTCATCTAGTGTTTTTACCGGACTTTTCGACTGGCAATGAACGGACCGGAACGTCGAAAAGTCATGCAGCCCTACAAGGATCTGCGCCGCCCCGTGCATCGCCTCCGCATCGAGCTGTTGACCGACCCGCCAGGCGCGCCCGCGCTCCAGGGCGAGCGGCGAACGGCGATTGATGATGCGGTATTCATAGGACCGGCGCAGGCAGGAAAACCGTGCGTGAAAATCGTCGCGCGCAGGTTCCGCCGACAACACCGCAATGGGCGCCGGCTTTAGATGATGGTTGACGGCGTCGCGAACGACGTCCGCGTCATAGGTCTTTTCAATATCCACATGGGCGGCCATGGCGAGGGCATGAACGCCCGCGTCGGTGCGGCCGGCCCCGTAAACATGCGCTGGCGCGCCGGTCAGCGCCTTGACCGCATCTTCTATCGCTCCCTGTACGGATGGCCCGTTCTCCTGACGCTGCCAGCCGACAAAAGGGCCGCCGTCATATTCGAGGGTCAGCTTGTAGCGCGGCATGGTTCAGGAGAGCCTATCGCCGGGGCCAAGCGCAAAGCCGCGGAGAAACGCGACCGCGTCCCGTGCGCGTTTTCCGGCCCGCTGCAAGGTGATCAGCGACACGGCGCCGTCGCCGCAGGCGACGACGATACGGCCATCCGTATCAAGAACGTCGCCAGGCGCGCCCGCGCCCTCAACGGCGGACGACATCAGCGCTTTCACCCGCTCGCCTTTCGCCTCGAACCACGCGCCGGGAAAGGGCGATAGGCCGCGGATGTGACGGTCGACGGCGTCGGCGGGCAGCGACCAATCTATTTGCGCCTCGTCCGGCGAGATTTTATGGGCGTAAGTGACGCCCTCATCCGTTTGCGGCATTTCGACAAGGGCGCCCCGCTCCAACGCCGCCAGCGCCCTCGGCGCAAGCCCCGCCGCCACCGGCGTGAGCTTGTCATGCAACGTCCCGGCGGTGTCGTCGGCGGCAATCTCGACCGATTCCGACAACAGGACGGCCCCCGTGTCGAGCCCTGCCTCCATCCGCATTACCTGCACGCCGGTAATCTTGTCGCCGGCCATAATCGCGCGCTGGATCGGCGCGGCGCCGCGCCAGCGGGGCAACAGCGAGGCGTGGAGATTGAGGCAACCATGGCGCGGCGCATCGAGCACGGCCTGGGGCAGGATCAGCCCATAGGCGACGACAATCGCAACATCGAGATCGAGCGCAGCGAACGCATCGCGGGTTTCCGCCGACTTGAAATTTTTGGGCGTGCGCACGTCAAGACCAAGCGCCTCGGCGAGTTCATGCACTGGCGTTGGTTTTAGCTTGTGACCGCGTCCTGACGGTTTCGCCGAGCGCGTATAGACAGCGGCGACATCATGGCCCGCCGCGACGAGTTCTGACAGGACCGGCGCGGCGAAGGCCGGCGTGCCCATGAAAGCGAGACGCATGGAGACCTTCCCGCAATCGCCCGCCTACTCTGCGGCGGCGAGGCGTTGTTCCTTTTTGAGTTTTTTCAAAACGCGGTCGCGTTTGAGACGCGATAAATGGTCGATGAAGAGAATACCCTCAAGGTGATCCATCTCGTGCTGAATGCAGGTAGCGAGCAACCCTTCAGTATCAAGAGTATGTTCCTTGCCGTCGTAGTCGAGGAACCTGACGCGACATCGCGCCGGCCGCTCAACCTCATCGAAAAACTCGGGAACGGAAAGGCATCCTTCTTCGTAGACGGCCGCTTCTTCGGATGGATTGAGAATTTCGGGATTGACGAAAAAGAGCGGCGCGGGGTCTTCGTCCTCCTTGGCGAGGTCCATGACAATCACGCGCAGCGGCACGCCGACCTGGATGGCCGCGAGGCCGATGCCCGGCGCGTCGTACATCGTCTCCAGCATGTCATCCATGAGCGCGCGCAATTCGTCATCGACCCGCTCGACGGGTTTTGAAATTTCGCGCAACCGCGGGTCCGGCGCAGTGAGGATTTTTCGGATCGCCATGGACCCTGAGGTATGAGCGCGACCGGTTCCCGTCAAGATCAGGGAAGGAATTCCGCCATGCCTATGGTTAACGCTAATCCCTCGCATTTTAACGGCTTTTCCCGTATGCTGAGGGGTGTGGCGTAGAGTTTTGGTGGGAATCGAAAAATGGCGACGCTGACGCCTTTCCGCATCGCTATGATGGCGCAGGACGGGGCAACCCAGAACAGCGCGGATCAAGACGGCGCAGTGCAGGACGATGCGGCGGCCGAGGGCAATGCCGCCGCGACGGAACAGCAGGTGCAGGAGCCTTTGCTTTCCGGCACCGACACGGCGCTCTGGGTCGGTTTCGGCGCGTTTATCTCCATCTTCCTCATTGTCATTATCGCCATTATCCGCGCCCGCGTTATCAAGCCGGCGGAACGGATGGCGCGCGAGACAGACTTTTTTGAGCCCGCCGGCACCGGCGCCGAAATTACTTTCGATGACGCCGCGCAGGCGGAGGTAAAGCGGTCGCGAAAGAAGGATCGCAAGAAAAAACCGGACAAGAAGACCGAGCGCGCCGGCCTCGACAGAGACGCGCCGACGGAGGTTGCTCCTGAGAACATTCAGGAGAAAGCGCAGCAAAACACCGATGGGCCGGACGACATCGTCGCCGAACCGGAACCGCAGCCGGCGCCTGAGCCGAAGATGGCTGAAATCGCCGCCGCGATCGACAGCGCCGCCGTTCCGGAAAATGCGGACGACAAAAAGACCGCGCCCTTCGCCGGGCTTTTTTCCAGCGACGGGACGCCCGACGAAACGCCCGCTTATGAACATGGCGAACCCGCCGCCGCGCTCGCTGACGCGAATGACGTTGCAACAGCGCCCGATGACGTTCGGATCGACCACCTACCCGAAATAGATCAAAGTTATTGGGATACGGAGCGTCAACGCCAAGAGGCGGCGGACTACGAGCGGGCAGAGGAAGAACGCCGCCTCGCGCTGGAGGAGGCGGCGCGGGCGAGAGCGGACGCCGACGCGGAACTGGCCCGGCGGGAGGCCGTCCGAGAAGCTGATATGCGTGCGGCCGCGTCCGAGCGGCGCGAAGCAGACGCCGCACTTGAGCGGCGCATGCAGGCGATGTCAGAGATGCAGGGCAAGCTCGATGCGATGGCGGATCGGCTTTCGCGCGACGCAGACGGCGTCGAAGCCCGGGTCGGCGCTGTGCTTGAAAAAAAATTCGAGGGCCTGAGCAACGACTTGCATCATCGCCTGCACACAGCAGCCGCCGAAATCGACAAAATGCAACAGGACGCCGACGCAAATGCGGTTGCGCGCAGCGACGATGGCGGCGCGCTGATTATCGCGACCCATATCGAGGCTTTGCAGAAGGCGACGGAAGCGGCGCTTACGGGCCTGTCCGAGCGCATCGACGCCTTGAGCGCAACGCAGGCGACCGACGCGGCGCAGCCGGAGGAGCTGCGCCGTCTCAATACGCTTCTCGCTGAAAGAACGGCGCCCGCCGTCGCGGGAACGCTGCAACTCGGCGATCTCGTGCGGTCAGCATTGCCGGCCGATCGCTATGCGTTTGATCGAGAACTAAGCAATGGCGCGAAAGCCGATTGCGTGATTACGCGGCCCGGGGCGGCGGCTTTCGCCATCGACGCGCGCTATCCCGCCGAGGCGTTCGATCGCTACGCCCGCGCAGACGAAAAGGCCCGTGACCACGCAGCGACGGCTTATCGGCGCGCCATCCTCCGTCATATGATTTTCGTCGCGGAAAAACTGATCGCGCCGAATGAAACGGCGGATTTCGCGATCCTGTTCGTGCCGAACGATACGATCTTTACCGATCTCCATCAGAACTTCGCCGATATTGTTCAGGACAGCTACCGCGCGCGCATCTGGATTGCGTCGCCGACCTCGCTGATGGCGACGCTGCATATGATGAGCGCCGCATCGCAAATGGAAGGCGACATAAAAACGGGTGCCGATGACGAACTGAAGGCCGCCGTCGCCGCATTGACGGACCGGATTGGCGCATTGGAGGAAAACCTGACCCGGGCGTCCGCGCCGCCCCAAACGGCGTCGATTGTCGAGACCACTCCGGCCGACCAGCCGACCGGCGAAAGCATATTGTCGGAAGACTTTGCACCGCTCGCCGAGGGATCGGTCGCGACGCCAAGCGAGGTCGCCGACGCGTCGGTCATCGAGACGGAAGAAGCAGAAGTCGAAATTCTCGGCGCGGGCTCCGCGCCCGCCGATGAGAACGCCGCGACAGACGAAGGCGGCGCGACACGCCCGCCCTTCCCCTTACGCTAGGCGTTAATGCGCGGCAGCGTCGCCGTCAGACTTGTAAATAAACTTGCGGTCGCAATAGCCGCATTCCGCCTCGCCGTCGTCTAGCGAATACCAGACGATCGGATGACCGAGCGCGCCGCCGCCGCCATCACAGGATATGCGGCGCTGGTCCGTGTAAATGACCTCGGGGTCCGGGGTTTTCGGTTGCTCTGTCACTTGTCGGGTCCGCTTTTTCTTGGCAATGCCGCGGCGGGGCGGCTGCGTCAAGATCGACGGGACAAGTTTGGGCCTTTTGCAATTTTCAATCTGCGCTTATTTTCGCGCCATGCAGAAATTCCTGATCATCGCCGGCGTCTTGCTGTTAGCCGCAGGGCTCTTATGGCCGATCTTGTCGAAACTCGGGATCGGACGGCTGCCCGGCGACATCATAATCAGGCGGGAGGGAGTGACGCTTTATTTCCCGCTGACAACGATGATTATCATTTCGGTCGTCCTGACCCTGATCATACGCTTCTGGGGCGGCGGGAAATAATCAAACGCCCGTCGATCCGAACCCGCCTTGCCCGCGCGCCGTTTCGTCAAGCTCTTCGACTTCCTCAAAGCGCGCCTGCCATACGGGGGCGATGACCATCTGTCCGATGCGGTCGCCGCGATTGATCGTGAAGTCTTCGGCCCCATGATTGATCAGGATCACCTTCAACTCGCCGCGGTAATCCGCGTCGATGGTGCCCGGCGCGTTGACGCAGGCAATCCCGTGTTTCGCCGCAAGGCCCGAGCGCGGGCGCATCTGCGCCTCCCAACCAGGCGGCAAGGCGATCGCAATGCCGGTAGGAACCATATGCCGCTCGCCGGGCTGCAGGATCACCGGCTCAGAGACGGCCGCCCGCACGTCGGCGCCGGCGGCCAGCGCCGTCTCGTAACGCGGCAGGTCAAGATCGGCCCCGTGGGGCAGGCGTTTGACGCGAACCGTCGGCGCGGCGAGGATGTCGACGCGCTCATCTGTCTGTTCCGTTTTCAACGCCGTGGCGGACATAGGCCCCGTCTCCTTTAGTGTGGCGCGGTCAGTATCCGCCGACTCGGCCTGCCGTGCTGAAAAGTTTTCCACTATTCAGCTGCCGAGAGGACAACTGCGAGCTGGCGGTGATCGTCGCTAACCGCGATACGTGAGGGCGCGCCGAGGTCCGCAACTGTGGCCACGACCGCCCATGCGGCATCGCCTGTCATACTGAACGGATGATAGACGATCTGCATACCGTCAAC
Organism: Hyphococcus sp.; assembly: GCA_965243785.1. Classification (GTDB taxonomy): domain Bacteria; phylum Pseudomonadota; class Alphaproteobacteria; order Caulobacterales; family Parvularculaceae; genus Hyphococcus. The sequence goes on along the minus strand of CBDEVX010000009.1, from coordinate 396,060 downwards.
GGAAAATACGCCTTTGGCGTCTCCTTCCGCATCATGGATCACATAGAAGTCTTCGGTTTCCGGCGGCAGCGCGATCAACTCCTCGGTCACGTAGCCGGCGATAAACGTCATACGCTTCAACGTGTGACGACCTGCGGCGTCGCCTGTACTGAAGTACAACGCGCGAGCGTTTGGGGAGGCCTGCAATGTTCGCCCGACAATGTCGGCGACCTGCCGATTTTCCCCGGCTTCCACATTGACGAAATGAAGCGTGGGGGGATCGCTTCTGTAGAACACGCCAAGGGCGTCGCCGACGACAAACGGCGACGCATCCAGCCATGCGTAATAGCCAACGGGCGCGAAGTCGACGACCGCCGCGCCGTCCTCAAAAACGCGGGTCATCTCGCCGTCGGGGGTCTCCTGGATCCAGGAAACCCCGCCGCGCGGCGATTGCTTGGGCGAGAATTCGCTGCGGTCAGGCGTGTCCGTTACGCGCGCCGCTGCGCCCGTCTCCATATCATGGCGCCAGAGATCGGTTTTGCCGGTCCTGCCCTGACGGGTGAACAGGAATGACGCGCCACCGGGCTCGAACATCGGCTGATTGGCGTAGCCCGGCCCCTCAACGACCGGACGAAGGTTTTCAATGGCGACGCCGCCGGTTTCGATCAACAGATCGGCGAGAAATATGTCCGTATCCGGAAGATCCGCTGTAGCGGCCGCGAGCCCTGCTTCGTCAGGCGCCGAAGTTGGCAGATCGCCGTCAGCGCCGCATGCCGGCGCCAGCGCGAAAAGAGCGCAGCAGCAAAGCCTTCTCACGCTTTCTGGGCCTCAATCCAACGATTGATCTTCGCTTCGAGGACGCCGAGCGGCGCGGCGCCCGTCAACAGCACCTCATCGTGGAATTCCTTGATGTCGAAGGCTTCGCCAAGTTCCTCTTCCGCCCTGGCTCTCAAGCTCTCCATCTTGAGCATGCCGAGCTTATAGGCGCAGGCCTGGCCCGGCACGGCGGCGTAGCGTTCGATCTCCCGCGTCACCGAAGCGCGGGTCTCGCCCGTCGCCGAGACCATGTAGTCAATCGCTTGGCCGCGGGTCCATCTCTTGGCGTGCAGGCCGGAATCAACCACGAGACGCGCGGCGCGAAAGATCTCGGCTTGCAGCCGGCCAAGGTCTTCTTCTGGGCGCCCGTCATAAACGCCCATCTCCTTGGCGAGCTTTTCCGCGTAAAGCGCCCAGCCTTCGGTATATTCGGAATAGGACAGCATGTTGCGCAGGAGCGGCATGCCCTCTTTTTCGTTGGCCAGCGAAATCTGGAAATGATGGCCCGGCACGGCCTCGTGATGGGTCAGCGTGCGCAGAGAATGGGTCGGATTGTCGGCGGTGTCTTTGAGGTTGATCCAATAGATGCCAGGACGCGACCCATCGAGCGGGGCGCCGGAATAATATCCGCCCGGCGCTGAATCCTGTTCATATACCGGGATGCGCCGCACTTCGAGATCGGATTTCGGCAATGCGCCAAACCAGTCCGGAGCCAGCGCATCGATGTCAGTGACCTGTTGACGCAAAAGCGCCAGCAAGTCTTCTCGACCTTCATCCGTATTCGGATAAACATTGTCTTCGCGCGCCGCCAGTTGCTGCATCCGTTCGGAGACAGACCCATCGTTCAGCCCGATCGATTTTAATAGCGCATCCATCTCCGCCGTAATGCGCGCGACTTCAGAAAGGCCGAGCTCATGAATTTCATCGCCGCTCATGCCGCCGCCGCCATAGGCGTCGAGCGTGAACTGATAATAAGCCTCGCCTTGTTCGCCGAGCCGCCAGATCCCGGCGTCGGCGCCCGCCTGATCGACGAGCCCTTCAAGCGCGGCAGCAAGGCGCGCATAAGCGGGGTAAACAACCGCCTCGACCCGCTCTGCGGCCGTCGTCGCGTATTGTCCGCGCTCATCGGCGGTTAGGTCTTCGATCGCTTCCATTTTGGACGCCAGCGTCGTCACCAGCGGATGATCGGCCGCATCGGGAGCCGTCAGCCCACGGATCGCATTCGCCGCACCGGTCAGGGAAAAGGCCGGCGGCGTTACGCCGAGCGCAGCGTCGGCGCCAATGGTTTCAATCACTTCGTCGAAAACGCGGCCCATGGCCTCAAGACGTGAAAGATACGCCTCGACATCGCCGCGCGTCTCCAATGGATGTTGCGTCTGCATCATGCGCGGCAAATAAAGATGCGGGCCGGTTAGCTGCGTCACCATATAGGGCGTCGCGGCCCAGCCGGCGCCGGAATTCGGCGAGGCCGAGCCAAATTCTGCGGCGCCGCCGAACCCGAACTGGTTGCGGCGCGCGGCGACACGGTAGGCGTCGTAAAGAATCTCGTAAGTGACAAGGGCGTCGCCGGAAAGCGCCGCCTTATCAATGGAGCGAAGCTCCTGCAGGAAGCGGTCGTTCGTTTCACGGGCGCGCTGACCGGCGGCGAAGCCGTACTCGCCAAGCCGCGAAAGGTAACCGGCGCCGGCGAGGTCTTCCGATACGCCGAGAGACGTCGCGAGCTCGGGCGAGACGGCGAGGGTTTCCCGCGCATGGCGCGCCGCCATTTCTTGAAGCGCCTCGGCTGGCGACAAAATCACTTCGTCAGCCGGCGCGGCGTTCGCCGCCGGCGTTTCTGCCTGGCGCGCATCGTCGCCGCCGCCGCAGGCCGCGATTGCCGTGGCCCCGGAAATCACCGCAACCCAACGAACGGCCCTGCGGAACGGTTGTTGCGACTGGTTCATGGCTGTCCCCCTTCGGATCTCACCTGATTCGCGTGTGCGCACCTTAAAGCAAGAAATTCTCCGGAAAAGGGGCCGCCGCTGGCGCCGGCGCCCGGCCGCCAGAAACACAAAGAAAGGGCCCGGCATAGCCGGGCCCTTTCAAGTCCAGAAATTCAGCAAAAGGCGGCGTCAGCCGTCGCCTTTCTTGATCTCCTCACCGGTGTTCTGGTCGACGACTTTCATGGACAGGCGCACCTTGCCGCGATCGTCAAAGCCGAGAAGTTTGACAAACACCTCGTCGCCCTCCTTGACCACGTCGGTGGTCTTTTCTGGGCGGCCGTCATTCAATTGCGAAATGTGGACGAGACCGTCGCGGGCGCCGAAGAAATTAACGAAGGCGCCGAAGTCCATGGTCTTGACGACCTTGCCTTTGTAGATCTCGCCGACTTCCGGCTCGGCCACAATGGAGTGGATCCATTTCTGCGCCGCCTCGATTTCGTCTTTCGAACTCGACGCAATCTTGATGAGACCTTCGTCGTCGATATTGATCTTGGCGCCGGTCTCCTCGACGATCTGACGGATGATCTTGCCGCCGGATCCGATGACGTCGCGAATTTTGTCTTTCGCGATCTGCATGGTTTCAATCCGCGGCGCATGTTCGCCGAGATCTGCGCGGGCGTGGTCGAGCGCTTTGCCCATCTCGCCGAGGATATGCATGCGTCCGTCCTTGGCCTGACCAAGGGCGGTTTTCATGATCTCTTCAGTGATGCCGGCGATCTTGATGTCCATCTGCAACGAGGTAATGCCCTCGTCGGTGCCGGCGACTTTGAAGTCCATATCGCCAAGATGATCTTCGTCCCCGAGAATATCCGAAAGAACCGCAAATTTCTCACCTTCAAGGATCAGGCCCATGGCGATGCCCGCCACCGGGCGTTTCACCGGCACGCCAGCGTCCATCATGGCGAGAGACGAGCCGCAAACGGTCGCCATTGACGACGAGCCGTTTGATTCGGTGATTTCCGAGACGAGGCGTATGACGTAGGGGAATTCCTCCTGGGACGGAAGAACAGCCTTCAACGCGCGCCAGGCGAGCTTGCCGTGGCCGATTTCACGTCGTCCGGTAAAGCCCATACGACCGACTTCGCCGACCGAGTATGGCGGGAAGTTGTAGTGCAGCAGGAAGCTTTCCTTGCGCGTGCCTTCGAGCGCATCGATGAACTGTTCGTCTTCGCCCGTGCCAAGCGTTGCAACGACAAGGGCTTGCGTTTCTCCGCGAGTGAAAAGCGCCGAACCGTGGGTTCGGGGCAAGACGCCCGCTTCAGAGACAATCGGGCGAACGGTTTTGGTATCGCGGCCGTCAATGCGTTCGCCGGTATCGAGAATGCCGCCGCGCACAATGTCGGACTCGATTGCCTTAAAGGCGCCGCCAACAACAGATTTTGACGGCGCGTCTTCGTTTTCTTCATCGCACAGCGCGTCAATCGCCCTATCCTTGGCGGCGGCAAGCGCATCCTGCCGGTCCTGCTTCACCTGAATTTGATAAGCCGCCCGCACGTCGCTTTCGATGATCTCGCGGACCTGGCGTTCCACGTCGGAATTATCCGGCGGAGTAAATTCCCAAGGCTCTTTGGCGCACTCCTCCGCAAAATCGATGATGAGATCGATCGCCTGTTTCGCCGCCTTGTGACCTTCCATCACGGCGCCAAGCATAACGTCTTCGGAAAGCTCGTTCGCCTCGCTTTCAACCATCATCACGGCGTCGGCCGTGCCGGCCATAACGAGGTCGAGTTTCGTTTCCGGCATCTGGTCGATGCTCGGATTGACCACATACTGCCCGTCAATATAACCAACGCGCGCCGCCGCGATCGGGCCCATAAAGGGCACGCCGGAAATCGTCAGCGCGGCGGACGCGGCGACCATCGCGACCACATCGGGGTCGTTCTCAAGGTCATGAGACAAGACTTGCGCGACAACGAGGACTTCGTTTTTGAAGCCTTTTGCAAAAAGCGGGCGGATCGGCCGGTCAATCAAGCGCGAGGTTAGGGTTTCTTTTTCCGTAGGGCGGGCTTCACGTTTAAAGTACCCGCCCGGGACACGGCCCGCGGCGTAATACTTTTCCTGGTAATGCACCGTCAGCGGAAAGAAATCGAAATTTGGGTTCGGCGCCTTCGCCGCAGTCACGGCGGCGAGCACGGTCGTCTCGCCATAGGTCGCGAGCACCGCGCCGTCAGCCTGCCGCGCCACGCGGCCCGTTTCGAGCGTCAGCGTCTTGCCGGCCCATTCAATCGATTTTCTGGTGATGTTGAACATGTTCGTTTCTTCTTTCTCGTACGTATCTAGCGGCTGACGCGTATCGCCGAACCGCGCGGGTATGAAACCGGATGCACAAGCGCCGCCCGTTTGGGCGGCGCGTCGCTTATCTCGGTTGCATTCTGATGGCTCCATCGAGCCGAATTGTTTCGCCGTTCATGTAACTGTTGCGGCAGATTTCGAGGGCCATGGAAGCATATTCCTCAGGCGCCCCAAGGCGCTTTGGAAACGGCACCATAGCGGCCAGCGCGTCCTGAACTTTCTGGTCCATGCCGGCCATCATGGGCGTCCAGAAAATGCCCGGCGCAATCGTGTTAACGCGGACGCCAATAGACATGAGGTCGCGGGCGATGGGGAGCGTCATGCCGGCGACGCCGGCTTTCGACGCAGAATACGCCGCCTGACCGATCTGGCCGTCAAAGGCGGCGACAGAGGCGGTATTGATGATAACGCCTCGTTCGCCATCCGCCTGCGGATCGTTCTTTTCCATTTCGGCGACAACCAGCCGAATGCAATTAAACGTACCGATGAGATTGACGGTGATCGTGCGTTTGAAGTTATCGAGGTTGTGGGCGCCGTTCTTGCCGAAGGTCTTTTCGCCGGTCGCAATGCCGGCGCAGTTGACGAGAATCGACGGCGTTCCATGGGCGGCGACGCTTTCTTTAAGAGCCGCAGCGACATTCTCTTCCGACGAGACATCAACCTTGAAGAACGCGCCGCCGATTTTTTCGGCGTGCGCTTTCCCTTTGTCTTCCTGCAAATCCCAGACGGCGACCTTGACGCCTTCCTTTGAGAGCGCTTCGGCCGTTGCGCCGCCGAGACCCGAGGCGCCGCCGGTGACGATGGCTGACGTGCCATTTAAGTTCATGGACTTATCCTTTTCCGCCGCTCACCCCGCAGAAGCGAGGGTCCGATATGAAAGAATGGATTCCCGCCTTTGCGGGAAGTAAGCGGGATTGAGAACTAGCGACGCAGGCCAAGCTCTTCGATCAGCTTTCTGTAGCGCGCCTCGTCAGTGCGCTTGACGTAATCGAGCAGACGCCGACGCTGGGAGACCATCTTCAAAAGCCCGCGACGAGAGTGGTTGTCTTTCTTGTGACCTTTGAAGTGCTCGGTGAGGTTGGAGATGCGCTCGGACAGGATCGCGACCTGAACCTCCGGCGAGCCGGTGTCGCCGTCTTTTTGCGCAAATTTTTTGATGAGTTCGGCCTTGCGGGCCGTTTCGATAGACATGCCATTTCTCCGCGGCGTCGAGAAAATTTGCGGCCCCGCCGGGACGCCGTCCAGCGGGGTCGGGAATTCGCGGCGGCTTATGGGGGAAAAGGAGGCCGATGGCAAGACGGCGGCGATAGCGACAATCCGGCAGAGCGTTCGTTTTTTGTTCCTGCTCTCGCGCCACCCGGACCTGGTCCCGGCGTCAGCGCGGCCGATCGCCGTCAGTGAAGCGACGGTGTTCACCGCCAACGATGGTCGGCCCGCCCGGCGCTTTATAATGGTCGGCTTACAGCTCCAGCCGCCGGCGCTGCGCCCGGAAATCTCGGAATTTACGCAAGCAGGCCTAGCGGACACTTTGCGGATGACAGGTTTCGATAGCGCCGATACAAACCGGTGATCGCGACGGTCCGGCATAGCGCAATGCAAAACATCACCGCACTCATAATGACGCACAATGGCGGAGCGACATTGTCCCGCGTCTTGCAGCACTTAAATGAAAACCGGATTGAGACCGTCATAATCGATCACGGTTCGAATGACGACGTGCCGGCGATCATCGATCATTTTTGGCAAGCGCCCGTCATTGAACGCCATCATGCGAAATTTGACGGCGTCTTTGATCTAACCAAACAACTGGATTTCAAGCGCGAAATCGTCAGCCGATTGCCGGGTGGGTGGATAATCCACCTTGACGACGATGAGATATTGGAACCCGAAAACGAACGGGAAACGCTGCGTGGGTTTATCGAGGACCATGAAGGCAGTGAATTTTCAATCATCGATGCAAACGAATTTATCTTCGTTCCCGAATCTGAATCGGCGGACTATTACGGTACTGATTATGTAAAAACGATGAGGCACTACTACCGCTTCGGACCTGTCGGTCAGCGATTTCAACGCGTGTTTCGAAAAGGCGTGGACCTTGATGCATGGGCGCAATCGGGCGGCCACAAAGTGTCGCGCGAAGACGCCTTGACCGCGCCAACAAGGCTACGGAAACGGCACTATGTTGGGCTCTCTATCGACCATCTACGCTCACGGTATCTGGGCCGAGTATTTGCGCGCGCAGATATTGAGCGGGGCTGGCACGGCAATCGCATCGCGACAGGTCCAGACTTCATAGCGCCGCCTCACCCGGACATGCTTTTCCATCTGGACCGAGATGGCTGGCGGGATGATAACCCGTTATCAGAGCATTTGATTTTTCGTTCAGGGAAACGAGCGGAGCTTAAGGCGCCGCGAAAGATTTCAGAGAACATGACGCCGACGATGCCGTTCATTATCGGCGTGAGCCGCAGCGGGTCGACGCTAATGCGTCTTATGCTGGATGCGCATCCCGATTTGGCGATTCCGCCTGAGACCCATTGGTTAGTTTCGCTCATCCGACGGCTAACATCCGAAACCGTAACACTGGACGAGATCACCGATACGCTGGAAGCGAGCCACAACTGGCAAGACATGGGCGTCGATGACCGTGAACTGCAAGCGCTCTATTCCAAAGTTGAAGCGGAAACGCCATTGCAATTGGTCCGGGAGATATATGCGGCTTACGCAAAACGGCAGGGCGCGACGCGCTATGGCGACAAGACGCCGCCGCATTCTGCGAGCATCCTAGAAATTGCAACGGCGCTGCCTGAGGCTCATTTTATCCATATGATACGCGATGGGCGCGATGTCGCCGCGTCCTTAAAAGGGCTCTGGTTTGGCGATGGAGACGATATCCGGAAAGTCGCGTCAATGTGGGTCTGGCGGATTTCGCGCGCCCGGCAACAAGCGCAATTTTTTGATCGCTACACTGAGGTGCGATTTGAGGAATTTGTGCGCGATCCCGAGGCGCAATTGCGCCGGGTCTGTAACGCCATCGACCTTGAATTCGACCCTGCCCAGCTGCAGGCCCACGAGCGGGCACAGCAACGGTTGGCCGAGTTAGCTGACTTGCGAATACGGCAGGACCAAGTCATTACGGCGGAACAGCGTCAGAAAATTCACGCCCACACCGCCAACCCGCCCGACCCGTCGCGCATCGGCCGCTGGCGGAAATCGTTGAGCGCTGACGAAGTTGCGGTGTTCGAACGCATTGCGGGACCGACGCTCAAGAGCTTGGGGTACAGCCTTGGATAATTACTGGCCGATTATCATCGGCGGCTGCCACCGGTCCGGAACCACGTTGTTCCGGCGGATTTTGAACGGTCATTCGTCGATATTCTGCCCGCCGGAAATAAAGCTGCATCGCGACCTCCTTGGACAATATCTTGATGATCCGCACGCCCACGCAAGACTGGGCGCATCGATGCGGGCGCTTGCGCTGCCGGAAAGCGTGTGGGTGGACGAATTCACGAACGCGCTCATTCGATGCTACGAGCAGGCGGCGGCGGCGGCGGGAAAACGCCGTTGGGCAGACAAGAATCCGGAAAATGCTCTGAACGCGGGCCACTGGGACCGGACGCTACAGGGCAAAGCGTTCTTCGTGATGCTTCTCCGTCATCCATTCGACACCATCGCTTCCTTGTGTGAGGCAAAGATGGACAAGGCCGTTCCCGCCGACATTCGAGGCAAAGCGAAGCATGTCGCCGCCTATATCGAGGCCGGGCGAAACGTTGTGGCGCAAGCGCCGGAGCGCAGCATCACGGTGCGATATGAAACCCTCGTCGCGGACCCGACGGCGGCGCTGCAACCGGTGCTCAGTATGATCAACGAGGCGTTTGAACCTGCGATGATTGAAAATCTCGCGTCACCGTCCCATGGCCGAGGACTGGAAGATCCCAAGATTAGAGACCGCGGACGGATCGACGCCGGCAGCGTCGGGCGATGGCGGCGAGACCTCGATGCAAAGGACAAGTCAATCGCTGAAAACGAGTTAGGCGCGCTCGTTCGCGATCTTGGATATGCGTAACAACCATTGCACGCCGGGCCGGCGCGTCCGCCTGACTGCCGCCAGCTTCAACTTCCCTGATTAAACACTCGCCCCGGCTGCAGTTTAAGCCCGTCCAGGGTGCAGATCGCGACGGCGTCCTCATGGAGGACCGCAAGGACATTCTCGATCACGCCGGCTCGCTCGCCGCGCAGACCCTTGGCCACCGGCGGGGCGATAATCGCCGCCTGGCCGCGCCGGAGCTTGTCCGCCTGCGGCCCGTCAATGGCCGCTTGAGGCAGGCCGGAAAGCGCGAACGCAATCGGCTGCAGCGCGTCATCGCGCGCTTCCGGCGTTTCAATGCTTTCCAGCGCGTCGAGCGAAACGGCGTCTTCGGCGCGGAAGGGACCCACCGCCGTCCGCCGCAGCGCGGAGACATGGCCCTCGGTTCCGAGCGCCTTCGCCATGTCGCGAACGAGCGCGCGCACATAGGCGCCCTTTCCGGTCACCGCCTCAAAAACCATTTCGTCAGCAGACGGCGCATCGACAATGCGAAGATCGTGGATTGTAATTATCCGCGCCTCGATCTTCACCTCTTCGCCCTCGCGCGCGATATCGTAAGCGCGCTCGCCGCCGATCTTAACGGCTGAAAACTGCGGCGGGATCTGTTCGATCTCGCCGATGAAACGATCGAGAGCGGCATCTACTTCATCGCGCGATGGCCGGTGATCGGATTGCGCGATGACTTTACCTTCGCCATCGTCGGTTGTCGTTGAGGCGCCCCATTTCGCCGTGAAGCGATAGGTCTTTTCCGCATCCATAATGAACGGCACGGTCTTGGTCGCCTCACCCAGCGCAATCGGCAGGACGCCGGTCGCCAGCGGGTCGAGCGTGCCGGCATGACCGGCCTTTTGCGCCTGGAACAACCATTTCACTTTGCCGACGGCCTGGGTCGAACCCAGGTCGAATGGCTTGTCGAGGATAAGCCAGCCCGATACGGGCCGCCCCTTCTTGCGCCTTCTGCCCATGCGTCGGGCTCCTGATTTTAGAACTTGCCTACACGCGTCGGCGCCGAGTCGGACGGGCCGAAGCGGGACGCGTTCAATCAGGCGGGCGGCGCGACGTCAAGGTTTGCGGAAAAGATAGACGAAGCGATCGGTCTTTCCGCGCAAGCCTTCGGTGAAAACGGAATTGGTCAGCGAATCGTCGGCATTGGCGAGAACGTCTGAAGCTGCTTCCAGAGAAAACCCCGCCGCCAGCACTTCCGGTTTGACGACGCCCGGGATCATGCGGTGCAATTCCTGCGTCACCGCTTCGTTCGCGTCAGCCGCCGCATTGTGGTCGATGACGAGATAGACGCCGCCCGGCTTTAGCCCGTCAAAAATCGCTTTGTTCATGGCGGCGCGATCAGCGCCGGTCCAAACGGTATCATGGTAGTAAAGCCCCATCACCACTGCGTCGAGCGGCTCGTCAAAGGTAAGCTCATCTATTTTCTGTACGGAATATTCAACGTTTTTACGTGGATCTTTTTCGAGATACGCGGGGAATGTTTTCGACGCATTCGGGAACGCATCGAATATGCGTGTCGGATCGACGGCATAAACCTTGCCGGTCTCGCCGACTACACGGCTGAGTAACGCCGTATAATAGCCCGACCCCGCAGCTAGGTCGGCGACCTTGGCGCCTTTTTTTACGCCTGCAAGCGTCAGAATCGTTTCAGGTTTCCGGCCGGCATCGCGGGCCTTGTGTTCGTCCAGCCGCGTCGGGTCGCCGACGGCGTCGCCGACGCCTGCAAAGGCGGGATTGATCGACATTGCCGCAAACGCCGCGCCAAGCAAAAGTCTCTTCATCGTCCTCTCCTTATGGTTATGCCTATGACAGAGAGACGACGCGGTCGCCTCAGCCCTTTCGACAGGCCGCGACAACGTCTGGCCGCGGGAGAGCCCCTATTTGTCGCTTAAATCGCGGGCGACGTCGGGCCGCGCGAGAAGACGGTCGATTTTCTGCGCTTCCGCAAAAGTATCATCGGAGAGAAATTTGAGGGCCGGCGTGAATTTCAAATCGATCTTCTTACCAAGGAGCCCGCGAATATGAGGCGCGGCGTGATTGAGCGCATCGATGACCTCCCCCTGGTGCTCGCCGCCGAGGGGGGAGGCGAAAACGGACGCGTTTTTTAAGTCCGGCGAAACCCGCACTTCCGACACCGTCACCGAAACCCCCGTCAGCGCCGGTTCGCGAAAACCCTCGCGCTGGAGGATTTCCACAAGAGCATGGCGAATAAGCTCGCCGGCGCGGAGCTGGCGTTGGGACGGGCCTTTGGAGGAAGAAAACCGTTTTGGCATGAGAGAAGATGTAGGGGCTTGTGCGCTTTTCGAAAACCCCCGCCGCGCTTACAGCGCCTTCAACGCTGCTGCGAACGCCGCCGCCTGGTCCGGGATCAGCGCATAGTCATTGTCGCGGTCTCGGAGGCCCGAACAAAGATCGACGCCGTAGGGGCGCACGACCCTTACCGCATCTTTTACGTTGCCCGGATTGAGGCCGCCGGCGAGAAACACCGGCCGCGCCACCGCCTCAACGATCCGTTTGCTGACGGACCAGTCGTGAACATCGCCGGTGCCGCCAAGCGTCCTCTCCGGGGCCGACGGTTTGCCGGAATCAAGAAGGATGAAATCGACGTCTGCTTCAACCGCGCGCGCCTGATCGACGGCAGTTTCATCCTCAACGTGAATGACCTGCATGACCTTGAGATCCGGATGCGCCTTACGGATGATTTGATAGGCGCCCGGTTCAGGGTCGTCGACGATTTGCACAATGTCGGGTTGTGTCGCGCTGACGTGCGCGGCAATCGCGCCGCCGTCGGTGCGGCTTGTCAATAGAACGGAACGAACAAGACCGTAGTGCTTGCGGCGCACGAAATCGGCGATATCGAGAATGGTTTCGTCGTCGATGATCCCAGGCCCGCTGGGCTGGTCGGCGACAAGTCCGATGGCGTAGGCGCCGGCGCGGATCGCGGTCTGAGCCTCTTTCCTTGATTGAATGCAGCAGATTTTGAAGGGAATCGACATCATTTTCTCCACGGGCGCATTATGCGATAGCGCGGCGTTGCAGTCGGGCCCTCCTTCTCTGCCGTAATCAGCTTACGCCGACGCAGGCGGCGAACAGCGTTTTGCACTGACGCGCGCGACAGACCGGTTTCCGAGGCAATGGTGCTGTAAGAGATCGCTACAGTTCGCCGCGCATCGCCGCCGACGCGCCGCCACAAGAGAAGATACACAAAAAATGCCGACGGCGCCCGATCGTGCCCGACCAGATCGACCATCAGCACGTCCACCACATAGGCGTCTAGCGAAAACTCGAGTGTACTTTTCATTGCTATAGTATCTATTGGCGTGATTGCCCGGTCAACGGCGCGGGCCTATCGTCGCTGCATCGAAAGCCAAGAGAGGCCCGGATGATTACAAATATTAAGTTCGTCAGCATTCCTGTTTCAGACCAAGAGCGGGCGCTGGATTTTTACGTTAACAAGCTCGGTTTTAAAGTTCACACCGATCAGCCGTTTGACGACGAACAACGCTGGATAGAACTGCGCATAGGACAGTCGCAGACGCGGGTCGTCCTGTTTACGGCGCCCGGACAGGAGGACAGGATCGGATCGGCCTTTAACGGCGCCGTCGCCTGCGACAACGTTGAAGGAACGTATCGCCAGCTCTGCGAACGCGGCGTTGAATTCACAACACCGCCGACAAAACAGGACTGGGGGACGTTTGCAATGCTTAAAGACCCGGACGGCAACGAATTCGTGCTGTCTTCGCAAACCTGACTACGGCGCAGTCCTGCTAAAGCGTCCGGGTCACCTTCTCGACGCGGAAGCATTCGATGACGTCGCCGACCTTCATGTCTTCATAATTAGCGAAGCTCATGCCGCATTCCTGTCCGCCCGGCACTTCGGTGACATCGTCCTTGAAGCGCTTGAGTTGCGAGAGTTCGCCCTCGTGAATAACGACCTCGTCGCGGATAAGACGGACCTTGGCGCCCTTTTCGACCTTGCCTTCCGTAACGCGGCAGCCAGCGACCTTGCCATGCTTCGAAATCGAGAAGACTTCGAGAATTTCCGCATTGCCGAGGAACGTCTCGCGCAGTTCCGGATCGAGCATCCCTGAAAGCGTGCCCTTGAGGTCGTCGAGGAGATCGTAAATCACCGAGTAATAACGGATCTCGACGCTCGAGCGTTCGGCCTCGTCGCGCGCTTGTTTGTTGGCGCGGACATTAAAACCGATCACTGGCGCATTCGAGGCCTGCGCCAGAATAACGTCGCTCTCCGAAACGCCGCCGACGCCCGTGTGAAGCACGCGCACGCGCACCTCGTCGGTCGACATGTTCTCAAGCGCGCTCACGATCGCTTCGACGGAGCCTTGCACGTCGCCCTTGATGACGACCGGCAGCTCCTTGATTTCCGAATCCTGAAGCTGCGCCATCATCTGTTCGAGCGATGTGCCGGACGTCTTCGCCGCATCTTTTTCGCGGCGCTGACGCGCACGGAACTCCGCAACTTCACGCGCGCGCGCTTCCGTCTCGACGACATAGAATTGATCGCCCGGCTCCGGCACGCCATTCAGCCCGAGCACTTCGACCGGATAGGCCGGCCCGGCTTCCTTGACCTGCTGGCCTTTGTCGTCAGCCATGGCGCGTACCTTGCCCCATTCCGAACCAACGACGACAATATCAGACCGTTTCAGCGTGCCGCGTTCAACGAGGAACGTCGCAACGGCGCCGCGGCCCTTGTCAAGGCGCGCTTCGACGACGGCGCCTTCCGCAGCGCGGTCGGGGTTGGCTTTCAGTTCCAGCAGTTCCGACTGCAACAGAATCGCGTCCTGCAGCCCGTCGAGGTTGGTTTTCTTAAGTGCGGACACTTCGATGTCCTGCACCTCGCCGCCCATGCTCTCGACTTGGATTTCATGTTGCAGGAGATCAGTGCGCACCTTGTTCGGATCGGCGTCTGGCTTGTCGACTTTGTTAATAGCGACAATGATCGGAACGCCGGCGGCCTTGGCGTGGCTGATCGCTTCTTCCGTCTGCGGCATGATCGAATCGTCCGCCGCCACCACGAGAATGATAATATCGGTGACATCCGCGCCGCGCGCGCGCATCTGCGTGAACGCCGCGTGACCCGGCGTATCGAGGAAGGTGATCTTGCCCTTCTTGCCGAGATCGATCTGATAGGCGCCGATATGTTGCGTAATACCGCCAGCTTCGCCGGCAACCACGTCTGTCTGACGCATGGCGTCCAAGAGCGATGTCTTACCGTGATCCACATGCCCCATGATGGTGACCACGGGCGGACGCGGCTTCAGCTCTTTTTCGTTGTCCTCTTCGGCGCCGAGGCCTTCTTCAACATCTGACTCTGACACCCGTTTGACCGAATGACCAAAATCTTCGGCGACAAGCTGTGCCGTATCGGCGTCAAGGACGGCGTTCGCCGTCACCATCTGGCCCTGCTTCATCAATTCCTTGACGAGGTCGACGGCGCGCATCGACATGCGCGCAGCAAGATCTTGCACGGTAATGGTTTCGGGAATCGTCACATCACGGACGACCCGCGCCTCGCCGCCGCGTTTCTGCCTCGCCAGCTTTTCGCGCTCGCGCGCGCGTTTGACTGACGCCAGCGAACGCTGACGCTCCTCATCGTCAAGCGCATTGGCGATCGTCAGTTTGCCGGTGCGTCGCCGCGCCGGTTCTTTCGACTTTGAACTGCGGTCGTCGACAGCGGATTTGCGGCGTGTTTTGATACGCCCGCCAAGCTGAGCCAGCGGGTTGTCCGGATCGTCTTCCGCACGCTTTTCAGATTCCGCATCTTTCGGTTTCGCGCGAGCGTCCGATTTCGCGGCGTTCCGCTTCTTGCGTTCCGCTTCCTCTTCTTCGAGGACGAGCCGCGCCTTCTCTTCGGCGTTACGACGTTCTTCCGCCTCCTTGGCGCGTTTGGCGTCTTCCTCCGCCAGCCGTTTGCGTTCGACTTCGAGCTTCGCGCGCTCTTCGGCTTCACGGTTCTCGCGCTCAGTCCGTTCGGCGGCTTCACGCTTGTCGCGTTCGGCCTTGTCGCGGCGCGACTTGGCGAGCGCTTCCGCGCGCGCAACCTTTTCGTCCTCTGAAAGGGTCTTGAGAACAGCGCCCTTTTTCTTCGACGCGTCTTCTGCCGGCGCGGGCGCAGCCTTTTTCTCTTTGACCGGCGCGGCTTTTTTCTCAGGCGCGGCCTTCTCCGCGGTCTCGCCGTCCTTTTTGGGCGTCAAGACGCGCCGGCGCTTGGTCTCAACCACAACCGTCTTCGAACGACCGTGAGAGAAACTCTGCTTCACCGCGCCAGTTTCCGTACGACGCAAGGTCAGCGGCTTGCGGCGCGGGCGGGTCTTTTCTTCAGTTTCGACGTCGTCGCTCATTCAAACTCCAGATTGCGCCTGAACCCTGCTCCATTGAGCCGCGCCAGACGCGCTTTCAACGCTACGGCGATAAATCCGCCGCTTTTTCAATCGAAAGCCGGTCATGGACATACAGTCCAAACCGGTCGGGGTCTACTTCCAAACCCCTACTCAAACTCCCGCCGCCGCCTCGGTCATTCGATAAACGGCGAGGCGCGCAGCGGCTTTTTCAAACCGCGTCGCCGACGGACCGGCCATGATCGCCGCATGCACCGCGTCCTGACCGAGCGCAGCGGACAATTCCGCCCGCGAAAAAAGCGCGTAATGCGAGACGCCTTTGGCGAGCGCAGCGAGTTTATCGCGCCCGTCATCCGCGCCGTCAGACGCTGCAATCAGCACGGAAGCCTTCTTCGCCTTCAGCGCAGCGCGCGACTTTTCAAACCCGACCGCCGCATCGCCGCAGCGTCGGGCGAGGCCCAGGGCCGACAGCGCGGACTTCGCAAAACCTGCATCGACTTGTGCGCCGAGGTCAGCGGGCGTTTCCACCGGCGTCTTGAACGCTCGCGCAAAGAGACGCCGATGAACCGCCGCGTCCACCGTATCGCGGCGCGCCGTCACCCAGGCGCCGCGCCCTGGCAACTTGGCTGAAAAATCGGGCGCAACGACGCCGTCCGGCGACAGAACGAACCGGATCAACCCGTCGGGCGAGCCGCTTGTCCCGGCGACAATGCATCGTCGTTCACGCCCGTCGTCCGCAGGCGGCCGTTTCTGTTCAAGCGCTTGCGCCAGCAGTGGCCTCCGCTTCTTCCTCAGCCGCCGCCGCGGCCGCTTCTTCTTCCGCGCGCATGGCGGCGAGTTCCTCTTCCGTAACCCAGCCAGCCGTCACCCGCGCACGCATGATCATGGTTTCCGCATCTTCCGCGGAGAGCCCGTATTGCTCGAGGATGCCGTCGTAATGCTTGCGCTCGCCGTCGACACGTTCGGTCCAGCCGACGAGGTCGTCGGTGACGCAGCCGGCGAAATCTTCCAGCGATTTGACGTCGTTTTCGCCGAGCGAGACAATCATTTTGAGATCAAGCCCCTCGACGTTCAGAATATCGTCGGCGACGCCAAGCTCTTTTCGTTTTTCATCGAGCTTTTTGTTTTCTTCCTCGATGAATTCGCGCGCGCGCGTCTGCAACTCTTGCGCTGTCTCCTCATCGAGACCGTCAATTTCCGCGAGTTCTTCGAGTTCGACGAAAGCGATTTCCTCGATGCGCGTGAAGCCTTCCGACACCAGAAGACCCGCCATCATGTCGTCAACGTCGAGGCCTTCCATGAAGCGTTCCGAGCGCCGTTTGAATTCTTCCTGACGTTTGGCGCTTTCTTCTTCCTCGGTCATGATGTCGATCTCATAGCCGGAAAGCTGCGAAGCGAGGCGCACATTCTGACCGCGCCGGCCAATAGCGAGCGACAATTGCTCGTCCGGAACCACGACCTCAATGCGCTCGAGCTCTTCATCAAGCACGACTTTAGTGACCTCCGCCGGCGCCAAGGCGTTGACGACAAAGGTCGCGTCGTCCGGCGAGAAGGGCACAATGTCGATTTTCTCGCCGCCAAGTTCGTTGACGACAGCCTGCACGCGGGACCCGCGCATGCCGACGCAGGCGCCGACCGGATCAATGCCTGGGTCGTTGGACATCACGCCGATCTTGGCGCGGCTGCCGGGATCGCGCGCCACAGCTTTGATTTCGATAACGCCGTCGTAAACCTCCGGCACTTCCTGCTCGAAGAGTTTCGACATGAACTGCGGGTGCGCGCGGGACAGAAATATCTGCGGGCCGCGCGTTTCGCGGCGGACATCGAGGATATAAGCGCGCACGCGCTCGCCATTGCGATAGTTCTCCCGCGGCAATTGCTGGTCGCGGCGGATGATGGCTTCGGCCTTGCCGAGATCGACGATCACATGGCCGTATTCGACGCGCTTGATGATGCCGTTGATGATCTCGCCGATGCGGTCCTTGAAATCTTCGTACTGGCGTTCACGTTCGGCGTCGCGGACCTTTTGCGTGATGACCTGTTTTGCCGCCATGGCGGCGACGCGGCCAAAATCGATCGGCGGCAATGGCTCTGACATAAAGTCGCCGAGCTCCGCTTCCGGGTTGCGCTGAAGCGCTTCCTTGATCGCGATCTCGGCAGAATCATTCTCGATCTCTTCAACCACTTCAAGAAGGCGCCAGAGTTTCGTTTCGCCGGTCTGCGGATTGATCTCTGCACGAACATTCGTTTCGTGCCCATAGCGTGACCGCGCCGCACGCGCGAGGGCGTCCTCCATCGCGTCGATAACAAGGCTCTTGTCGATCGACTTTTCGCGCGCGACCGCGTCGGCAATCTGAATCAGCTCCAGCTTGTTGGCGCTAATCGCGTTCATGGATGGTCTCCATCATCTCTTCGTCTCCTTCGCCGACTGACGCGGCGTCTTGCGGTTGGGCCGAGCCTGCCTTGAGGCTCTCCCGGATCAGTTCTTCGGTTAAAACGAGTTTGGCGCTTGCAACCCACTCCAGGGGAAAAAGCGCGGTTTCCGTTTCTTCTTCGATGTCGAAGGCCACCTTGCCGTCATCGACGCCGGCGACAACGCCGGAAAAACGCTTGCGTCCCTCGACAAGGCGGTTGAGTTCGAGCTTCGCAGGCCAGCCTTGCCAGTCCTCGAAGTCTTTAAGGCGCACCAGCGGCCGGTCGATGCCCGGCGAGGAAACTTCAAGATTGTAATTTCCCTCGATCGGGTCGGCCTCATCGAGCGCCGGCGACAGAGCCCGGGAAAGCCGCGCGCAGTCTTCCGCGGTCATCGTATGATCGGCGCGCTCGGCCATGACCTGCAGCGTTTTCGTCTTTCCGCCGGTTATGCGCACGCGCACAAGTTCGAACCCGGCGCTTTCCACAACCGGCTCGATCAGCGATTTCAGACGTTCCTCTTGCAGTGTCAAAGGGCCTCTTTATCAACGAAAAAGCGGGCCCCGCGGGGCCCGCTTTCGATTTTTCGAATAGCGTTTGACCGCCATATAAGGCGCCGGGCCGGCTTTGTCAGCCCCGCCGAAGCGGTTTTCAGGTGGATTTTGCCGCCGCTTTCGGTCAGAATTCGCGCCATTGGGGTCTGTTGACGGTTTTTGAGGGGTCAAGCGTCATGGGGCGGTTTCTCGCATTCGTTCTCGGCATCGCCGGCGCGCTGATCGCGAGCCAAGGACCGGGCTTTACGCTGCAATATATGCAGAACGTGCAAGGCCGGGTCGACGAACTCACCGCCATCGTCGAAGCGCAGGAGGTTGAGATCCGCGATTACGGCTACACGCGCGAAACGGCGATGAACGAGTGCAAGACAGCGACGGACCTGCTCGACGCCTTTTGTTCAAACTACCGCATGGCTGTTGAACGTCTCGAATATCTGACTGTTCATCTCGCCGACCTTGAAGCCGCAACGGATTACGTCCGTCCGCTCATTCTCGCGCGCTCGTATGACCGTGATATTGCGATGTCCGTGCGCGAACAGTTTGAGCCCGCCGTGCCGGCCACCATTCATGGCGCGGTGTACGCCGGCGGCGGTTTCGCCATTGCCTGGGGCATACCGCTCCTCATCTTCTCCATTCTCGGCGGCATGTTCGGCGGCGGTCGGCGCTAGGATTTATCCAGACTCAGGAAATCCCAAATCCGGCCGTCAGCGAGATGGCTTGGCCGGACATTCTGCAAGGCGCGAAACATGACTTCCCGGCGGCCCGGCGAGCGCGTCTCCCACTCGTCCAACATGCGCTTCATAACGACGCGCTGAAGCCCGTCCTGTGAGCCGCAGAGGTTGCAGGGGATGATCGGGAATTCCATCGCCGCAGCGAATTTCTCAATGTCCTTTTCCGCACACTGAAGAAGCGGACGCAAAACGAAGACGTCGCCTTCGTCATTGACGAGCTTCGGCGGCATCGCAGCGAGCCGCCCGCCATGGAAGAGGTTCATCATGAATGTCTCAAGGGCGTCATCGCGATGATGGCCGAGGACGATCGCGTCGCAACCTTCCTCACGGGCGACGCGATAGAGAATACCGCGGCGCAATCGCGAACACAGCGAGCAATAGGTCCTTCCCGCCGGCACTTTGTCAGTGACGATCGAATAGGTGTCCTCAGTGATGATGCGGTGTTCGAGGCCCAGACCTTCAAGATAATCAGGCAGAATATGTTTCGGAAAACCCGGCTGGCCCTGATCGAGATTGCAGGCGATTAGCTCCGCTTTGAGGGCGCCCTGCCATTTCAGATCCATCAGCGCGGCGAGCAGCGTATAGCTGTCCTTGCCGCCGGAGAGGCAGACGAGCCAGCGTTGCGGGCGTTCGTCTTTTCGCGGTGCATCGAGGCCGAAGCGCGCAATCGTGTCTTGCGTCTGGCGCAGGATGCGCTTGCGCAGTTTGCTGAACGCAACGTTGCCTGGCGCGCCCGCGTAAATCCGCGGCAGGTTTGCGATTTCCGTGTTCTCTTCTGCTGTGATTTCTATTGCCGTCATCGCCGAAACGCCTTTCGTGAGCGCCGGTCAATCACGAATAGCGGCAATTGTCACGGGGCCGAAATGCGCGTCGAGAAATTGAAGGAAGGCCGGCCAGTCTTCCTCAACGACGCCGTGAGTGCCGGGCCTGATCCAGAACGCGATGTCAGCCTCGGGCGCCCATTCATCAAGCCGGTCCTGCGCGAGACCTTTTGCGCCCAGCAGCTCCCAGATCGGATCGGCGCCCATGGCGGCGCGAAAGGCGCCGTTAGGATCCGACCAGACGTCGCGGCGCGCATTGCCAAGCAACACCGGGCGCGGCGCAATCAGCGCCAACAGATGGTGTTGATCGATGGGCATTTCCGCCTCGCGTCCTGCCGCGTTGGCGTAGCTTTGCGCAAACCAGTGCGGATAAGATTCCGTCATGGACGAGACGCTTTCCCCCGGCTTGTCGCGGTTGAGCGACGCGCCGCCGGTCCCCGACTGGTGTGAAATGACGCCGTCAATGCGCTCGTCATAGGCGGCAGCGTATAGCGCCGCCTTGCCATAGCGGGAATGCCCCCATGCGATGAAGGCGCCCTTGTCGAACCGTTCATCGCTCTCAAGCGCGTCTGTGATGCGCCCATAGAGCCAGGCCCACGCTGCGACGGCGCCCCATCGCGTCTCATCGTCGTCATACCCCGCCGAAAGCCGGCGCAATTCCGCAAGTCCTTCTTCGCTGTTGTCTGGTGCGACAGAACTCGGGAAGAAGGACGCGACGGCAAACCCTCGATCGAGTATCTCTTCGTAAGGCGGCGTGCAGATAAATCGCCCGAACACGTAGGTTGCGACCGAACCGAAAAATCCACCGCTCATGGACTCAGCGCCATCGGGCCTCGATACGCCGGGATGAGGCATGGAATCCCACCATGGGCAAAACGTCTGTATCATGATGATCGGCGTCGGTCCGGACGCGTTCGCGGGGACGACGACTTGAACAAGAAAGCCGCCTCGACCCATGACCTCTTTCGTTTCAACCGAGACGTCGTTGAAGGTCGCGGTCGCTGCAAGCGTCCACTCCTCAAGACGTCCGCGCCCGCCAAAGGCGGTCTCGTCGATCACGCGCTTTTCAATGACGCGGGTCGAGGACGCGTCGGGCATCGCGCCGATAACGTGGCGCTCAAAGGCCTCGCGCAATTGCGGCGCGCGATCCTCTCGCCAGACTGTTCCGCGATCTCGGTCCGCCGGCGGTGCAGCCGCATCCAGGATAGGCGGCGCTGCAGGGGCGCCGTTGGGATTTAGATCCGTCCATGCGAGCGTCAGCCGCACGCAGGACGACATGACCGCCGCGCCGGCGAGCAAACAAAATATCTTTAGGGCGCGCATGAATGACATAAGCAGAGAACTGACCATAGCGTTCCACGAAACCGGGATGCGCCGCCGGTTTCAAGTCACATTGTGGTCAGGCGGGCTCTTCCGACGGCGAAAAATGAGATAAGCGGCGGCGCGCCCTTCCCGGGCCGCCTTTGCCTCATAACGTGTCTCCGGCCAATCGGCAGGCCTGGTTTTCCAGTCCGCGGCGCATTCCGCGGTCCATTCGAACGCTGGCGCTCTGCGCGCATGCATGAGTGTCCACCGAATGTAGTCTGGAATGTCGGACGCGACGCGCAATTCGCCGCCGGGACGCAGAAGCCGCCCGGCCTCGCCGAAAAACCAGGGCGATATCATGCGTCGTTTATGGTGGCGCTTTTTCGGCCACGGGTCGGGATGGAGAACAAACAGCTTCGACAACGATGCATCGGGCAGCGCCTCAAGCAGTGGACGCGCATCACCGAAATGGACACGGATATTTTGAAGCCCGTTTTCATCAATCTTTGACAGCAGCTTCGCGACGCCGTTTACAAAGGGCTCGGCGCCGATAAAGCCCACCGACGGGTTTTTTTGCGCCTGCCAGGCGAGATGCTCGCCGCCGCCAAAGCCGACCTCGAACCAGATTTCTTTCGCGTCCGGAAAGAGCGCGGCGGGATCAATAGGCCCCGCTTCAGGGTCCGGCGCTGCGACCCTTGGCAGGAGTTCCGACATCAGACGCGCCGGGCGCGCGCGCAACGGCTTGTCGAGCCGCCGTCCATAAAGATTGGGGATGTAACCGCGTTCCGTCATGTCGCCCGGTCTATAGCGTCGCCGTTCACGATTGTCTCGCCGTGCTTGCGTTTGCCGCTATCGCGGCGCCAAGCTGGCGGACCGACAGCGAACGCGATGATATGAAGAAGCGGCGATATTGGACCGGCGCAAAACGCGCGCCGGCGCAAGACAAGTTTTTTATCGACGCGCTCGATCCCGATTTGTGGGAGCGCGGCGACGAGACTGACTGGGACGCCTGCTGGCATACGGGCATGCCGGCGCGTCACGTTTTCAAAGGGATGAAACCCGGCCAGTGGGTCAACCATATTCCCGGCAACCATGCGCTGACCGTGAAGTCGCGCCTCCACCAAATTCTCGATGCGGCCCGCGAGCGGGCGCCGGTCGCGCTTCAGGATCGATATCGGTTCTTTCCGCAAAGCTATCTGATGCCGGAGCATTACCACGCGTTGCAACGCGAAGCGTTCGAGCGCCCGGAAAAACGCTGGATCATCAAGCCGAAAAGCATGTCCCGGGGCCGCGGCATTGAAGTTGTGGCGGACGCCGGCGCGGCGCCCGTGGATGAGAAAATGCTGGTGCAGGAATATTTGAACGCGCCGCACCTCTATGAGGGGCGAAAATATGTCCTGCGGTGTTATCTCGCCATCACCTCGGCAGAGCCGCTACGGGTCTATCTGTATAAAGAGGGGTTCGTAAAGCTTGCGTCGGAGCCCTATCGCGACGGCGACTTCGACAATCTTTATGCACATCTCACAAACCCCGACGTCAATGCGCTCAATGAGGCGGTCGATACGGCGGTCGAGTTTCACAGTTTCGCAGACTACCGAAAATGGCTTACGGAAAACGGCGCAGACCCGGAGCCGATTTTCACAGCGCTCCGCGATATCGGCGTTATCGCCGCAATCGCCGCGCGGGAGATTATGCGCGAGCGCCTCGACAAGAGCGGCGCCTGGGCGCCGGGCTGCTGTGAATTGATCGGCATGGACTGCATGGTCGACGCCGATCTCAAACCCTGGCTGCTTGAGTGCAATCTCAGCCCTTCCCTTGGCGTCTGCGCTGAGCCGGGCGCCGGCGGCGCTATGGAAGAAGACGTCAAGCGCGCCGTTGTCGTCGATCTTGTCGCCATGGCGGGGCTCAACGAAAGTGCGCGGAAACAGATTGACCCCGACGACATCACCGCCGTGATCGCCGCAAGCGAACGCGAGCATGAATGCGCCGGCGGTTTTGAACGCATCTACCCGGCCGACGACGCTCGCGAATTTTTCCCGTTCTTTCCGGCGCCGCGTTATGCCGACATAGCGTTGGCCGACGCGATATGCGCGGGTGCTGCTGACGACTACCGCTTCGCCGCCAACGCCGCCGGCGAGTATGCTTTCGACGACGAGATCGTGCTGCATGGCGACAGCGCAAATCGGCTGATGTCCCCGCCGACGGCGGGCGCTTACATCTGGTTGCGCGCCGGCAACGGAGACCGGCCAGGCGAGGTCGCGCGCGACCTCGTGAATTTTTCCGGCGCGTCCGATGTAAGCGAACAACAAGCGCTCAAAACCGTATGGGATACGCTCGCTGATTGGGGTGCGGCGGGCCTGTTGCTGCCCGCCGGCGAAGCGCCCGCAACACCGGAGCCGCGTTCATTGCCAACGCCGCCCGCATGGGCGGGGGAGCAGGCGGTTCGATTTGGAGGGAGGTTCTATCGCATACGCTTCGCGACGCCGGAGATTGAGGCCCGCATCGATCCGGTCACGGCGCCGATCCGCACGGCGCCCTCAAATGCGGCGAACGCTGAAGAAATTACGGTTCTTGCCGACCGCGCCGGTTACGCCATCTCCGTTGGAGCACGCCTTGCGCGCGCCAATCTTCGGCTGGCGGAAATCGCCGCGGCGCTCTGCGACGTTCTCAAAAACGAAATCGCAGGAACAGACGGGGACGCGCCGCTCCTGGCGGCCAGCCTATGGCGTATCGGCGACCGGACAGCGCTGATCGCATCGTCAGCGCATTCGCGGTGGGACTGTCTTGGCGCAGCGATGCTCGCATCGGGCGACGCGGCTTTGATCGCCGGCGCCTGCCGGCTTGGCGACGCGCCCGGCGTCGCAACGCCTCTGCCGCTGCCTGCGAGGACCAAGATCGATGACGCCGATCGCCCGCCGGCTTTTATTGGTCAGTGGCGCAACGAGCGGCGCGGCGCGTTCATTCCGCTCCCTGCATTGCCCAACGGCAATCGTTCCGTAGACGGTGTAATCCTGCCGCGGTTTCAGGCTTCACTGGAT
The DNA here is from genome assembly GCA_965243785.1 of Hyphococcus sp. Lineage (GTDB taxonomy): Bacteria > Pseudomonadota > Alphaproteobacteria > Caulobacterales > Parvularculaceae > Hyphococcus. Next base: position 371,678 of record CBDEVX010000009.1, on the reverse strand, counting down.
GAAACCATGACGACCCGTCTGGCGGGGCGACGCGCCTTTCTGGCGCTGGCGTCCATGGTTGAAGGCGCAGCGCCAACTTCAGCAGCGACCCGTCTGGCGCGATGGCCGGACGCCGTTCCATGCACTGAGATTAAATTCGGGAACGGCCCGGCGGGCGGGCGGGCCATCGTCGCCGCAATGTCTGTTCCATAGAAAAACGGCGCTTCCTAAGAAGCGCCGCCTGATAATCCATGCCGCGAGAGGTCGCTAATCAGTTTTCGTCTTCGACTGCTTCCGCAGCTTCTTCAGCAGCTTCCTCTACCGCCTCTTCAGCATCGTCGTAGGCTTCCTCCGCTGCTTCAGCGGTATCGTCATACGCCTCTTCAGCAGCTTCGGCGGCTTCCTCAGCCGCTTCTTCAGCATAGTCACCCGCAGCCTCAGCCGCTTCTTCGACTTCTTCGGCGACCGTATCCGCGTCGCCCTCATTGTCAGCTTGCGAGCAACCCGCCAGCAAAAGCGCCGCAGGCGCGCTGACAATCAGCGCACGGCTTAACCGCTTCAGCATTTTTTCACGCTCGTTTTTCAAATCCGTCATAAATTGTGCCCCGTTCTGATTGAGTTGACGCCTTCGCGCGCACCGGAATATCCCGCCGCAAATCTCGCGGCGGCTACCGGCCACCTCGCGTCGTATCATATTGCAACGCAAAGATAACGGCAATTTCCTTCGTGTGACGCTTTTTTCACCTCGAGAGCCGTCAATATTGAGCCCTCTAGGCGGAATATTCGTGACATTTTGCCGCATTCGTCCTGTTTAAAGCACTGATTTCAACGCTTCGACGAGATCGGTGCGTTCCCAGGAAAATCCGCCCTCACTGTCGGGATCGCGTCCGAAATGCCCGTATGCTGCGGTGCGGGCGTAGACCGGGCGATTAAGATTGAGCGCCCGACGGATGCCTGACGGCGAAAGATCCATCGCTTCGCGAACTGCGCGCTCCAGCGCTGTTTCATCGACGGCGCCCGTCCCGTGGGTATCAACGTAGACGGACAATGGCTGCGCGACGCCAATCGCATAGGAAAGCTGGATCGTGCAGCGCTCGGCGAGATCGGCGGCGACCACGTTCTTAGCGAGATAGCGTGCGGCGTAGGCGGCCGATCGATCGACCTTCGTCGTATCCTTGCCGGAAAAGGCGCCGCCGCCATGCGGCGCAGCGCCGCCATACGTGTCGACAATGATCTTGCGGCCAGTAATGCCGGCGTCGCCATCAGGCCCGCCGATCACAAACTTGCCGGTCGGATTTACGTGCCAGGCGCAGTCTTTGGCGATCTCGATCTCTTTCAGGGCACCGCGCACATATGGTTCAACAACCTCGCGGACTTTCGCCGATTCCCAATCCGGATCGAAATGCTGCGTCGACAAAACAATCGATGTCACCTCCGCCGGGCGACCGTCCACATAGCGCACGGTGACCTGGCTCTTCGCATCCGGCCCCAATCGACCGGCGTCGCCTTGACCCGCGTGACGCGCGGCGGCGAGGTCTTTTAAAATCAGATGGCTGTAATGGATTGGCGCCGGCATGAGCGCGTCGGTTTCGCGGCAGGCGTAGCCGAACATGATGCCCTGATCGCCGGCGCCCTCGGCGTTTGCGTCCGCTGCGTTATCGACGCCCTGTGCAATGTCCGCAGACTGACCATGTAGCAGAACCTCGACCTGCGCGGTCTCCCAGTGAAAGCCGTCCTGTTCGTACCCGATGTCGCGGATCGCGTCCCGCGCCGCTTTCTCAAACGGCGCCGGTTCAACGCCGCCATTCGCCATCAGAGCTTCCGGGGCGCGAACTTCGCCGGCGATGACAACCCGGTTAGTGGTCGTCAGCGTCTCACAGGCGACGCGCACGTCCCACGGGCTCATGCCTGCGATATCGGCCTCGCGATAAATGAGATCGACGATTTCGTCGGAAATCCGGTCGCAGACTTTGTCAGGATGCCCTTCGGACACGCTTTCGCTGGTAAAATGATAGGACTGACGCGCCATGGAAATCCGGGCCTTTCATATAAAGATAAGTTTATATGGCGCGCCTATAGCGAATGGCCGCAGCGCTGTCCAATACCAGCCTATCAGCCAGCGCACCCCTCACGCACGCGATAATGTCACTTCGCTTTGGCGGTTTCGGTTTCTGAAATTGACCGGACAAGTTCGAGAACGCGTTTTCTGACTTTCGGATCCTCGATTTCAGAATAATAGCGGCAAAGCTGCACGCCTTCCTGCGAATGGAGCAGCTCCATAAACGGATCGGTCGCGCCATTTTCCGCAAATCCACGGCCGCCGATCACGCTATCGTAGTCGTCGTAAAAGAACTGCACTGGCACTTCGAGGAGTTCGGAAAGCTGCTTCAGCCGCCCTGCGCCAATGCGGTTCGAGCCCTTTTCGTATTTCTGGACCTGTTGAAAGGTGAGGCCCAGCGCCTTGCCCAACGCATCCTGGCTCATCCCAAGAACCATTCGCCGAAGCCGGACGCGCCCTCCCACATGAACGTCCATCGGGTCAGGGCCGCCCTTTTTCTTCTGCTGCGGCTTCCTGCGTAGTGTCTTCTTCGACTTGACGGCTTTCGCCGCCTTCGTCGCTTTTGCCTTTCTGGCCATACCGTCACCTTCTGTGACCCGGCTACTGTTACCGGGTCGGTATCCGCGACTTTACGCTCCCCCGGCCATTCTTGCCGGCCCGGTTATTATGGCTTTTTTGGCTTATCGCGTAAAGGTTGCAGCCTGCGGCGTATTGCGCGCAATAATATATGACCCCACGGGCCGACCGCGAGCGCGCACGCGATCATCAGGAAATACAAAAAGTCGCCGACGCGGTCATGGAGCGGCGGCGCGATCGCCGGCGGCAACGCGGCGTCGATATTTCCCGATTCATAGAGCGGAATCCGTTCAAGGATCCGGCCATGAGCGTCGATCAGGGCCGAGACGCCCGTATTCGCCGCTCGCGCCATGGGCAGGCCGGTTTCGATCGAGCGCAGGCGCGCCTGGTCGAGATGCTGCCGCGGTCCCGACGTGTCGCCGAACCATGCATCATTCGTCACGGTAATGATCAACTGCGGTCGATCGCCTTTTTGATAGGCGGCGCCGGGGAAAATCGCTTCGTAGCAAATCAGCGGCGAAAACCTTACGCCGTTCGACGACAATGTCGCCGGACCCGCGCCGGCCGCGAATCCCGCGTCGCCATAAGGGGTCAATTGCGCAAGGCCGACGGCGTTCAAAATCTCAAAAAACGGAAGATATTCGCCGAACGGAACCAGATGATGCTTGTCGTAAAACCCGACGGCGCGGCGGCTTTCGCCCGCCTCTTCGACGATCGCGATGGAGTTGTAATAGAGATAAGCGTTGTCCGAATAATTCGCGCGACGAACGGCGCCGGCGATCAAGCTCGAGCCCTTTGGCAACTCATTTGCTAGAATATCGAGCGCCGTCTCCGCTTCATCGAGCAGCGGCGCCGCGTTTTCGGGCCAGACGACGAGGAGAGGGGCATCGTCGGGCGACGCGCCTCTCGACAGTTCGAGATTGCGATAGAAATTCTCGCCCCATTTATCGGGATCGATTTTGTCGCGTTGATTTATGTTCGGCTGCACAATGCGCAGATAGGCCGCCGGCTGATCAGGCGCGGCGGGTGCAAGCGATAGGCGCGCAAACCCGATCGCAAACAAAACCAGCGCGCCGACCACAGGCGCTGCGAGCCACATTGCCGCTACTCTCGGCGCACCGCCGCGCGAAAGACCCGCCGCCGCGGCGCCGGAAAGCGCAATCGTCACAAGACTTAATCCGTATGCGCCATACCAAGCCGCCGTCTGGGAGCCCGCCGCCGAACCGGCGAGCGCTTGCCCGGCGAGGTTCCAGGGCAGGCCGGTAAGGATGTGCCCGCGCAAATACTCGAAGATCGAGAAAACGGCGGCAAACAGGATGACCCGCCGCCAACCCGGCCGCCAGAATAGTACGGAGGCAAGGCCAGCCGCGCCTGTAAAAAGCGCCAACCCAGCCGGCATCGCCGTCACCGCAAACGGCGCCATCCAGGCGAACTGATCGGCCTGGACAAAAAAGGAAAACGCCATCCAGTAAACGCCGGCGAGAAAATAACCGAAGCCGAACCACCAGCCAGCAGCGAAGGCGCGAAGACGCGGCCGGGCGCTGTCGGCGGCGCCGTCGAGCAGGATGATGAACACCGTGAAGGCAATGGCGAGCAACGGCAGGGCGTAGAACGGCGCCATGGCGAGCGCCCCGCAAACGCCGGCCGCGAAGGACGCGCCGGCGCGCCGCCATCCGGTCAGTGTGCGGATTCTTCCCGCCACCGCCTGAAGCTGGACGCCGATGCGCGCCAAGGCCTGATCCATCCCGCGCCTTCCGCGCCTATTCCGCCGCTTCGTTTCGAGCGTGCCTTGACGGACGGATGCGCAAACACCGGACTTTGCGCGCGTCCGCTTCGGCGATTTCAATATCAAACCCAGACGGGCTCGAAATGATCTCGCCCCGTTGCGGCACGCGCCCGGCGACGGAGACCACATAACCACCGACCGTATCGACTTCGTCGTCTTCCAAATTGAGTTGCGCGCCGGTCTCTGTTTCGAACACGTCAAGCTCCACGCGCGCATCAGCGATCCATCCGCCGTCCGCGGCCGGCGTTACCGACGGTTCGTCATCATCATCATGCTCGTCATTAATGTCGCCGACGATTTCCTCGACAAGATCTTCGATCGTCACAAGGCCGTCTGTGCCGCCATATTCGTCGATGACCAGCGCCATGTGGATGCGCGACGCTTGCATGCGCAACAGCATGTCAGTCACGCGCATGGACGGCGGAGCGTATAAGAGGTCCCGGCGCAGCGATTTGAGGACCGGACCGTCGGCTTTCAAATCAGGTCCGCCATTGGACAGCAGGCCGACGACGTCTTTGATGTGCACCATCCCGACGGGATCGTCGAGATCGCCGCGATAGATCGGCATGCGCGAATGGCCGGCGTCGGCGAATGTTCTGACAAGCTCATCGAGCGGCGTCTCGATATCGACGGCGTAGATATCGGCGCGCGGCGCCATCACGTCGAAAACCTGCTTTTCATCAAACGCAACCACACGCTCGATCATGGCGCGGCGGGCGCTCGTAAAAGCATCGTCGTTTTCGCTTGCGGGGTTATCGGCGTCGATGTTGGGCTCGACACTGTCGGCAACGTCGCCGTCGCCGAATAGCGAGCGGATGCGGCCAAGAATTCCGTCTTGGCGCGAACTGTTTTCAGGGTCTGAGTTGTCGTTTGTCATCGTTATTCGTTGGCGGCGACAGCGTACGGGTCGGGAACGCCGAGCCGCGCTAGAATCGTCGATTCCTGCGCTTCCATCGTCGCTGCGTCAGCCTCTTCCTCGTGATCATAACCGATTAGGTGCAACATGCCATGGACGAGAAGATGCGCCGCATGATCGCGCAAGGAGACGTTGCGTCCGGCGGCCTCGGCGCGGCTGATTTCAAGCCCGAGCGCAATATCGCCGAGATAATCATGGTCCGGCAAAATGACATCGCCAGGCGGAAAAGAAAGGACATTGGTCGGCCGGTCGACGCCGCGGAAAGCCGAATTCAGCGACGCCATCACGGCATCGTCGGTAAACAGGATCGAGACCGGGCTTTTCACGTCGGCGCAACGTTGCCGCACCGCGCGAAAGCACATTTCAGCAAGGGGCCCGGGTTCAATTTCCGCCCAACCGTCGCAATCAATGCGCACGTCGCAAATTGCCTCCTGCACCACAACAGTCACGGCCGCCGCCGCTTCCGGTCGCGCTCGTCATAGGCATTGACGATGCGGGCGACGAGCGGATGACGCACGACGTCGGCGGCGGTGAAGCGCGCTTCGGCGACGCCTTCCACGCCGGCGACGATCGACAGCGCATCCGCGAGGCCCGACCGTTCACCGCCGGGCAGGTCTGTCTGCGACGGATCGCCGGTCACCGCCATATGGGCGCCTTCACCGAGCCGCGTCAGAAACATCTTCATCTGCTCCGGCGTTGCATTCTGCGCTTCGTCAAGGATCACCGCCGCGCGCGCAAGCGTTCGGCCGCGCATGAACGCGATGGGCGCGATTTCTATATCGCCGGCGGCAATGCGACGTTCGACATAATCTGTATGCATCATATCATGCAGCGCGTCGTATAAGGGACGAAGGAACGGATCGACCTTGTCTTTCATATCGCCAGGGAGAAACCCGATACGTTCGCCCGCTTCGAGCGCTGGTCGAGACAGGATGATCCGCTCGACGGCGCCGGAAAGCAGCAATCCCACGGCATGCGCGACCGCGAGGTAGGTCTTGCCCGTGCCGGCCGGACCGACGCCGAACGTCAGATCATTGGCGTTGAGCTTGTCGATATAGGCGGCCTGGTTGGCCGAGCGCGGCACGATTAGGCGTTTCGGCGTCTTGATGGCGCGCGCATCGACGGCTTCGGAAGATTTCAACGCATCCACATTGCGCGCCGCGGCGCGTACGTCTTCCGCCGCCACCGCGTCGCCCCGTTTCAATCGAGCATAAAGGCGCTCAAGGGCTGCGACGGCGCGCACCCGGGCGCCTTCGCTTCCGGTCACCGCAAAGCGATTACCCCGGGGATCGATCCGCACGCCAAGAGCGTCTTCCAATATTGCGAGATGAGCGTCATGGCTGCCGGAAAGCTCGGCAGCCAGGCGATTGTCGTCAAAATCTATATGCGCAACATCGCCGGCGGCAGTTTGTTCGCTCAAGCGGCGTCCTCACCCTCATCATTCAGCGCGCCGGCAAGCGCATTCGGCGTAACGTCCTCGATGCGCACCGGCGCGATCATTCCTAGCATGGAATCTGGCGCTTTTGCGTGAACGCTTTGCAAATATGGGGACCGGCCAACAAGCTGGCCCTGATGCCGCCCCGTTTTTTCAAAGAGAACCGGCAGGATCCGGCCAATCTGAGCAGCGTTGAACTCGGCTCGCTGGCGCTCCAGCAACGCCTGCAGGCGGGCGAGGCGGTCATCCTTTTCCGCTTCGGCCACCTGTTTGCGCATGGCCGCGCCCGGCGTCCCCGGCCGGCGAGAATATTTAAAGGAATAGGCCGAGGCGTAGTTGACGGTCTCGACGAGCGTCAATGTCTCTTCAAAATCAGCGGTCGTTTCGCCTGGAAAACCAACGATGAAGTCCCCGGAAATCGCGATATCGGGGCGCGCAGCGCGGATTTTCTCGATCAGCCGCACATAGTGCTCCGCGGTATGGCCGCGATTCATGGCCTTGAGGACGCCGTCCGCGCCTGCCTGCACGGGCAGGTGCAGATACGGCATCAGCTTTTCTTCCTCCCCCAAGGCCTCGATGAGGCCGTCATCCATGTCGCGAGGGTGAGAGGTGGTAAAGCGGATTCGCTCAATGCCGTCGATCTTCGCCAGATGCCGGCAGAGCTCTCCCAATTTCCAACCGTGAGGCCCCCGATCTGCGGCTTTGTCGCCGGCCGGCGCGGCGCCAGACCAGGCGTTAACATTTTGGCCGAGAAGCGTGATTTCCTTCACGCCCTGCGCGGCGAGCGAGCGGGCCTCGCCGACAATGGCCTCGACCGGCCGGGAGACTTCGGCCCCGCGCGTATACGGCACGACGCAGAAGGTACAGAACTTGTCGCATCCCTCCTGAACGGTAATGAACGCCGCCGGCCCGTCAGCCTCGCGCGCCGACAGGCGATCAAATTTTTCTTCCACGGCGAAATCAGTCTCGAGCACAGCGCCGCGATTCCTCGCGTCGCGCGCAAGGAGTTCCGGCAAGCGATGATACGCCTGCGGACCAATTACCATGTCGACGACGGGCGCGCGGGCGGAAATCTCCGCGCCCTCGGCCTGCGCCACGCAACCGGCAACGGCAATGGTCATTTCCTCGCCAACGTCAGCGCGCCGTTCCTTCGTTTTCTTAAGTCGTCCGAGTTCGGAATAAACTTTCTCTGCGGCCTTTTCGCGAATGTGGCAGGTGTTGAGAATGACAAGATCGGCGTCATCGGGCGTCGCCGCCATGTCATAACCGATGGGCTTCAAAAGGTCGGCCATGCGCTCGGAATCATAGACATTCATCTGGCACCCATAGGTGCGGATGAATACCGATTTACCCTGTTTTGGCCGCAATTCCGTCATTGGACGCCATCAACAATATCTGAGCGCCGCTATTTAGGCGGCGCGCGCACGCGATGCAATCCGGCCCGGAAACGCATTGTTTCGGGACGCGTTCTCGCGGGAATTTGAGGAGGCGTGCTTTGCCCGCGGCGACGGCTCAGCTTATCTCGGTTGCGGGCGTTTGGGCCTAATCTGTGCAGAGTATCTGAGTATGAGAAGTTTCATCACTATTTTTTCGGGATTCTTGGCCGTCAGCGCGACCGGCGCCTTCGCTGCGGACGCCGGGGACGCGAACGGCCGGGTCGTCGTTGAACTCTTTACGTCGCAATCGTGCTCTTCCTGCGTCGCCGCGGCGGAATATTTTGAGGACCTCGCAGCTCGGGATGACGTTATCGCTCTCGGCTGGCATGTGGATTACTGGAACACGCTGCAAACCAGTCACGGCCGCTGGGTTGATCCCTATTCCGACGCCGCCCACACCGAGCGCCAGCGGCGTTATAACCGGAACTTACGCGCGACGGGCGCCGTTTACACGCCGCAGATTGTCGTCAACGGCGTCGGCGAGGCCATCGGGTCCTCCCGCAGCGCCGTTGAAGCGCTCATCGACGAAGAAAAAGCCGGCCAGCCGTCGGCGAGACTCGCATCCGTTCGCCGTAGCGCTGACGGCGACATCGCATTCAACGCTTCAGGAAAAGGCGACGTCGTGGCGGTCTATTTCACACCCTTGAGCGAGACCGCCGTCCGCGGCGGCGAAAACGCCGGTCGCAATTTCAGCGACATCAATGTCGTTACCGACTTCGCCCTACTCGGCGACGCGTCGGGGGATGGCGCGTTCTCCGCGCCGGCGCCGGCCGACGGCGAACAATGCGCACTGCTCGTGCAGGCGCCGGACCAGGGACGCATCCTCGCGGCGCAATACTGCCCAGATCGCTAAAGCTTATTCTGCAGCGCCTAGCGCGGCAACGCCCTTGACATAATCTTCACGCGCCTTGCGGTTCATTTCGTCGAATTCTTCCGCCCGCTGACCATCATAGGCGGCGAGCGCATCGTAATCGACGTCGGCGAAACCGATGACGCCCATTTCCGTATAGGCCGCCTTTATCTTGTCCGACCACAGGCCGATGTCGCGCACGATCGGGACAATGCGCTGGAACAGGGTTTGCTGGAAATGCTGCTGGAAACCTGATTCCTTTTGCGCGGAGATGTAGTCGTCCGCCGGCAGGCCGAGATGTTCATAAAGCTCGCGCGCTTCGAAGCGGTCACGCATCAAATAACAAGCTTCAACCAGAAATTCCTCACGCTCATTGCGTTCGGCCTCAGTCAATTCGGGATAGTAGTCGCGCAAGGTAATGCGTCCGAACGAAACATGCCGGGACTCATCTTCCATGACATAGGCGTTGACCTGTTGCGCCAGCGGGTTTTTGGCGATCTCGCGAATATTGTTGAACGCCGCCAGCGCAAGGCCTTCAATGACGACCTGCATGGCGAGATAAGTCATGTCCCAGCGGGAATCGCGCAGCGCCTGGTCGACCAGCGGTCTGCAGTGGCTTCGTCATCGGATAGGCGACGTCAAACCCTTCAAGGAATTTCTTGTAGGCCTCCACATGACGCGCTTCATCCATGACCTGCGTCGATGCATAAAACTTGGCGTCGAGGGTCCGGCACCTGCTGAACGATTTTCGCCGCACAGATAAGCGCCGCCTGCTCGCCCTGCATGAATTGCGAGATGATCCAGGATTGCATGTGCCGGCGAAGCTCGGCCTTTTCCCGGTCGTTCATCTTCGCCCAATAGGGCGTGTGATACGGGCCCGACATCTCGTCGGGGATTTGCATGGGATTTTCCGTATCGAGCGCCAGGGACCAGTCGATGCGATCAAGCGCATCCCACTGCATGTCTTTGCCCTTCTGGTAGAGATGCATCATCTGCTTGCGGCCGTCGTCGTAGTCCCAATCAAACGACGCCTCGAACCCTTGAGGCACCGTCCAGACCGGATCGATGTCGGGGATCGGATAAAGATCGCGTAGGGAAGCCATGAATCTCTCCTCGGCGCAGGTAAACCGTGCAGTGCATTACACTGGTCAGTTTACCTGCTGCTGTCAATCTTCATCGCATTAATTTTGGCGGATTCGGTTAAGAAAACGCCCGCGCCGTACGCTTTTTAGTCGTCCGCTTGATCCAGCGGCACGCCGTAGAGTTCAAGGCGATGGTCGACGAGCTTGTAGCCGTGCTCTTCGGCAATGCGCTTTTGCAGCTTCTCAATCTCTTCGTTGACGAATTCGATGACGTCGCCGCTGCGTAGATCAATAAGGTGGTCGTGATGCTCTTCGCTCGCCTCTTCGTAACGGGCGCGCCCGTCCTGAAAGTCGTGGCGTTCGACAACGCCTGACTCTTCGAACAGGCGCATGGTCCGATAAACGGTTGCGATGGAAATGTTTGCGTCGATGGCCGCGGCGCGGCGATGAATTTCTTCCACATCGGGATGATCTTCGGCGACGGAAAGAACTCGCGCGATAACCTTGCGCTGTTCGGTCATGCGCATGCCTTTTGCGATGCAGAGTTTTTCAAGACGATCCACGATCGCTCTCCTTGTCAATGCAACCCTTATCCCTTTGCGCGGCGTCCGTTTCAACTGAAAAGCACGTTTTTTACAATCGCTTGCTCATAAGCACCGCATCCGCGCCGGAACGGTAATAAGCCTTGCGCCGGGCCGTTTCCTCAAACCCGGCGCGGGCGTAAAGCGCCATTGCCGCCCGGTTCGCCGGATCAACTTCCAGATAGATCGCGTCGGCGCCAGCCGCCGCCCGGATCACCGCGTCAAGGAGCGCAGCGCCGGCGCCGCCGCGGCGGGCTTGCGGCGCAACGCCAATGGAGAGGAGTTCCGCCTCGCCGGGCGCGGCGCGCCAGATGGCGAAGCCAACCGGCGCCGAAGACGCCTGCGAACAGAAAAGAATCTCGACGCCCGCCGCGCCGAAACCGCCGGCGACGCCAGCCGCGCCCCAACCGCGGTCGCCAAATGCTTGCCGTTCAAGCGCCGCAAGAACCGGCGCCTCGGATTTTTCCGCTCGGCGAATAACGTAATCGGTCATGATCGCGGCGGTTTGGCGTCCGGGGCGCGCAGATAAAGCGGCGCCGGCGGGCCGTCCGGCGCCGGCGCGTTTTCCGCAAGTTTTGCAACCACTACCGGATCGATCTGTAACTCCGCATCGGCCGCCGTCCAACCCTCGCGCGCCGGCAACTGGCCGGCGCCCGTGCCGACCGTCAGCACCGGCCCCGACGCCGCCGCCGCAATGCGCGCGCTCGCGTCCTCCGGATCGGCAACAAACGGGGCGATGATGCAGGCCCCGGCGCGATAAAGGCCGGCGTAAACCTGGCCGCGGCGCGCATCGATGACGCTGGCGACATCGTTTTTCGCCGCTCGGACATTGCCGGCCAGCGCTTCAAGGCTGGTAACGCCGACGACCTCGGCGCCCGTTGCGAGCCCCATGGCGCGGGCGAAGGCGAGCGCCACGCGCACGCCGGTAAAGCCGCCCGGACCGACAACGACGCCAATGCGGTCGAGTTCGGTCGGCGCGACGCCGGCGTTGCGGAACGCAGCATTGGCCATCGGCGCAATGCGCTCCGCATGACCTTTTTCGCGATCTTCGATTTCAACGGCCAATACGTCGCCGCCTTTGACGATCGCAACCGAACACCGTTGCAGCGCCGTGTCGACAGCGAGGATCAGCATGGCCCGCGTCGCCAGCGCGGTTCAGACAATGTTGCAGATTTCTTCAAAATCGAAACGCGGGCTGCGCGGGAACAGATTTTCGTCCGTGCCGTAACCAATATTGCAGAGGAAATTCGACCGCCAGGTCGTGCCGGCGAAAAATTCCCCGTCAACCCCCTCCTTGTCAAAGCCCGACATAGGCCCGCAATCAAGCCCGAGAGCTCGAGCCGCGATCATGAAATAGGCGCCTTGCAACGTACCGTTACGGAAGGCCGTCTCTGCGATCAGCGCATCGTTGCCCTCGAACCAGCTCTTTGCGTCCGCATGCGGAAAGAGTTTTGGCAAATGTTCGTGAAAGGACAGGTCATGGGCGATGATCACGCAGCACGGAGCCGCCAGAGTCTTGGCGCGATTACCTTCGGACAGATGAGGCTTGAGCCGTTCTTTCCCTTCATCGGAGGCGACGAACACGAAGCGCGCTGGGCTGCAATTGGCGGACGTCGCGCCCCATTTCATCAGATCGTAAACCGCCTGCATCAAGGGCCGCGAGACGTCGCGCGCCTCCCACCCGTTGCGGGTGCGCGCATCGCGAAAGATGACGTCGAGCGCTTCGTCATTGATAATCTTGTCGGACATGAAACGCCTATTTCTCGTAACGGAAGCCGATTTCGAGCGTCACCTGATAGTACTGGACCTTTCCCTCGTCGATATAACCGCGGGTCGAAACGACCTCGAACCAGTCGAGGTTCTTCACCGTTTTTGACGTTGTTTCGATGGCGTTCTCAATCGCCGCTTCGATCGACTTTTTCGACGTGCCGACGACCTTGCTGACCGAGTAGACATTATCCGACATCGCGCATCTCCTTTAATTGGCTGGGCGGACGCAGTAGCGGCGCAATGGTCGCGCAAATTCGGCAATATTAAAAGAGCGCCCTCAAACCGCCGCTTCGACCTTCGCAACTTCCGGCACGTAATGCTTCAGCATGTTCTCTATGCCGGCTTTCAGCGTCATGGTCGATGAAGGGCAGCCGGCGCACGCGCCCTGCATGGAAAGAAAGACGACGCCGGTGCGCGGTTCGAAATGCTTGAACACGATGTCGCCGCCGTCGGCCGCCACCGCCGGGCGCACCCGCGTTTCGATCAGCTCGATAATCTGTTCGACCGTTTCGCGGTCCTCCCCCTCATAGTCGTCAAGAGAGGTCGCGGGCGCGGACGACGGCGCAGCGCCGTCATTCACGATCGGTAGGCCGGCCGTGAAAAAGTCAGCAATGGCGCCGAGAATCGCCGGCTTGATATGCACCCATTCGACCGCTTCCGCTTTCGTGACCGTGATGAAGTCGGCGCCGAGATAAACGCCCATAACCCCGTCGGTCTCAAACAGGAGACCGGCCAGCGGCGAGCCGGCCTTCGCCGTTTCGAACGTTGGAAAATCGATGCCGAGTTGCCCCTCGCCCAGCACGGGCCGTCCGGGCATGAATTTCATTGACTGCGGGTTCGGCGTGTCTTCGGTCTGGATGAACATGGATATACACTTTGTTGCTAAGGAGTGATCTATGCGCGAAGCCGCCTCACAACAAGAGCCGGACCCATATTCCGACGACGAAACCAAGACCGCGCGGCGGAGCCTGCGCGACGGGTGTTTCTTGGGCTGTCTGACGGGCGCGGGCGTCGCGGCGCTGACAGTCGGCGTCGCGATTTTATTCCTCTCCAGGCTCATGGCCTAGCCGGTCTCGATATAGGCTTTCAGCACAACGGCCGAGTTTCGTTCCTCGTCCTTGGCGGCGTAGATAAACGAGACAAGACCCTCCGCACACAGCTCTCTTAAGCGTTTGACTTCTTGCTCATTGGTCGCAAGCTCCTCGCGGTAGCGCCGCTGGAATTCCGGCCATTTCCGAGGATCATGCCCGTACCATTTGCGCAAGGCGGGGCTTGGCGCGATTTCCTTCATCCATTCGTCGAGCGCTGCGTCTTGTTTCTTCACGCCGCGGGGCCAGAGGCGCTCAACGAGGATGCGCTTGCCGTCGCCTTTCGACGGTGGTTCATAAACGCGTTTCAGATTGATCTTCATACGGTCTATGTAAACGTTCAGGCCGCTCTCGCAGCGCCCCAATAATTATATGCGGCGAATTTTGGAGACTGCGGCAAGTACATTTCCTCTAATTCATCCACCCTAAAGCCGCCGGCGCGGATCAGCGCCGGAATGTCTCTATTGAGATTGCAGCCGCCGCCAATCGCGCCCCAAACACCGTTCAGCCGATCTTGCCATTTGCGGACGCCGGCGTCGGGCGCCCGACCATGTTCGCAAAAAAACATCTCGCCGCCCGGTTTCAACACGCGCCGTACTTCGCGCAACGCCTTGGCCACATCAGGGATGGTGCACATGGTGTAGGTGATCAAAACGCTATCGACGCTGGCCGAATCGAGCGGCACCGACTCGCCCGGCAGATCAAGAAAATCAATCGTGAGCGGCGACGCCGCGACCCGGGCCTTCGCCCGCTCTCGCATGCCTTGCGACGGTTCCAGGGCATAAAGGCGCGTCACGCGGCTGGCGTCATAGTGAGGCAGGTTCAGACCGGAACCAAAACCGATCTCCAAGACGTCGCCGTGGGCCCGCGGCACGATCTTTTCGCGCTGCCGCCGGATCGGCTTCATGCTGCAGGCGAAGCTGACAATCGTCGGTTCGATATAGCGCTGATAAAAATTCATGGTGAAGACTCTCCGTTCCCGAGCCCCGCCGGGCAGTCATTGCATTGCCGGGGGGACTTAACAATAGTAAGCCTTCAGCCCCTCTTTTCGCTCCGCACCGGATCTAATTTTCATGGACGACGATACAATCAAGGTTTCCGATGAGGAGGCCCTCGATTTTCACAAACGGGGAAAACCCGGCAAGCTCGAGGTCACGCCGACAAAGCCCATGGTCACCCAGCGGCATTTGTCGCTCGCCTACAGCCCCGGCGTCGCAGTGCCGGTCAAAGCCATCGCGGACGATCCGGACACCGCCTACGACTATACATCCAAGGGCAATATGGTCGCCGTCATTTCCAATGGCACGGCGATCTTAGGGCTCGGCGATCTCGGGGCGCTGGCCTCAAAGCCTGTCATGGAAGGAAAGTCGGTCCTCTTCAAACGGTTCGCCGACATCGATTCCATCGATATCGAAGTCGACACGAAAGACCCTGACGAATTCATCAACGCCGTCAAATATCTCGGCCCCGCCTTCGGCGGCATCAATCTCGAAGACATCGCCGCGCCTGAAAGTTTCGTGATCGAACAGCGCCTGAAAGAGTTGATGGACATTCCGGTCTTCCACGACGATCAGCATGGCACGGCGATCATCGCGGCGGCGGGTCTCCTCAATGCGCTCGACATCACCGGCAAGTCGATCAAGGACATCAAGGTCGCGGTTTCCGGGGCCGGTTCCTCAGCGCTTTCGGTGATCGGCCTGATCAAGGCCATGGGCCTGCCCCACGAAAACGCGCTTGTCTGCGATTCAAAAGGCGTTCTCTACAAGGGCCGGACCGAACGGATGGACCAATGGCGCTCTGCGCATGCGGTCGACACCGACAAACGCACCCTCACTGAAGCGATAGACGGCGCCGATGTTTGCATCGGTCTCTCCGTCGCCGGCGCGGTCACCAAGGACATGATCAAATCCATGGCCAAGAACCCCATCGTTTTCGTCATGGCCAATCCGACGCCGGAAATTCTCCCTGAAGAAATTCAGGAAGTGCGCGACGACGCCATCATCGCCACCGGCCGGTCCGACTATCCGAACCAGGTCAACAACGTCCTCGGCTTCCCGTATATTTTCCGGGGCGCCCTTGATGCGCGGGCGCGCACGATTA
Organism: Hyphococcus sp.; assembly: GCA_965243785.1. Classification (GTDB taxonomy): domain Bacteria; phylum Pseudomonadota; class Alphaproteobacteria; order Caulobacterales; family Parvularculaceae; genus Hyphococcus. The sequence goes on along the minus strand of CBDEVX010000009.1, from coordinate 356,020 downwards.
ACGAGGAAATGAAAATCGCCTGCGCCGAGGCGCTCGCAAAACTTGCGCGCGAGGATGTGCCGGACGAGGTGGCTGTCGCCTATGGAAAGCGGCTTAAATACGGCCCCGGTTATATCATTCCGACGCCGTTCGATCCGCGTCTTATTTCCGAAATTCCGCCGGCCGTTGCCAAGGCGGCAGCCGACACCGGCGTCGCGCGCAAGCCCATCAAAAGTCTTTTCGCCTACAAGCACACGCTGGCCGCAAGGCTCGATCCGTCCGCATCGTTTCTCCAGAAGATCTACGCATCGCTGCGCGCTTGCGAGACGCCGAGACGCATTGTCTTCACCGAAGGCGAAGAAGAGGCCGTGGTGCGCGCCGCCTATACGTTTCAGCAGGAAGGCCTTGGCACGCCAATCCTTATTGGCCGCGAGGAGAAGATCAAGAACGCCCTCGCCGACGCGGGGCTGCCCGTCAAAACGGAATTTGAATCTTACCATTCCCGTACGGCGCCCCATAACGCAATGTATACGGAGTACCTTTATCAGCGCCTGCAACGGCAGGGGCATCTCCGCCGGGACGCTCAGCGCCTCGTCAATCAGGACCGCAATGTTTACGCCGCCTGCATGCTCGCTCACGGCCATGCTGACGGCATGGTTACGGGCGTGACCCGCCACTATGACGTCGCCCTCAACAATGTGCGCCTCGCCCTCGACGCCCGGCCGGGCGAACGTATGATCGGGTTGTCGATCATCCTGACCAAGAACCGGACCCTGTTTGTCGCTGATACAAATGTGACGGAGTTGCCCAGCTCGCAGGATCTTGCCGAAATCGCGATGCAGGTCGCGCATGCGGCGCGCCATCTCAGTTTCGATCCGAAAGTCGCCTTTGTTTCCTATTCAAACTTTGGCAATCCTAATACGGAGCATTCGCGCCGCGTCGCCGGCGCCGTGGAAATTCTCGACCGGCGCAGTGATGTCGATTTCGAATATGAGGGGGAAATGACGCCGCGCATGGCGCTTAACGAGAAGCTGCGCCAGCTCTATCCCTTCTCACGGCTGAAGGGAGAGGCGAATGTCCTGATCACGCCGGGCGTCCACTCAGCTGCGATTTCAACGAAACTTCTCGGCGAAATCGGCGGCGCCATGGTCCTGGGGCCGGTCCTGATCGGCATGGAAAAGCCGGTTCAGATTGCGCAAGTGGGCGCCGGCGTCGGCGATATCGTCACTCTCGCAGGGATGGCCGCTTACGAGCTCGATAAGGAACATCGAAGCTGGGCCGAGAAATCCGCCTGACGCGGGCCGGCGCTCGCGCATCCGTCACGGCAATTTCATTGGCGCGGATGATCTCCGCCAGATAACCTTTTGAGCATGGTGATCGGTTTCCGTCCGCTCCTAATGGCGTTCGTTTATCTGGCGTTCGCGGGCTGCGCATCAGCGCAGACGGCGATCGAGAGGCGTTTTATTCCAGCCGCCGATCTCGATTTTCCAGAATTTGCGCAAAGCGACGATCAATCGGCGCTGCGCCCCGACAACACCGCGTGGACCGAATTTCTTAGCCGATACGTCGTCGCGGGCGAGGATGGCGTCGCCCGCCTGCGGTACGCCGACGTGACGGCGGAGGACAGGGACTTGCTCAGCGGTTACGTCGAGGCCCTGGCCGGTCTTGATCCGACATTGCTGTCGTCCGATGAACAGCTCAGTTATTGGATCAATCTTTATAACGCCGTCACCGTCGCGCTCATCCTTGATCATTATCCCATCGCATCGATCCGAAACATCAAATCCGGCCCGTTCGATTTCGACGGTCCGTGGGACGACGAACGCGTCACCGTCGCCGGCGCAGCGTTGTCGCTGAACGATATCGAGCACGGCGTCATTCGCGCCGTCTTTGACGAGCCGCGCATTCACTATGCTGTAAACTGCGCCTCCATCGGCTGCCCGAACCTGCGGCGCGAAGCCTATGACGGCGCGTCTCTCGACCGCGCCCTCGATGAACAGGCGCGCGACTATGTCAATCATGCGCGGGGTGTCTCGGTCGACGAAAAGGGTCGCGTCACCGCGTCAAAAATATACGCCTGGTTCCGCGGGGATTTCGGCGAAACGGAGGAGGCGATCCTCGATCATATTCGTCTTTACGCAAATCCGGCGCTTATTGCGGCGCTTGACGGCGTCGAAGACATCCGGCGTTACGACTATGACTGGTCGTTAAACGATAGGGCGGCCGATTAGCGTCGAACCGTGCGTGGCGCGCGGCGCGCCGACTTTTCATTTTCGCATCGTCCACTACATTTCACTGCAACAACGTTCGGCAACGGGTTCAATCCGGTTCTCCGAATGGCGTGGGGCGCGATCAACGATAACCAATGGAGAAGCCCCATGCTTGCAAAAGCAACATTTATCGCCCTTTCCGCCGCATTCGTCGCCCTGCCCGCCAGCGCCGGCCAGCACGACGGCGTTACATTTCGCTATCAGGCGGACGAACTCGACACTGCGCGCAGCGCCGTGAAGCTATATGACCGGCTAGAAAAGCGCGCGGAGCGCGCATGTATCACGCCGGGCGCAAGGTCGCTCGAAGTACGGCGTTTTGAGGCCGAATGTGTTGAACAACTAACCGATGAGTTTGTGTCCCAGATCGGTCATTCGCGAATCAGCGATCTGCACACGGAATCCGACGAGTCCATACGGATTGCGTTGGACTAAATGTCCGAAGTCGGACATGACAGCGGGCGTCGGCGTTTTATAGCGCCGGCGCTTGCGCCTATGAACGCGCCGATCAACGGGAAAAAGTAATTCAAGTTTACGGTTTGCGAATTGACGAGCCGCGAGACGATAAACGCCGCCATAGCGCCGGCGAAACCGATCAGAATCCAGCGCATTGTCGCCGGCCCGCGCCACGCATCGTCGACCGACCGCCGCGCAACGACAATCATGATGCTGAGAAAAATCAACGGCCCAGGCAGGCCGAGCTCGACGGCAAGCGAAAGATAGTAGTTGTCAAGCGTCAGGGTCCGTCCGAAATAGCCGACAATGCGCGCCGACCGTCCGGTTCCATAACCGAGCACCGGGCGCTTTTCGATCTTCGGCCAGGCCTTTTCAATCTGCTCGATCCGGCTTTGCGATGACCGCGCCGCAGAGGTGCCCGCCTCTCCGGTCGCCAGGGAATGGGCCCCGGCGATGAATATGGGCGAGGCTGCAATCAGCGCCAAGCTCGCGAGGCCGATGGCTGGCTGAAAATGGCGCCGGTCCGGGTCGCGCAAAACACGATAGGCTAAAATCGCGCCGACAACGCCAAGGCCCGGCGCGAAGGCGAGCATGGCGCCGCGGGAGTTTGTTGCAAGAACGCCGGCAATAACGGCGACTAGAACGCCCGCCCACAGCCAGCGCCGCGCGCGGCGCGCGTCAATCAGGAAAGCGAGCGCCAGCGGGGCTGAAAAACAAAGATATTCGCCAAGCGACAGCGGATGCGTGTGGGTCGCCTGCGCCCTGAAGACGCCATCGCGACTTTTGACGTTTTGCGCGATCTCGAGCCACTGACCATCGCTCATGATCAACGGCGCCAGTTTCGCAGCCAGCAGCGTATGCGTTGCAACCTCGGCAACGGCGATCGCGCCGGCCGCCCCGGCACCGATAGCGGTCGCCGCGAGGATGCGTCTGAAGTCGCGCCAACAACGGACATATGTCATAAACGCGCAAAAGGGTGCCAGCAGGATGATCGCCTGTCGGAAAAAGGCCTGCGAGGCGAGCGACTTGCCTTCCGCCAGGGGCAGGCTGAGCGCGCTCAACGCAAAGAACGCGAAGACGAAGCCCGCAAGCACCGGGCGCCGCTTAAGCGCGACAAGAAACTGACCGCGGCGAAGCGGCGATACGGCCATGTCGTAAACCCATATCAGGGTCACGAGATAAAGGATGATGCGCGGCGGCGTTAGGATGGGCATCGGTCCAAGAGCGAGATGAATATAGACCGGCCAGACCGGCATCAGCGCGGCGCCCGTCAATATGAGCGGCGTGATGAGTGATTTCGGCGCGGCCCGTCCGCGCGGCGCAAAAACAAAAATCATAAGCAGGGCCGGCGCAAGAAAAACAAGCAATGCCGGCGGATAAATGAGGCTCGCAAGCGTTGCGACGGCCACATAAATTCCGAAGGCCGCGAACGCGACGCCGCCAAGGGCGGCCCGCCGCAGGCTTGCGCCGCCGTCGTAAAAAGTCCCCGCACACATGCAAAAAAATTACGCCGGCGCCATATGATATTTGGTTAACGGCGAAGACCGGCGCGCCAATTGCATTTTTGGTAAAGCCCGGCGATGAGCATGATGCGTTCTGCCGGACTTGTTAATAATCGCGTCTTGCTCCTTTAGGGATGGCAGTTGTGGAAAGTCTTGAATTTCTGGGCGTTCTCATCGTTGGACTGGTGATTGCCGGCTGGTATTTTCTTAACGAGGAAAAAGGCGCTGACGGCGATATCGGTCTCCTGGCGCTGAAGCCGAATGTCGCAGAGCCGACGAAAAAGAGCCGCGGGCGCTATCGGATCAAGCCGCGTCGCGCCATGCGCGCGCGCGACGCCCGCAGCATCGATGACGCAAGAATGGCCGAGGCGGCGGAGCCTGCTTATCGCGTTTTCGACGACGACGCCCGCGCCCGGCGACGTTTTCGCCGGCAAGATGAAGCGCGCTATCGCGTCAAGGACAAATTGACCGGCGAATTCACCCTGCGCGAAACCGACGACTGAACCGCCTCAGGCGCCCGCCGCGTATATCGGGCTTTCCCGCGCCGCGCGCGCGGCTTAAAGGTCGGCTATGGACAGCGGCGATACCCCGATAGCATCGACGATCAAACAACCGGACGATCACCCTCCGATCCCCGACGAGAAATGCGCCGTTCTTATTGTAAATCTCGGCACGCCGGACGCTGCAACGCCGGCGGCTGTGCGGCGATATTTACGTGAGTTTCTTTCCGACCGGCGCATCGTTGACCTGCCCCGCGCTTTATGGCTGCCGGTTTTGCACGGCGTCATCCTCAATGTACGGCCGGCGGGGACGGCGCGGAACTACGCCAAGATCTGGCGCGCGGAAAGCGATGAATCCCCGCTGCGCTATTACACGCGCGCGCAGGCGGATACGCTGCAGGACGTTTTTGGCGGCAGCGTTATTGTCGACTGGGCGATGCGTTACGGCGCGCCATCAATCCGTGAACGAATCGAAGCGCTGAGAGGTGCGGGCGCAACGCGTATTCTGATCTTGCCGCTGTACCCTCAATACTCAGCGACCACGACAGCGAGCGTCATTGATGCGGTCGGCGCAGCGCTCGGGCGGTTGCGTTGGCAGCCCGCGATCCGAACAGCCCCGCCGTTTCATGACGAGCCAGCCTACATCTCCGCGCTCGCCGCGATCGCGCGCCAGCGGCTCGGCGAGCTTGAATGGCGTCCGGAGCGGATCTTGATATCATTTCACGGCCTGCCGGAACGCTATTTTCTCGCCGGCGACCCCTATCATTGCCATTGCGCAAAGACCGCGCGGCTCCTGCGCGCTGAAATGGGGTGGGCGGAAGATTTCGCGCCAATGACGTTTCAGTCAAAATTCGGCCGTGAAAAGTGGCTCGAGCCGGCGACTGAAACTGTCCTGAAATCGCTGGCGGAGAGCGGCGTCAAGAAAGTCGCCGTCATCACGCCGGGCTTTGTTTCGGACTGTATCGAAACCCTCGAAGAAATCGCGATCGCAGGGCGCGAAACATTTCTCGATCATGGCGGAGAGGCGCTCGACGCCATCCCTTGCCTCAACGACTCGCCGGAAATGACGGAGCTTCTCGAAACCATTGTCCGGCGAGAAATGGCGGGATGGATCGACGGGTAGTTGGCGACAAAGCGTTTTAGCTTTTCAATTAATCACGTTACGCATTCATCCTGCCGATTTGCTGCTTTCTAAATCCGTCGCGGCAATCGAAACTGCGCGTCATGGAAATATTCACGATCGAATTCTGGTCGTTTCTCTGGGATGCGGCGCGCTATGAAGCATTGGTCGAACAAGCCGGCCCCTGGGCGCCCGTATTCGCTATAGCTGCAATGGTGATCGTCTCGTTCCTGCCCTTGCCGGCGGAAACAGTCGCCATCGCCAATGGCATGGCGTTCGGACAGGGAACGGGCTTTCTGCTCACCTGGATTGGCGCAGTCGTTGCCGCGTCAATCGCCTTTTGGCTCGCACGCTCGCTCGGTCAGCCAATAATCTATCGCGTGTTGCCGCCCCGCACGATGGCGGGTTTTGAACGGCGCGCCCTACGATGGGGAGCGCCGTTTCTGTTGTTGGTGCGCCTTATTCCATTCATTCCGTATACTGTAGTAAATTATGGATCAGGCCTCGCGCCGATACGGTTTCGAACCTATTTATGGACGTCCGCTGTTGGCATGACGCCGCCGATCTTCGCCTTTGTGAGCGCCGGCGCCATGATGAAGGAGAGCCCGTCGCTCGGCTGGGCGACGATTGCCGCAACGCTCGGCGTTCTCGCGCTTTTCGGCTACGTAATCCACAGACGGCTAAAAGCGCGCGACGACCTCGACTATCATTCAGCCTGATCGACGGCGGTTCTCACCGCGGTGAGAAATGATGCGACCTCATCTTCGGTCGTGCGGAACGAACAGATCAATCGCTGCATTTTACCGCCCGCCGGATCGCCCGGCGTGATCCATGGATAGAAGAAATACCCTTGCGTGCGTAAGGCTTCGGCTACGCCATTCGGAAACACCGCGAAAACTTCGTTGACGTCCGTCGGATAGGAGATCTCAACGCCGTCGACGCCGGCGAGGCCCGCCGATAATTTTTTCGCCATGGCGTTAGCGCGAGCCGCGAGTTCCAGCCACACCCCGTTTTCGAAATAGCCTTCGAACTGCGCCGCGATAAAGCGCATCTTTGACCAGAGGTGGCCCGCGCGCTTACGCCGAAATTCGAAATCGGCGGCTTTTTCCGGATCGAAGAAAATCACCGCCTCAGCGGCGATGCAGCCGTTTTTGGTGCCGCCGAAGCACAGGACGTCAACGCCTGCGCGCCAGCTTAGGTCGGCGGGCGTTGCGCCCAGCGCCGCTGCGGCGTTCGCAAATCGCGCGCCATCCATGTGAACAAGAAGCCCAGCAGCGTGAGCCGCCGCGCATAACGATTTTAATTCGTCCACCGAGTAAACGGTTCCGCATTCCGTCGCTTGCGTCAATGACAAGCATGAGGGCGGGGGGCCATGGGGCGGGCGTTCGGGAAAACCGGCGAGCGCAGTCGATACTGCGTCTGGCGTCAACTTCCCCCCGAAACCGGCGACGGGTAAAATCTTGGCACCGCCCGTGAAGAACTCAGGTCCGGCGCATTCGTCCATCTGCACATGGCTTTCTTCATGAGCGAGGACCATGCCGTAAGGCGGTGTCATAACCGACAGGGCAAGGCCATTGGCGGCCCCGCCGGTAGCCACGAAGAAAACCCGGCAGTCTTTTTCAAAGATCTCACGAAACCGGCCTTCGACTTTTCCGGTCAGGTCGTCCGCGCCGTAGCCCGCCGCTGGACCTTCATTGGCGCGGGTAACGGCGTCAAGAATTTCCGGCGCCGCGCCGGCCCAGTTATCGGATGCGAAGGTCATGAACACTGCATACCAAAAAGGCCCGGCCGCGAAAACGCCGCCGAGCCAATCTTAGGGAAGTCGAACGGGGATTACTCCTCGACGGATTTAACCGTGGCTGTGCCTTCCGCGCCGTCGGCCGCCGTATAGCGAACGTTATCGCCGGCTTTCGGCTCCGGAACATGCTCTGCAAAGACAACGCAATTGTCGCCCTCCGGCGTTGCAAAACACATTTTCGCCGCCTCCGCATCATACGTGTAAGTCGTTTGCGCGCCGTCCGGGAGCGTAGCGCCGCCTTCACCGTCAAGCGTTACGACGACGACCTCGCCCGTGTCGCGCTTAAACTCTACCGTCGTTGTCGCCGCAAGCGCCGATGTCGCCATCAACGCCGAAGCGGCCGCCCCAATAATCAGTACCCTCATGATGTTCCCTCCACGAACAGGTTTGTTGGATGCGCGACGCTAACGCGGTGATTGGGCGCTGTCCCATTACTTTTTACACAAATGGGGAAAACTAGCTTCGTATGACTGCGGCGAAGGCCGCATGATCCTCGACGAGGCGTGTGGCACCGGCCCCTTTCAGCCGTTCGCCGTGACGGCCGGAAACGTGTGCGCCGCCGAGAAACCCCCAGACCGTCATGCCCGCCGCAACGGCGGCGCGCACGCCGTTTTCGCTGTCTTCGAGCGCCATGCAGGCGTCTGGCGCAACACCGATCTGTGCGGCTGCGTAAAGAAAAATATCAGGCGCCGGTTTTGCGTGATCAACAAGATCCGCCGAATAGACATGCGGCGCAGCATCGTCCCATAGCGCCGTCCGTTTCATCTTGTCTTCAAGGAAATGCGCCCGGGACGACGACGCAACAGCCGTCGCGAACCCGGCGGCGCGGGCCGTGCGCAGCGCATCGCCAGCGCCGGCGATCGCAGTCAATGATTTCATTTCCTTGCGGCGGGCCGCCATTAGCCGCTCCTCAAGATCCGTCGGAACGACGCCCGAGGCCGCGCGAAAATCATCGGCCACCGCATCGATAAATGCATCGTCATGCATGCCGACGAAGCGACGCATATAGTCGTCGCGCGAATAGACAAGACCCAATTCGGCGAGGGCGCGCCGTTCTCCGCGCATGGCCAGAACTTCTGAATCGACGAGCACGCCGTCGCAGTCAAAGATGATCGCCTTGAACAAAAAAAGCCCCGACTATACGTCGGGGCTTTCCTAACGATTTTATTTGGACGCGCAATCAACCGGCAAGCACCGCAAGCAGCAGCAGCGCGACAATATTGGTGATCTTGATCATCGGGTTCACCGCCGGGCCGGCCGTGTCCTTGTAGGGATCGCCAACAGTATCGCCGGTCACCGCTGCCTTATGGGCTTCAGAGCCCTTGCCGCCGTGATTGCCGTCTTCAATGTATTTCTTGGCGTTGTCCCAGGCGCCGCCGCCGGCGGTCATGGAAATCGCCACGAAAAGGCCGGTGAGGATCACGCCGATCAGCATCGCGCCGACAGCCGACAGCGCTGCGGACTTGTCGCCAAGACCGATGGCGATAATGGCGTAGAGCGCCAATGGCGAAACAATCGGCAACATAGACGGAACGACCATCTCCTTGATCGCCGCACGGGTCAGCATGTCGACGGCGCGTCCGTAATTCGGCTTCGACGTCCCGGCCATGATGCCGGAATCTTCGCGAAACTGTTTGCGGACTTCTTCAACGACAGCGCCGGCGGCGCGACCCACCGCCTGCATGGCGATGCCGCCGAAGAGGAACGGCAACAGGCCGCCGATGAAGAGGCCAGCGATGACGTAAGGGTTCGACAGGGAGAAGTTGACCGTGACGTCGGCGAAGAACGGATAGTCCGCCGAATGGGCGACGAAGTGGTTGATGTCTTCCGTATACGCCGCAAAGAGCACCAGCGCGCCCAGGCCCGCCGAGCCGATGGCGTAGCCTTTGGTGACGGCTTTGGTCGTGTTGCCGACCGCATCGAGCGCGTCCGTCGTATCGCGGACTGAGCCTTCAAGCCCGGCCATTTCCGCGATGCCGCCGGCGTTATCTGTAACGGGGCCAAACGCGTCGAGCGCGACGATCATGCCGGCCAGCGCCAGCATCGTCGTCACGGCGGTCGCAATCCCGTAAAGACCAGCGAGATTATAGGTAACGACGATGCCGACAACGATGACGAGCGCCGGCAAGGCGGTCGCTTCCATCGAAACAGCAAGGCCCTGAATGACGTTTGTCCCGTGTCCGGACTCTGACGCCTTTGCAACGGACTTCACCGGACGGAAACCCGTGCCGGTGTAGTATTCGGTGATCCAGACGATAAGGCCGGTGATGACAAGGCCAACAACGCCGCAACTGAAAAGGCTTAAGCCGGTAAAGGCATTGCCCGTCGCAGTCGCGCCAATCGTTTCGCCAAACCCAAAAACCTGGAAGGTAACAAATGCGATGGCGATGAGCGAAAGAACGCCAGTCACGATGAGGCCCTGATAGAGCGCACCCATAATGTTGGTTGAGCCTTTCCGAAGCGATACGCCGAAAGTCCCGAGAATAGACGTGATGATGCAGACGCCGCCGACAGCGAGCGGGTAAAACATGAATTTCGCCGCATCCGCCGTGAATAGGATCGAGCCGAGCACCATCGTCGCGGCGACCGTTACAACATACGTTTCAAAAAGATCTGCGGCCATACCGGCGCAGTCGCCGACATTGTCGCCGACATTGTCAGCGATGGTCGCTGGGTTGCGCGGGTCATCTTCAGGAATACCCGCTTCGACTTTGCCGACGAGGTCCCCGCCGACGTCAGCGCCCTTGGTGAAGATGCCGCCACCGAGACGCGCAAACACTGAAATCAAGGAGGCGCCAAGCGATAGCGCGACGAGGCCGTTAACAACCTCGCGGCTTTCCGGCGCGTTGCCCATAACGCCGGTAAGAACGGCGTAGTAACCGGCAAGCCCCAGAAGCGCGAGGCCGGCAACCAGCATTCCCGTTACGGCGCCAGCGCGAAAGGCAACCGAAAGGCCTTTCCCGAGGCTTTCACTGGCCGCTTGCGTCGTTCGAATATTGGCGCGCACCGAAACGAGCATGCCGACGAAACCGGCGGCGCCCGAAAGCACTGCACCGATGGCGAAGCCGACGGCGGGAATGAAGTTCAGCTTGAATGCAAAGAGCAGTACAAGGAACACAATCGCGCCGACAATGGCAATCGTTGTGTACTGACGATTGAGATAGGCGGTCGCGCCTTCCTGGATCGCCGAAGCAATCTCGCGCATTTTGTCCGTGCCGGTTGGCAGGGAAAGGACCGCATTCACGGTAAAGACGCCATACGCAATGGCCGCCAAGCCGGCCGCAAGGACCAACCAAAGCTCAACGCTCATGATGTTTCTCTCCTGGAAAGTCGCATAAGGATCGTGAGGTGATTGCTGACATGGCCGCGGCGACGTTGCTTACGCGCGCGCTTCAATCAGCCCCCGATGAAAGACGGCCGGGAAACTGGCAAAGGCGCCATTGAAAATCAACCCAAAGTTCGGGCGCGCCGCACAAGGGCGCCGCCCTTATCAACGGCGTAACGCCACGGGCGTCAGGCCGCGCGCCTTCGCATCGTCTGCTTATCGGTTGATTCAGCGTCGGTGAGCTCTTTAACCCAAGGATAAGTCTCGGCCGTTTCGTCTGTGTAACCAAGATTGCGGGCGTGGGGGCTGCGCGGGCGTTCAGCCGTTTCGGCGTAAAACGTGCCGAAGAGGCGGTCCCAGAAAAACTCTGCAATGCCAAAATTGCCCGATTCATCATGGAAATGATGGGCGAGATGGCGCTTTTTGATGTCTTTCCAGAATTTCGATTTGGGTTCAAAGGCCAGATGTTCGCCGGCATGCAGGAACTCCGTGTACATGGTCATGACAACCATGCCGGCGATCCCCGCCGCCGCGCCGGGAACGCCGCCAACGGCAAAGCCGATCGGCCCGGCGATCAGCATAATTGGCGGCACCGTAGTGTGCAGGCCGCCGAAAAGCACTGATAAATCATTGGGAAAGCGGTGATGGTCGTAATGAACGCGCTTCCAGAAGCGCGCCAGATGGGGCGTTTTGTACATCCAGCTTCCATGCAGGATGAAGCGATGGGTGATGTACCAGGAGATCGGGAAAATGAGGGCGCCCGCGATAAAAGCGACCGCGGTGGAGACAAATCCCTCAAATGTCAGCGCGACAACAGCAATGCAAAGGAGGACCATACCCGCGTAAACCTGAATCGCCGGATAGGTTACATAGGCCCGGATGAGGTCATTGAACGTCATTCGATTGAGGAGGTATTCCTCAGCCTTCCAGGCTTTATAGCCGACAAACAGTTTCATCGCGCCGGGCTCCATTCTATTTCGCGCTATTTCGCAGCTGCAGAATTACGCCCGCCGGGCGCCTGTTTCAAGCGCACCGCAATTTTGGCGAGGGCGGTAAACCGCTTGGTTTTTCAGGGCTGTAATATCGCAGCGCAATAATTGATAGCCGTTTCCAGCGCCTTTCTGCTTGCCGGTTGACCGTCAGACCGGTATTCGCCCAAACTTGGATAACGCGCAGGTTTTGCGGAAGGTTGTGGAAATTGTCAGCTGCTTGCGCACCCAATGCCGTTTATCCGGCGCCCAGAACTTGGGAGTCCAGATCGGGGGAAACTGACGGGCGCAGTCTCAATTGCCGGCGCACAGCCGGTGCAGTGCGGGGGCGTTGATGCCAGTCAACCCTGAAATTGTCGGCAACCCGGATGCCCTGGCGCCGACGCCGAGCCGGAATGAAAATCTTCCGTTCCAGAGCGGTGGCTTCGCCACGGTCGTCGATGCGCTTGAGTATGCGGCGCGCGGCGAGACCGGCTACAATTTTTTCAATCTTCGCGGCGAAGTCACGGCGCGCCTCGCCTATGCCGATCTGCGGATCAAAGCAAAAGCGCTCGCAGACCGTCTCAGCAATCGCTACGAGCGCAATGCGCGCATCGCCATTGTCGCAGAGACAAGCCCGGAATTCATTACTGCGTTCTTCGCCTGCCAATATGCAGGCCTCGCCCCGGCGCCGATGCCGATGCCGGTCAATCTCGGCGGCAAGGACGGATATATCCAGCAGGTGCGGCTGATGATTGCCGGCGCCAAGGCGTCCGCCGTGATCGGCCCGTCGTCATTGCGCGAATTCATGGAAGAGGCGACGCGCGATGATCGCAATGTCGAAATCCTGGACTTTGAAACGCTAAACGATTTGCCGTCGGGGCAGGGCGCAGCCAAGTCCTTTGGCGCCGATGAATTGTGTTACATTCAGTATTCGTCGGGATCGACCAGCGCGCCCAAGGGCGTGATCGGCACGCAACGATCCGTATGCGCCAATTTGTCCGCGATCACGAACCACGGTCTTTACGCGCGCGCGGGCGACAGGGCCGCGAGCTGGCTGCCCCTCTATCACGATATGGGGCTGATCGGATTCATGCTGGCGCCATTATTTGCACAGATGACCGTTGATTTTCTGACCACATCTGACTTTGTGCGCCGGCCGCTGATGTGGTTGCGCCTCATCACCGAACACAAGGCGACGATCACTTACAGCCCGTCCTTCGGCTACGATCTCGCCGCAAAGCGCGCGGCCCGCGCGGAAGAGGGCGCTATTGATCTTTCCAATCTGCGCGTCGCCGGCATTGGCGGCGATATGGTGCGGCCAGAAGCGTTGAACGCCTTCGCCGAGGCCTTTGGTCCGATGGGCTTTGACAGAAACGCATTCGCGCCGAGCTACGGCATGGCCGAAGCGACTCTCGCAATCTCGTTCCCAGAACTTGGCAGCCCGATCGCCATCGACGATGTCGACATGCGTCACTACACTCGTTCCGGCATTGCCCAGCCGGCGTCCGCCGTCACCCTGCCGGAGAACCGGCGCGGTTTCGTTCTTTGCGGTCGTCCGCTCCCCGATCATGGGATCGAAGTCAAAAATGAGAGTGGCGAGCCGGCCGGCGAACGCGAAGTCGGCCGTATCTTTATTAAAGGACCAAGCCTGACGCCCGGCTATTATTCCGACCCCGACGCATCCGCCGCGATGTATCAGGGAGAATGGCTCGATACCGGCGATATGGGCTATTTCCTCAGCGGCCAGATCGTCATCACCGGCAGAGCGAAGGACCTCATCATCATCAATGGCCGCAATATCTGGCCGCAGGACATCGAATGGGCTGTTGAAAATGTCGAAGGCGTGCGCGGCGGCGGCGTTGCGGCCTTCTCCGTCGATGACGGCCGCGGCGAACGCATTGTCGTCGTTGCGGAACGCCGCGGCATGAACGACGAGGCGCTGGCGATGCTGAAGCGCGAGATCGCCGGCGTCATTCAGAACGCCGCCGGCGCGCCGGCGGAAGTTGTCCTCGCTCGACCCCATTCCATGGTTATGACGTCGTCAGGCAAACTTTCCCGCGCCAAGGTCAAGCAGAAATATCTCGACGGCGCTTTTGACGAAGAAAAGTCATCCGGCGACGCGGCGCTGCGCCCGGCGCTGGCCGAGGCGCGGGTTTGACGCGTTGCGGGCGGCCGTAACGGGCGGCGCCGGTTTCGTCGGCGGCGCGCTTGTCGATTATCTGCTGGAAGAAAACTTCGATGTCGCGGCGCTGATCCGCGATCCCGGCCGCGTTCGTTTTGACAGCGCTGTTGAGGTCGTCAAAGGCGACCTCGAGAATGAAGCCGCGCTGGCGGCGATTGCGGCCGGCGCAGACATGTTCATCCATCTCGCCGGCGTCACCTTTCCGCGCAGCGACGACCTTTACGACGCCGTCAATGTCCGCGGCGCGCAGCGGGCAGCGTTAGCGGCGGCGAAAGCCGGCGCCAAATTCGTACACGCATCATCAATGTCGGCGCGCGAACCAGACATTTCGCCTTATGCACAAAGCAAACGGATGAGCGAAACCGTGATCGCAGAAGCCTCCGGCGATAATTCCTGGATCGCGCTGCGGTTGCCGGCGATCTACGGGCCGGGCGATCGCGCGACGCTACCCTTTTTCAAACTCGTGAAGGCGGGCTTCGCTCTATCCCCGCGGACTGAGCCGCCGGCGCGGGCGTCGCTTCTTTACGTTCGCGACGCCGCGATGGCTCTTGTTGCGGCGGGACGTGCGCCGATCGCGGGCGCTGTCTTCGAGGTCGGCGACGAAACGGCGGCGGGCCGCGAATGGCGGGAGATCGGCGCCTGCCTCGGCAACATCATGAACAAAAAAGTGAAGCACGTCGCCGTGCCCCGTCCCGTCGTCGCAATGTTTCACAATATTTCGAGGATCACCGCTTCCATAAGCGGCAAAATTCCCGATATACGCGAGGGTCAGGTCAATGAGTTCTTCCACCCCGACTGGGCGGCGCGGGAAAACCTTTTCGCCGATGCGGTGAATTGGCGTCCCGAAACGCCTCTTGCGGAAGGACTTGAAAAAACCGTCCGTTGGTATCGCGAGAACGCCCTGTTATAAACCGGGCCGCGCTCTGCGCGCCAGTTGGCACCCGCGCGAGAAGTGAAGGAGAAATTTCATGTCCGGCATACGGCAAGACGACGATCTTGTTTTCCGGAAAATCTGTGCGCTGATCGAACCCCTGAACGAAAAAGGCGTTAAACTCAGCCGCGAAACGGATCTGATTGCAGATCTCGAAATCGATTCTGTCGCTGTCCTGGACATGGTGATGGATATTGAGGATTTCTACGACATCTCGATCCCCGTAAACACGATTTCTGAAACCAAGACGATCGGCGAACTCGTCGACGCAATCCATGAAATCAAAAAGGAACAGGCTTGAGCCATGGGCCTATTCGAGAAATTTAAGGCGACGGCCGATGTTTATGAGGCGCTGAAAGAAAGCGCCGGCCGCGACCCCTTCGGCGTCTCGATGGACGAAATGAAGGGGCCGACCCGCGCCATGGTCGAAGGCAAGGAGATCGTTCTTGCTGGCACCAACAATTATCTCGGCCTGACCTATGACCAGGACGCCATCGACGCCGCTACGGATGCGGTTGCGGCATCCGGCACGGGCACCACAGGATCGCGTTTCGCCAACGGCACCTACGCCGGGCATCGCGCGCTTGAGCGCGAGCTCGCGGACTTCCTCGGCTACGAGCGTTGCATGGTGTTCTCCACCGGGTATCAGGCCAATCTCGGCGCCATCTCCGCCCTAGTGCAGCCGCCCGACGACGTCATCCTGATAGACGCTGACTGTCACGCCTGCATTTACGACGGGTGCCAACTATCCGGCGCGGAAACGATCCGCTTTCGCCATAACGACCCGGAAAGCCTCGATAAACGTCTTTCAAGGGTTGGTCCGGAAGTAAAAGGCAAGCTCGTTTGCTTTGAGGGCATGTATTCGATGTTCGGCGACGTTGCGCCGGTCAAGGAACTCGTCGACGTCGCGCATCAGCACGGCGCCTATGCGCTTCTCGATGAGGCCCATTCCTTCGGCGTCTTTGGCGACAGTGGCCGCGGCGTATGCGAGCGCGACGGCGTCCTCGATGCGGTCGATTTTTACACCGGAACATTTTCGAAGAGCCTTGCATCGATTGGCGGCTTCGTCGCCTCCAATCACCCTGAGCTTGAATTCTTACGCTTTTCAAGCCGGCCCTATATGTTCACGGCCTCGCCGTCGCCCGCCAACGTCGCAGCGGCGAGCGCGGCCCTTGCGCGCCTCAGGAACGATCACTCCATGCGCAAAAAATTATGGGAGAACGCGCGCCGGGTGTATTCCGCCTTTCAACAGCTCGGTTTCGATCTCTGTGCGCCCGAAAGCCCGGTGATCGCCGTGAAGCTCGCCGATCGCGAGCAGGCGTTCATGGCTTGGAACTTCCTGATGGAAAATGGCGTTTACGTTAATTTGGCGATCCCGCCCGGCACGCCAAATGCAACGTCGATCCTTCGATTATCGGTTTCGGCCGCTCATACGGCGGACGATCTCGATATTGTGGTGGGCGCTTACACGGCGCTCTCCGAACACCTTAACGCGTCAGCGATGTAACGCGGCGCCGCCAGACGAGGGATTCGATGCGCAATCAGGCTCACAATCGCGTTAGCCGCAGAATAACCGCATTTTTGTCCGTTAACCGGTCGGCGAGCGTCGTATCGCAACCGATCTCGTCCTTTAGTTGAGAGTTTCACGATGGCTTTGGTAAAATCTTTAAGCATGGCGCTCGCCGGGGCTTCGCTTGTCAGCGCGGCCGCCGCGAACGACAAGGCGGAATTCGACCCCGCCTTGTTCGACTTCGAGCATGTGAGCTGCAGCGGCGCGGCGAATGAAATCCGTATCGTGATCGACGGGCTCGCGGAAAGCGTTGGGCTTGTTACCGTCGATCTCTATGTCAACGACAATGATGGCTTCCTGAAACGCGCCGGCCGCGTCGAGCAGCGGCGGGCGGCGGCGAAAGCCCCCATTACAAATCTCTGCGTTGCCGCGCCGGAACCGGGCGAGTACGCCATTGCGGTCTACCACGACGAAAACGCCAATAAGACGTTCGACAAAAACGCCTTCGGCCTGCCAGCCGAGCCCTGGGGTATTTCCAACAACCCGAAGATCCGCTTCGCGCCGCCTCATGTGGAGGAGGCGCTATTTCCGGTTGACGCGAATGCCGGCGCCGAGGTGGTCATCAAGCTGAACTAAGGCTACAGGCGTTGACGCAAACCGTCGCCGATAGTCCGGCGGCGGACGCAGAAAGAAAGCACTGCTGAACGCCGATGGATATCGCCGCCCAACAACAATTTGAAATCAGACCCGTCGAGTCTGAACAAGACCGCAAGGCATTCATGCGCATGCCGGGCCGGCTCTATGCGGACGATCCCAATTATGTCGCGCCGCTGGAATTTGAACTCGCAGCGCGCATCGATCAGGCGCGCAATCCGTCGCTTAAAGTCTCGCCGCATCGTTTATGGGTCGCTTGGCGTGACGGGCGGCCGGTCGGACGCATTTCGGCGATTATGAATTCGGCGCATCTCGATCGGTATAAGGACGGCGTCGGTCATTTCGGTTTTTTGGAGGCCGAGGACGACCCGGCGCTTTTTGATGCGCTGCTCGCAACGGCGTCAATGTGGTTGAAAGAGAACGGCGCGAGCAAAATCTCCGGGCCCTTTAATTTTTCAACAAATGAAGAATGCGGCATGCTGATCGACGGCTTTGACGCGCCGCCCTATATCATGATGCCTCACGGCCGGCCCTATTATCAGCGCCACATGGCGCGGTTGGGCTTTCAAAAGGCCGTTGATATGCATGCGCTGGAGTGGCTTCCTGTTCGCGAGTTCATTCCTGAAAAACGCCTCGCCTTTGTCGAAAAGGCGCTGAACAAGCCGGAAGTTGAGATTCGTACTCTGAAGGCGAACGACCTGCTCGGCGACATCCGAATTATCCTCGATATTTATCATGACGCATGGTCCGAGAATTGGGGATTCATACCGTTTACGGAAGCGCATGCGCGCCATATGGCGAGCGAACTGAAGCCGATTATCCAGCGACACAATGTCGTTCTTTGCTACTACAAGGGCGAGCCGGCCGCGTTCGGTCTTGTCCTGCCAAATGTCAATCGCGCCATCAGGGATTTCAACGGCAAGCTCCTGCCGTTTAACTGGGCGAAATTGCTGTGGCGGCTCAAAATCAAAGGCGTTGATCAGTCGCGCATGCCGTTGATGGGCGTGCGCAAGCATCTTCAGAAAAAACCCGTCGGCGCGGCCTTCGCGTACAAGATCATCGATATGGTCAATTCGTCCAATATCGATCACGGCGTCACGCACTCCGAACTCTCATGGATCCTCGAACAAAACGAGTCGATGCTGACGATGCTCCTCGACATGGGCGCGCGGATTTACAAAACCTATCGCATTTACGAAAAACCGTTGTGACGCGCATCGCACTGATATGGCCTTTGCTTGCGTGGGCGTTTGTCACATCCGCCGCAAACGCTAACGAAGAGCCGGCGTTTTACGGATACCGCATCGTAAACGAGTACCCCCATGACAGGACCGCTTTTACGCAAGGGCTCTTTTTTGAAGACGGCGCGCTATATGAGTCGACAGGGCATTACGGTGCGTCGCGTTTGCAAAAGGCGCAACTTGAAACGGGAGAAACCCTGAAATCGGTTTCCCTGTCCGACAGCTTCTTTGGCGAAGGCGCCGTCGCATGGGCCGGCGACATTATCGTTCTGACTTGGCGCAGCGGCAAAGGCTTTGTCTTCGACCAAGAAACGTTCGTGCAGGAACGAACCTTTTCGTATGCCGGCGAAGGATGGGGCCTCACGCATGACGGCGCGCGCCTCATCATGAGCGACGGCACATCGACACTGCGCTTTCTCGACCCGGAAACGCTCGAAGAAACAAGCCGCCTTGATGTGACTTTTCGCGGCAAGCCGCTCCCCAACCTCAATGAGCTGGAATGGATCGACGGCGAGATATTCGCCAATGTCTGGCGGTCGGACGCCATCGTCCGGATCGATCCGGAAACCGGCGTCGTCGCCGGCGTCGTCGATATGCGCGGGCTGCTCTCCGACGAAGACCGAGCAGCGGGCGCAGATGTCTTGAACGGCATCGCCTATGACGCGGAACGTGGCCGGTTATTCGTCACCGGAAAATACTGGCCGACGCTGTTTGAGATTGAACTTACCGGCCACAAGGGTGCGAAGCAGTAAATAACGCCAGTAACTTTGGCGCTCACCCGTAGCCGCCCGGCGGACGTGTGACAGACGCCCAGCGCGCCCAAAACGACATAAATCAACGCGTTGCCCGCGTTAGCCTATAAAAACGGCGTCAAACGTTCATGTTGTACCAGTCGATCATTTCGGCCGGCCTTTGACTGAAGTACCGGTACCCCTCGTATCGAACGGGCGTGCCTTCGATCCACAATAGTTTCTTTTTTCTATTAGGGAGCTTGTCGTAGATCCCCTGTGCGTCAGACGGCTTTGTTGTCGCATCGTCTTTGACCTGCACGATCATGGTTGGACATGTCACTGCGTGGGCGCGTGCGATCGCATTTGAATCAGTATCCCGAAAGCTGGAGTAGTAGCTGTAGCGCTCGTTGAACTTCTCAACTGCGTTTTCGACTCCATTGTCGATCAGAGCCCGCTCGATAAAGGGAGCCGCTGAGAGGGGCTGCAATGCGATCATGCATTTGATGTGCTTGAATTCTTCGGGATGCTTTTCCATGGCGATAAATGTGGCGTTGCATCCCATGCAAAGACTGTGGAGTGCGACTTTCATTTTTGATGTATCAGCCCTCGACTTTGCATACCGAACCGATCCGATAACGTCGCGCCATTCGATCGCGCCAACCCCGGTAATGTTGTCGGCGCCGCTGGCCGAATGTCCGTGGCCACGAAGATCATAAGCGAGGACGTTGTAGCCGACCTCGACGAGCGCTTTGTAGACGTCAATGAAATTGACTTCAAAGCCGCCGTTTCCGGTCCAAGGCTCTAGATGACCTGGGTAGCCATAGCGGTTGGCGCCGATGAAGTGGTTGCAGATTACGAGCTTCTTGCTGCCTTTCGATGGAATGAACCAGCCGTCGAGCATGACGCCGTCGAGAGCCGGAAAGAACACATCTTCGTAGTCGAGTCCGTAGTCGGATGGACGTTGAAGGATCGGCGTGCGGAATGAATAGCTGACGCCTTTAGCGATTTGATCGATAAGGGCGGCTTCTTGTTCTGGACTCATTTGGAACCTCTCAGATTGTGTTCGCGTTGCGCTCGAAGCGGCGGCTGGCAAGCCAGCAAGCCCAGTCGCAATGCCCGCCGTCAGGCAAGCAAAATCGCGCCGAGTTATTGTGGGTTTGGCCGTGCTCCGTGGTTGGTTCATAGTTCAGTTTTAACTTTACATATTTTGTATAATTGTAAATCTACGCCTTTATTGACAAGAAAACAGAATTTGTCAACTGGTAAGGCATGACAGAGGCTGAGAAACAGATATTGGATGCGACAATCGCGCTGGTCAGCGTCTACGGCATGCGCAAGACATCTGTCGGCGATATCGCCGAACGCGCCGATTTATCCCGTCAGACGATCTACAATCTCTTTGCCGGAAAGGACGAGATTTACCGGGCGGCGATTGAGTATTTGGGCGAGCAATGGCGAGCGAAGGCGCGTGCGGGGTTGGATAAGGCGGACACTTTGCCGGAAAAGCTCGATGTCGTTTTCGATGTGTTCACCGTCGACGCCTTCAAGTTCAGCCGCTCGCGACCAGACGCGCATGACATGTTCACCGAAGCGCACCTTGTTGCAGGCGACGTCATGCAGAAGTTCTTCCAGGCCAATCGCGACGTCGTCGCCAGCGTGCTGCGTCCATATGCGTCTAAACTTAAAAAAGGGGGATTATCGGTTGAGCAGGTTGCTGACCAGATCGAAACAGCTTGCCGCGGCTACAAGCGCGATGCTCGCTCCCTCAAGCATTTGAAAGAACTAATCGCCACGCAAAAGCAGCTCGTTTTGATGATGACGTCCTAACCGATGCTTTGCGCCAGTTATGTCTTCGCCCGCATCATCGGCGACGTCGGCCATCACAGACGTTAATGTCCGCGTTTAGCTGGTTGTAGATGGCCTTGCTCGATACCCTACAGCAAAAACGGTTCGTCGAAACTTCTGGGTTTGCGTAAATGGGGCGTTCCGGCCTTCGCTTTAGCGCGAGACAACAACTCGTTGGTGACGTCATCACGTTCTTTCGCACCGGCCTTGAATGGCGCAACGGATGCAAGTGAAGCGGACGACGGTATTGTCCGTCACTCGATTCATTCTTAAGCGCTAGTCACGCCCGCGTCCTTTGTTGTTGGGTCCTGACGCCCGGCGCTTCGGGCGTCGTCGCGCTGAGATCGCCATTCCTCACTGTCCGGATCAAAGCCGAGTTGCTCCATTCGACGGCGCCACCGCCGTCTCGCCAGCGCCTGCATATCCTCTACTGTGTCAAGTTCATCGGTGATCTCGAATCCCACCAGGGTCTCGACGACGTCTTCAAGGGTGACAAGCCCTTGGAGCCCGCCATATTCATCGACAATCAGCGCCGCATGCGCGCTTTCACGTTTCAATTGTTCGAACGCCCGAAACACAGATACGACATCGGGAATGACGGGGAACGCTCGGGCGAACTCATCGAGAGTGCGATCATATTCGTCATTCGCTTGGGCCGCGAAAATTTCAGCCTTCAGGACGTAAGCGTCGATATCGTCCGGACTGTCTCGATAAATCGGTATGCGCGAAAACGGAACGGCGGCGTGCTCCTCAAAAAACGTCGCCGTCGTTATGTCCTTGGGCGCGGAAAACAGGACCGAGCGTGGCGTCATGATCGCTCGCACTGGGAGATTTTGCAGCCCCATGAGATTGGCGACAATCTCCCGCTCGCGGTTGTCGATGACGCCTTCTTCTGCGCCGATATCGGCCATCGCCTTCATTTCATCGCGGCTGAACGTGAAGGCGCTGGCGCCGGAACGGGACAAGCGGCGCGTAAGCCATTCGCTCATTCGGATGATGGGGTGCATTAGTTTCGTCAACCACAGCAGGTTGACGCCAACTATTGGCGCAAGCGCCTTCCAGTGGGCGGCGCCGAGGGTTTTCGGAATGATTTCCGAGAAGACGAGAATCAGTAATGTCAACACTGCCGAAACGACGCCAAGATACTGGTTCCCAAACACGATGGCGGCTTGAGCGCCGACGCCCGCCGCCCCTACCGTGTGAGAAATGGTGTTGAGCGTAAGGATCGCCGCCAGCGGGCGGTCGAGATTAGCGCGCAGCGCGCTCAGCGCGGCCGCGCCAGCGGCGCCGTTACGTTCGAGCGCTGTGACATAGGCTGGCCGGACAGAAAGAAGAACAGCCTCAGCAATCGAACACAAAAACGATACGATGATCGCGAGCGCCAGATAACCGAATAGCAATAGCATGAGAGCCGCCGCGTCAACGACCGCTATAGGCAATACAACGCAGGCCCGTCGCTCGAAAGTGAGTCATGATGTCAGAATTTATGATCTCCGCCGCGAAATTCAATAATAGACCCTTAGGATTCCAATAATGACCCAATCTCGAATTCTTTCGCGCCACGTAAGGTTGGCTTTGGCCAGGCGAACCGAACTTTACGTTCCGCGTTTCCGCCATTCAATTCGACACTGAGAACGGCCATATTGGGCCGGAGATACCCGGCCCCTACTGCCTAGCATCCGCTAATGCGCGCTTGCCGACATCTCACGGGCGCGCCGCGAGTGCCCGCTTTCGGCGGAAACCAACCTTTCTTCACCCACAGTCTCAACGCAAAAACGGCTCGTCGAAACTTCGAAGTTTGCGTGAATGGAGCGTTCCGGCTTTCGCTTCGGCGCGCAACAGTTCAATGGCGCTGATGCCGATCTCGAGATGCTGGCTTACCCGCTCCTGATAGAAAGCGTCCGCCATGCCCGGCAGCTTGATCTCGCCGTGAAGCGGCCGGTCCGAAACGCAGAGCAACGTTCCGTATGGGACGCGATAGCGATACCCATTCGCCGCGATGGTCGCTGATTCCATATCGATGGCGATCGCCCGCGCCTGGTTGAGGCGCACGGCGTTGCGTTCAAAGCGCAGCTCCCAATTGCGGTCGTCGGTGGTCACCACCGTGCCGGTGCGCAGCTGTTCTTTCAGCTTTGACTGGTCGATGTCGGTAACCTTGCGCACGGCGCTGGTCATGGCGAGCTGCACTTCCGCCAGCGTCGGCAACGGCACCGATGGCGGCAGGACATCATCAAGCACATTGTCCTCGCGCAGATAAGCGTGTGCGAGCACATAGTCGCCAAGCCGCTGCGAGCGGCGCAAACCGCCGCAGTGACCGATCATCAGCCAGACCTGAGGACGCAGAACGGCAAGATGATCCGTAATCGTTTTCGCATTTGACGGGCCGACGCCGATATTGACCACCGTCAGGCCCCAATGATCCGGCTGCACGAGATGATAGGCCGGCATTTGCGGGGATTTGACGCCATCGGCCGGCGCCGGGGCGCCTTTTCGCGTCATCCGGTCGCCCGGCTCAATCAGCGCTTCGGCGCGGCCGGCTTCCACTTCCTTTTTGGCGTAAGCGACAAACTCATCGACATAGCGCTGATAGTTTGTAAACAGAATAAAATCCTGAAAATATTCAGGCCGTGTTGCCGTATAATGCTGAATGCGGTGCAGGGAATAGTCGACCCGTTCCGCCGTAAACATCGACAATGGCAGCGGACCCGACCGCTTCAGAATAATCTGACCGTCAACGATGTCGTCATTCGTGGCGACAAGATTGGGCGTGTGGAAATGATATTGCAGCTCGTTGCGCCGTTCCTGCGTCAACTGCACAGTGGCGCTTTCAAGGCCGAAGGAAAGCGGTATCGGCGTAAACGAACGGCCGACGAAAATCTCTGCCTTATAGCGCTTCATGATGCGCGAAAGTTGGCCCTTGAGATAGCCTTTGAAGAGCGCCGGTTGCGTGATCGTCGCGCCATGGAGGCTTGTCGATGCAACGCGTCCGAGAGCGAGCGCCGAGGTTTGCGGCGCGGCTTCGGCCGGCACCCGGGCGCAGAGATACGGATAGACCGGCGCCTCAGCCGGGTCCGGCGCCGCATCGCCGGCCATATATCGCGCAAACTGTTGCTGCAGCGTCACGATGGCGTCATCGTAGAGTACTGAGAGCCGATCGACGGCGGCCTGCGCCGTGTCGCATGCGACGAGGTCGCTGGCGGGCGCTTCAATGGGCGGTGTTATCGCCATATACGGGTCCTAACCTCAAACTGAAACGATATACAACGCTTCGACGGCGGCGCGCCAGAACGGCGTTTTAAAGCGCGGCGATTTCCTCGTCGTTCAAGGCGCGCGCCTCGTCGATCAGCATGATGGGCACGCCGTCGCGGATTGGATAGGCAAGCGCCGCATTCTTGCTCAGCAACTCGCCCTTCACGCGATCGAAAACTAGCGGTCCCCGGGTTTGCGGACAGACGAGAATTTCAAGCAGTTTCGGATCGATATCCCCCGGCGTCTTTTCTTCGCTCATGATCGGTCTTTCATCCTACTGTAGTGTCGCGTCGCCGCCCGGTTCTTCGCCGCCGGACATTTCCATCAGCGCCATCAGGCATTCAGCCTGATCCGCGACGGTCGACGCCTCGAGCAACGCCTGTTTCTCGCTGGTCGAAAACGGGCATCCCACCGCGAGTGAAACGACAAGCGCCTCCACCGGCGCGTTCTCCGCCGCCTCCCAGTCTGCTTTGAGGCCCTCCGCATCCAGATAATCGCGCATAATCTCGAGCAAAAGGTCGCGATCGACTTCCGCCCCGGTCTGATCCTCATGGGCGTCAATCTCATACGCGGCCCAGTCCGCTTGCACCATGCGATACGACGTATCGGAATTCACCTCTGCGGTCACGCGAAAGCGCCGCACGCCGGTGAGCGTAATGAGATAGCGCCCGTCGCCGGTTTCCGAAAACGCAGTAATGCGCCCGGCGCAACCAACATCGAACAGTTTCGGCACATCGCGCATATCGCCGGTGCGCGGCTGGATCATGCCGATGGTGCGGGCGCCGGCAAGCGCGTCGTCGACCATGCGCAGATACCGGGGTTCGAAAATATTGAGCGGCAATTGTGCGCCGGGCATCAAAAGCGCGCCGGCAAGCGGAAAGACTGGAATCGTTTCCGGCAAGTGCTTGTGAAATCTTGGTTTGGGTTCAACAATCATTAACGCGGATCAATCCGGGTCACCCGTTTACGAAAAAAGCAGCGATGAAAGACGTCGGCGCCCGCGCGTCGTTGCTGCATGGGTCGGTCCGAGCGCGTCAAAAACGGTCAGCAGTTTTTTGCGTGCAGCGCCGTCATCCCAGTCGCGATCTTTTTCAATGATCGCGAGCAGTTCGTCTATCGCCGGCTCCATCGAACCAGCGCCGATCAGCGCCGAGGCGTAGTCAAACCGCGCCGCCAGATCGTCCGGCCTTGCCTCCGCGGCGGCGCGCGCCGCTCCGAGATCAACGCCCGCCCCCTCCGAGGCAAGCGCCAGAGCAGCTTCGACGCCGGCGAACACGGCGTCGGTTTTTTTGTCGTCCGGCGCAAGCTCAAAAGTCGCGCGCGCCTGGTCAACATCGCCGGCGCTGAGATGACATCGCGTCAGGCCGGCTAGCGCGCGCAGGTTTTCCGGATCGGCCTGGGCGACCTGACCGAAAAGTTGCGCCGCTGCGGCCACGTCGCCTTCTTTAAGCGCCGCCTCGCCGGCGTTCAGATAGTCTTCGGCCGGGTCGCCGTCGCCATTGGCGGCGCCGGCCGCTTGCACCAGCCTGTCGATGAACTTTTTGATCTCGCTTTCGGGCAGGGCGCCCTGAAACCCGTCTATCGGTCGACTCTGAAAAAACGCATAGACGGTCGGAATCGATTGAATGCGCAACTGTGACGCGAGCATCTGGTTCTTGTCGATATCGACCTTGACGAGGCGCACTTTGCCGCCGGCGGCGACAACAGCGCGCTCAAGAAGAGGCCCAAGCTGTTTGCACGGACCGCACCAGTCAGCCCAAAAATCGACAATTACCGGCGCTTCCATCGACGCGTTGATAACGTCCTGCTCGAACGTCTCGACGCTGGCGTCTTTGATAAGGTCTGCTGGCGGCGCGGCATCGCCGCCGCCGATAAGCGATTCCATAGTCCACCGTCTCCGAGAATTCGGCGCAATGAGTATAGTATCTAGATGAGGGCGGCGCGCGCCAAAGGCAAGCCGTCAGGGGCCCAGCGGGGCTTCGAGATTGCGGATTTCCGGCGCAAAGCCGCAGGATTCAAGGAATCGGATCAGGTCGTCTGCGGAAATCGCCGTCGAGGCGGTGTTTTCGAGAGGATGAAACCAAACCGGCTCGGCCGCCGTCAGGGCGGCGTCGATAACGAGCCGCGACAGGGCCTGCGCCGACGGGTTGATCAGCGCGAACGGCGTCACCGCGCCAGGAATAACGCCGAGGATCTCCGTCATCAGCTCAGGTTTCCCGAAAGAGAGCCGACCCTTGGCGCCGATGGCCTTGCCGAGGCCGATCAGATCAACGCGAGTATCCGCGTGGGCGACCGCCAGGGTCAGGGTGCCCTTTTTGTCTTTCAGAAAGAGGTTCTTCGAGTGCCCGCCGGGCATTTCCGCCTTGAATGCGCGCCCATCCTCGACCGTAAAGAAGGCTGGGTGATCAACCGTCCTGTGTTCAATCATCAACGCATCAAGGCGCGCTATTAGATCAGCGCGGGTCGCCGATCGCGTCATTGACGTCGCCGGCGTTGGCGGTGTCTCATTGGTCATTGGCGGCGTCGAATCCTTTGTCGAACCGCCTATCTGACGCGTTGACTTGGCGCTTGCAATGGCCTGCCCTCTCGTGCATATAGCGCGCCCTGCCGGGAGCGCTATGCGCGGCCGGCGCGCCAGTGAGCGGGCGTAGCTCAGGGGTAGAGCATCACCTTGCCAAGGTGAGGGTCGTGCGTTCGAATCGCATCGCCCGCTCCAATTTCTCCCAGGCAAGAGGCCAAATTTCCTTTGGAAAGGCCTTCTTCTCTCGCCGCGTCTCGAACGCGGTTAGAACGCAAATATTCACCCATTCCCCGATTCGAGCAAGCCGCAATGTGGTCAAACATGGCGTCGAGCGCGTCGACGGCTGCCTGCTGGAATTCCGGCTGCCATTTCACGTACCGCATTGTCGAGCGAAACTCGGGCATGCGGTGGCCGAGGAAGCCGCTGACATCGGCGATTGAAACGCCGCGGCGTGCGAGCTCCGTCGCCGTCGTATGACGCAAGGCATATGGGATAAACTCACTGGGAAGGTCAGCTTGTTCGCGCGCGACGCGCCACGTTTTCTGCAGTCGCCGAATTGGCTTGTCGCGGAAGCTGACGATGTATTCGCCATCCGTGGCTTCGATAACGCCGCGTGCAATCGCACACATTGGAACAATTGGTCGACGCTTTTTTGTCTGCTTTCGTCCAGCCGGATTTAGATCGATCAAGCCCGCTTCCAAGTCACATTGAAATCGGGTCAGTTCCAGAACTGCAGTAGGCCGCGCCGCAGTTGCAAGCGACATTAGGAAGAAACGGTTTATATGCTCCGCCTTCGGAACGTCATAAAATCGAGCTAATTCCTCGATAGTAGCGCAATACTCTCGATCCGGACTGTCATCGAGGGTGATTTTTCTTGGCGCAACATCAATGCGACTTTCGCGAGCAGCGAAGTTGATCGCGGCGAAAACCGTTGCGAATACTCTCTTAATTGTGCCGTCAGAATAATCACGCTCGACGCGCATCCAGTCAACAAATTCGCGTTGTTGTTCAGCATTGAATTCTGCGACTGTTAACATGCCGATGCGCTCATTTAGTAGATCGATATGTGGTCTTTGCACGCGAGCGCTGACGAGTTTTTTCGCGTGACGAAGCCAATAGAATGCAAGAACGTCTGCCAGCGGAACGTCCGATGAAAGATCCTTGTTTGGCGATCCGTTTTCGACAACCCATTTCGCCAACGCTATTTTTGCTCGCTCAAAATCTCTCTCGTGAAGGCTTGCGCGGCGCGTCTGTCGGCGAGACTTGTCGTACCAGGTTCGACACCAGGCATCGGAGTTTGCACGCCGGCTGAGCCAATATCCGCCGATTTCTCCGGGCCGATTTTTGTTATTGCCGCGCATTCGCGCTCCTCCAAATAGGCCGTCAGGTGCTGCTCACCGTAGGCAATCTTTCTTTGGCCGATTCGATAATAGGCAATTTCGCGGCGTTTGCGCGCTCTCTGCAAGGTCGGCAAGGAAACACCCAACCGATCTGCGGCGTCGGCCTCCGGGATCGGCGACGAAAAGGCGACGACCTCACCCATCCCCGCCCCCGTGTGGATTCCATCCCTCGATCTCGCGGATCTCATCCGTCGTCAGTATGTCGTTTTTGACGGCAATCTCATGGGTTTTCCACCGCGCGTCGTCATCGCCGCGCAATAGGCTCGACATGTCGAACTCAATTTGCATGGAACGCCGTTCGCGTTCGCTGAAGACCGCTCGTTCTAGAGCAGATTCGAATTTGCGCACCCACGGACCCAGGCAGTGTTGCGCGAACCATCGCGCGGCGCTTTGCGAGTTTGTGAAGGTGTTATGGCGATAGTCGCCGAGTAGCGGCGGCGGCACCTGGAAGATTCGCGCAATCTCTTCAACCGCAAACCCGCGCGACGCGATCATTTCCATTTTCTCCGGCTCATGCGCCAGCGACTGATATTTCAAGCCGTATCCAAGAATGGCGACTTGGCCGGCGTTCGGGCCGGTAAAGTCTTGTGTCCATTCATCGCGAAGGCTGTCAGCATCTTCCTCTGGAATTGGCGTTTCCGTGGAAAGGATACCACCGGGCCGAGCCGCATTTTCATAGAGCTGCAATTGCTGCGTTTGCATCGCCAGCCCCAATCGAACCGCGTTCGGTGACCGGGAAAGGCGCGGGCGCCCGATAACGCCATCATCGGACCGATCCCGCAGATGAACAACGTCATCGGAAAAAAGCCGGCGCTGTTTAGCCGTTTGCTTCTCATTCCCAACGGCGAAAAATGCACCCTGAGGCGGCGTCACGTCGAACGCAAGTCGACCCGATGGCAGCATGATCGGCGCTATCCAGCCCCAGGGGATTGGCTGCAGAGCCCTCACACGTCCGTTTTGATCGCTTTCGACCTCAGCGACCGCGTTGCCCCATCGAAGCGCCTCGCTGACCATCTGCTCAATGAATTCCGGACCCGTTTGATGCGGATTTGGGCCGGCCGCAAAGAGCAAAGCGATAGGATGGTCCTGCACTGCGGTGCGGCCGTCGCCTGCGTTCCTAAATAGGTTCACCGGGAAGGAAGCGATCGCCGACGAGATTACATTGATGGCGGCGGAAACGGCGGCGAGGCTTTCCGCTTCAGCCGGCGAGATCGGATGGCCGCCGCCGGCGTAGATATTTGCGAAACGAAAAGAAGTGGCGAGACTGGCAAACCGCTTTTCCGTTCGCGGCGCCGGGTCGATCGCATCGACAAGGCGTCTCAAGAGTCCCATTTCACGGTCTCCAAAAAACGATTAAGCGCGTTGCGTCGCGGCGTGGGTTTGGCGCGCGGTACGGCGACCGTTTGCGAATAAGCCGGCCAGGCGCTGACCAATGAAATCTCGATGAGCTCGGCTTCGCGAATAACGCGGACGCCATCACTATCGAGTTCTTCGCATTGAGTGATGAAGCCGACGCTAACTCCGCCGAGGCTTCCGGCGTGGGCGAGCGCTAAGGCGTCACGCGCCGCGCTCGTCGCCGGCAGGTCTAACGAAAATTCAAGCGCGGCGGTTGTGTCGCGGAACCGAAGGGATTTGTTTCGCGTGCGCGCCAAGAGTTTTCCGGGATCGTGGTCCAGAAATGCCGCGATATCGGCTTTGGCGTTGAGCGAACCCACGAAACACCCGGGCGATAGTCGCTCACGAAATCCCGGCAAATCAGCGATTTCGCCATAGACTGCCGCACGGCCCTCGATCTTGCCGATAGGTTCGGTTGAAGATGCAGCGCCCGGCGGGAAAGGAAGCGCGGAACCGCCGGGCGCCACTGTCGGCGACGGGGGCCGGTCATCCCCCGCCGCGGTCGCCGGGAGAGTTGGAGCACCCTCCCCAGCGACAAAGCGATATTCGATATGGCTGTTGGCCATTTCGGCAGCCTCTAAACGCTCGGGCCTGCCGGTGACGACGGGCCATCCACGGCGGCGGCGAACGCAGCCGCGTGACGAATGCCGACATCCGCTGAGAGTAAGCCGCGGACCTGAATGGCGCCCTTGTCATAGACACTGTCCGCATACGGATTGACAAGAACATCGACGGCGCCCCACATGCCAATAAGCAACTGGCTCCAGTCGCCACAAATGATCGTTCCGTCGCTGACGAGCGTTGACGCAATTGCGCCATAGCCGGCGAGTGTTTTGTCATCCATCATGACAAATCCGTCGCCTCCGCCGCTCGTGCGCGGCGCAGTGCGCAACGCATTCTTGACAGTCGGCCGGACCGCGAAACCCGTCGTCACGGCGTTCGCCTCTTCTACCGCGTTGATCAGATCGAACACCTGATCCCAGGTGGGGCCAGCAATAGAGTGGATCCCAAGATCGACATTAACGAGAATGCCGCTCGGCTCATTCGCGCCGCCGCCCGCAAGCGCCGCGCGATCGAGTTCGCGAGCAAGGGAAGCGGCGAAATCATTCCTCGCTAGCTGTTCGACGTCGGGCGACGCCTGGATTACCATCAAACGACTGAATTCAGTCAGAACGCCTACGGTTTTCGGCTTCAGCTCGACTTGCCGAAAGGCATGGTCGCCGGCCGTAAGACTATCATTCTCGCCGATCCATCCTGTCGAGGCCGAAGAATTCAACCCGGGCACGACCGTGTCGCCGCGAAGGTCTGACAGAACCGTCGCGCCGAGCGCGCCCGTGACCATTTTTGCGCGAAGCGTATCGAAAAAGAGATCACCGCGGTAATCCTCGCCGATAATGTTCGAACCTGGGCCGCCTACCGGCGTCGTAGTGGTAACCGCACGCTGTTCGATGCGATCGCGTTCATGCGACCGCAATCGACGTTGAAAAATCGACAATGGAACCGGAATTCCTTTGAAATTCTGGTTCGGATTGCGTCGGCGCAGTTCCTGGCCGATCTCGATTTCGCGGCCGGCGTCAGTCTCTTCGATTCCGGCCTTGTGGGCGATCGCCCGCAAGAGGCTGAAACCGTCAGTTAGATCATCGAATTTTTGATCGCCCGATCCGAGCGGCTGGCCCTGGGCGCGGCGGTCGAATTCATCGACCAATTTTGCTCGGTCGATCTTTTTCTCAAAGAGTGCGAGCTCGTTTTTGAGTAAATCGAATTTCTTCGATTGTTCTTCGCTTAAGTCGCCGCCCTCGCCGTCCGGCGCATCATTCAGCTGCCGGAGTTCCCGAACGAGGGCGGCTCGTTTTTCCATCAGCTCTCTGAGCTTCATGGCTTTCTCCATCTAAGGGACGGCCGGCGTCTCCCGACGCTGGTTATTCCGTCATTTGCGGCGCCATTTTCCTTTCAGACGGACCCGCCGCGGTCCGGCAAGTTTAGTTCGAACTTGCGTAATGTTCCTTCGCCTTTTTTAGAAGTAACCGGTGTTGAATTTCGGTCTCCCTGAAACCGACTGCGATCATTCGAGAAATTAGTGAGGAGGGATCTTCGATGGCATCGAAGTTGATCAGTGCCCGGATCAATATGTTCCTCAGAACGCTGTTTGCGACGTCCTGAAGTTGATAAATCTCTTCACTATCTGAAACGCCACCCTTGAGAAACAACTCGGCAATCCACCGATTACTAGTCTCATGCCACAACACATCATTCGCATCTTGCGAGAGGCGGATAACTCGTTTGTCTGGAAATTCGGTTTTGTCGGCAAAGGTCAATTCCTTCGAATCGAGTCGCGCAAAAAAATCTTTCGCCAGCGCAACAGAGACCGCCGGCGAGCATCCCTTGCGAAGCCGATCGGCCGTAAGGCGCAGAAGAATTGCATCGTTGATCGAATAACCCGTTCGGCCGGACGACATCCTCTTGCCAAAATCGCCGAGGACCCGCCGGTTGGGCTTTTGCCACTGCATGAACGTGTCAATTTCGATGTTTGCGATGGCGGTAATCTCAGACGCCGTCAGAAACGGCGTATCGAGTGGCTTGTTCTCGTCGGATTTCCCTGACATGTCATATGACATACACCTGTCATGTGACATGTGCAAGTCGATTTTCGCCTTTTTGGCGAAAAAGTTGTCATTCCGCACCGACTCGGCGTGATTTCGGCACCGATGGCAGATGACAATCGCATTAGTGCGACCTCTAAACGCGGCGGCGCGATCGTTGCGACTCTTTCAATTGTGTTTTTGCTCTACGATTCCGGCTGGGCGACAATCGGTGAAGAAATTCGGTTGCCAATTTTGAACGTTTCCGTTGCTGCAGACAAAGCAACTAAGTCCATCTACTTCGCTTCAGTCGTGCTGTTCATAAACTGGGCAATAAAGTTGGTTATTGACGGCAGTTTTCCGGGCGATCGGCGCCATGACCGAGCGAGAGACCTATCTAACGACATTCGTGAATTTGAGGAGCGCGAGGAGAGATCGGCAGAACGCTGCGTCCAGATGGAAGAGAAGCTGTTTGATTACTTAGCAGCGACAGGTGCAGTCAGCACGGCAAGGAGACGGCACCCTCGTAGGAAGGACGGCTTTGATATCCAGGAAATGGAAGTTGGCGCCAGTGGTGAGGCAAATGAGATGTTCGATTTGCTGCAACAAGCGCGCGAATTGAATTCTGAGTTTGCGAATTACCGAAAGACTTACGAAGTTGCGACTAAGAATGCAGAACGGTCTGACTGGGCCTCTGCGATTCAATCCTACGCTAGCTACGTCGCATTTCCGACTGCGATATTTGGAACTGCATTCATAGAGGGCATCGATAACTGGACGGCTTTGTTTTGACGTCGCTCAATGAGCCCATCTCACCTCAGACGAAGGCTGGTGCCGCGATCGCTACGACTGTTGCTACGGTGCATCTGCTGTTTCTAACCCGAGTCATGGACATGTCAGCAGGTTTTCGTCTGCCTGTGCTGAACGTCTCTGTTGTCGAATGGGCCGTTGAGCCGATGTTGTTCGGCGCGACGGCGCTCGCATTCGCATCCTGGTACGGACGATATTTCGCTGAGCGACGTCACGCGGTGGCAATAGCGCAGAGCGAAACTGCAAAAGCGAAGCGGGAGTTAGATACGGCCCAGAATTCTTTTCGAGCGACGGAAAGCACCCTGCCCGTAACTGAAAGAAGATTGCAGCAGCATCTGTCATTGATCGACCAGCGTGGCCAGCATCACGGATTTGATACCAATAGCGACTCAAATGAAGGGTGGCAGATTTCACCGGGAGAAAGCGCTGATATCACTGGCGAAACTGAGCAACGATGGCAGGCTCTTAAAAGAACGCGATCGGATTTTAACACCCAGAAAGCCGCGTTCGAAAAATGGAGTAAACAGCACAAAGAATTGACGACAGCGGATCGAATCTTTGGCCTACGTGCAAAACTCCTATACGTATACACACCATTTGCGCTTTGCTGTTCCGCGCTTGTTGGAGCAGCTTTAGTCTTGTTTTTGCGTGCTTATTTTCATTTCACGCTAGTCGCGGATGGATAAAAAAATCCTGCCATTTTGCTCCATTTTTTGAGATCAATTACGACACCTCAAATCCAGCGCATCCAACTATATGTTTTCGCTGACTTTTTGGAGCAGTTGTTATGCGGAGGGTTATGTCCGCTCTGAGGATGCCAAAAATTGAACGGAAAAATGACGCTTAGCATGAAAAAAATCTCTGCGTGGTATTATGTGCGTGGGTGGGGGAGCGCTTAAAGCTGGAGAGATTTATTTGCGTGTTGTGATGTTGGTCAACGGTTAGAAAGCTTGATCGCGGAACGACGCATGTTTGCAATCCAATCAATGACGTCCGCCCCTTCGAAGCTCTCCCGCCGCGCTTCTTTCTCAACCTCGTCAGCGACTTGCAGCGCTTCGTCGGGCGACAAGAGAACGTTGCGAGTCACGATGGCGCCGCTCACAATACGCACGGTCAGGGGTTCTTCTTTTAGGATCGCATCAATGATGCGGTCGTAGCCCTTTGCCGGCGATTTATTCATCTCAACACCAGCGGCTTGAAAGGATCACCTTTGCCAGAGCTGTACATGAACGTGACCCAACCGTTGCAATCGTAAACACGGCACGGCGCACGTTGATTGACAAGCGAATACTCCGGGCCGTTGAGTTTGACGATCGTTATAATATCGACCTTTAAGGTCACCGAGCATTGTCCGCAAACCGCTTTCATACGGAAGCCGTTCTCCAACAGACCGCCGACAGTCATCGCTGCTTCGGGTGGGGTGTGTGTTACAAGCTGTCCCACGGCCCTATGACCCGATCCGGTGGGTGAAGTTGCCGTCGAAAGCCGTGCGCTCTCTGCTTTCCGGCATGTCTTCAGGCTCAATGTCGGTAAATATGCGCGCGCCGGCCATCGCCAACCGGTCGAGTGATTTCTTGGTGACGCCGCTCTTGAGGATGGCTTCGACTTCGATGCGGAAGGCCGCTTGCTTTCCCCTCGACGCCGCCAGCGTGTGATGACAGATTGGATGTCGTTTCGTCATTTATTGGTCCCTTCACGTTGGAAGCGACCGCCCAAGGATCATGAAAGCCCGGAGATTGCGAAGAGTCAACGAACCGCCGCGCATGGTTCAAAGGCAGCCGGCTGGATGGTCGGCTTGCATTGGTCCGTCAATGTCGCCTGATGTTTGAGGTTCGCTGTCTGGCAATGCCTCATTCCTTATTTTTCCCAAGCCTGCTGTGATCTCAACGAGGCGCGCCCTGAGTTGCCGGCGCGTCAGCTTTCCGCTTTCGAACCTCTTCGCCAAAAAGTCGGCGGCTTCCCAGCCGCCGGCCTTTTGTCGAAACTCGATCGCCGTGAGTTGGACCGCTTCGGCCGCATGACCGATTCGGATGTTCTGCGCGCGCTCGGCTTCGAGACGCTCGGTCGCCGCGCGCTCCTCCTCTTCGTCTTTTCGCCTCTGAGGCGAAGCCGAAGAGGCGTTCTTAAGAGTGTCGCACTGATGCGACTGATTTTTTGATTTCAGTCGCGCTGGTGCGACTGATTTCGGCCTCTCAGTCGCACTGGTGCGACTGAAGCGCTCCGGGGTGTCGCACTGGCGCGACTGAACGGACTCGCGTTTTGAAGCGGGCGTGTGCGTGATTTTGTACTTCGACACGTTGCCCTTACGACCGTATCGTCCGGCATGGGTCACCTTAAGGAGGTCCGCTTCGACCAGTTCTCGAAGCGCGCGGGCCGCCTGGTCCTTCGAGAGACCGGCGCCATCC
Organism: Hyphococcus sp.; assembly: GCA_965243785.1. Lineage (GTDB taxonomy): Bacteria > Pseudomonadota > Alphaproteobacteria > Caulobacterales > Parvularculaceae > Hyphococcus. The sequence continues at coordinate 320,649 of CBDEVX010000009.1, read as the reverse complement.
GCAACCTCGCGGCAACCGGCGGCGCGATCTTCCGCGCCGCCGAATTTGAGGAAGATCAGCGCCTTTGCGGCGTTACCCGACAGCCCTTTCAGCGCCTCAATCTCCGATTCGAAGATCAGGGAATATCGTTCGGGCACTAGGGACCACGCACGGTTTCTTGCTTCCGGCGTTCCAAGGCTTTCCGCGCCAGTTCGAGAACTGCCGCACTCCTGCGCTTAAATTTCCGTTTCCCGACCGGGAAAAAATCATCCCAAAAGGCATGAACCGGTGGATACCCAGACTGGTGATCCATCCAGATCGCAAGAAGCGACTTTTCTTCAATGAATGCCAATTCCCACTGAGTCGGCTCTCGCTGTTTGCAGATTTTCTGGAAGATTTTTGCCTGCTTATCGTAGGCTTCCATGAACCTCTGGCATTGAATGATGATTGAAATCGCATTAGCAATTTCGCTGTCATTTTGGAAAAGCTCTAGTAGTTTTTCGTCGTTCCAAGCCTCGACGGGTGCCACCGTCGGGGCTTTTTCGTTCTGACGACCCTCACCCTGCGAGGCGCCCTTTCGAACGCGATTCGAACGCACCATTAGCTATCTCCTTGTTTTTTGTGCGCTCGATTGGCGACAAGAGATAACTTATGGCTTTGATTTCCCGAACTTCTGTCCTTCTTGCCAAGGTGAGGGTCGTGCGTTCGAATCGCATCGCCCGCTCCAATTTTCCAGTAATGCGGGACGTTAACGGACCGGCGGTCAGGCTGCAGCGGCGCGCATGTCGGCGGCTGGAAACGTTAATTGATAGCGATTGCCATCCGCCAGCGCGGTATGAACCATGTCGCCGCCGATAATTTCCACCGCGCGCGCAACGGTCCTGAGCGCCATTGACATTTCGTCGCCCGTTTGACTGAGGTAGCTCTTCATTTGCGTCAACGGCTGCACAAGGTCTTCATATTGCGCCGAAGACAAGATGCGGGCGTCGTCGCGGACGGACAGCGCCGCTGCGCCGTTCTTGTCTTCAATCGAAAGCACAACCCGTGTGGCTCCGGTGTGCTTATCGAGGTAATGCTCTGCCAGGTTTTTCAATGCCGCGCGCAGAATTTCCGGATCCGCGAGAATTGAATGGTCGGAAACGTCGCCTTTCGATATGTCGACGCCGTCGGGCAGCAATTCTGAAAGATCCTCGACAACCGTTGCTATGCTGATCGGCTCCGGTGCGCTCCGAGACTCAGCTTCATCGAGGCGATGATAGCTCAACAGCCCATTGACGCTCTTTGTCAGGCTCGACGTAGCGTTCTTTATATAGCGCGCATTTTCGGCGGACTCATCGCTTGCCGCGTCGCGCATGGAGTTGACGAGAATGTCGGAGAAACCAGTGATTTGATGCAACGGCGTCTTGATGAAGTGAACCAGCATATTGAGCGCGGCGATTTTGCGTTCATTGTCTTGCTGCGCCTCCGTCAGCAGGCTGTTCAACTGGTCGTTCTGTCTTTCGATTTTTTGCGTTTTCAAAAAGTCATTTCGCCTGATTATTTGCAGCAGGTAGCTGCCGAACCCGCATACCAGGAACATGGTAAAGAGCACGAACGGTTGAACAAGCGCCTCTTCCGTTTGCTGTTTGCCGCCTAGCGCCAGCACGATTCCCACGAGATAGGTCATCATGACAAAGGCGGATTTCAGAAAATCGACCCGTAGAAAGAAACAGACAAATACCGCGCCCTGAATGAAGGCGACATGATAGGTGTTGTCCAGGTTTGGCTCTGTCGCGATTATCAAGTTGACGCCCGCCCCCATGAACAACACGGCAAGGCATGACAGGTTTTCGTACTGAGCCGTAAACGCCTTCCTGAACATTAGGAACAATGCGCCGGCGGCCGCCGCAGACGCGCCGAGCCGGATTTCGATCGCCAGTATGTGGTTCGTAAGAACGTTGAAATCGTAAATCGAATAAACAGAATAAAAGGCGATCGCCAGGCCGATCGCCCAGCGGTGGATCTTCAGACTCTCGCCCAGGATGAACTGCTTGTATCGCGCCTCGGTTTCCGCCGAGGCGAAACGGGCCGTCAACCGATTAATTCTCTCGTTCATCTTCGCTTCGGGCACCTTGCGAACGTCGCCACCGTCGGATGGTAAAAACGTCCGATTAAGTTCGGTTTAACGGCTCCGTTAACTATTTCCCGGGCGATTTCATCGCCATACAGAAAATTATTGCCTTTCGCTGTTAACGCGGATAGCATCAAAGTTAACAAAAAGTTAACGGCAACGAGGAAGTAGATGTTTTCGGACCTGAAACAGCGTTTCGAACCGGTGCTATCGGAATTCATGCAGTCGCGATCGATGACCTCGCTCGTGCGCGGCGAAATGCAGCCAGTCGAATATGCGTCAGTGATGAAACAAATCTTTCACCATACACGCGAGAATCCGCAGCTTCAGGCGCTCGCCACCGTATATTTCCGCGGCCGCGACCGCGACATGGTCAAAATGTTTTTCAATCACGCCACGTCGGAAATCGGGCATGACCAACTGGCGCTAAATGATTACGAAACCCTCGGCGGCGACGCTTCGATGGTTCCTTATGAGAACCCGCTTCCCGCGACCAGCGCGATGCTCGCTTACGGATTCTATCAGATCTACAATCAGAATCCCGTCGGATATCTCGGGTACCTTTTCTTCCTTGAATTCAGCGGCACCGGCGCCGGCGATAATATCATGAACGCGCTACGCAACATCGGCGTACCCGATAACGCGATGACATTCCTACGGGATCACACAGTCATAGACGTTGGTCATAACAGGTTGATGGAACGCTATGTAGCGCAAATGGTGAAAAGCGAGGCCGATCTCGACGCCATCACTTACGCGATGAAGACCTCGGCCTTTCTCTATGCGCAGATGATCGACGCTGCTGTCGCCGACGCGCACTCAGGCGCCTTCTCCGGCTGGAACTGGGAAGAACTTAATGCGGACGGCGTCACGCCGCCGGAACGTAAGAATGTTACGGTAGTCGCCTAGAGCGAGCTAAATGCGTTCGATCCGAACAAGTATCGATCGTCCGGCTCATTGACGTTCCACCCACCTCCGAATGCGCAAAGAAATCCCAAACGCTCACGCAAGCTGAACGGGCGACAGGCGCTTTCGTTAAACCGATTGTGCGGTCCGATTAGGCGCCAGGCGCGTCGTCCGGCGAAAGATAACGCCCGAGTACGGAGCGCTTTCGATCAAACTGCTTGCCGCTTCTGAGGTCATACCGCATCACCGTCACTTTTCCGAAGCTCGGATGTATTTTGTTCGGTCGAAACGACTCGAATCCCAGTTTCGTAAAAAACGGCACCAGATGCGCGTTGCAATCACAGAAACACCAGTTGACGCCGCGCTGTACGCCAAGCCGAAAGCCCGCGACACTGACCATTAGCGGCGGAAGCCGCCCGCGCACGCTTTCGGCGGCCATGATGCGGGTCGAATAGGCAACCTTGTCCGGATAATCATCGCCGACACTGTCAAGCTCATAAAATTCAAGATAATTTCCGGGATCGCCGTCGGTGCAGAAATTCACCCGGTTTACCGCAACGATCTTGCCGTCCTGGTAAGCTGCAATGTTATATGCGTGGTCGTCCAGCGAGTCGACAATTTGCTTTTTATCATGATCGGCATACTGATCATGTCGGTGCATTTCTTCTTCATATATGGCGTACCGAAACCGGTAAACCTCAGTCGCATCACTCCCCGGATCAAATATTTTGATGTCGACCATTTCACACTCCACGCAACCCCTCGCGCCAAGTCCGTTCTGGCGGCGCGGCGAACGATCAGTATCGGGTATTTTTTGATACGGCGCCACAAAAATATTACTGCGCCGCGACTAGGAAGTCCGGGCGCGGATGATGGCCGGCCTCTTCACTTTGTAGTTTACAACATGCGACGGCGGGAATGGCGCATACAAGCGGGCCGTGAACACGCCCGGGCGCAGCCCGTTACGCAGCTTTCGATGGGATCTCTTCGGCGCGGTGCGTATCGTCGTCGAGTGACGTCTCAGGAACGGAGCCCCGGTGTTTCAGATAAGCGGCCGGCGCCGGCAGGCGCAGGCGTTGGCGCGCGGCGTTGAGCGGCAGCGGCAGAATTTCACGCCAGTCGATTTCGGCGATCCAGACCATTTCCCGGGCAATAGCCTTGGCTTCGCCCAACAGCTGCAGAACCGGCCACCCTGGATGCAGCGCCCATTCACGCATAGCCAGTAGATGGCCCAGCATCGCAATGCCGCGCAGGCCAAATTGCTGCGCTGTGAAGGTTAGCAACAAGGCTTCGCCCAGCGGTTCGCGGCCATAGCCGGTCAAGACATGAAGCAGATCGTGATTGGCGGTGCCCGCAGCGATGAATTTACGCCGCGGTTCATCCAGGTGGCTGTATGCGCGCTCAGCGACCTGTTCTGCGGCAAGTAGCATTCCAAGGTCGAGATTTTCGCGGTCCAGAAAGTCGATATATTCGCGCCCAACGCTGCCGGCGGGATACCTCTCTAGACGGCTCCGTTCTGACAGAAACCCCGTGAGATCAAACCCTTCAGCGTTCAGCCGAACGCCAACCTCGGTTTTTATGTATCGCTGAAAGTTTTTCTCATTCTGCGCACTGTCGAGAGCGTCGGTTAACTTAAAAACATGATGTGTTTGTTCGACGTCCATCAAAAAACGGGTCGTCGCAGCCATTGCTGCAAATGGGCGTACCTCGGTCGCGAAACGCTTTTCTGCGTCATTCGTATGTTGAGCGTGCTGCACAAAATCTCCGCGCAATATCAGGTGAGCCTGTCGTTGCGAGGGAAACTACCGAGTGCTGGTTATAGCCGTGTATATGCACGGCTGCGCTTTTTACGGTCCCGCACAACGAACGGTTAAGCAATGTCACGGTTAACCATTGCCGCTGCTAAGCGGCGTCCTCGCCGACCAGAATTTCGCGTTTGCCGGCATGGTTGGCAGGCGAGATAATGCCCTGTTCTTCCATACGCTCGATCAATGTCGCCGCCCTGTTGTAGCCGATCTGCAACCGGCGCTGGACATAGGACGTTGACGCCTTGCGGTCACGCAGGACGATCGCTACGGCGCGGTCATAGAGAGCGTCGCCCGACGATGTGTTGCCGCCAATTTCAAACCCGCCGGCCTCACCGTCGTCCTCGCGCATTTCCGTAACGTCCTGCACATATTCCGGCGCGCCCTGTTTCTTGAGAAACTTGACGATCTTTTCGACTTCATCATCTGAAACAAAAGCGCCATGAACGCGGCGCAAGCGCCCGCCGCCGGCCATATGGAGCATGTCGCCCTGACCGAGAAGCTGTTCGGCGCCCTGTTCGCCCAAAATGGTCCGGCTGTCGATTTTCGATGTCACCTGGAACGAAATCCGTGTCGGAAAATTCGCCTTGATCGTGCCGGTGATGACGTCGACAGAGGGCCGCTGGGTCGCCATGATGAGGTGAATGCCGGCGGCCCGCGCCATTTGCGCCAGGCGCTGGACCATGCCCTCTATATCTTTGCCGGCGACCATCATCAGATCGGCGACCTCGTCGATCACGACAACGATGAACGGCATTTCCTCATAGTCGAGGTCTTCGGTCTCATAAACCGGCTCGCCGGTCTCCTCGTCATAGCCAGTATGCACCGTCCGGGTCAGAGTCTCACCGTTCTCATCCGCCTCGATGACGCGAGCGTTGAACCCTTCAATATTCCGTACACCTACCTTCGACATCTTGCGATATCGTTCCTCCATTTCGCGCACGGTCCATTTCAGCGCGACGACGGCTTTTCTGGGATCAGTGACAACTGGCGCCAGAAGATGCGGGATACCTTCATAGACGGAAAGCTCCAGCATCTTCGGATCGATCAGAATCAGTTTGCATTCATCCGGCGCCAGCCGATAAAGAAGCGACAGGATCATGGTGTTAATGCCGACAGACTTGCCCGAACCGGTTGTCCCGGCGATCAGCAAATGCGGCATGCGAGCAAGGTCTGCAAACACCGGTTCGCCGCCTATACCCTTGCCGAGCGCGATGGTCAGGTCGCCGCCGGAATTTTCGTACTCGCCGACGCCCAAGAGTTCGCGCAGGAAAACCATTTCCCGATCCTGGTTCGGCAATTCGATGCCGATAACGTTGCGCCCGGGCACAACTGCGACGCGGCACGCCACGGCGCTCATAGACCGCGCAATGTCGTCGGCAAGGCCGATAACGCGAGATGATTTGACGCCGGCGGCGGGCTCAAGTTCATAAAGCGTCACAACAGGGCCTGGACGCACATTGATGATTTCGCCGCGCACATTGAAATCAGAAAGCACGTTTTCGAGCATTCGCGCATTTTGCTCGAGCGCGTCGTCCGATATCACCGCACGCCGGGCGGTGTTCGCTTTCGCCAGCAGATTCAGCGGCGGCAATTCATAGTCGCCTGCTGAGAAGACGGGCAGGACAGGCTGCGCCTCACGTCGCTCGCGGCGGCTTTCTTTGCGTTTTGTCTCTTTACGGATGATTTGCCGTTTTCGCGCCGGCGCAGCGAGTGTTCGCTCGCTCTCATCATCGATTTCTGCATCGTCGGCGTAATATTCATCGCCGTCTTCGATATCGTCATCGGCATCGCCGCGGTCAAGCCGCGCGGCGATCCAGTCGTGAATAACCGCAACGCCGTTGTAGATGGCGTTGTAACAGTCCTCCGCGGCCCACCATGCGCGCATAGCGCGCTCTCGCGTCAGCCCGCACAAGGCGAGATAGCCGGGCGCTGCAACGGCAATGAACAGCGCTGTTGCAATATTCGTCGCGCCCGGCGCGCCGAAAGCCTGCAGGACGCCGGACAATGCGCGAAGCGCGCCGTCGCCCAGTGCGCCGCCAGCGCCGATCATATAAGGCCACATGGCGGGGGTCGGGGCCGCAGCGGCGGCGCCGGTCGCCGCAATCAGCGTGACCGGAACGAGAGCCAGGCGTAACCAGAAATCCCGAGGCGTTTCTTCCGGCGCGCTGTTGATCAGCGCAAGCGCGCCCCAGATCGCCATGGGCGCCATCAGGAGAATGCTGGCGGCGCCGAAAGACTGTAAGAGCAGGTCGGCAATGATTGCGCCCGCGGGACCGGCGGCATTCTGCACCGGCGCAGGCGTTGCGTTGTTGAGGCTCGGGTCGCTGATTGAAAAAGTCAGTATGGCGATGGACGCCCAGGCCGCCAGCAAGACCATTGCGAGGCCGCCGCCGCGCATGACGATACCGCGAACGCCTCTTCGAAGGGACGCGCCAAATCCCGACGCGGGATTGCCTGCGTTCGGCGCATGACGGGCGATGCGGCGAGATTTACGTGACATGGCGCGCGGAAACAGGTGGCTGAAACAACAAAGCGAGAGAAGACTTTCGCACGCTCTTTAAGGAAATGGGTTAACGGATATTAACCAACTGTTAAGCGGCGTTTTGCCGGCCAGGCGCGTCCGCCGGTTTTTCCGTCGGCGGCTGTGGCGCGCGCTGGCGGGCGCCAAAGGGCGAGTATTTAAGCGCTGTCCAGATCATCAGGCTGACGGAGAAGGAGAAGGCGGCGATCGAAATCGCCCCCACGGCCTGTCCCGCAAAGCGCGCATCGGGATTGACCCAGGCGGCAATCATCGCGCCCCAGATGCCGCACAGCAAATGCGTCGGAACGACGAAGCCCGCGTCATCGATACGGAAACGAGCAAGGAAAGGCGGCGTGACGGAAACAATGACGCCGCCGACGGCGCCGGTCATCGCCGCCTGCCAGAGATCGGGGTTGACCGGATCGCCGGCGACCGTCACCGGGCCGGCGACGACGGCGCACATGGTGGTGACCAAGCCCGGCCGGTCATAGACAAACTGCGTAATCATCAATGCGGCCAACACGGCCGCCGCCGTCGCGACCGCAATATTGGAAATCGCAGCGCCAAGGCGAATGGCGTCCTCGACGGCGGAAAAACTCTCGCCGATCCCCGCGAATATGCCGATCAGCGCGAGCCAGGCGAGACCGGCGGCAAACACGCTGAGCGGCAGCATAGTCGTTGCCGCGATCCATGGCGATTTCGCATTAAATCGGCCCGGCCGCGGCCCGACCACAAAAGCCGCCGCAAGCGCCGCGCCGCCAGCGACGATATGAACCGTCGCCCCGCCGCCATCGTGATAGCCCCAGTCCGCGGCGAAATAGCCGCCGCCCCAGACCCAGGAAATCGCGATCGGATAAATCATGCCGGCGAGAAAGCCGACGAAGATCAAAAACGCCCAAAGCCGCACGCGCTCCGAAACTGACGCCGCCACGATCGCCGCGGCCATCGCGGCGAGACCAGCGTGAAAAAACCACGCCGCGCCCGAAGCGCGCCCGCTTGTTAACGGATCCTCATCGTTGAGGGCCCATGAGCCGAACTCGCCCAAAAATCCCGCATCTTCGACACTGAAGGCGAGCATGTATCCCGATAGCCAGAATGCAAACACCGTTACGGCAAAGGATGCGAGCATGCGCAGGCAGGCGGCCGGCGCGTTCTGAACGCGGGCAAGCCCGATATCGCGAAGACCATAGGCAACGATAAACAGGATCGCGCAGAGCCCCGCGATGATGGCGAGGCCCGTATCAAGGAGAAAGCGGGTCGCATCATCCGGCGGCGCAATTTCCTGCGCCATGGCCGGGCCGGCAAGGCCCGCGACGCCCAAGGTCAGTAAAACGGCGCTTCGGCGCATCACTTTTCGCATTTCTTCCTAATGCCGCGCTTTTCGCCGCAGCGGCAAGTGTTTCGGTAGACGGATCGACCTTAAACGGGTGAAACTTTGCAGATTATGAAAAACGATGACGCGTTCGACATTGTTATTGTCGGCGGCGGGCTCGCCGGCGGCCTCGCCGCCGTAGCCCTGGCGCGCGCCGGTTTTTACTGCGCCGTCATTGATGCGGCGGACCCGGCGGCGATGCGTAAAGCCTCTTTTGACGGCCGGACGACGGCGGTGTCCTACGCGTCAGCGCGCGTCTTCCGGCGGCTTGGCCTCTGGACGCCCGTCGCCGACGAAGCCGAACCCATACGCGATATTCTTGTTACGGACGGTCGAGCGAAGAACCGTTTTGACGATGGCGTCGTTTCATCCTTCGCGCTTCATTTCGACAGCGACGAGCTTGAAGACGAAACCCCGCTTGGCTGGATCGTTGAAAACCGGTTCCTGCGCAACGCAATCTTTGACGCTATTGAGCAAGAAGAAAACATTGAGCTTTTGGCGCCAGCCAAACGCGCAGGCGCGACGTTCGGCGATGGCGCCGCCGACATCGCCCTTGCTGACGGCCGGTCTCTTACGGGCGCGCTTGTCGTCGCTGCCGACGGCCGGTTTTCATCCCTGCGCGCGGGAGCGGCCATCAAGACCAATGAATGGCGTTACAAGCAGACCGGCATTGTTGTCACCGTCGCCCATGAGCGGCCTCATGAAGGCGTTGCACAGGAGTTCTTTCTGCCGTCGGGGCCCTTTGCGATTTTGCCTATGACGGAAAACAGGTCTTCGCTGGTCTGGACCGAGTGCGAGGACGCGGCGCCAGCCTATCTGGCGCTCGACGATGAAGCCTTCCGACAGGAGATCCAAAATCGCTTTGGGCCTTACCTCGGCGCCGTATCGCTTGCCGGCCCGCGCTGGTCGTACCCGCTTGCCTTTACACTGGCGCAGTCGTTCATCGCGCCGCGGCTCGCATTAATTGGCGACGCCGCCCACGCCATCCATCCGATCGCAGGACAGGGTTACAATCTCGGCGTCAAGGACATCGCGGCGCTGGTTGATGTCCTGACCGAAGCCCGCGGCGTCGGCCTTGATATCGGCGCCATGACTGTCTTGCAGAACTATCAGCGCTGGCGCCGGTTCGACTCAGCGACGTTAGCGCTTGGCGGCGATCTCATAAATCGTCTGTTCTCGAATGACTTTCCGCCGCTGCGTCTCGCCCGTGATATCGGCATGGGTGCTGTCGGGAGGGTCGCGCCGTTGCGGAAGTTCTTTATGCGCCAGGCCGGCGCAGATTTAGGGACTTTGCCGAGCCTGATGATGCGGGAAACCTAACCCCGCAGCACCAACTCTCCAGACCTTGCCTCAACGCTTTCGAGGCGCGAGAGAAAACTCATGCCGAGCAGATTCACCGACAGCTGATCGTCCGGCAAGATAAAGGCTTTGACATCCTGCACGCGAATGTCGCCGATTTCCATTTCGCTTAACGTGACGAACGCTGCTTTCGTTTCGCCATTCGCCGTGCGCACGGGATAATTATAATCCGACCACGCCGTATAGATGCCGGCGTCGCGCGCATCAGAGTCGCGCAAGGCGACGTAAGAGGCGCCAGTATCGACCAGGAAGTTCGCCGGCCGGCGATTGATGTCGGCTTCCACATAAAACTGGCTGTCCCGCGCCGCCACGATTTTCACTTCTGCGCGCCAGCCGCTCTGCGCGTTGAACGACGACGACGCGACGCTCGGCGCGGGCGCAGCCGCGGCGGTCTGAAGCTGATCGGCGGCAACGGGAGCAGGCTTGGGCGCTTCGATAAAACGCACGCCAACGATAGCGGCGGCGACAATGGCGCCGGCGAAAATAATCTCTGACCGCATGCAAACCTCAACGCAACGAGCGTTGACCATGCCAGCCCATGGTTTCGGTTCGCTGTCGGTGATTGTTCGATTTGCAAAGGGTTTTGGTTAAAGACCGCCCGTCTAAAGCCCAAGGACATCGCGCATAGAGTAAAGCCCCGGAGCCCGGCCCGCGGCCCAGCGCGCCGCCGCAACCGCGCCGCGTGCAAAGAGCGCCCGGTCGATCGCCTTATGGGAGAGGCTGATTACCTCCTCCATGGCGGCGAAGGAGACCGTGTGTTCGCCAACGACGCCGCCGCCGCGAAAAACCGAAAAGCCGATATCGCCGGGTTTGCGTTCGCCGGCGCGGTCGCCGGCCATACCAGCTGCTTTTTCGCCGAGATCAACGCCGCGCCCGCGCGCCGCCGCCTCCCCCAGCATCAGCGCCGTGCCAGACGGCGCATCCCTCTTTGCGCGATGGTGCGCCTCGAAGATTTCGATATCGAAATTATCATCGAGCCGGCGCGCCGCGTCCTCAACGAGTGCTGAAAGGAGGTTTACGCCAAGGCTCATATTGCCGGATTTGACGATCGGCGTCTTTTCCGCCGCCTTGGCGATTGCGGTGTCGTCGGCGTCCGAGAACCCGGTGGTTCCGATCACATGGGCGACGCCCGCCTCAGCCGCCGCAAGAGCGTTTTCGACGCTCGCCGCGGGGCTCGTAAAATCGATCAATGCGCCGGCGCGTTTCAGCCCCGCCGCCGCCGCGTCTTCCACGGTGAGGCCGATCGCGTCGAGACCGGCGAGAACGCCGATATCTTTTCCGATATCGGGACCGTCCGGCCGTTCAAAACCGCCCGCGAGGCTCGCGCCTGGCGTGCGCAGGACCTCCGCGACGACTGCTTTGCCCATGCGTCCGCCGGCGCCGGCGACAAGTATCGAGGATTTTGTCATAGCGCGGCATCCAACAGCGTTTGTCGCGCGCTCGCAAGCGGCAGAGGCTATTCGTTTTTGCGCTCGATCATCATCGGCGCCAGCACGCGCTGATAAAGAACGGCAATGCCGACCAGCGCGACGCCGAGCCCGAGGAACGATGTGGCGCGCCAGACGCCTTCAAGTCCGGCAAGGTCGAAGACGAAAACCTTGGCGACGGCCAGCATCAACACGGCGAGCCCGCCAAAGCGGAGAACGGTGCTGCGCCGGAATGCAGCGGCGACCAACATCGCTGTCGCAAAAAGAATAGTCACGACAGAGTAGCCCCAGGATTCCGCATTGCCGATCCGCCCGATGGAAAGGTCCGGCGCATGAAACTGATGGCGTACAAGCAATATGCACCAGACATAAGCGAGCAGCACCGCAAACAGCCCGGCGATGCGCGATTGCAGGAGCCCGCCCGTCCGGCGCGCAACATAGGCGGCGAGGCCAAAGGCGGCGGCCGGTGCCAGATAATAGAAAGCGAGCATATTGATGATCGCGGGGCCGGATATCGCGACAGGATCGTCGCCCCACCACGGGTTCATGAATGTCAGCGGCGCGGCGACCGTCTGCGCCGCAGCAAGCACAAGAAGGCCTTTTTCCGCAAGGCTCCGAATGGGTGTCAGGTCTGCGCCGAAGCGCCAGCGCAGGAAGGCGCCAATCAACACCCAGGAGATCGTCTGTAGGCTGATTTCAATAAGATTCTCGTAGTCGGCGGCGATGTCGCCGCCGTTCGTCAAATGGCGGATTTCAAGACTGATGAATACAGCGAAGAGGGAAATCGCCGCTGCCTCCATGCCCTGCACGACGGCGCCGCGACGGGAAAGGCCGCCGCCTTCGAACCAGCGCGCGGCCAGCCAGAAGCCCGCCGCCGGAACGAGGTAGGCGAGGACGAGGAGATTGACGATCGGCGTCGCGCCTACCGCTTCGTCGAGCACGTCGGGCAGGAACAACAACCGCAACGCGCCAAGCGCGGCGAGAACGCTGGCGGCGAACCGCAACGCCGGCAGGCGAAATCGCCGCCACAGCCACGCGATGACCGGCGCCTGAATAGCGAAACCGAAACTCATGGCGAGCCCGTCAAGGGACATGGCGGCAGCGAGCGCCGTCGCCAGCGCAGCCCCCAAGGCAAAGGCGGAAGCGACGCCCGGCGCTGCGTCGAAGCCATTACGCCGCCGATAAAGCTCGGCAAGGACTGAGATATTGAAAAAGGCGATGAGGATTGCGGCGAAGCCCCAGACCGGCGCCTGATCGAAGTCGCCGACAGCGTAGAAAAGCCCGCACAGGATAGCCGCCGGACCGAAAGCCGAAGCGACTGCCGCTGGTCCGCTTTCCCGTATCCCTCTCATCACCATATAGCCGCCGACGGCGAACAGGGCGGCGAAGGCCGCGCCGATCTCAAGGATCGGAAACTCCTGCGGCGCGTCTGCAAACGCGGTCGCTGCGGCGAGGCATACGGCGGCGAAAGCCGGCGCCAGCGAAAACCCTTCACGCAGGCGCGCGCCCGCGAGGGTCAGGATGGCGAACCCGGCCCACATGGAAACGATGACATCCGAAAACCCTTCATTCAGTGTAAGGAGCAATGCGGCGGCGAGGGCGCCGAGCAATGCCACGGCGAAAACAATCTGCGGAATCGACGCTCCTTGTTTCCTGATGGCGTCGACGTCAACGGGATTGGCGGCGCTTTCCCAGACGACTAGCGCCGCCATGGCCATGAAGGCGGGCAGATAAACCGCAAGGGGCAAGAGGGGGCCGACTTCATTGGCGGCGATGAAGATCAACGGCCAGAACAGCGCGCCTGTCAGCGTCAACCATGAAACAGGCTTCCAGCGCATGAACTGCGCCACCACCAGCCCGCCAGCGGAAATGGCGAAGATATAAAGATAAAATGGCGCGCCCGCCGGTCCGCCGCCGCCGGTGATCACGGGCGAGAGATGCGCGCCGACAATGGCGAGGGCGGCCATTGCCTGCGTGCGGTGCAACACCGCAAGAACGACGAGCCCCGCCGACGCCGCAGCCAGCAGGGCAAAAGCGACAAGCGCCGGGATCAGTTCGTATAGTCCGTATGCGGCGAATATGGCGCCGTATATCGTCGCCCCGCCCGCGCCAGCGAGGACAGGTGGCGCCAGAGATTTTTCCGGCGCGCCGCCCGCGCGCATCCACTCAGCCCCGGCCACCATCGCAGCGCCGGCGACGAGTGCTGACGCAACGCGCATCACCGGCCCGAAAAAGCCGGCGTCCACCGCGGCCTTGAGGAGGAACGCCCCGCCCAGAACGAGCGCCGCGCCGCCGAGCCAGATCAGCCAGTTGCCGGTGAGCGCGCCGGAAAGTTTTTCAAGCCCTTCCCGGCCGGACGCGCCGGCGACTGGCGTGTATGGCTCCGATCGCGCGCCGGTTCTTTGTTCGCCGGTTTCGGCTTTTCCGGATTCGTCGGCGGACGCAGCGCGCGGCGGCAGCGGCGGCGGCGCCGGCGCCTCGTCGCGAGATCTCGCCGCCGGTTCACGCGGCGCTGCGGCGCGTTCGATGGGCGCGGCCTGTCTCGGCGCCGCGCGTTTTAAAGCGGCGAGTTCTCTTTCGATCCGCGAAAGGCGATTGTTGGCCGAGAGGACCATGAAGAAGGCGACCCAGCCGAAGACGACGCCGAGTGCGACGCCGATGCCGAGGAGTACAAGCCCTTCCATATGCGCCGCGCCCTCTGCTTCGCGCCCGAAGACGCCTTGCCGGCGCCGCGAGCGCGAATGCGCCGCCCTGCGCCAACTGGAGGACTATGTCTCGAAATTCGGCGCTCTTGTCGAGGAAGCAGCGATTGCTAGCAATTATTCGGCGGGTTTGAAATATTTGTGAGAGAAGCGGTCGCTTTCTCCGATCTCCAGATATTTCTTTCGCTGCGGCGTGCCGGGCACGGACCGCGACAGGGTGGGCGGCAGGGACCAGACGCCGCGCGGATGATCTTTCGTGTCTTTCGGATTGCGGTTGTGTTCCGACGCTGCGAGGAAAACAAACCCGGCCTTTTCGGCGAGCATACGGAAGTGGCTTTCATTGACGTAGCCGTTCTTTCCCTCCGGGTCCTGAGGAATATTTTCATCGCCCGCATGATCGACAATGCAGAGGACGCCATCGGACTTCAGCATGTCGTAAACGGCGTTCACATGAGTCTGTGCGGGCTGGTCGTAAATCATGAAGCCATGGGCGCGAAACACGAAAACCATGTCGGCCTCGCCATAAGGCACGCCCTCAACCTTTTCCGGAAAGGCGCTGCGGCCAGAAACAGGATGATAGGCGCCGCCGTCCGTCGACACCAAGGGTTCAATGATGCGGCGATACCAAGCGCCCTGTCCGCCGGGCCAGATTTCAACGACCGTCATATCAGGCTCGACGCCGCAAAAGGTCAGCGTTTCCAGCGGCCGACGATATTGATCCCGCGCCTTTTGCCGCTCAGGCCGGTCATTACTCTCAACGAGCGCGCGAATGCGTTCCTGCGCCAGGTCCGACGAGGTTTTGTGCTCGGCCGAGAAGACGGGGCCGGTCGCCATTGCGCCGGCGATCGCGAAAACGAGAATGCTCTTCAACATGAGTGTCACCTGGGGTTATTCGATGGCGGACCCTACTGCGCGGCGATGCGCAAATAAAATCACGTCGGCGTTAAGCGCCGCGCGGAAGCGGCGTCCCGTATCGATGGGCGAAGTATTTTCCGATGTCCCGGGCGTTGTCGAGAAAGCGCGCACCGTTGGCTTCGCGGACCGCCGCGCCCGCGCCCGCATCAACGCCCGCCGCCAAGATCAGGGTCGGGCAGTTCCAGCGCCCCTCGCCAAGCGCGGCGACCAGCGCCGGGCGCGGATGGTCGATCGGCTGATAGGTGATCTCGAGCCCGTCGCGGATTGCCGGGAAGTAACCGAGAACGCCCCAAAGTTCCGCGCATTCCGGACAATATTCCCGCGCGCCGCCGGCGCCGACAAAACCGGGCGCCAGCAGAAAAAGTTGGTCGCGCTCATATGCCGGCGCAGTCACAAGCGCGTTTCCATGAAGATGAGGCCGCCCCGCCGGGCTTTTTCTTTCCAGCCTTGGCCCTGATAAAACCGGATCGCGCGGGCGTTGCGTGCGGTGACATTGAGCCGCGCGATGCCCGCGCCGGCGTCTTTCAGCGTATCGCGCGCATAGTCATCGAGGACGCCGCCAAAGCCCTGTCCGCGATGATCAGGCGTGATGTAGAAATGATGGACGCGCCCGATCGATGGGTCGCGATCGTCGCGGCCGAGAACGACCAGACCGATCTCTACGCTTTCTTCTTCGAGAAGCTGCGCAAAGCCGGGATTGGTCTCGGCGCAGGACGCGATCCATTGCGGAAAGCCTGCGCCGTAACGGCCATAGTCCCGGTAGAACGCGTCTTCACGGCCGAGGCTTGCGCGATAAAGGTCGCGCCCAAAGCGAATAAGGAGCGCGGCGTCGCGCGTCGCGCGGACCCGGCGAAAGGTCAACGCCTTTGAGTACTTCGTATAAGTTTCGTCTGACATGGCGCGACAAAAATTACTGTCGAAACGCTATGCCGAGATCGTCATTTTGGCGAGTCTTGACGGAGAACTTTATCCGTATTTCGCGCCCCAATCGCGCATGGCGTTCAAGATGCCGCTCATCTTTTTGCCCTTCGCCGTCAAGTGATATTCGGCGCGGGGAGGGTGGTCTTCATAAAATTTGCGCGCGACGACGCCGCTTTTCTCGAGCATTTTTAGGCGCGCCGACAATGTCGTCGGCGCAATGCCGTCAAGAGACTCCTGCAGGTCCTGAAACCGCCGCGGGCCGCGATCGGTAAGGTCGCGCAGGATCAGCGCCGTCCAGCGCGAACCAATGATCATGGCCGCGCGCGCGACCGGGCATCCGGAAACAGTATCGCTCATGGGGCGATCATAGGCTTGACGCTTGTCGTTGACTAGTAACTATGATTTTAATAGTAACTTGGAAAAAAGGAGGCTCCCATGTCCGTCGAACTTCAATCGCTTTTCATTGTCAGCGTGACTTTGCTCGCCCTGCTTTTCGTCCAGGGCGGACTCGCCCCCGCGATCCACGGATTCAAATGGGGCCTCGGACCGCGCGACGAGCCGCGCGATCCGTCCGTCCTGCAAGGGCGCATGAGCCGCATCGTCGCCAATCATCTTGAGGGGATGGCGATGTTCATCCCGCTCGTGCTGATTGTCGAACTGGCCGGTCTGTCGTCAGCGCTGACGGCCGCCGGCGCGTTGATCTTTGCGGCGGCAAGGGTCGCCTTCGCGCTCGTTTACGCCGCCGGCATTCCGGTGCTTCGCTCCGCCATGTGGGGCGTTGCACTTCTCGGTCTCGGAATGATCGGTTTCGCGGTCGCCGCAGCAACGTTCGCGTAACCGTCCGCCGCTAACGCCGGGACGATCAACGGGCGGCGTGCTATGTGGCGGCGCGGCGCCGATTGAGCTATGCATCGCCCATGACCTTGGAAATCTGGATCCTTTATGTGGCCGCAGTCGCGGCGATGATGTCGACGCCGGGCCCGAGCCAGCTCTTGATGCTGTCGAACTCCCTCGCGCACGGCTTTCACCGCTCGGTCGCCACGGCGGCGGGCGACCTCACCGCCAATTTCTTTCAGATGCTGCTCGCAGGGCTAGGCCTCGCGGCGCTGATCGCGGCGTTTGAAAACGCTCTGACGGTTATAAAATGGGCGGGCGTCGCCTACTTGCTGTTTCTCGGCCTGAGGATGGTCTTCGGCAAGAACGGCGGCGGCGAAAAAGAAGCCGCGAAACGGCGAAGCCTTAAACGCCTGTGGCTGCAAGGGTTTATTACATCGGCGTCGAACCCCAAGGCTGTCGTTTTTTTCGCCGCGCTCTTCCCGCAGTTCATTTCCGCCGACGCGGCGTTCTGGCCGCAATTTGCGATCCTGTCAGCGACCTATATCGCCATGGATGGGTTCATGCTCATGCTTTACGGCAGCGGCGCCGGCTGGATCGGCGAGCGCGTCAAGGGCGCGGCCCGCGAACGGCTCCACAAAATAGGCGGTGGGCTGATGATCGGCGCGGCGGTGCTGTTGGGCCTGCGGCCGGTGGGGCGGTAAGTCACCGCCCGTCGGTCACGTTATCCCAGAAGGTCTTGGCTTTTTCGAAGAAGCCTTTCGACTGCGGGCAGCAATCTTCGCCGCCGCCGGCCTCGCAGAACTGTTTCAGCAAGTCTTTCTGTTCAGCGTTGAGGCCCGTGGGCGTTTCCACCTGAATCTCCACGAAGAGATCGCCGCGGCGGCGGATGTCGCCCCGGCCGGACTGGTCGAGCTGGCTCATGCCGCGCCCGCGCACGCGGAAACGTTTGCCGGTCTGCGCGCCTTCAGGCACCGAGATTTTGACGCGCCCGCCGTCGATGGTCGGGGTTTCGAAATCGCCGCCGAGGGCCGCCGTCGTCATGGGGATCGGCATCATTGAATAAAGATCGGCGCCGTCGCGCTCGAATAAGTCGTGCTCGTCCACATGGACAAAGATGTAGAGATCGCCCTCCGGTCCGCCGCGCGGGCCAGCCTCGCCTTCGCCGGAGAGGCGAATGCGCGTACCGTCCTCGATGCCGGCGGGAACATCAACCGATAGCGCGCGTTCGCGGCGCACCCGGCCCTGGCCTGAGCAATCCGTACACGGATCGGAGATCGTGCGCCCCTCGCCATGGCAATGAGGGCAGGTGCGCTCAATCGTAAAAAAGCCCTGTTGCACGCGCACGCGGCCCGCGCCTTTGCAGGTTCCGCACTCGACAGGCCCTGAGCCCGGCGCCGCGCCTGAACCTTCGCAGGTCTCGCAGGCGACCGACCCGGGCACCTTGATCTCGGCCTTTTTGCCAGCGAAGGCTTCTTCAAGCGAAATGGACAAATTGTATTTCAGGTCCGCGCCGCGCCCCGGCCCGCCGCGACGGGCGCCGCGGGCGCCCATGAATTCTGAAAAGATATCGTCGAAAATGTCGGAGAAGGCGCCCGCCGCGCCGCCGGCTGCGCCGCTGAAGCCGCGGGCGAAACCGCCCGCGCCGTTCATGCCGCCATTTTGAAAGGCGGCGTGCCCGAAGCGGTCATAGGCGGCGCGTTTTTGATCGTCGGACAGGATCTCGTAGGCTTCGCCCAGTTCCTTGAATTTTCTCTCCGCCTCCGGATTATCCGCATTGCGGTCCGGATGATATTGCATGGCGCGCTTGCGGAAAGCGGATTTGATCGCGGCCGCGTCGGCGCCGCGATCAATCCCCAACACGTCATAATAATCTTGCTGCGCCATTGTCGCGCCCAACCTTTACGGTTCTTCCGTTTCCCCTCCGCCGCTCATTCCCGCAAATCAGCGCGAACCCATTCTTTTTCAGGCTGGATCCCCTCTTTCGCGGGGATGAGCGGAGAATAGGCCGCCATGGTTGGCGGCCTTTCCCGTTAGTCTTTTTTCTCGCCGTCGACTTCCTCGAAGTCGGCGTCAACGACGTCATCGTCCTTAGCTTCCTCCGCCTCAGCGTCCGCCTGCGCGGCCGCTTCGCCCGGATCGACGTCGCCTTCGTTCTGGCCGACGCCTTCTTTGTACATGGCCTCGCCAAGTTTCATCGACGCCTGGGCGAGCTCCGTCGCCTTGGTGTTGATCACTTCAAGGTCCGCATCTTCCTGCTCAAGCACCTCTTTCAAGGCTGCCTTCGCATCCTCGATCGCCTGCTTGTCTTCTGCGGAAATCTTGTCGCCATACTCTTCGAGGTTTTTCTCCGTCGAATGAACAAGGGCCTCGGCGCGGTTTTTCGCCTCGACGCCCTCGCGGCGCTGCTTGTCCTCGTCTGCATGGGCTTCGGCGTCCTTGACCATCTTTTCGATGTCGTCGTCGGAAAGACCGCCCGAAGCCTGAATGCGGATCGACTGTTCCTTGTTGGTCGCCTTGTCCTTGGCGTTCACATGAACGATGCCGTTGGCGTCGATGTCGAACGTGACCTCGATCTGCGGCACGCCCCGGGGCGCTGGCGGAATGCCCATCAGATCAAACTGGCCGAGCATCTTGTTGTCCGCGGCCATTTCGCGTTCGCCCTGGAAGACCCTGATGGTCACCGCCGACTGATTGTCTTCGGCGGTTGAGAACACCTGGCTCTTCTTGGTCGGGATCGTGGTGTTGCGATCGATGAGGCGGGTGAAGACCCCGCCCAGCGTCTCAATACCGAGGGAGAGCGGCGTCACGTCGAGAAGAAGAACGTCTTTCACGTCTCCTTGCAGGACGCCGGCCTGAATGGCGGCGCCAAGGGCGACGACTTCGTCCGGGTTGACGCCTTTATGGGGCTCTTTGCCAAAGAACTGTTTCACCGTTTCCTGCACCTTCGGCATGCGGGTCATGCCGCCAACGAGGATCACTTCGTCAATGTCGCCGGAGGAAAGGCCGGCGTCTTTCAGCGCCGCCTTGCATGGCCCGACGGTCCGTTTGACGAGATCGTCTACGAGACTTTCGAATTTGGCGCGGGAAAGTTTGATGTTGAGGTGTTTCGGACCGGATGCGTCCGCCGTGATGAAGGGCAAGTTCACTTCATATTGCGACGTCGAGGAAAGCTCCTTCTTGGCTTTCTCCGCTTCGTCTTTCAGACGCTGCAGGGCGATTTTGTCTTTACGCAGATCAATGCCCTGATCCTTTTTGAACTCGTCGGCGAGGTAGTCGACGATGCGCAGGTCAAAGTCTTCACCGCCGAGGAAGGTGTCGCCATTGGTCGACAGGACTTCGAAAACGCCGTCGCCGATTTCGAGAATGGAAATATCGAACGTGCCGCCGCCAAGGTCGTAAACGGCGATCTTCTGGCCGCCCGATTGCTTGTCGAGACCATAGGCGAGCGCCGCGGCCGTCGGCTCGTTGATGATGCGCAGGACTTCGAGGCCCGCAATCTTGCCGGCGTCTTTCGTCGCCTGGCGCTGGGCGTCGTTGAAATAAGCGGGGACGGTGATGACGGCTTGGGTCACATCGGCGCCGAGATAGGCTTCCGCCGTCTCTTTCATTTTCTGCAGGATAAAGGCGGAGATCTGGGACGGCGCGAATTTTTCGCCGCGGCTTTCGACCCAGGCGTCGTCATTGTCGCCCTTGACGATGGCGTAGGGCACCATCTCTTTATCTTTTTGCGCGGTGGGGTCGTCGTAAGGCCGGCCGATGAGGCGCTTAATGGCGAAGAATGTGTTCTCCGGGTTGGTCACCGCCTGGCGCCGGGCCGGCTGACCGATCAGGCGCTCTTTGTCTTCCGTGAACGCAACAACCGACGGGGTCGTCCGCGCGCCCTCGGCGTTTTCGATGACTTTCGGCTCCTTGCCCTCCATGACGGCGACGCAAGAGTTCGTCGTCCCGAGGTCGATGCCAATAACCTTGCCCATACTTTCTTCTCCTTCCAGCAGGCCGCCCATTTTTGTCCGGCCTTCGATAAGCGCGGGATCTTTAGCGCCGTGACAAGCGCCGGAGGCGGGCGAGCCCCTATGATTAAACAAGACAGGTTTTTCGCGCCCGTTAAGGACGCCCATGTTTCGGCCGGGATATAGGCGCCGCACAAATCCGCCGCAACCGTTAAGGCGCGGCGCTTAGCGGAAATATTTCGATCCGCTCAGCCAGATTAAGTTTTGCCGCCGCAAATACGCCAATGGCGGTGAGTATTCATGAAGATGCGGCCCCGCCATATGCGCCGGGGCCGTTGAAAATGAGCAGGCCTTAACGCCCGCCGCGCCCTAGAACGCGCCGCCGACTGTGTGCCCGATCAGCACCAGAACAAAAACGAGCGCCGATAATTGAAGCAAAAAGACAGGTGAGTTCGACATCGGGGTTTCTCCTTTTTCAAATCGCCCGGTGGGCCGGGTCTTTTTCTTGTAACTGTCAATATCCGTATTGACGGTTACAAATATAGCTCTATATTGTAACCTGTCAACAGAGTTTTACTGGTTTCATGATGAAATTTTCTCCTTACGATTGGACCGAAGCCGATATGATCGGCGGCAACGCAGCCCTCGATTTCGTCAACACCGTGTCGCGCTGGCGGGACGAGCCGACCGATCAGTTGGGCGACGCCAGCGGTTTCGCCAGATGGGTCAGGGTTGCGGGCCTTCTCGATGACGACGATCAGAAGGTATTGGAAGCGGAGATTTCCGGCGACCCGAAAATTGCGGCTGCGTTCTATAAGGACGCCGCGCGCCTGCGCGAGGCGATGTACCGGATTTTCACCGCCGCAGCGTCCGGCGAGCGCGCCAGCGACGAAGATCTCGAAACGCTCAACCGATGGCAGGTGCGCGCCGCAAAACATTGTCAAATACAACATGAAGGCGGCGTTTTTCGCCGGCGCTGCACCGAAGACGCGCCGGCGCAGGAACGAGCGATGCGCGTTATCTTCGACGCGGCGGAAGATCTCTTGTTAAACGGGCGTCTCGATCGCTTGCGGACATGCGGCGGTGATCATTGCGAGTGGATGTTTCTCGATCTTTCCAAGAACGGCAAACGTCGATGGTGCTCCATGGCGACCTGCGGCAATGAGCACAAGGTCAAACAATTCCGTAAACGGAAAAAACAGGCAGCCGCCTAACTGCCTCCCGTTGCATCGGCGACATCAATCCACCGTTGCGCCATCAATCTGATAGAGAACGAAGTCCTTGCCGCGCGCGATTTCGCCGAGGCCGTCGAGGTCGGCCCCCGGCTCGCCGGGCAGGCGCGTATAAAGAAGATGCGTAAAGTGGTCGGGCCAGCCATGGTAAAACGTTTCCGACCAGCGCCCGTTCGCCGCCGGCTTTAAAGGCGTCGCCCGATGCGCGCGCAAGGTTTCGATAAGCTGCGGCTTGCCTTGAGGCTTGTGCATCGCCGTCATGGCCGGTTTGACGGCGACCGCCGAGATATTGGTGAAGAGGTTCGGAATATAGGCGTCCGCTTCGATGACGGCGAGCGAGGCCGCGTGGACGCCGATTTCAAAACCGACATCGGGCGAGGTCGCCGAGATTACGCGCGCGCCATGGGGCAGCGCCGTCATAGCCCCGCGGATTTCCTGTTGGGACTGGTCGATACGCATGACGTGGCTCGCGCCATTGACTGCAAGCAGACCAAGGACGCCCGCGTAGAGGACCGCCGCTTTCCACGCGCGCTCGGGATTTTTGAACCGCAGCGCCGCTGCCGCGAGGATCAGCGCCGCGCCGCCATAGCGGAAATGCAGCGCCCAGATGCCCGCCAAATGGGTCGGCATGATCAGGACCAGAACAAAAACGCCCGCCGCGACGACGGCCAGATCGCGGTGAATTTCAACTACGCCCTTTCGCAAGCCGACATAGAGCCCGCAGAGAAACACGCCGAAGGCGACCGCGCCCGCGATCACCGACAATGTCGAATTGAAAAAGCCAAACCCGGCGGTCAATGCGGTCATGCGCTGGGACCACATTCCCATGTCGCCTGTGTAGGTGCTGACGTCGTCCGCGATAATGAACGCGTAGGCGATCATTGCGAGCCCGGGCAGGAACGCGGCGCCGTCGCGGAAGATCAGCATAGGGAGAAATCGGTTGAGCGATCCGCGCTCGCCAAAGGCGAATTTCGAGCCCTCCCAGAGGAGCGCGATATAGCCGAGAAACAGAAACCCAAGAATGTGGTTGGCGGCGACGAACGCTGCAGCGGGCGCGATGATCGCAGAGCGTTTCCACCCCGGTTTCAAGCGCGCCCAGATGCAGAAACAGAAAAGCGCGAGCCCCAGCCCGAACAGGAAATTGATGAAACCGAATTCAAGGTTGCGGTTGAAGAGGGCGGCAAACCCCAAAAGCGGCAGCCATGCGCCAGCGGCGCCATTAAGCGTCCTCGACAGGGCGAGGCCGGCCAGCGGCGCCAGGACGACGCTCACCGCGACCAGCAGCGATCCGGCGCCGTATAGGCCGAGAACGCCGGCAAGCCGGGGAACAACCATCTCGATGGTGAAGTTCGGTACGAAACTGTAGTCGATTTCATAATAGCGCTGGAGCGCGGCCGATCCGTCAATCGCCGTCGCGATATAGGCGCGTGCAAGATGGTTTGGGTAATCAGCGCCGACCCCGAGCGGAAGGAGCAGGAACAACGCCGCCGCAGCGATCGCCATCAGCGCCGCAACGCGCCATACCGTTAGCCGCAGCGCAAATGAGTGCGGTCTAGCGATTGAGCGATTTGTTGTCTCGACAGCGTTCACGCTGCAATTCTGACCGCGCTGTCTTAACGCCTCGTTAGTGAAGAAGCGTCAGTCGACCGCGCGAACGACGCGAAAGCCGATCTCCATTTCTCGCGCCGAGGCGGGCTTGCCGATTCTGTGTGCGGCGCGGAGCCGCCAGCCGCCGGTATTGAAGGCGCCGCCTTTGAGCGTGCGCGCTCCGCAAACGCCGCCGCGCGGCGTTCCGTCCGCCGGCGCGCCGGCGAGGCTTTTGCGCCAGCAATCGGCGGTCCATTCCCAGACATTGCCATGCATATCGAAAAGGCCGAACCCGTTCGCCGGATAGCGCGAGGCCGGCGTCGGGTGACCGATCCAGCGCCCCTTTTTGCCGCGATAAACATAACGCCCGTCATAGTTTGCATCGCCCGCCGTCAGGTCTACGCCAAAGGAAAACGGCGTCGCCCGACCGGCCCGCGCAGCGAACTCCCATTCCGCCTCGCTCGGCAACCGATAGACGCGTCCGGTTTTTTCAGACAGCCACGCTGCATAGTTTTGCGCGTCGTCGAACGACACGCCGACGACGGGCTGAGCGCCGCGACCCCATCCAAAATCGGTGGCCTTGTAACCGGCGCAGCCGCCATCAGCGACGCAGGCGTCCCACTCCGCGAACGTGACTTCGCGCGTAGCGATCGCGAAGCGTTGCGCCAGATCGACGCGCGTTGCCGGGCCTTCATTAGGACGCGGCCGTTCGCCGGGTCCCGGACCCATCACAAACGCGCCGGCGGCGAGCGCGACCATGTCCGGACAGATCGAACAGTCCTTGAAATAATCCGTAGGAGCGGGCTGTACTCCCTGTACGGACGATCTATACGCAACCTGATCGCTGAGCTCCGGCACGCTGGCAAGGAGCGCGTCCATGGTCGCCGGCGTCGCCGTTTTTCTCGGCGTCGCGGGCTTCAAGGATGGCATATCGGGCTGGGCAGCGGGTGTCGGCGCATCCTCCGGCGGCGCCGGGACCTCGGTCGTCGGAGACGCCGGGCCAAGCATCGCCAGGTGGATCTCGTCGGCGTATGAGTCTGTTGACGGTTCGAATTGTGGCGCGCCGGCAAAGTCGTCCGGATAGGAAATATCCCCCTCCCCGAAGCCCTCCATATCATCGAACTCATACCCATACGGATCATTGGGCGCGGCCGCCGCATCAGCAAAGACATCAACCGGCGGGAGTCGCGTTGTCGCGATTTTCTCGTCCTCATCAAAAGCGGTCGCAGGTGCGACGGCGTCTTGCAGCATGGCGAGATCGACCCTTGGCGTATCCGACGCCGGCGTTAAAGGCGGCGCTTCGGAGGCCGGCGTCTGCGGGGGATCGGCTGCGGGCGTCAATGACGGCGACAGGATGATCGCGGCGCCCGTGATCAGACATAAGGCCATAATGCCGGCGACGGCGACGGCGCTTGGGTCAAACCGCCGTGCATTGGCTCGCGTCGGCGGCGCGCTCGCCGCCTTCCTTTCTGCAACAATCGGCGGCGGCTGCAATGTCACTATGGCCCCAACATCAGGCGCGGGCGCGTCGATCTGTGCATCTTCCGACGCCGGCGGTTCTTGCATCTGCAAAATCGGCGCGGGCGTCTCGGCCGGCGGCGGAGCCGGGGCCTCGCCATGTGCGGCGATCCATTGGTCCTGATCGACGCGGCGCCGGCACTCCGACGCGATATCGATGGCTTCGAGGACAAACCGCCAGCGCGGATCGTCATCGTCGCCGCGCCAGCCCGACAGATCGATGGGCGGCAGATTTTCAAACCCTTGCGGCGCAGGAACGCCGCCAATGGAGACAGGAATAAGAGCGCCGTTTTCGAGCGCTTCCCGGGCCTGCTTTTTCAGCCGGCCGAGGCTTGTCGCCGCCTTCGACCAGACAACAATCGAAGCGCCATTGCCGCGATGGCCGTCTATGAACAAATCAGCCTGGTCGCCGGCGATCAGCCGGGCGCTCAGACCGCGACGCGCCAGCGCGCCGGCGATACGCTCGCCAAACGCCTCGTCGCGCGGCGCCAGCAGGACGGAAACGGCGGACATGGGTCTTCCCTGAATTTCATCAACGCGTATGCGGGCGCGCGCCATACGCGCCTCGCCAAAGTTGCGAGTTTAGGGTGCTTCGCCAAACGGGCGAGCAAAAACCGACTTACCGATTTGCAAGGCTGCGCCCGGTTGAAGCCCGACGATCGGCTATCCGGGCAGGTTGAGCGGCTTTGAAATATAGAGAAGCCGCCAGTCGAGATTTTCCATCATCATAGCGCGCGCCGCCTCTTCCACGCGCAGCCGCAGGACATCAAGGCGGGGTTTGTCGCCGTCGACGAGCAATTCGAATTTCGACTCAATGACCTTCAACTGTGCAGCCGTTGCGTGGGAGCGCTCGGCGGTGGAGCCGAACTCCCCTTGCACGCGAATGCCGAAAAACGCCGCGCCGAGAGACGGCAGGAAGCCGGTCAGCAGCGTCACCATGCCCTTGATGTCGTTCTTCGTCGCATAGGCCCATTTCTGGAGATCGGTTTCCTTGCCCGCATTGAAGGCGAGGATCAGGTAGATCAGACAAACCAGAAGCGTCGCGCCGAAAGCATATTCGCCGAGATGGTGCAGTCGGTGCTCCATGGCGTGTAGCAAATGCGCCTTGCGGTCGTGATAGGCGATCTGCGGCCTGATTTCCTCGTTCAGCACGGTTTCCGCAATGACGCGGATCTCAGGCGCGGCGAAGGACCCGGACGTCATGCCGGCCTCGCGTCTTGTGGCGCCGAAATACCAGTCGACCCACCCGGCGGCCTCGCCGGCTTCGCCCTGCGCGATGTCCTCCGTAATCCCCCGGCCCAGAGTCAAGAAATATAAGCGGTACTGACGCAATTCTTCCGCAAGCTGACGATAGTCGATCCATTTCTCATGCCATCGCCCGCGTTTGCCGGCGATCGTCACACCGAGAATCAAAACGATCAGCGTCACCTCGATGGAAATAAAAATAGTTTTCGAGCCAAAACTGAAGTCACTCGCGACAAGGTCAATCAGCGCGAGGAAAACCGCCGCCGCAGCGAAGAGGTAATTGAAGAAGTACGACGAACGATAGAGATTGCCGTAATGGACGGCGAGGTGGTCGGCCCACGCAAAGCGCGGAATAATGAGATCGTTGAAAACCGCCTGGTCGTGCGGCGATGATTTGAGTTTTTCCGCCAGCGTCGAGCTTCGAGCGCGCTGGATCTCCGCCTCCGGCGTTGCGTTCCACAAACGCACCGCCGGCCAATTGCCGGCGAAAGCT
The DNA here is from genome assembly GCA_965243785.1 of Hyphococcus sp. Classification (GTDB taxonomy): domain Bacteria; phylum Pseudomonadota; class Alphaproteobacteria; order Caulobacterales; family Parvularculaceae; genus Hyphococcus. The sequence continues at coordinate 293,767 of CBDEVX010000009.1, read as the reverse complement.
TTTTCCCAGAACTGGAAGAACGAACCCCAGTTGAATGTGTGCGGCCGTTCGTCGGAAAACGTTCGATATGCGAAAAGGGCGTGGGTGGCCTGGCCGGCGAAGGAATGTTCGATTTCCTCACGCGGCGGCGGCGCGACAATGGCGTTCACCGCTTCGTCAAAAAGCTCCTCCGAGAACGGCGTTTCCACATTCGCCGGCCTGATAAAAACCGGCGGCTTGTCGGCGGCGGCGTTGATCCAGATCACGGGCTTGCCCGCGTTCAGCGCCTCCTCCTTGATCATCGCCGTGCCGCCGACCCCGCGCGCCTCCTCGCCATCCCATATGGCGATCATCACATCGGACTGATCGACAGTGACGAGGCCGGCCTGAAGATAGGCGCGTTCTTCCGTCATCGGACTATCGCGGACGCCGTCCAGCTCCGCTATCGAGTCCGCTGCGTTCAGCATCGCCTCGAATTCCTCGCGGTCGGCGCCGGAGAAGTCGCGCGCATAGCTCTCCGCAGAAAAAGGGAGCGGCGACAGAAGGCGCCATTTGCTTTCAAGGGCGCATTTTGCAGCTAACGTATCCGCGCCGTCGGCAAGCGCGCTCACGAAATAGAGGATCGGCGCTGCGTCGGCGTATTCTTGATCATAGCGCTTGCGCGCGGCCTCCACCGCGCGGGCGGCCATGTCGAGAACGGACCGCACCTGCGCATCGATCCTGGCGAGCTGGCCGGCGCTCAGCCGGGATGAACGATGTCCCGTGACGCCGATGCGGAACGCCATGCCGGGCCTTGGCGGGGTTGCGTGTTCTTTCACCTGTTTCTCGCCTATCCCCTTAGTTTCACCCGGCCGAGGCGGTCGCCAGCCCGGCGCCGGCGCGAAGCGCATGGTGTCGCGCCAAGAGCCGCTTTTCGTCAAGCCGTCCCGGCGATTCCGATGATGTCTCAAAACCGGGTCGCCCCGCTGGTGAAAATTTGTTCTTGAAATGTTCCGCATATTCGGCAATGCTCCACAAGCCGGGCGAACCGCAGCAGAGGACCCGCCATGGTTGCAGAGGTCACGACATTTGCGTTCCATGGGGTCGAAGCGCGGCCCGTTACCGTTCAGGTGCAGCTCACCGGCGGCCAGCCCGCCTTCGCCATTGTAGGTCTCGCCGACAAGGCGGTTTCGGAAGCGAAAGAACGGGTTCGCGGCGCCTTATGCGCTGTTGGGCTTGGGCTGCCCGCCAAGCGGATCACCGTTAATCTCGCGCCGGCGGATTTGCCAAAAGAGGGGAGTCACTACGATCTTGCGATCGCGCTGGCGGTGCTGATCGAAATGGGCGCGGCGCCTCATGATTGCGCCGCCGGATACGCGGTGATGGGAGAGCTGGGACTCGGCGGCGATATCGCCCAGGTCGCGGGCGCCCTGCCGGCCGCCGTCGCCGCAAACGCCATGGGCCTCGGCCTCATCTGTCCGGCGGCAAGTGGCGCCGAGGCGGCCTGGGCGGGAGGTGATGCGGAAATCCTGGCGCCGAAATCGCTGATCCAGTTAGTCAACCATTTTAAAGGCGCGCAGGCGCTGACGCCGCCCGAGCCCGGCGCACTGGCGGAGCGCAGCGCCGTCCCCGATCTCATTGACGTCAAGGGCCAGGAGACCGCCAAGCGAGCCCTCGAGATCGCCGCGGCCGGCGGTCATAATCTGCTGATGGTCGGCCCGCCCGGCGCCGGCAAGTCGATGCTCGCCGCGCGCCTGCCTGGCTTGCTGCCCGCCCTGTCGCCGCCCGAAATGCTCGAGGTCTCAATGATCCAGTCCCTCGCTGGACTGCTCGAGGGCGGTCGACTGACGCGGGCGCGACCGTTTCGCGCGCCTCACCATTCCGCCTCCATGGCAGCGATGATCGGCGGCGGCGCGCGGGCCCGGCCCGGCGAAGCCTCGCTCGCCCATCACGGCGTGTTATTTCTCGATGAGCTGCCGGAGTTTTCCGCGCCTGTTCTCGACAGTTTGCGGCAGCCCCTTGAGACCGGAGACGTCCTCATTGCGCGGGCGAATTTTCACGTGCGCTATCCGGCGCGGTTTCAATTTGTCGCCGCCATGAACCCGTGCAAATGCGGGTTCGGCAAGGCGAGCGGGCGATCTTGCGGGCGCGGACCCCATTGCGAGGAAGTCTATCAGTCGCGTATTTCAGGGCCCCTTCTCGACCGCATGGATATTTCGATTGATCTGCCTGCCGTGACCGCGGTGGACCTTGCCGGACCGGCGACCGGCGAGCCAACGGCCGCTGTCGCCTCGCGGGTCGCGGCCGCGCGCGCAGCGCAGATCGCGCGGGCCGGTGCCACCAACGCCGCCCTTGGCGATGCGCCGCTGGCGGAGATCGCTGCGCCCGACGCCGACGGCGCGGCCCTTCTCGCCCAGGCCGCCGAAACGCTTGGCCTTTCGGCTCGCGCTTATACGCGAATTTTGCGCGTCGCCCGCACCCTTGCCGATCTTGACGGATCGACGCCGGTGCGCCGGCGCCATATCGCGGAGGCCGTCAGCTATCGGCGACGGGAAAACGCAGCCGGACAGGCCGGCCCGACGGCGCCGGCGCGCCCGGCGGCGCATACAATTTAGGAATAATTGTTAACCAAGCCTTTCAACGAAATTTCAAGCCGTCGCGGCGACGATCCGGAACGCTCGGGCAGGGGACGTTCAGGAATATGCCAAACGCAGGCGACGGCCAGCATCAGACGATCAGTGAGCTGATCGCTATATGTGATGAAAACGGTGCGATCAGATTTGTCTCGCGCGGCTTTGCGGATTTTTTTGGGGCGCCGATCGAACAGTGGCTCGGCCGGGACTTTGCGCCCGGCGGCGCGGCCGCAGCCCCCGGCGCGCCGGCGTCTTACCGCACGCGGGCGCGGATTGCCGACCGCGAATGCGTGATCGCCTGGACGGAAACCGCGCTTGACGGAGGCGAGCGGCTTTATATTGGCGCACCCGAACCCAGCCGCCGAAACGGACCGCCGGGCCGCCGGGTCGATGATGAAAAGCTGAAATTCCTCGCCACGATGAGCCACGAAATGCGTACGCCGCTTAATGGCATTATCGGCATGAATGCGTTGCTGCTCGATACGGCGCTGGAACCCAACCAGCGCGCCTATGCCGAATCCGTACGTGAGTCGAGCGCCGCCCTCCTGGCGCTGATCAACGATCTTCTTGATTACGCCAAGATCGACGCCGGGCGTATGACGCTCGACCGGGAACCCTTCTGTCCGAAATCTCTGATGCAGGCCGTCGCCGAACTTCTATCACCACGGGCCGCCGAAAAAGGCGTCGAGATCGCCGCCTTTGTCGATGAGCGCATCCCGTCACAGCTCATCGGCGACGAGGCGCGGCTGCGCCAGGTGTTGATCAACCTCGCCGGCAATGGCGTCAAATTCACGGACTATGGCGGCGTCCTGATAGAAGCGCATCTCGTCAACCTGGAGACGGAGGGCGCGCGCGTTCGGTTCAGTATCCGCGATACCGGCATTGGCATTCCCGAAGACATGCAGGCATCGATATTCCAGGAATTTAGCCAGGCCGAATCCGGCGCGGCGAAACGCAATGAAGGGACAGGGCTGGGCCTCACAATTGCGCACAAGCTGGTCGCCGCCATGGGCGGCGGCATCAGTCTCGAAAGCGCCGTCAGCGCGGGCAGCGTTTTTTCCTTTGAGCTTGTCCTCGGCCATAAAGGCGCGCCGCCCGCGCGGGCGCCGATTGAGCAGTCCGCTATTATCGCGACGCGCTCTCAGATGCTCGCCCGCGCGCTCGAAATGCAGCTCTCGTCTCTCGGCGTCAAAAACGTGATCCACGCGGAAAGCGCCGCGGCAACGGAGGCGGCGCTGACGCGGGCGCCAGGCGCGGTCTTGTTGTGCGATATTTATCTCGCCGGGGACGGCGCATCTTTCGGTCTTGAAAACGCCGGCCGGTCCATTGTCCTTTTGTCGCCGCTGGCGCGCGATCGACTGAAAGATTTGCGCGACGCCGGCTTCGACAGTTACCTGATCAAACCGATCCGTCAGTCTTCCCTATACGAACAATTTGTCGGTCAAGACGAAAAGCCTGCGCCAAAAGCAGTCGCCGACGCGGCGCGCGCCAGCGAAGCTGCGCCCGTAGAGCCCGAAAGCGCCGCTCTAACCAAGACGCCAAGCCGGCGCATCCTCCTCGCCGAGGATAACCAGATCAACGCCGTTCTCGCGACGACGATTTTGAAGCGCGCAGGGCATCATGTGGATGTGGCGATCAACGGCGCTGAGGCGCTCGACGCGCTACGCCGGGCAGATTACGATATTGTGTTGATGGATATGCACATGCCGGAGATGGACGGGCTTGAGGCGACGCGGGCGATCCGCGCCCTTTCCGGCGAGGAGGCGCGCATTCCGATCGTCGCGCTGACAGCCAACGCCATGGGCTCGGAAGAGCGCAAATGCCTCGTCGCCGGCATGGACGATTTTCTGTCGAAACCGTTCGAGCCCGATGATCTTACCGGCATGATCGATAAATGGGCCGGAACGACCAGCGGGTTTTCGCAGGCCTCATAGCGGCCAGCTCGGCGCATTCGATCTTTTCATCAAAACGAAACCGCCTAAGGTCCGCCACATTCAAAGGCTAGGCGGTGAGGGAATGGCAGCTTCAAAGAAATATGGGTGGCGCGATCTCGCCGGCGCGCTAAAAGAACGCAACGCGCTCGCCATGTATGTGCTCGGTTTTGCCGCGGGTCTTCCATATGTCCTGATTACCGGAACGCTTAATGCGTGGTTCACGGAGGAAAATATCTCCGTCGCCACGATCGGCGTCTTTTCCTGGATCATCATCCTTTACAGTTTCAAATTTCTCTGGTCGCCAGCGATCGATCGGGCGCCGACCCCGAAAATATTCAATATGGGTCAGCGGCGGGCCACGATCCTGTTGTTGCAAGGGGTCATCCTCGCCTGCCTGCTCACGATTTCAACGGCCAGCCCCGCAACACAGATCGGGCTGATCGCCTTCGCAGCAATCTTCTGCACCTTCTCGTCCGCCCTCGCAGGACATTCTGATCGACGCCTGGCGCATCGAAATCGCCGACGAAAAAATCACCGTCGATTTGTTATCCGCGGTCTATCAGCTCGGCTATCGGTCTTCGGTTATTCTCGGTGGGGCTGGCGCGCTGATCTTCGCCGCGCGCATCGGCTGGGGCGATACGTTTGTGGCGCTCTCGGTCTTGATGGCCCTTGCGGTCAGCGGCGTTTTCATCGCCGGCGACTCAAAAATCGCCGAACGCGAGCGATCCCTGGGCGATGCGCCGCCGGCGCCCTTACGCAACCGCGCCCTCACCGTGGTGATCATCGGCTGGGCCTGGGCCTTTGCAACGCTATTCGGGTTCATGGCGTTCGCGTTGACCAATCCTGACGGCGCCAATGCGCGCGCTTTTACGCTGGAAAAAGGCCCGCTCATCATCATCGCGACTATCATTGCGCCGGTAAGCGCGGCGGCGGCCATGCTCTGGTTTTATCGCAAGGGCGGCGCAGCGTCGGCGACCGAAAAACGCTGGCCGGCTCAGCCGGTATTCGACGCCCTTTACAGCTCGGTGCTGGCGCCCATGGCCGACATTATCGACCGGCTGCGGTTCGGCGCTATTCTCGTCCTTATTCTTGCTTTGTCCTATCGCTTTACCGATTTGATCTGGGGCGCCTTCGCCTATCCGTTTTATCTCGGCGAAAACTACGGCGCACTCGGCCATACGCTCGACGAGGTGGCGATCGCTTCGAAACTGTTCGGCGCTTTGATGACATTTGTCGGCATTGGCGTCGGCGGCGTTTTGATCCTGCGCATCGGGCGCATGCCTTGCCTCGTCGCCGGCGCGGTGTTGGCCGCCGCGACCAATCTGTTGTTCGCCGACCTCGCCCTCGGCGGCGGGGCGACTCACGCCTTTATGTCAGCGACGCGGGTTTACGCGCTGTTCGGGTTCATGCAGCCCCTTGCGGATCTCTTGCATCTCGATGTCGCCGGCAACGAAGCGCTGGCGCGGCTGATGTTGGTGATTGCGGCGGAAAACCTCGCGGTCGGCTTCGCCAGCGCTGCGATCGTTGTTTATCTCTCCTCGATCGTGAACAAGAAATACGCCGCCGTTCAATATGCGTTGCTCGCGTCGCTAGGGTTTTTGTTGGGCTCGCTCGGCCGCGGCGCGCTTGGCGAGCTGATCGAACTCCGCGGCTTCGCCTTTGTTTTCTACCTGACCGCCGCCATGGGGCTTGTCGCCGTTATCGCGTCAGTCCTTGAATGGGTTCGTCAGTCCAGATACGGCGCGCCGGACGCGGCAAGGCCCGCGGCGGCCGAGGCCTAACCCGCCGCGAGACAGTCGTCGAGCGCCGGTTTCTCGGCGCCGGACGATAACGCCGTCGCTTCCACATGGGCGGCGCGCGGCGCGCCGGTATCATCCGGGTACAGAATAACGATCAGCGTGCATCGGGAGAGGCTATAGCGGCGATATTCGCCGGCGCCTTCCTTCCGCGTCAGGGCCGGGACGCCGAGCAGCGCATCAATCGCGGCGGGTCCTGCGCCCATGATATCGCTCATCACATAGGCCGGCGCCGCGGGCTCGGGCGGCGCTGTTTCGACGGCGACGGGCGCCGGAGCGTTCCTCGTAGACCCGCAGGCGGCAAGCAGCATTGAGACGAACACGCAGGACGCGCTTGAAGCGACTTTCATAAGCGGCACCGGACAACTGACGACGCGTCGACGATAGGTGCGCCCGCAGCGTCCGACAAGCGCTATCGCCTTACATCGTCGCTTGCCGGCGCGTTTAACGCTTCCTATAAGCGCGGGCGCTCTCGTGACCGGCAAAGGGGTTTCATGACCGATCAAAAACTTGACGTCATTGGCTTTGGCAACGCCATCGTCGACGTTCTCGCCAAATGCGACGATGCATTTTTAGAGAAATTCGCCATTCCTAAAGGCGGCATGATCCTCATCGACGGGGAAAAAGCGAGCGCCATCTACGCAGACATGGCGCCGGGCGTCGAAGTCTCCGGCGGCTCCAACGCCAACGCTATCGCGGCAATCGCTTCGCTTGGCGGGCGCGGCGGTTTTGTCGGCAAGGTCGCCGCCGATGCGCTGGGCGACATTTTTCGTCACGACCTGCGGTCCACCGGCGTTGAATATGAAACGGCGGCGCTCACAGGCGGGCCGGAGACGGGACGATGCCTCGTCAATGTTACGCCGGACGCCCAACGCTCTATGGCGACATTTCTGGGCGCAGCAGGTCTTGTGACCGACGCTGACGTGGACGAGGATCAGATTGCTCGCGGCGAGATTTCTTTTTTTGAGGGCTATCTGTTCGAACAGCCCGACGCCCGCGGCGCCTTTATCCGCGCGTGCGAAACGGCGCGGCGGCATGGCAAGCGCACCGCGCTCACCCTGTCGGATGCGAGCGTGATTGAACGACAGGGCGCCATTATCGGCGATTTCATTCGCGACCACATCGACATCCTGCTCGCCAATGAAGCAGAAGCGACGGCGTTGTTTGGCTCGTCGGACCTCGGCGTCATCGCAAAACAGGCAAGAGAGCTCGCGCCTCTGACGGCCGTTACGCGCTCCGAACACGGATCACTTCTTATTCCTCGCGATGGCGAGGTCGTCGAAATTGCGGCGCGCGCGCCCGACGCGCTGGAGGATACAACGGGCGCCGGCGACGCCTATGCGGCGGGTCTCCTTCTCGGCCTTGCGCGCAACTATGATTTCGCCCGCGCCGGCGCGCTGGGCGCCTTGGCTGCGAGCGAGATGATCTCCCATTTCGGCGCGCGGCCCGCTGCATCGTTGCAAGCGCTGGCGTCGGACGCCGGCCTCCTTTGAAGGAACGTGTGCAAATGAACCGCGGGCTCATTGTCGTCGTCGCTATCGTCGTTGTCGCCGCAGCCATTGTCGCGTGGCGGCTTGAGCCGATGTATCTTGGTTGGCTCGCAGGCAAGACGGACGCGCAGAGCCTCGATGAGCGACGAGCGCTTCTTGCCGGCGCTGTTGAAGTTCATGTTCCGAATACGGATGAAGATGCTTTTCCGACGGTTTTGATGTTTCACGGCTGCGCGGGACCGCGCATGACGTTCCAGCGTCAATGGGCGGATGTTTTTAACGAGGCCGGCTACGCCGCCATGATTGTAGACAGCACGGGGCCGCGGGGGTTCTCGCGGCAGAGCGCGCTTGACATTGTCTGCGCCGGCAAGACCTTGCTAGGGCAGGAGCGCGCAGGCGACGTCTTCGCCGCCATCGAGCTCGCCGGCGCCGACCCGCGGCTCGACACGGACCAGCTGATCCTCGCCGGGTGGTCCCACGGCGCCTGGACGGTGATGGATTTTCTCACCATGGACGGCGACAAACGCCGTCCCGCAGGTCTGTCGGGCGACCTTCCCGACCCGGCCGGCGTAGATGGCGTGATCCTTTTTTATCCGCATTGCGGGACCGGCGCGCTGTCGCGGTTTCGGCCCTGGCGGCAGTCGCCGCCGGCTCTCGCCCTCATCGCCGGCGCAGACAGCATCGTCGAGCCCGAAAAATGCATTCGCCTGTTCAATCGGAAGAACCGCGGCGGCGCCGACATCGATCTTACCATTTATCCGGATGCGGAGCATGTCTTTGACGATCCCTTCCTCGAGCCGGACTGGATCCACTGGTACAGTGAAGAAGACCACAAAGACGCCGAGCAGCGCATGCGCGCATTTATTGAAAAACTCGCGGGCTAGATATCGGGCCGCGGGCCCTTTTCGAGAATTGCCCGGTAAGCCTCACGGACGGCTTCGGCCATCGCATTAAGGGGCTGGTCGGAAGAAATCACATAATCGGCGGCGGCGCGCTTTTCCGCATCCGGCATCTGCTGCGCAAGAATGGCGGCGAGCTTCTCTTCGGTCATGCCCGGGCGCTGAAGAACACGCTGGCGCTGAACCTCTTCCGGCGCGCTCACGACGACGACGGCGTCAAAAAATCCCTGCGAGCTGTTTTCGAACAAGAGCGGAATATCGAGCACAACGGCGGGCGCATTGGCCGCCGCAGCCTCGGCGAGAAACGCCATTTGATCTTGTCCAACGAGCGGATGGACGATGGCTTCGAGGGTCTTCAGCTTTTCCGGATCATTCAAAACGATCTTAGCGAGCGCCCGCCGATCGACCGCGCCGTCGGCGATGACGCCGGAAAACGCCGCATCAATGGGTGCGACTGCAGCCCCGCCGGCGGCATACATCCGGTGCACGGCGTCGTCGGCGTCCCAGACCGCGGCGCCGAGATCGGCAAACATCTTGAGCGCTGTCGACTTTCCCATACCGATGGAGCCGGTAAGGCCGATCCGGATCATGACGCGCCCCGCTTTTTCAGCGCCGCGACAAGAAGGTCGCGCAGATCGCAATCGACCCGCGGCGTCACCGGGTAGGGCCGGCCGCCGAACCAGGCGGAAAACCCCGGCACCGCCTGGTTCATCAGCATCTCAAGGCCGTTAATCGCGGTATGGCCGCTTTCGCGCGCGGCTTTCAGCAATGGCGTTTCCAGCGGCGCGTAGACGATGTCGAAGACGATCGCATCCGGCGGCAACTCGGAAAGATCGATCTCCAGCGGCGGCTGACCGGTCGCGCCGAGGGACGTCGTGTTGACGAGGAGATCGCATCCAGCGAGCGCCGTGGCGCGGCCCTTCCAGTCCGCCGCGTTGAGTCCGAACTCGCTACTGAGCGTCTCGGACTTTTTTTGCGTCCTGTTCGCAATGCGGATGTCGTCGCAGCCGATCTCGCGCAGCGCCGCAACGACGCCGCGCGCAGCGCCGCCGGCGCCCAGCACCATTGCGGTTTCGATTCGCCGGTCGGCGGGCAAAGCCGCCGCCAGGGCATCGGCGAAGCCGGTTGCATCTGAGTTGTTGGCGTGCGCCTCATCGCCGGCGAATGTCAGCATGTTCGCGGCGCCTATTGTCCGCGCCGCATCGCTCGCATGGTCCGCGTAGCGTAGTGCGTTTTCTTTGTGGGGGATTGTCACGTTGACGCCGGCGACACCTTGCGCGCGGAGATCGTCCATCGCGCTGGCGAAAGCGTCATACCCCGGCGCGACTTCCATCGCCCGATATTCGCCCTCGATGCATGCGCGCCGCGCCCACTCGTTATGGATGAGCGGCGACAATGAATGGGAGATCGGCGACCCGACGACACCCGCCGAGACCGGTTTCGGGGCTTTCCATTTCTCGCCGAAAGCGCCCTGCCGACTGAGTTCCGCCAGTAGCGGGTAGATGGCGATCCCCTGCACCGCGAACCAGTCGCCGCTGATCCGCTCAAAAAGGCCGGCGCCGAGCGCTGTTTCCACCTGATAGGCGCCGACGCTTGAGAGAATCTCGTCTCCCGCCGTCTCAAGATAGACGTCGATCTCCGCGTCGGTCATACCGCGTATAGTCAGCTTCGGGCGCTCAAGGTTGCGCCAGATAATCGCGCCGTCGCGGGCCGCCACCGTCGCATTGATCAGGCTGTGGGTCCGGCCCTGCATTTTCGACAGCCGGGTCCTCGCGTCGGCCATGTCGGCGGGTTTGTCGTAAGCGCGACCCTCAAATTCCAGGATCTGATCGGCGCCGATGACAATGCCGTTTCGGGTTTTTGCAACAGCCATGCATTTAGCTTCGGCGAGCCGCATGGCGGTTTCTTCAAGGTCGAGCCCCGCGGCGGCGGCCTCGGTCTTGATAACAGACTCATCGACGCCGGGTCTTGCGACACTGAATTCAACGCTATGGTCGTTTAAAATTGCAGCGCGGATGGCGCTTCCCGAGGCGAGGGTGACAGCTGGCGGCGCGGTCATCGGTTTTGGCGCGCGGAGAGCTTGGTGAGGATCGCCGCCGCCGTTTCCTCGACTGACTTTCGCGTAACGTCGATCATCGGCCAACCGTTTTTAGCGTAGAGTCTTTTTGCCCGGAGGACTTCAGCGCGGATCTGATCGAGGTCTGAATATTCGTCGGCCGCGCCCACCGCGTTGATTTCTCCGAGCCGGCTCTTGCGGATTTGCGCCAGCCGTTCGGGGCTCGCGATCAGCCCTACCACCAGCGGTTTTCGCAACTCGAAGAGTTCTGGCGGCGGATCAGCCGTTGGCACGAGCGGCACGTTCGCAGCCTTGATCCCCCGGTTCGCCAGATACATGCAGGTCGGCGTTTTCGATGTTCTGCTGACCCCCACAAGAACGACATCGGCGGAGGCCAGATCCCAGTTCATCTGCCCGTCATCATGGGAGAGGGTATAATCAAGCGCGGCGATCCGGGTGAAATAATGATCATCGAGCTCATGCTGGGCGCCGGCCTTCTTTGTCTGCTCAAGGCCGAGATAATCAGTGAAGGCGTTTAACATCGGATCGAGCACGGAAACCGCGGGCGTTTGCATCTCGCTGCACCGGATTTCCAGAAGCCGGCGAAGGTTGGGATTGATCACCGTATAAAGGACGATACCGGGGGCCGCCTCGATGGCGGCGAGAGTCCGCTCCATCTGTCGGGGAGACCGCACCAGCGCGTAAATATGTTCGAGGGGCTTGGCGTGAGCGAATTGCGAGGCGGTCGCCTTGAGCATGGCGTTGAGGGTCTCGCCGGTTGAATCCGATACGAGGTGCACATGAAAATACGTGGCGAGCGGCGCAGGCGCTGCGCCGTTCCGCTCCTTCGTTTTTTCCGCATCATTATTGGTCATTGCTGTGGAGTTATAAGGGAAAGACGGGGCATTTCGCGACAACGAATTTTCTTGGCCGGAAAACAGGGCCGTCATACCGATCAGGCGCCCAATAGCGTTGGAAAAGGAAAGCCGGTGAAGGCTGCTGTAACGTTTTTTCACGGGCTGCCGGAAACATTTCTTTTCCGCTCGCGCCTGTGCGAAGTTTTCGTCGAGAATCAAATGACCTAACGAGGTATCACCAGATTGCCGCCGCCGGTTTGCCCCGTGGAGCGAATAGGGCACCTTAAGGGCGCCACAACGTGAAAAAAGATCACCGACTATCTTTCCCCCGCATTCCGGCCCTACTCTTAATATTCATACTTTTTTAAGAGTCATTAATAGAGGATTAACAGACAGGTCTCGCCTATATGACGACAGCACCGAAACTCCTAAGAACGCTGAAAGGCGAGACAGAGGCCATACCGCCCGTCTGGTTCATGCGGCAGGCGGGCCGTTATCTTCCCGAGTATCGCGAATTAAGGACGAAAGCCGGATCGTTTCTCGATCTTTGTTATGACCCAGCGATGGCGTCCGAGGTGACGCTGCAGCCTGTGCGCCGTTACGATCTCGATGCGGCGATCCTGTTTGCGGATATCCTCCTTATTCCAGACGCCATGGGGCAGACGTTATCCTTTGCGGAAGGCGAAGGGCCGATGCTTGATCCGGTGATAACATCCGACAACCTTGATGAATTTCGCGGCCGAGACATTCATACGCGGCTGGCGCCCGTTTATGAAACGGTAAAGCTAACGCGTGCTGCGCTTGCTGAAGACAAGGCACTTATTGGCTTCGCCGGGGCGCCATGGACGGTGGCGACATACATGCTGAACGGTCGCTCAAGCCGTGATCCAGCCGCCCTGCGAAAGCTCTATTATCAGGATCGGTCTTTCTTGGCGGCGCTGATCGATCTTTTGGCGGACCATACGATCGAGTACCTCAGCCGCCAGATCGACGCCGGCGCAGATGTGATTCAATTGTTCGACACCTGGGCCGGCGGTCTGCCCTGGCCGGTGCTCGATGTGGTTTCGGTAAGACCGCTGCAGAAAATTGCGGCGGGGGTGAAAGCAGCCCATCCTGAAACGCCAGTGATCCTTTTTCCAAAAGGCGTTGGGGAAATGGCGACGGAGTACGCGCAACTTTCCGAATGCGACGGACTCGGCGTCGACTACGCAATGGATCCCGCTTGGGCGCGCGCAAACCTGTCTAGCCATACCGTCGTTCAGGGCGCGCTCGATCCAATCAGCGTGATCACGGGCGGCGGCGATATGTTAAAAAGCGCCGGAGCCTATCTGAAGCTGTTTCATGATGTTCCCTATATCTTCAATCTGGGGCATGGGTTCTCGCCGGAGACGCCGCCGGAGCATGTAGCGGCGCTTGTCGATTTTGTACGCGGAGGGGACTGGTGAGCGCGTTCCTGCTCGATATTTATCTCTGGCTGAAAGCCGTTCATTTGGTCGCTGTCATCGCATGGATGGCGGGTATGATGTATCTGCCGCGGCTCTTCATCTACCACCATGGCGCGGAGAGGGGCGGCGAAGCGGAAAAAACGTTCGTCCTCATGGAGCGCCGGCTTCTCAAAGGGATCATGAACCCGTCCATGGGCGTTGTCTGGATATTGGGCATCGCGATGTTGATCGCCAATCCGTCAACGCTTTCGGATGGCTGGTTTCATGTAAAGCTCGCTCTCGTCATTGCTGTTTCCGGCATCCACGGCTTTTACGCCGGCGCGCGGCGAAAGTTCGAGGCTGGGGAACGCCCGCGCACGGCGAAGTTCTGGCGCATCATGAATGAAGTTCCGTTCGTTGCGCTTATCGTCATCGTTATCATGGTAATCGTTAAGCCGTTTTAGGGAGCGCGAGCGTGCGCGGCGCTATCAACCATATCGACCTGACAGTTAAAGACGTCGAGCGCTCTGCGCCGTTCTACGACGCCATTCTGACGTTTATGGGGTACGAGCGCGTCGCGGACCCGTTAGCCGGCGCGGAGTGGAATCTGATCAGGGCTGGCGGCCTTTGTTCCATTGGCATTAAAAACGCCAGGAACGACCGGGACCACGACCGCTACGCCGCTGGCCTGCACCATCTCGCCTTCAACGCCGACACCCCAGCCGATGTCGACCGCTTCCATGCACACCTTGAGGAAATCGGCGCGCGGACCCTCGATCCGCCGGCGCGGTATCCCGAATACGCCCCCGATTACTACGCGGTGTTCTTTGCCGACCCGGACGGGCTGAAGCTTGAATATGTTTACTGGCCCCTAGCGCCGGCGCATGCCGCCCATTGACGGGCGCGCCTGATCGCCTATATCTCCCACAACCTTCCTTTTGACGCAGTGCGAAAACGCGCGCGCCCTTTGTTTTCACTCGCGACTTCCAGGCCCCGGCCAGACCGGGCGTTTCATACATATTCGGGAATGGACCGATGCTGCCAAAACAGATGTCTCTTGACGAGCTCAAGGAAAAATCGCCTGCCGAGCTGCTAGAATTCGCCGAACAGCTTGAGGTCGAAAACGCCTCGACCATGCGCAAGCAGGACATGATGTTCGCAATCCTTAAGGAGCTTGCGGACCATGAGGTGAAAATTTCCGGCGGTGGGGTGCTGGAAGTTTTGTCCGACGGGTTCGGGTTCCTGCGCTCGCCGGAAGCCAACTATCTCGCAGGCCCCGACGATATCTATGTCAGCCCCAGCCAGATCCGACGCTTTGCGCTTCGGACCGGCGATACGGTGATCGGCGAAATCCGCAGCCCTAAGGACGGCGAGCGTTACTTTGCGCTCTTAAAGGTCGACACTATCAATTTCGAAGAGCCGGAAAAGGCGCGCCACAAAGTCCATTTCGACAATCTGACGCCGCTCTATCCGGACGAGCGCCTCAACATGGAAATCGAGGACGAGAACGAGAAGGGCAAGGACATGACGGCCCGGGTCATCGACCTCGTCGCGCCCCTCGGCAAAGGACAACGTGCGCTGATCACTGCGCCGCCGCGGACCGGTAAAACCGTCATCCTACAGAATATCGCCCATTCGATCGCGGCGAACCATCCGGAAGCCTATCTGATCGTGCTCTTGATCGATGAGCGTCCGGAAGAAGTGACGGACATGCAGCGGTCAGTGAAAGGCGAAGTCGTTTCATCGACCTTCGACGAGCCGGCGACGCGGCACGTGCAGGTTGCGGAGATGGTCATCGAAAAGGCCAAGCGGCTGGTCGAACACGGGCGGGACGTTGTCATCCTGCTTGACTCAATCACGCGCCTCGGCCGCGCCTACAACACGGTTGTGCCGTCATCTGGTAAAGTGCTAACCGGTGGCGTTGACGCCAATGCGTTGCAACGGCCGAAACGCTTTTTCGGCGCCGCGCGAAACATCGAAGAAGGCGGATCGCTGACGATCATCGCCACGGCGCTCATCGAGACCGGCTCGAAGATGGATGAGGTTATCTTCGAAGAATTTAAAGGCACCGGCAACGCGGAAATCATCCTTGATCGGAAGGTTGCGGACAAACGCGTTTATCCGGCGATTGACATCGCCAAGTCCGGCACGCGTAAAGAGGACCTCATTACCGATGCCGCGGCGATGCAGAAAATATTCGTTCTGCGGCGGATCCTTGCGCCCATGGGCGTCAACGACGCCATCGAATTCCTGCTCGACAAGTTGAAGCAGACGAAAACCAATGAAGCGTTTTTCGACTCGATGAACACGTAATAGTTGTAACGCTTAATATTGCTCGCAAGCTGTTACGTATTGTTAATTGAATAGTGAAGACGCCCGCAATCGCACGATGCGATCGCCGACGTGTTGCACAACCCCTTAATGCACAAAGCATTACGGCGCATCGCGGCGTGCAGAACCCCATATTGTTTGGCAAAACAACGCAAAATTGACGCGCTATAACGCACTCTTTCTTAAAGCTCATTGGACTTCGTTAGCGGTTCAGACTTTCTTTAATTTGCCTGCCTCCTTCGTTCGTCAGTATAGAGTTGAGCGTCATGCTTTCCAGACCCTGGATTTGCCCATCTGTTATCGCCTTAGTCGCCGCCTTCTTCATCAATGCGCCGACCCAATCCGAGGCTGCGCAACGCGACGGTCATCTGTTCGAGATTGACGGCTTCGAAAAACCTGGCGCCCGCGCCCATTTCAAAAAGACCCGCGGCATACGGATGGAGCGCGCCACGCTTCTTCGTCCGCGCATGTACATCAATCTCTTCGGCGAAAATGTGCGAGCTGTGCGTGACCGTGTGGAGCACCATGAAGATGGAACCATTTCTTGGATTGGACATATCGCCGGAAACGAAAATGACTTGGTGGTCCTAACTGGACGCAAGGGGGCGTTCGCCGGGCGCATCGACTACGACGGGCGCGCATTCGAAATCACCGGCATGCGCACCGGCCAGCTTACTTTAAACGAAATTGATCCGTCGGTATTGCCGACAGAAGAGCCGTTCTTTCTGCCGGACGCGCTCGGCGATGCAGGCGGCGGGGATTCGTTTGCGAAGAGCGAGCCGGCGACGGCCTCAGCCGCCATCGAGCAGGACTTGCTTGCTGCGTATACGGATGACGCCTGCCGCGCCGTAGGCGGCAATGGCTCGACCAGTTGTAGCCAGATAGAAGCCAATATCGTCAATGCCGTTGCGGATATGAATGCGTCGTACCAGGCGAGCGGGGTCAACGTTACCGTGAACCTCGTCGGCATGGTGCAGACGGATTACAACGAGGGCAGCAAAGACATTTCCGACATGCTCAGCGAGTTGCGGCGCACGAGCGATGGACAGATCGATCATCTCCACGATGAACGGAATAACTATGGCGCCGACCTGTTGGCGCTTATCACCGGTTCAGGCGGAGGCTTTTGCGGCATTGCTTATGTCAATGCATCGTCATCTTACGCGATGTCCGTCACGGCGGAATTCTGCCTTGGCGGGCGCACGCTCGCGCATGAAATCGGCCATAATCAGGGCGTTACCCACGCGCGATCGCAAGAAGACGGCGGCGTAAGCGGCGAATATAATTACGGGTATCGTCGATGTAATGACGGTTCGGTCGATGATGTCGGCGCTCCGTATTTTCGCACAATCATGGCCTATGGCTGCTCGGGCGCCTCGCGTACGGGGCATTTTTCGAACCCGAACATAAACTATAACGGCGTTCCAACCGGCATTGACCCCACTGATGATCCAGGCAATGCCGCCTGGGCGGCCCGGACGATCAACGAATCTGCGGGCCGCATCGCCGGATTCCGGGCGGCGACGACGCCACCGACAAATCCGCCAACCCCGCCAGCACCAATCGCGCCATCGGCGCCAAGCGGTCTGATTGCATCTGCTTTGAGTGACTCAGAGGTTCGTTTGCAATGGTCCGACAATGCCGACAACGAAAAGAAATACATAGTACGGCGTGCTCTTGGCGATGGAGATTTTCAGACCATTGCTTTCCTCCCACAAAACTCAATAGGTTTTACAGATAACGGCCTCGACCCAGACACGCTGTATCGTTATCGGGTACGAGCGTCTAACGATGCCGGTAGAGCAGATTCAAATGTCGCGCGCGTGCAAACCGATCGGCCGACAATTACCTTTACCGATAAAGCCATTCGTGAATATGCGGGCGCCTTTGGTCGGGTCACGGGCGGCCGATACAATACATTATTTGACGACGGCCGGTACCAGAGAATCTACGAAGTCAGCACTGGCGGCATACGTTTTCCGAATAGCCGTCGCGGAGAGCATCATTGGGTATTTGATGTGCACGGCGGCGATACCGTCATCTTTGAGGTCAACGCCTTTATTACGGGGCGTGAGGGATTCGCGTTTTGGTATAAACGTGCGAACGATTCAATCTGGCGCAAGATGTTAGTGGTGAACACCGGCAGTAAGCGTAATGTGCAACGCTTCCATCTACCTGAAGATACGCAAGGGCGGGTCCTTATTCGGGCGCGTGACTCTTTTCTGGGGAAACACGATCCTGCGGATATGCTCGGCATCGACTATATGGCAATTTTTTCATCACAAACGGTCACTAGCACGAATGAGGTTGCGATCACGCCGCTGCCTCTCCCGCCTGTACTGATCGAGGAGCAGCCCGGCTCAAATCGATGGCGGCCTTACGGCGTGCTCGCCAGCGGTCTTCGGGAATAACCTCGCCGCAGAGTGATTAAAGAAGAGGCCGCCAACAATGGCGGCCTTATTTGTCACACCCGCAGGTGTCGTCCTTGGCGCGCGAGAATGTGAGCGCTTCTCAAGGTAAGCCGAGAAAAACAGGATGGCGCCGGCGCCGTTAACGCGGCATTGTCGTCGTGTTTTAGCCGCCGAAAGCCCCCCGCACTTTGTCCAGCACAACCGCCGCGCCGGAAAAACAACCCGCAAAGTTCCTGCACGGCGATTTAATGCGCCACGTTGTCGTGATGTCGCTGACGTCAAGCGCGGGGCTTATTTCAATCTTTCTTGTTGATTTTGCTGATCTGTATTTCATCTCGCTGCTCGGCAAAAAAGAGCTTGCTGCCGCCGTCGGGTTCGCCGGCACGCTG
The DNA here is from genome assembly GCA_965243785.1 of Hyphococcus sp. Lineage (GTDB taxonomy): Bacteria > Pseudomonadota > Alphaproteobacteria > Caulobacterales > Parvularculaceae > Hyphococcus. Next base: position 275,589 of record CBDEVX010000009.1, on the reverse strand, counting down.
TTGTTCTTCAACATGTCTGTGACAATCGGGCTGATGATCGCCATGTCGGCGCTTGCCGCGCAACGCATCGGTCGCGGCGAGCCTGAAGAGGCGAGGCGCATCGCCACTAGCGTCATGGTCGCGGCGTTTGCGCTCGGCCTCGTTCTCGCTGCGCTGTTCTGGATCTTCGCCCCGCAAATGCTCGACCTCATCGGCGCGGTCGGAGAGACCCGCGACCTTGCAACGCGTTACATGCGCATCGTCGTGCCGTCGTTGCCTGTGGCGGCGCTCGCCATGGTCAGCTCCGGGCTCTTGCGCGCCCATGGCGACGCGCGCCGCGCCATGAACGCCACCCTTGCCGCCGGCGCCGTCAACGCCGTGCTTGATCCGATCCTCATATTCGCTGCGGGGCTTGGCCTTGACGGCGCCGCGCTCGCATCGGTTGCCGCGCGCCTTGCCATGGCGGCGACGGCCATCATCCCGATCGTCCGGCACTATGGCGGGTTTGCGCCATTTGACCGCACCCAGTTTGTGCGCGATCTGGCCCCGATTTTTGGCATCGCGACGCCGGCCATCCTGACCAATATCGCAACGCCGATCGGCGCCATCATCGTGACCAGGGCGATCGCGCCCTATGGCGACGCGGCCGTTGCCGGCTTCGCGGTTATCTCGCGTTTAACGCCGTTGGCGTTTTGCGTGCTCTTCTCTCTTTCGGGGGCCGTCGGGCCGATCGTGGGACAAAATTTCGGCGGCGGCGCCTATGACCGCGTACGAGAGACGCTGCGCAAGTCCCTATTCTTTGCAGCTGCTTATACAGGCGGCATTTGGGCCATATTGCTTGCGCTCAACGGCGTCATAGCGTCCGCGTTCGGGCTGACCGGCGAGGGCGGAGCGCTGATTTTCTGGTTTGCGGTAATTGTCGCGCCGCTCTTTTTCTTCAACGGCGCGCTCTTCATCTCGAATGCGGCCTTCAACAATCTGAAAAGACCGCTCTGGTCGACCTGGCTCAACTGGGGCAAGAACACCATCGGCACGGCGCCGTTTGTGTTTGCCGGCTCCGCTATCGCCGGCGCGCCAGGCGTCATCATTGCGCAGGCCATCGGCGGAATCGCGTTCGCGGTGATCGGCGTCTGGCTCGGTTTTCGCCTGATCACCGCTTACGAAGAAGGCCGCGCGGACCCGGAAGCGGGATTGGATGCGCCGCTCGCGCGCGCTCGACCGACGCCGCCGCTTTCCTCGCCCCGCGGCTAGAGCGCGGCCACAAAGCTGGGCGCGGTGTTTGGGTTTAGACGCGCCGCTACAAGCAATACAGCCTGGCGCCGCCCGTATTTTTGCCTTGCGACGACATCCGTCGCACCCACGTCTCGCCTCGCCGATTCAATGTTGATTGCGCGACAAGAGGTCGGTATCGAAAATAACTATCTGTGTACAGACGCTTCCGAAGTCTCCTTCGGTTGGGCGGGCGTTATCACCGGAAGGGGACAAAAGGAAAGGGAAGCACTGTCATGTCTAAACGTCTCCTGGTCGCCGTCGCGGCGACCATCGCCGCAGCTATGCCTGCCGCAGCCGCAGAATATTCAGATATTCGCGATTCCTACTCGGCGGACGCCTTCGCTGACGCCGACGAAAGGTGGCGCCGCGTAACGGCAAACCGGATCGATGAATGCTCGCGATACGGCGACGAACGCAAATTGCGCCTGAATGTCCTTGTCGACAGCTACCTTGCGATCGGCACGGCGCTTAACGCAAACGACGAAACCGCGACGATGGCGGCCGCCAAGCGCCTTTCGCGCGCGATCAACGTGAACGGCCGGTTTGAAGAATGTTGGGATCAGATCTCCCGACGCGCCGGCGTGTCGCGCGAATTTCGCTCAATGATCAAGGATATGTAGATAAGACATCGCCGGGCGCGCCCGCACGGCGCGCCCGGCGATGCATCTGCTGCGATGTTCAGCCGCGCAATGGCAGGACTTTCGGGTTGCGCAATATTGCCGCCGAAACAACAGACACCAGTAACCCCACAGGAAAAATTTCTGAAAACGTAATCGGTATACGGAATAGTGGGTTCCCGTAATTTTCGACCATTTTGTCCATATCGGCGACAACCTTTTCGAGCTCGACCCCACTTAAGCCGGCCGCCTTCTTTTTCTCAATGACCGCTGTAGAATATTGCTCGATAAAAGCGTGGTCGGTCGTGGCGAGATAAAGTTCCCAGCCAACCACGTAGAACACGCCGGCGACGACCGCGATCGACAAGCCAGTCAGGAACGCCGGCAGGAATTTGATAACGCCTCCGTGGTTGACGTCGCGATGGCGTTTTACACCGACGAAAATCAGCGTCAGCGCCACCAACATGATGAGGTAGCCAAAGACCTGGCCTGAGGCGGCGCCTTTTTCGTCGCCATCAAGGATGAAGCCGAGGGTCATAGCGCCGATGACAATCGTCCCGGCGATAGCCCCATAGATCAAAGCGATGCGCAGCATAGTGTTTCTCCCTTGTAAACTTCGTTGATTGTTCAGTTTGGCGGTTGGAAAAGCCCGAGCGTGTTGCCTTCCGGGTCCTGAAACCAGGCGAAGCGGCCTTTGCCGCCGGGAATGTCGAGGGGTCCAATCGTAATGGCGCCGCCATTATCGGCGACCCGCGCGGCGGCGGCGTCGACATCCGCGACCCTAATATAAACCATTACGTATTGATGGGGCTCGTGGCCAAGGGCGGTGAGGGCGCCGTTAATGCCGTCTCGGGCGCCCGTTGTCGCCTCGCCTGTCATGTCGCCCGCCTCAACGGTCCAACCGAAACTCGCCTCATAAAACGCCTTTGACGCCGGCCTGTCTTTGCAGCCGATTTCGAAACGCACCACGGGATCGCCCATGAAACTCCTCCTTCGCGGTTTTGAACGCCGTCAATTGATGCCGAAAAACGTCGAAACGCCATCGCCCGAACGGGTGAATTCAGTAAAATCACCCAAAATTCTCGGGACTTACGGGATCAGCGACAACGCTCTGGCTTTGCCGACGGCTTCGGTGCGCCGCGCCGCGCCGAGCTTTTCGTAAAGCCGCGCCAGGTGGGTTTTGACGGTGTTAGGGGAAACGCCGAGCTTGCGAGCGATCTCCTTATTAGAAAGTCCGGCGGCAAGGTGTTCGAGGGTCTCATATTCCCGGGCTGAGACCCCGAGGGATTTGATTGCGGCTTCGTTCTTTTCAAAACTGGTCGGCGTCTTGCGTCTTGTGAGGCGCCAGCCCGCCCATCCGCCAAGGGCGGCGAATCCGCCGGCGACGATGAGGAGATAGATCTCGCCAGCGAAGACGCGAGTGACGTACTTGTATTCGAGCCAGGCGAGGAGAACCGAGGCGGCGGCAAGGGCGATCGCGTAGAGAAAAACGGTCCGCTTCATGAGACGCCTTATCCCTTAGAGATACCGCAAACGCCGTCGGTCGGCGCGCGCCCGTCTTCAACGAGGGCGGCGTATGCAGCCCGCGGCCGGTCTGTGGCGATGATGTCGGCCCCGTCCGCAGCAATCTCAGCATAACGTTCTTCGGCGCCGTTCTCGGCAATCGCCGCGTCGATGGAGTTGTCGCCGCCCAGCGTCCCGAATATCCCTTCGATATTGCGCTGGTCGAGCAGGGCGAGAAGCCGCGGACGCGGCGCCTCCGTGCCGGTAAAGGCGACGAGGCGATTCTCCGGGACGCCGGCGGCGACGGCCCGATTCAGTTCGGACTGCGAGTTTACGGAAAGGGAAATCATCATGTCGGGCGCAAGAGCGTGGAGTTTCCGCGCCGAGGCCATGGAATAAGCAATCAACACGACGCGGTGCTCCGCATCCTGACGATATATTTCATCTATAACATCCTCATAGCGCGCCGACCGCTTGAAATCGATCTGCAGGATCGTGCGGGACTTCGCCCAGGCGAGGACACCGGAAAATCTTGGCGGGGCAAAGTCGGTCGCGCGCCCGGTCGCATCTTCGAGGCGCAGCCTTTGAAGATCGGCCCAGCGGGCTTTTTCGGCGAAGCCCTCGCCGTTTGTCGTCCGCTCAAGGCGGTCGTCATGCATGAGAAAAAGAACGCCGTCGGTCGATTGAGCGACATCGACTTCCATGATCGCCGGAACAGCGGCGAGGGTTGCCTGCAACGTCTCCAGCGCGTTTTCCGGCAGACCCGCCGCCGGGCCGCCGCGATGGGCGGAGACGAGCGCGAGGCCGGCTTCGTCGAGGCAGTCAAAAAAGCTGTTGAGATCGGGGCCGGGCGCAATGGTCCAGCCGGCGGGGTAATCGCCGTCGGCGCTCACCGCATCGGCGGCGGAGGGCGCGTCGGTCCGCCCGCACCCAACCAGGCACGCAGCGACGGCAAGAGCGGTAACATATTGATAAGGCGTCATTATTTCCCCATTTCCCACGCCGTCAGCAAATGTTCTGACGCCGAGAAAAGCACGTTCGCGGCGGCTTTGTCGACGCTCACCTTAGGAAGAATTTCGCGATTGCGCGCTATCAAAGTCCTGGCGGCTGCAGACGGCCCGAAGGACCGCAAACCGATGCGCATGCGATTTTTGACGAGCGCGCTACTCTTCTTCGCAACATTATGGCTCGCCCGCGCGCAAGGCTGGACGGCGGGCGACATCGCCTGGTCGATGTGGCTCGCGAGCCTTGTCGTCGGCTACGTCTTCATCATCTTTCTCATCGGTTTCGCCAACCCGATTGCGCGCGGATTGTTTTCGCGCGAAGCGTCCGGAAAAGGGCTGACGCTCGTGCGCGCCGGCGCCGTTTGCGTCGGGCTCTTCACGCTGGGCTTTTTTACGCTGCATTTCGGCATGTTTCACTTCGTGCACGCCGTCTTCCTCAATGCGTTCTTTCCGCTATATAATCCTGGTACTGAGGAAGTAATAGGCGATTTTCAGTTTACGGCGTATTTTGCCGCGGCGCTCGCCGAATACTGGCCGTTCGTGATTGCCGCCGGCTTGGGGCAGACACGCTTGTTTCTGGAAGCCTGGCGCGGCGACACGGAGGCGGGCTTCACCGCGCCCTATAAGGCTGTGATCAGGAATCATCTCGTGATTATGGCGCTTGGATTTAGCACCATAATTGCGCCGCGGCTGGACGTGCTGGCGCCGCTTCTGCTGGTTTATTTCTTCCCGTGGACGGAGGCGCTTGAGCTGTGGCGGGGCGCTCAAAAAACCCGTGAAATCAAGGCGTTAAAATGATTGCGCCGGCGCTTTCGCCGCTTTCGAGAAGGCGATGAGCCTCGGTGATCTCCGCCAGCGGAAAACGGTTGCCGATCTGGGGCCGCAGGGCGCCCGTTGCGATCATCTCAAACAGCGCTGACGCCATGACGGGCAGACGATCCGGCGTTGCGTAGTGGAAAAGGGTCGGGCGGGTGAGGGTCAGCGATCCGCGCCGCGCGAGGTCAAGCGGTTGCACCGCCGGGACCGGGCCGGAGGCGTTGCCATAGGTCACCATGTGCCCGCGAGGCGCGAGGGAGTCGAGCGAGGCTTCGAACGTCGCCTCGCCAACGGAATCGTAGACGACGTCGACGCCGCGACCATCGGTCAGTTTTCGAACCGCGGCGGAAATTGAGGCAGTCTTTGTACGGAGTATTATATCCGTTGCGCCGTTCGCACGCGCCGCGTCCGCCTTTGCTTCCGACCCGACGACGGCAATGACGCGCGCGCCGATATGAGCGGCCCATTGCGTCAATAGCGTGCCGACGCCGCCCGAAGCGGCGTAAATCAGGCAGGCGTGATCTGGTCCGAGCGCGAAGACATCGCGCAGAAGCATGTAAGCCGTGAGGCCTTTGAGGAACACGGCCGCCGCCGTTTCATCGTCGATCCCGTCCGGGATCTTCGCCGCTACGCCCGCAGGGCACACCGTCGCCGTTGCATAGGCGCCGCCGCCGGAAAGGTAAGCGACACGGTCGCCAGCTTTCAGCGTATCGACGCCCTCGCCCACCGCCTCGATGGCGCCTGCGCCCTCCTGACCGAGAATTGCCGGAAAGGCTACGGGATAAAGGCCCTTGCGCAGATATATATCGATGAAATTGAGGCCGACGGCGGCGTTTCGGATGAGAATCTCGCCGGGTCCGGGCGCGCCCGGATCGTGAGACCGGAGCTCAAATTTTTCCGGCCCGCCTGTGTCATCGAGAATGACCGCCTTTTCCATATCGCGCTCCGTTCAATACGTTTCCGGACATAGCCATTGCGGCGGCGATGATCCAGCCGCAAACGCGGCTGTTACGCGCCGCCGCGATTCGCTAAGTTGCAGGGCGCAAAGGAGAATTCCCGATGAAAATCACCGTTAACCTTGATGTCACGCCACAGGAGGCTCGCGCCTTTTTCGGGATGCCCGACGTTGAGCCCATGAACAAGATGGTCATGAAAGAGATGGAGAAGCGGGCGAAAGACTCGATGGATACGCTCGCTGATCCGGAACGTCTGGTTGCCGCCTGGATCAATATGGGCGGCAAAGGCGTTGAAGGATTTCAGGCGCTGATGGGCGCCGCCATGGGCGCCGGCAAGAAGAAGTAACCGCAGATCGCGAACAAAAAATGCTGCGCCGTGATGACCGCCGATGATACGATTTTCGCTCGCGCGTCCGGCGCCGGCAAGGCCGGCGTCGCTGTCTTTCGTCTGTCCGGTCCGCAATCCCACCGCATCGCCAACGCATTAGTTGGTAAACAGATTAAATCACGCCTGGCTGTTTTGGCGACGCTCAGCGATCCTGCAAGCGGCGCGCCGATCGATCGCGGGCTGGTCATACTTTTCGAGGGGCCGGCGAGTTTCACCGGCGAAGACGTCGCCGAATTTCACCTTCACGGCTCTCGAGCCGTCGAAGCGTCCCTCTACGAAACGCTCGGAGCGCTAGGCGCGCGGCCGGCGGAGGCTGGCGAGTTCACCTTGCGCGCCCTCAAGAACGACAAGCTCGATCTCGCTCAAGTTGAGGCGCTCGCAGATCTTATCGACGCCGAAACGACCCTTCAAAGAATGCAGGCTTTGGGTCAGCTGCAGGGCCGCTTGTCGGCAGTCGCGGAAGGTTGGCGCGCGCAGCTTTTGAGCGTTCTTGTGCCCCTCGAGGCGGACATCGATTTCCCGGATGAGGATGACGTGCCGGCCGCGGTGGCGGCGCGCGCCGGTCCCGCAATTGATCAGCTTAAGGATGAATTAACTACGTTTCTTGTCGATTCAGGACGTGCACGGACGATTAGGGAAGGCGTCTCAATCGCTATTATCGGCGCGCCTAACGCCGGCAAGTCATCGCTTCTGAACGCGCTCGCCGGTTCTGATGTGGCGATCGTTTCCGATCAACCGGGCACGACCCGCGACATCGTTGAAACCCGTCTCGACCTCGGCGGCGTTCTCGCTACCGTGGCGGATACGGCCGGACTGCGCGAGGCGGCGGGCGACGATGTTGAGGCGGAAGGTATGGCCCGGGCCCGGGCGCGTGCAGAAACCGCCGACATCCGGATCCTGGTCGCCGATCCCGCCGACGGCGTTTCACGTGAAACAACGCTGGTCCTGAGGCCTGGGGATTTCCTGGTCTGGTCAAAGGCTGACCTTGGAACGCCGCCGCCGAACACGGTAGCGCCTGAAGGGATCAATAAGATCGTACTGTCAGCAAAAACGGGCGTTGGCATAGCCGATCTTGTCGCCGGTATGACCGAAAATGTTTCACGTGAAACATACGGGGACTCCCCCGCGCTCACCCGCGCTCGTCATGTGAAGGCTGTCGAAGACGCCCTCGCCGCCCTTGCGCGCGCCGAGCACAATATTGAGATCGCGCCAGAACTTGCCGCGGAGGATGCCCGCCTCGCCGCCCGGGCGCTCGGCCAGATCACCGGCGCCGTTGGCGTTGAGGACGTCCTCGGCGAGATTTTCTCGAGTTTTTGTATCGGGAAGTGAACGTCCCGGCGGGTGTTAGCCGGCCTCCGTTGTGATTGCTCGAAGCTGGCCGGCGGCCCGCGTTAGCACAGTTGCAGCGTCGTTTTCTCCGCGCATTTCGAGCCGCGAGGCGATCCGCTCATAATTGCGGATTTTCTCGCAGAGCCGGCGATGCAGCATGCGCCGGACCCGCTGGGCCTCAAGACTCTGGGATGCGTCCGGGCTTTGCCCGAAATGTGGACGTTGCGCTTCACAAGCCAAAAGTTGTGTCGACATGAACCTATTCCTCTTTGAACCCGTGTCCCCCGACAGTATGGCCAGTGATGCAGCGCCCATGCCGGGCCGGCGGGGTCGGCGATATCCTTTCCAATTTGTAAACCGGAGGGGTGCGCTGGCGTTCGTCTTTCCACGTGAAACAGTTCTGAAAGGACGCCGACGTAGGCTTGCCGCCCATGTGTATTAGTCTCGACAGTGGATTACTGATCCCGGTGCTGGCGGTCTTTGCCGCTCTCGTGCTGACGACGGCCTTCAACGTGCGGCGGTTTCTGCAGGCTGTCCGGGGCGTCTCCGACGAGCGCGGCTGGGTGGAGGCCATGCAGGATTGCGGGCCGCAACTCCTCACCAACGGGATCTGGATTATCGTCGCCTTCCTTGCCGCGCGTTCGTGCGGCCTCTTTCCCTGATTGATCAATTCCCAAAACGAGCGCGGGCGCCTATATGGCGGACCCATGAGTTCTACGTGCGCATACGATGTGATTGTCATCGGCGGCGGCCACGCCGGTTGCGAAGCCGCGACGGCGGCTGCGCGGGCTGGCGCGGCGACAGCGCTAGTTACGCATCGCCGCGACACCATCGGCGAGATGTCCTGCAATCCTGCCATCGGCGGTCTCGGCAAGGGCCACCTCGTGCGCGAGATCGACGCCCTTGACGGCGTCATGGGTCGGGTCATCGACCAGGCGGGCATCCAGTTCCGCATGCTTAACCGCTCCAAAGGACCCGCGGTGCGCGGTCCTCGGGCGCAGGCCGACCGCAAACTCTATCGCGAAGGAATGCAAAGCCTACTCGGCGCTTATCCCGGCCTCGATATCATTGAGGGCGCGGTCGAGGATCTGACTGTTTCACGTGGAACCGTCTCCGGCGTTATTCTCGCCGACGGAACGGAAATCGCCGCGAATGCTGTTGTGCTGACGACCGGCACCTTCCTCAAAGGCATGATTCATATTGGCGACAAACGCATACCCGCGGGCCGCGCCAATTCTCGGGCGGAAGATAACACCTGGGGCGGTGTCGAAGCCCCGGCGGTGGGTCTTTCCGACCGGCTCTACGGTTTGGGCCTCGCTATGGGCCGCCTCAAAACGGGAACGCCGGCGCGCATCGACGGCAGCACTATCAACTGGGATCGTTTGGAAATGCAGCCCGCCGATGAGCGGCCTGTCCCCTTCTCGTTCCTCAGCGGCGCCATTGCCGTCCCCCAGATTTCCTGCGGCATTACCCATACGACGCCTGAGACGCATCGCATTATCGAAGAGAACATTACGAAGTCTGCGGTCTATGGCGGCGGCATTTCAGGGCGCGGACCGCGCTACTGCCCGTCGATCGAAGACAAGGTCGTGCGCTTCGCGGAACGCGAAAGCCATCAGATCTTCCTTGAACCGGAGGGCCTCGACGACGACACCGTCTACCCCAATGGCATTTCGACTTCCCTCCCCGAAGAGGTTCAGGCGGCGTTTCTAAAAACCATTCCCGGCCTCGAGAACGCAAAAGTAGTCCGCTACGGCTACGCCATCGAATATGACTATGTGGACCCGCGGGCGCTTGGCCACAGCCTTGAAACGCGCGCCCTGCCCGGGCTGTTTCTCGCCGGCCAGATCAACGGCACGACCGGATACGAAGAAGCGGCGGCGCAAGGCCTGATGGCGGGGGTCAACGCGGCGCGCCGCGCGGCCGGGAACGATGCCCCCTTCGCGCTCGATCGCAGCGAAGCTTATATCGGCGTCCTCATCGACGATCTCGTCACGCATGGCGTCAGCGAGCCCTATCGCATGTTCACAAGCCGCGCCGAGTATCGCCTGACCCTGCGGGCCGACAATGCGGATCAGCGCCTAACGCCGCTCGGTATTGCCGCGGGGATTGTTGGCGAAGAACGTGCTGAGACGTTTCATGTGAAAAAAGCGGCGCTCGACGGCGCGCGCGGTTGGGCGAACGCGACATCGCTGACGCCGAACGAAGCCGTGCGTTATGGCCTCAAGATTAATCAGGACGGCCGCCGCCGCAGCGTCATCGATCTTCTCGCCCTACCGGGTGTGACGCGAGAAACGCTCAGCGCGATCTGGTCTGATCTCATCGAGATGAACGACACCGTTGCAGAGCAACTGGAATTCGATGCGCTCTACTCTGGCTATCTCAATCGTCAGGAGGCGGACATTATCGCCTTCAAGAAAGACGAGTCTCTCGCGCTGCCGGCCGATCTCGATTACGCCGCCATACCGGGCCTTTCCAATGAGGTGCGTACAAAGCTGATCGCCGCCCGCCCGGCCACGTTGGGCCAGGCCGGACGCATCGAGGGTGTGACGCCGGCGGCCCAGGCGCTGCTCCTAGCGTGGATGAAGAAACCGGCAAAAGCGAGATGACGCCGGAAGAATTCGCCGCCGCAACGAATGTTTCACGTGAAACCTTGGCGCGCATCAAGGCAATGGACCGTGTACTGATTGAGTGGTCAGACCGGCACAATCTCATCGCAAGATCGACACTGCCAGAGCGATGGGAACGGCATTATCTCGACTCCGCGCAGATCGCGGGGCTCCTGCCGGCGGATGCAGCAAGTCTTGCCGATCTCGGTTCCGGCGCCGGCTTCCCAGGTCTCGTTCTCGCCGCCATCCTGGCCGAGCGCGGCGCCGCTTCAACCACGCTGATTGAATCGACCGGCAAGAAGGCGGCGTTTCTCGGCGAGGCGGCGCGCGCCATGGGGCTTTCCGGGGTAACGGTCATACCGGACCGGATCGAGGCGGTGAAACTTTCCCCCAAGCCGCAAATCGTGACCGCGCGCGCCCTCGCCCCGCTTCCGAAGTTGCTGGGATACGCCCATGAAATCGGAGGCGAAAACACGAAGTATTTCTTTCCGAAGGGACAAGATGTTGATAGCGAGCTTGCTGAGGCCGCAACATATTGGCAAATGACCGTAAAACGGCATAAAAGCCTTACAAGCCCTTCGGGGACCATTCTGGAGATCGGAAAGTTAGCGCGTGCCTGAAGCGACCGCCTCCCCGCCGCACCCCCGCATTCTTGCCGTCGCCAATCAGAAGGGCGGGGTCGGAAAAACAACCACAGCGATAAATCTGGCCACCGCACTCGCAGCGGTTGGGGAGCGGGTGCTGCTCATCGACCTCGATCCACAGGGGAACGCGTCGACGGGGCTCGGCGTTTCTGCATCAGAGCGCGGCGTCACCACCTATGACGTTCTCACCGATGAATATCGCCTCGAAGCGGCGGTGATCGAGACCGATATTCCCGGCCTCCTCCTCGCGCCCGCCGGCGTTGATCTTGCCGGCGCCGAGATCGAATTGATTGACGCGGACCGGCGTCATTATCGTCTCGCCGACGCGCTTGGCGATTACGCGCAGTCGGGCCGCGACGGCGTCACCTATGTGTTGATCGACTGCCCGCCGTCCTTAAGCCTTTTAACGCTCAACGCGCTTGCGGCGGCGGATGCAGTGATCATTCCGCTGCAATGCGAGTTTTTCGCGCTGGAGGGTCTCAGCCAGATCCTGCGCACCATCGATACCGTCCGTGAACGGATTAATGGCCGGCTTGAGCTGCAGGGCGTTGTCCTCACCATGCATGACCGGCGCAACAACCTCACGAATCAAGTCGAGGACGACGTGCGCGCGCATCTAAAAGACAAGGTCTATCGCACCGTCATTCCGCGTAATGTACGCATCTCCGAGGCGCCAAGCCATGGCAAGCCGGCGCTTCTTTACGATCTCAAATGTCCGGGCAGCCAAGCCTATATCCAGCTCGCCTCGGAAGTCATTCAGCGCGAACGGACCCGGCCGAAGGCCGCATAGGAAGCCGATGGGCAAGGCAGGGAGAACATGACCGTGGCGGCAAAAAAGAAAAGCCATTCCAAAGGGTTAGGACGAGGGCTCGATGCGCTTCTCGGGGATGCGCCGAGCGCGCGCTCGCCTGAAAAGGCGACGCCGCCCGGCCCCCGGCGGGAACTGCCCATTGCGTTTTTGAAGCCCAATCCGGATCAGCCTCGCCGCCAGTTTGACGACGACGCCATCGACGAGCTCGCCGGCTCCATCAAAGCGCGCGGTCTGCTGCAGCCGATCCTCGTGCGCCCCATGGGCCGGGACGATTATCAGATCGTCGCCGGCGAGCGGCGCTGGCGCGCGGCGCAGAAAGCGAAGCTCCACGACGTACCCGTCATCATCCGTGAGCTGACGGATGAGGAAGCGGCGGAAATCGCATTGATCGAAAATGTGCAGCGGGTCGACCTCAATCCGATCGAGGAAGCGCAGGCCTATCATCGGCTTACGGATCATTATGGCCGCAAGCAGGAGGAGATTGCGAAAGCCGTCGGCAAGTCGCGCAGCCACGTGGCGAACATCATGCGCCTAATCAACCTGCCCGAGGCCGCGCTCGACGCGCTGGGCGCGAACGAGATTTCCATGGGTCACGCCCGCGCGCTTCTCGCGCTCAAGGACCCGGCAAAGGCGCTGAAGGCCGTTCTCGCGAAAGGCCTATCGGTGCGCGAAACCGAGGCGCTCGGGCGCGCCGACAACGCCGGGATAAAGTCCGGCGGAAAATCAGGCGACTTAAAAAGCACAGGAAAGTCAAAGAGTTCCGGCGGCGCCAGCGATTCCGATACGCGAGCGCTGGAGCGCGATCTCTCCGCCATCCTCGGCCTCGACGTCGCCATAGCGCATTCGAAAAAAGGCTCCGGTTCGGTCACCGTCAATTATCTCAATCTCGACCAACTCGACGATATCTGCCGGCGGCTGATGGGGTCCGCCGCATAATCAGCGCCATCGTTTTCTGGTAACAGACGAAGCCTCTTCATCACGAGGACTGTTTGATGACCGCCGTCCTTCGAGAGCCATGCGCGCGCAACCTCATCAACGCCGAACCCTGCCCGGATGAACTCGGGCGGACCGGTTCCCTCGCGCAGCGGCGCCTGGTGCTCGCCGCCTGCATTCTTGCTTCCTCAATGGCGTTCATTGACGGTTCAGCGCTGACGGTCGCATTGCCGGCGCTGCGCGATGATTTCGGCGCTTCGATCGCGTCGGTGCAGTGGATCATCAACGCCTATGTGTTGGCGCTGGCCGCTTTTGTGCTCATCGGCGGGGCCATGGCGGATGTGTATGGAAAAACCCGTATACTGATTATTGGTTGTGTGGCGTTTGGCGCCGCATCCGCCTGGTGTGCGCTGTCGGCTTCGCCGGAAATGCTGATCGCTGCGCGGTTTTTTCAAGGGCTCGCCGCGGCGCTGGTGGCGCCGGCGAGCCTGGCGCTGATCGGCGCCGTTTACCCGAAGAAAGACCGCAACAAGGCGATCGGCGTCTGGGCGTCTGCCTCGGCGCTGACCACGGCGGCGGGGCCGCTGCTGGGCGGCTGGCTCACACAAAGTTTCGGTTGGCAGGCGATTTTCTGGCTCAATCCGCCCCTCGCAGCCGCGGCGATTGCGATCCTCGCCGTGGCGCGTCCGCCGGATTATCCCGCGCCGCGGCCCTTTGACGTCGCCGGCGCCGGCATCCTGTTTGCCGCCCTTGGTCTCGCTGCATGGGGGCTCAGCGCGGCCGGACCATCAGAAGCGGCTGGTCATGCGGCAGGCGTCCGGATCGGCTTGCCGGCCGTCGCTGCAGTGCTGGCGGGCGCTGCGTTGACGTTTGCCTACTTCGTCTGGGAGCGGCGCACGGCGCATCCGATGACGCCGCCGCGCTTATTCAGCAATCGGGAATTCGTCGGCCTCAATTTGGCGACGCTCTTCATCTATGCGGGATTGTCGGTGATCTTTTTTCTGCTGCCGTTCGAGCTGATCGATCGGCGAGGCCTGTCGCCGACGGCCGCCGGCGCGGCGTTTCTTCCTTTCACGCTAAGCGTCGGGTTTCTGTCATCGCCCATTGGCGCGCTCGCGGACAGGTTTGGCGCGCGGGCGATGCTGGCGGCCGGCTGTCTCCTCGCCGCAGCGGCCTACGCCATCTTCGCGCTTGCCCGCGGCGCGGATTTCTTCGTCGGCGTCATCTTGCCGATGGGCGTTCTCGGGCTTGCTTTCGCCGCGACGGTCGGTCCGCTCACGGCCGCGGTTCTTTCAAGCGTAGAGGCGAGCGACGAGGGCCTCGCTTCCGGCGTTTCCAATGCGGCGAGCCGAATTGCGCAGCTGGTGGGCGTCGCCCTTGCGGCCGGTATTGCCGGCCTCGCCAGCGGTTTTGTCATTGCTTTTATGGCCGCAGCGTTCGCGTCCCTGGCGGGCGCCGGATTTATGCTTCGGCCAGGCGCTAAATCAAACATTCCGTAAACTGAGTACTTATGCGCGGACCATCATGGCGAGGCGCAGCGCCGCACGTTCGACAATTTCGCGCTGCGGCGCGCCGGTGGTTTTGGCCTCAAATTCGGTGTCGATCAGCATACGCGCGGCGATATCCAGTCGGCGCAACGGCCACTTTCTGAGACGGCTCTCGAAGGCGCGCTGTTCAGCGAAAAATACCGGGGGCCGCAATTTTTTCATAGCAGCTGAGGCGCTCTCCCCCGCCTCCACATAGGATTTCGCCGTCCGGACGCGGGCGACCTGGCGCTGCAGGGCGCGCAGGAGCCCGATTGGGCTCGCACCGGCGGCCTCGGCCTTAAAAAGCGCGGCAGACAAGGCCTTCGGAGCGCCGTCCACCGCCGCGGCCGTCGCCTCCTCAAGCGCCTGACCTGGGCCGTCGACGATCGATGCGCGCACGTCTTCGACGGTGATCGGTCCCGGTCCCGACCGGGCTAATTTAGGCCCTTTGAACAGGACGAGCTTGTCGATTTCCGACCGGGTCAGCCCGTGATCGTCGCCAAGCGCCGAGACGAGCAGGTCAAGTGCGTCTTCGTCGAAGCGCAGATCTTCAGCGCGCGCCATCTCCCGCGCAAGATCGCGGACATCGGCTGGCGCGTCGGCGTAACAGGGCAGCGCCGCGGCGCGGTTGGCCTTTTCAAACATTTTGCGAAGACCCGAGCGGGGCGAAAGATCCCCGCCCTCGATAACGACAAGGCCGTTTGGTTTAACGGAACCGCCATCGAGCCCCTTGATGAGCGCTTCGGCCGCTTTAGCGCTCGCCTCGCCATTTGTCCGTAAGCGGACGACCCGCTCGCCGCCGCTGAAGGAAAGGGCTGCGATTTCGTCGGCCAGGCGCCCGGGCTCGTCCTTAAGGTCGGCGTCGGTCAGTTCGATGGCGTTGAAGGGGTCGTTGAGGTCCTCAACGATACGGCGGGCGAGCATGGCGGCGCGTTCGCGCACGAGGCCGGAATCCGGCCCATAAACGAGGACTGCGGCGACGCTCGGATCGGGTTTTTCCAAAAACGCCTTTATCGCCCGCCCTTTAAGGGCGGTCATGCGCCGCCCTCGTCAGCGGGTCCCTCATTGCGGGGAGCCTCGTCAATCAGGAAGGGGCGATCGCCGCTTTCGAAGGAATCACGGGGTTCGCCGATCTCCTCGATCGTCGCCGGGTCGTCAAAATCCTCCTCGATCGGCGGCGGCGTGTCGGTCGGATCGGCGAGGCGCAGAAGGATATCGCGTTCAATCTCCTCAGCGAGCAGGCGCGCAGCCTTTTCTCGGGCGGCGCGCTCGGCGAACAGCGTCGAATATTGGGAACTGACGATATTGTACGACGTGATCGCCTTGGCGCTGCCCCGATAAACGCGCTGGGTCTCAAGGTCGCGCAACAGATAGCGGCCGTTAAGGCGGTAATTGTAGCGCGTTACCGTGGCGTCAATCTGGACGGCGAGGCGCTGGGCCCTCTCCCTCGCGACAACGGTCAATTCGTATTTTGGGGCGTCCCCCTCACGCAGGACGATGCGTTCGCGCAACGCGTCCGTAATAAAGAGATGAACCTCTTCCGGCGCTGTCACCGGCCCGATGGTGATCTGCTTGTTGACCGGCGCGCCCGCGCCTTCAGGTGTTGCGTAGATAGGCTTGAACCCGCAGGCGGAAACCATCATTATGCTGATGAGTAGGGCAAGCTGCTTCACGCCAAATGCTCCGTTCAATTCGCAACGATATTTACAATCCGGCCCGGCACCACGACGACCTTGCGCACCGTCAGGCCGTCAGTATGGCGCTGAACGGCGTCAAGGGACAAGGCGGCTTTTTCAACGGTTTCCTTCGTTGCGTCGGCGGCGATCTCAATCTCGTCGCGTCTTTTGCCGTTGACCTGAACGGGGAGCAGCACCGTGTCCTTTTTGAGCAGCGCGGCGTCAGCTTTCGGCCAGGGTGCGTCGCAGACAAAGCCGTCTCCGCCAAGCGTTTCCCAGCATTCCTCGGCGAGATGCGGGATGAACGGCGCAATCAGTCGGGCGAGGGCCGAGAGGGCCTCGGCGCGGGCGAACTCTCCGACGTCGGCCGCTTTACGCAGCACATTCAGGAATTCATATATCCGCGCGATGGCCTTGTTAAAGCGAAAGTTTTCGATGTCGTCGGTAACCCCGGCGATCGCCGCATGGGTCGCCTGACGCAGTTCCCTGTCGTTGTCAGGCGCCGCGCCGCCAAGATCGACTGTCTTTAGAACGCCGGCCGCTGATGAAACGGAATCCCAGATCCGGCCCACTAGCTTCCATGCGCCCTCGACGCCAGAGTCGGTCCATTCCACATCGCGTTCGGGAGGCGAATCCGACAGCATGAACCAGCGCGCCGCGTCTGCGCCGTAAGTGTCGGCGATGTCGTCGGGCGAGACGACATTCTTTTTCGACTTCGACATTTTTTCGATGGGGCCAACGATAACGGGCTCGCCGGTAGACTCCCGAACGGTTGTACCGTCTTTTTTGACAACCTCGTCCGGCAGCAGCCACCGCTCTTTCAGCGGCTTTGCTTCATCACGGTCGAGATAGGTTTCGTGCACGACCATCCCTTGGGTGAAAAGATTCTCAAATGGTTCGTCTACAGACAATAATCCGCACTCCTTCATGGCGCGACTGAACCAGCGCGCATAAAGAAGGTGCAGGATCGCGTGTTCGATGCCGCCGATATATTGATTGACCGGCAGCCAGTAATCTGCTTCGGCCTTTTCGACCGGTTGGTCGTTAGAGGGCGCGGCGAAGCGGGCGAAATACCAGGAGCTGTCGACAAAAGTGTCCATGGTGTCGGTCTCGCGCCGCGCCGGCCCCTTACATTCCGGGCACGGAACATTGCGCCAGTCATCGGCGACGGCGCGGTCCATGGGATTGCCGGGATTTTTGAATTCCGCCGCATCGATTTCCGGCAACAGGACCGGCAAATCCTTCGCCGGAACCGGGACGACGCCGCATTTTTCGCAATGGATCGCCGGGATCGGACAGCCCCAGAAGCGCTGACGGGAAACGCCCCAGTCACGCAGGCGATATTGGGTCTTCCCCTGTCCGAGACCCATCTGCTCAATCTTTTCAATTGCCGCGGCGATCCCCTCCTCGATGGTCAGCCCGTCGAGGAAGTCCGAATTGTAAAGCGTGCCGGGGCCCACATAGGCCTCGTCTTCAATGGCGAATGTCGCGGGGTCTTCGCCCGTGGGCAGCACGATCTGCGGCACAGGCAGGCCATACTTTCGCGCGAAGTCGAGATCGCGCTGGTCGCCGGCAGGGCAGCCGAAAATGGCGCCTGAGCCATACTGGATGAGCACGAAATTGGCGACATAGACGGGCAGGCGCCGGTCATCGAAGGGATGACCGCATTCGAGCGGCAGGCGGTAGCCTTTCTTTTCTGCCTTTTCGATCGCCTCTTCCGAGGTGCCGGTTTTCTGGCACTCGGCGATAAAATCGCGGAGGTTCTGATCGCCCTTCGCTATAGCCGCGGCGAGCGGGTGGTCCGGCGAGACGGCGATGAAGCTCGCGCCGTAAAGCGTGTCCGGCCGGGTCGTGAAAACCTCGATACCGGTTTCAAAACCCGACGGCGGCTTCGTTCCGTCAGCGAAACCGAAGTTCATCGCCAAGCCTTTTGACTTGCCGATCCAGTTCCGCTGCATGAGCTTGACGTTTTCTGGCCAGCCTTCGAGGCGGCCGTCATCGAGGGCGCTGAGGAGGTCTTCCGCCTTGTCGGTGATGCGGAAAAACCATTGGGACAGGGTGCGCCGCTCGACGGGAGCGTCAGAACGCCAACCCTTGCCGTCGATCACCTGCTCATTGGCAAGCACCGTCTGATCGACCGGGTCCCAGTTGACGAGGCTTTCCTTGCGGTAGGCGAAGCCCCTTTCCCAAAACTTCAGGAACATCGCCTGTTGCCATCGGTAATACTCCGGCTCGCAGGTGGCGAATTCCCGGGACCAGTCGATGGAAAGACCCATGCGCTTTAGCTGCGCCCGCATCGCCTCAATGTTTGACCATGTCCATTCCCCGGGATGAGCGCCCGTTTGCATCGCGGCGTTTTCCGCGGGCATACCGAAGGCGTCCCAGCCCATGGGGTGGAGAACGTTATAGCCACAGGCCTTTTTGTAGCGCGCGATGACGTCGCCCATGGCGTAGTTGCGCACATGGCCGATATGGATTTTCCCCGATGGATAGGGAAACATTTCGAGGACGTAATAATTCGGCCGATCGCCGGCCATACTTTTTGAAACGGAGCCGGCTGCGAAGGCGTCCGCCTCTTTCCAGCGCGCCTGCCATTTCGGCTCGATTTCTTTCGGGTTGTAGCGGGGCATTCTTCAATATTCCGGCAATAAAAAACGGCGCCTAGAAAGCGCCGTTTGTCGCGTAATCCGGCGCAGGTGGCTAGTCGTCGATCACGTTAAGTCGAAGCTGGCGCGCGCGGGTGAGGATCGCATTTTCGATCTCCCGGCCCGTCGCCGGATTCACCGTCGCGTCGATCCAAGCTCCAAGCTCGTCGCGTTCCTGCCGGAACACCGAAACCCGGAGCGCATCGGCGCGCAGCGCGTTATCAAGGATGTAAACCGTTGTTTTGAAACGCTCGCCCGGGGCTTCAGGGTTGATATACCAGTCGGAAATGATCAGCCCGGCGATGGGGTCGGCCGAGTTAACCGGCAGGAAATCTAGGGTTTCGAGCGATGCGGCCCATAAATACCGGTTAACAGTCGTCGCCGTCGCGCCGTCGCCGGTCACATAGGCCGGCAGGCCGGCGTTGCGTGCTTTAGCAGCGTCATTGCCGCCACAAGCGACCAGGACCGCGGCGCCGGCAAAAAGGCACAAGGCCTTGAAAAAGGTATGTTTTCTTGAACGCATTTTTATGTAATCCAGTCTGGTCCCGCGGACGTTTAGGGCCCCCGAGCCCGTTTCGTGGCTTTCCTACCACATTCGCGGCTTTACACAACGCCGGGCCGCGGCGGCGCTTGAACAGGGCATCGGGCGGCGCCATTATTTCAAATGGTCATGAAGCTGTTAACTATGCGCTGCTATAGGCACTGAAATCGGGGCCTTGCGGCGCGTAATTGCGTTGCAGCGGGCGGCGTTGAGTTTGGTGGCGTTGCGTGGGGTTTAAGGGCGTTGTTGGCGTCCGGGTGCGATTTGTATCGAGGCTTGATGCGCTGGGGAGCGCGGATGGTTTCAAATGCGTATTTAAGACCGCGCGGCGATCTTCGCCGGCTTTGAGAAGAGACGATGACCGGATTGCGGACGATATTGTCGGGAGTCAGCGCTGCGGCTTTTGTCGCTGGCGCGCCCACGCTCGCCGCGGATCCTGTGGAAATCGAAATCGAAGGCGAGGCGACGCTCGCGGCCGGCGTTACGGACGGCGACGCGGCCGCCGACGGCAACGCCGAAATCAGCATTAAAGGCTCGACGTTTTTTGACAGCGGCCTCGAACTTGGCGCTGTCGTTGAGGCCCGCCTTGACGCAGACCAGCCCGCGCAAATGTTCGCAGGCGGACGATATTCCGGATTACAGATCGGCGGCCCGCGCGGCATCGCGCCGCTTGACAGCGACGCCTATCTACAAAGCGCTTACGCTTATGCGCGCGGCGCTTTCGGTCAGGTGATGATCGGCCGCGATCACGGCATCGCACGCACGCTTGCGGTGACGTCGCCGACGATATTCCGTTCTGTCAATGTGAATGATTGGCAGACGGATCTTTCCGGCCTTAACGACGTTCACACGGTCAATGATTTTTCCGGCTACTCGAACAAATTCACCTACATGCCGCCGGCAAACTTTCTCGGCGGCGCGTTTGGCGGATTGCAGCTCGGCGTTTCCTATTCGCCGAAACTCAGAAATTGCGGCGATCGCCTCTGCGCGCCTGAGGACGGTCTTATCCTCGCGCCCAACGGCGAGCTTCTTAATGAAGCGTCGACGTGGGAAGACGCGATTGAAGCCGCGCTTTACTATCAAAAGCCGATCAGCCTTGGCGGCGATGAGCGGTTGCTGCTGGGCGTTGGCGCAAGCTACGTGACGGCTGACGAAGCCGCGCGTATCGCGCTACCGATCTACGACGATTACGAAGCCTATTCCGTTGGGCTCAATCTCGCCTATCGCGGCGTCACCATTGGCGGCTCGCTGAAAACAACGAATGCGGGCCTCAATACGCCCGACGAAGACGGCTATCTCGCCTTTGACGCCGGCATCACATTCAAGACCGGCGAGGATGAAGGCGATTGGGGCTTCATGCTTGGTTACGGTCAGTCAGAGGCGAACGCCTTCGGACCGAACCCGTTTGATCCGACCCTGTTCCGGGACACGCAAACCGCCCAGGCCGGCGTCACCTATGTGATTGGCCGCGGCATTACTATCGGCGCGGCGGCGCAATATGTTGAATCCGCCAAACCGCTCTCCGTTGGAGGCCCGGAAGAGGCGACAACGGTTGTGATCGAAAGCTCGATCAAATTCTAGAATCTAAGCGCCACGCTTAGAGGGGATAAGACTTGTGAAAACGGCGCCCTCGGGTTTCAAACGGGGGGCGCCGTTTTCTTTTTCCCGAGGATCTGGACGGCGTTTCTGCGCAAGCGCAAGACTTACAGCATGAAAAAACATCTCTGCGCCGTTTTGTGTTTCGCCGTCGCCGCTTGCAGTCAGGCGGACGAACCAGAAAGTGAGAAGACCCTCATGCCGCAAACAAACAATCACATCGACTATGTCGAATTCGCCGCCGAGGACCTCGGTCTCGCAAAGGCGTTTTACACAGCCGCTTTTGGATGGACGTTTCAGGACTGGGGTCCTGACTATGTCAGCTTTGAAGGCGCGGGCCTTGATGGCGGCATTCGCGGGGCTGAGAAACCGGTCAATGGCTCGGCGCTGATTATTCTTTATGCAGATGATTTGGCTGCAAGCGAGAAAAAAGTCGTCGCCGCCGGCGGAGAAATCACCGAACGACACGAATTTCCTGGCGGCCGGCGTTTTCATTTCCGCGATCCTTCCGGCAACATTCTTGGCGTATGGACCAAGGTTGAGGAAGAAAATTAGGTCGGCAAAAACGCGCCGATGGCGGCGAGGCCGGCGACATTACGGCCGGCGAGCTTGCTTACATTTCGTTCATCAACGCCGCCCAACGCCAGCACAGGCAGCTTCGCATCGGCGGCGAGCGCGTTGAACTTTTCAGCGCCCAGCGCGTCAGCGCCCATATGGCTTTGGGTTGGAAAAACAGGTGACAGAAAAGCGACGTCGGCGTGAATTGCCGCCGCGCGCGCCAGATCGTCGGCGTCATGACAGGCGCAGCTCACGATCAGCCCGGCGTAGTCATCGTGCGGCCCATCGGACGGTTGCGCCCAGGACGGCAGATGTACGCCGTCCGCACTGATGGCGCGGGCCAGACGCGCATCGGCGCCAACGAGGAACAGCACGCCGCGCTGTTTCGCAATCGAAATCAATCGCCGGGCGAGATGCGCGCGGTCCGGCGCCGCGTAATCGCGAAAAATCACCGCAGCGTTCGGCGGCAGTGCGCGAGCGATCAGTTCCGGCTGCGGCGCGCGCGCGGCGTCGGTCATGAAGGCGAGCGAAAAGGGCGCCGCTGCGGCGCTTTCCCGTTTGAGGGCCGCGGCCGCCGCTGCTAGCTTCGCCGCTCTGGTTCTGAAGCCATCGCCCGTCAAAGCTCTGTGTCCGAAAACCTCATCGATCCGGTCGCCAATCTCGCGGCAGTCCAGCATGAACTCAAGGCGGCCCTCGCCGAGGCAGGGCGTAATGAAGCCGCAGTGGAGATCGTTGCGGTATCGAAAACATTTGATGAACAGCGGATTTTGCCGATGCTAGCCGCCGGTCATCGGGTTTTCGGCGAAAATCGCGTCCAGGAAGCGCAAGACAAGTGGCCGTCGCTCAAATCACGCTTTCCGGACGTCGAACTGCATCTGATAGGGCCATTGCAGTCGAATAAGACGAAAGATGCGGTCGCCTTGTTCGATGTGATCGAGACCGTCGACCGGCCAAAGCTGGCGCGAGCGCTTGCCGCCGAGATGGAAAAACAGGGTCGCCAGCCGAAACTCCTAGTCCAGGTGAATACCGGCGAGGAAGAGCGAAAGGCGGGCGTCGCCCCCGGCGAGGCGGACGCTTTCCTTAAGGCGTGCCGCGAGGAGTATGGCCTAGCCATCGCGGGCCTGATGTGCATCCCGCCGGTGGACGACGACCCTGCGCCTCATTTTGCGCTTTTGTCGAAACTGGCCGAGAAAAACCGTCTCTCCATGGTCAGTATGGGTATGAGCGCCGACTTCCCTATTGCCGCCCAGCTCGGCGCTACCCATGTTCGCGTCGGCTCGGCGATCTTCGGGGCCCGGCAATCCACGTAACCGGCTTATGGCGTACCCATGACAGATCACGCTGGCCTATCGGGCTTGTGATTCCGACGTGAATACGTTTGCGGCTATGGGTCCGCCGCTGTTAGAGAAGGTAATGAAAAGAGAAACAGTATGACGCGGGCAAAACGAATCCTTCTGGTCGATGATGACGAGCTTCTACGGGAGACGCTGATCGATCAGTTTAATCTCCATGACGAATTCAGTGTTGAACCGGCGGCGACCGCCAATGACGCGATAGAGCGCGTGAGAGAAGAAGCGCATATCGACTTGATGCTGCTTGATGTCGGCCTGCCCGATATGGACGGGCGCGAAGCATGCCGCGTCATGCGCAAGAACGGGTTCAAGTCGCCAATCATCATGCTGACGGGCGCTGATTCTGACGCCGACACGATTTTGGGTCTTGAGGCGGGCGCCAACGACTATGTTGTAAAGCCGTTCAAATTCGGCGTGCTGATGGCGCGGGTGCGCGCGCACTTGCGAAGCCACGAGCAAAGCGAGGACGCCGTCTTCAAGCTCGGTCCTTATGAGTTTCGCCCGGCTGTAAAAATGCTTGTGACGGACGCCGATAAGAAAATCCGCCTCACGGAAAAAGAAACCTCAATCCTTAAATTCCTTTACCGCGCCGGCGGCAAACCGGTGACGCGCGACGTCCTCCTCGACGAAGTCTGGGGTTACAATTCCGGCGTCACGACGCATACGCTGGAAACCCATGTTTATCGCTTGCGCCAGAAGATCGAACCGGATCCGTCCAATGCGTCGCTCCTGCTGACGGAAGGCGGCGGTTATCGCCTGTCACTATAAGGCGGAAAGTCGCGATGACCGTCACGATCTATCACAATCCCCGCTGTTCAAAGTCCCGGCAAACGCTGGCGCTTCTGGAAGAGCGAGGCGTCGCGCCTGATGTCGTTCTTTATCTTGAAAACCCGCCTTCGAAAGCAGCGCTGAAAGACCTTGTCGGAAAGCTCGGCCTTTCCTCGGCGCGCGACATGATGCGAACGAAAGAAGCACCGTATAAGGATCTTTCGCTAGCGGAGGCGCCGGAAACCACTTTGATCGACGCCATGACGGAAAACCCGATCCTTATCGAGCGTCCGATTGTTGTAAGCGGCGACAAGGCTGCGATCGGCCGCCCGCCGGAAAGCGTCTTAGCGATACTTTAAATTCTGCTTTTTGGCCCAAAGCGGCCGTTCGCCGGACGTGCAGCTACTCGCTTGATTCATGGCTTCCATAAGCGGAGCGTAGGCGAGGGCCTGCAATCCGTAGAAGTTTTCTTACGATCAGGAGAAACCTAAATGACGGACGCCCAACTCTTTGCGATTGCACCAAAAGAGCTGAATATGGCGCGGCTTATGGCGCACCGTGCGGCGCAGCATCTCACGAAAGCGGCGCGCGCGAATCTTCCTGCACAAAATGACGACAGCCACTCGAATCTCGGCTGGGGGAACGCTCGTAAAAGTTTCGTTTCCCACTCCATGAAGGGCGGTTATGTCGGGTTGTCATTTTCGCCCTTCTCTTTGTTCGTTCTCGATCAGAATGGATCAAAGAGTGACCTGCCGCTTGATGGCGTATCCGATAAGGACGCGGACCTCTGGCTGGATGATCAGCTGATCAGCATGGGGCTGAACAAAGCCTCACACATTGAATTGCCCTATGAGTTGCCCAAAGAGGCAGTAGCAAAAAGCGTTTACCGGGAAGGCGAGTTTGAGGAGCATCTCGGCGCATTGGCCGCCTGGTTTGACGTCGCGAACCAGACTCTGACAAAACTTGTTGACGCTAATACTCATTTACGCCCCGGCCCAAGCCCTGTTCGCTGCTGGCCCCACCATTTTGATATCGCGACTTATGTGGCGCTTGAAACTGGCGATCCTGAGACGGCGCGCGGTATTGGCGTTGGCTTGTCGCCGGGCGACCCGACTTACGCTGAGCCATATTTCTATATTAATCCGTGGCCGCATCTAAGCGTAGACGCCTTACCAGCAGCAATACGGCCTGGCCATTGGCATACGGACGGTTATGTGGGCTTGACTGCAACAGCGAGCGAATTGCTCACTACCAAAACCCCGAGCCAGGCGATCGCAAACTTTGTTGAGAAAGGGTTTGGGCTCGCGCTCGAGGCGCAGGGTTTTTCATGATTTAACGACGCCGTTATGTTGCGACACAGAAGGGACAGTCCGCGGAGCGGGATGTTCTTCATGTTGAGGTTGAGGTTAACTCAGCTAGAAATTTGGTAGCTCGAATGTCGCCTTTTTGGCGAGAAGCAGACTTCCTCGGCGGGTTTTATCCAGACCGATCACCAGTCATCAGCGCCTCGATTTTCGGCGCGGCTGCGAGAACGACCTTGCGCCCCTCGTCGATGAATTCATCGGCGCGATCAAACGCATTGGGGAGCGCATCGCGCATATTGGGACGCAACAGAATGTCGGGCGCATCAACGCTCGAGCGCGCGCGGGCGAGTTGCATCTGGAAGATGTCAGCCGCAGCGAGGGCTGTTTCGAAAAGATGCGGCGTCGCGGCGGCGCGCGCCTTGGCGAGATCGAACTGCCGCTTGATGGCCGCTTGCGTGTCGTCGATCAGTTTCGCCACCGCGCCGGTAACGCCGGGTTCCGCCGTCGGCGCTGGTTCGATCACGGCTGGCAGTCCGGGTTTTTCGCCAAACCGGTCTAGGGTCTTCGGCACGGCGTTGACGTCGACGCTTAAAACAATGTCGGCGCCAAGGTCGCGGGCAAGGGTCACCGGCGTTGGATTGCACAAGGCGCCGTCGACGAGCCATCGATGATTGCGGCGCACGGCGTGAAAGACAACGGGGATGGCGCTCGATGCGCGCACGGCTTCGAGCATCGAACCGGACGTCATCGTCACTTCCTCGCCGGAAGCAAGATCCGTGGCGACGGCGCCGAATTTGATCGGCAGGCCCTCAATGTTTTTGTCGTATTTGGCAAAGGCCTCGAACGCCGGACCGACGTCGATGAGACCGCCGCGGCGAACCTTTAGGGAAAAACTGTCGAGCGCCGACAACGGCGTCAGGGATCGGCCCCACTCTTCAAGATCGTCAAGCGCGCCGATGAGATGCGCGCCGCCGACAAGGGCGCCGACCGAGCAACCGGCGATGACGTCCGGCTTGACGCCCAGTTCGGCAAGGCCGCGCAACACCCCCACATGGGCCCAGCCGCGCGCGGCGCCCGAACTCAACGCCAGGCCCAGCTTTTTCGACATGGCTTGCTCCGTGTAAGGATTTGTTAATCAATAAGCGGTCGTCAACGCGTGCTTAACCATAACGGGAGAAAATGCACGCCCGAAAGGCTCTAACATGGATTTAACGAAGTTGCCGCTGCTCGCCGGTTTGGCGCAACGCCTTGATTTTCTTGGCGCGCGGACATCCGTGATCGCGGAAAACATCGCCAATGCCGACACGCCCGGCTATGCAGCGCAGGACCTTGAAAAGCCCCATTTCGGCGAAATGACCAGGACCGCGGCGCTGCGCGTGTCCGACCCCAAACATATCGCCGCGCCGGCGAGCGGCGGCGTGACGCCCTACCGCGCCGTTTCCGCGCCGGACGGTGAAGCCTCCCTCACCGGCAATCAGGTAAGCCTTGAAACGCAGGCGATGAAACTCAGTGAGACCCGTCAGGATTACGCGCTGGCGTCCAGCCTTTACCGCAAGGGCCTCGCCATGCTGCGGCTTGCAGCGCGCGGGCAATAGGAACTGAATGATGGATGATATCAACACCGCCATGCAGATCGCCGCCTCCGGGCTTCGCGCCCAGTCGGCGCGCATTCGCATCACGGCGGAAAACATCGCCAACGCCAATTCGACGGCGGAGGCGCCGGGGCTCGATCCCTACCGCCGGCAGGTGCCGGTCTTTACGAGTTATCTTGATCAGGAGCTTGGGGCCGATGTCGTGAAGATGACGCGCGTTACCCTCGACCCGTCGGCGTTCACGCTGCGTTTTGATCCGAGTCACCCGGTTGCGGATGAAAACGGCTACATTGCGCTGCCCAACGTCAATCCGCTGGTTGAGATGATGGATCTGCGCGAGGCGCAGCGTTCCTATGAGGCCAATCTCGGCGCCCTCGACACCATGCGGTCCATGGCGTCCTCCACCTTGCGCATTCTGGAGTAGGCCGATGGCAATCGATGCAACACGCGCCGCTGAAATTTACGCCGCCGTTGCGAAGGCCGCGGCGAATGCACCGCGTACGGATGAAGCCGCCGCCGCGCAAGCGCCGAACTTCGCCGAGCTGGTTCAAACGGCCGTACAATCCACGAGCGAGAGCCTTAAAGCCGGGGAAACAGCGGCTGCGCAGGTTGCAGCGGGCGAGGCTTCGTTGGTTGATGTGGTGACGGCGGTTTCCGCCGCTGAAGTGACGCTGGAAACGGCGATTGCGGTAAGAAACCGCGTCATTGAGGCCTATCAGGACATCCTGCGTATGCCGATCTAGCGGCAGGTGTAATTCGGTTCGCCGCGCCTTATAGTCTTCCCTTTACCGGGGAGATTTCCAAATGAAACAGCTTTCCGTTTTCGCTGCTCTTATACTGGCCGCATGCAATGCCGACGAAAAGGGCGCGCCTGGCGAAGGAAGCTATGGCGACAAGCCGAATGTCGCCGGGTGTCCTGTCATCGGCAGCCGCGACTGGACCGCCTGGGTCGATGCGGAACCCGGACCCGACGCCCCGACGCTTCATATTCGCGGTACGGTCGATCTGCCGACGCCGGGCTACGACTATGCATGGCGTGTGGGGATTGCCGATCGCGCCTATCCGCCGGGCCAGCATATGCATCTCGATTTCACTGCGCCGGACGGCGTCGTCGCGCAGGTCGTGACGCCTGTTGAGGTCGCCTATGAAGGCGAAGCAACGTACAAGGAGTATCGCATGATCCGCGTCAAATGCGGCCGCGAAAAGCTGACGGAAATCACCGACGTGCCGGTGGCGCAGTAATCAATTTAATTAATCGGGCGTTTTCTCGCTGGGTTGAATTCGCCCCTGTGGAAATATTTCTTTCAGCTTATCTACGATGAGCGATCGGCAAATCTGCGCCGGACTATTGCCGTAGAGACTTCCTTGCAATTCCTTAATTATTTCAATGGCTTCCGGCGGAAGTGTTATCGATAACTGTTTACTTTTGGGTTTTTTGTTCATTGGAATTACATTGGAATTGCAATGGATCGCAAACTGGCTCAATAAACTTAAAAAAGCGAATCGACTCTTTGGAAATGGTTTGCTGGAATAAAAACGCGGACGCCCTCGGTAGAAGGCGCCCGCAAATTGTGAGCGAGTGGAGGGAATCGAACCCTCGGGGCCCTGGGTGGAAAACCTGTCCCCGCACCAGCTCACTCGCATAGAATAGGGTCCGCTTTTGCGGGCCCTTTTCATATTTATGCGAATCCGAATCGCTCGGACCCACACATTATCTTGAGGCGCCTCAGGGCATTGGCGCAAGATGTAGAACAACTTAGATTTCCCAGTTTTCCACAACCTCCGCAAAATCCAATATTTCACGGGGTTTTAACCACGCGCCCGGCAATATCTGCCGAGTTCAGGAGTTGGGTCTGCTATGGGCGCTGAGATTCTGGAAATTGCGCGTGAAGCCTTCTGGGTGACGCTGCTGGTCGCCGGGCCGGCCATGCTTGCGGGGCTTGTTGTCGGCCTGTCGATAGCGCTGTTGCAGGCGCTGACCCAGGTGCAGGAACTCACCCTCGTCTTTGTGCCGCGCATCGTCGTGATGTTCATCGTTATCGCGATTTGCCTGCCTTTCATGGGCGGCGCGCTCGGCGGCTTCGCGATTGAGCTTTACGGGCGCATCGCCGCGGGCGGCATCGGCGCCGGATAGCGCGCCCATGACCTTTAATCTCGCCGCCCTGCCCGTCGACGCCTTTATCATCTTCGCCGTGTTCGCGCGGGTCGGCGCCCTCTTCATGACCGCGCCGGCGCTCGGCGACTTCACCCTCTCCCCGCGCATTCGCCTCGCGGCGGCCCTTGCCGTCACGGCGGCGCTGACGCCGGTGGCCGCACCGATGTTTCCGGACTGGGCGCGCACCGGCGGACTCGGCCCCATGACGGCGCTCATTCTGGGCGAGGTGCTCGCCGGCGTGTTTCTGGGCCTCGCGGCGCGTGTTGTCATGGCCGCGCTCAATGTCGCGGGCCAGATTATCGCTTTTCAGATGGGCCTGTCGCTGGCGCAGATTTTCGACCCGACGCAGGAGCTGCAGGGCGCCATCATCGGGGGCTTTCTCGCCGTCCTCGGAACCACGATGATCTTTGCGACGGACCTCCATCATATGCTGCTCGCGGCGCTCGCCGATTCCTATTGGATGATGCGTCCCGGCGCCCTGCCGAATTTTGGCGACATGTCGAATGTGATGGTCGACACGCTGTCTAACTCATTTTCGCTTGGCTTGCGTCTCGCCGCGCCCTTCGTCCTGTTCGGCATCGTGTTCTACGTCGGCGCCGGCGTTCTCAATCGCCTGATGCCCCAGGCGCAGGTCTTTTTCATGCTGATGCCGGCGAACATCGTTCTCGGCATTGTGCTCCTTATGCTGACGACCGGCCTCATCATGACGCTGTTCCTTGAACGGTTCGAAGCAC
The DNA here is from genome assembly GCA_965243785.1 of Hyphococcus sp. GTDB lineage: Bacteria > Pseudomonadota > Alphaproteobacteria > Caulobacterales > Parvularculaceae > Hyphococcus. Next base: position 246,281 of record CBDEVX010000009.1, on the reverse strand, counting down.
ATCTCGCGCAGTTTTTGAGATAGCGCCATGGCCGAGCAGCAAGATAATGCGCAGCGTACGGAAGACCCGACCCCGAAGCGCCTCGCCGACGCGAGAAAAAAAGGCGACGCGCCGAAAAGCCAGGAAGCGATCGCCGCGGCGATGCTCGCCGCCGGCGCGCTCGGCCTTGCCATGTTCGGCGGCCCGGCGGCGAAAGATGTGATGAATGCGGGCGCCGCGTTTCTCGACCACCCGCATCAGTTTCTCGCCGACGGCGCCTCGCTGCAGCGGCTCTGGGCGGCGGCCGCCTGGCGGCTGGCGACGGCGCTCGGCCTTCTGGGGCTGATATTTTTCGGCGTCGCGATCCTCGCCAATGTCGGCCAGGCGCTCCCCGTATTTACCGCCAACCGCATCAAGCCGGAGCTATCCAAAATTTCGCCCATGGCCGGGCTCAAGCGGATCTTCGGGCCATCGGGCCTTTTCAACTTTACGAAAGGCGTCGGCAAGCTGGCGATCGTCGGCGCGCTCTTGTTTTTGGCCCTGTGGCCGGAGCGGGATCTGTTGGTGACGTCGTTGACTGCGGATGCGGCGACGCTCCTTACCCTGATGAAATCCCTGATCTTGAAGCTCGTCGTTCTGGCGGTCGTCGCCATGATCGTGATCGCTGCGTTCGATTACGCCTTTCAGCGCCACACATGGAAGCAGCGCCTCAAAATGACCCGAGACGAAGTGCGCCGGGAGCTGAAAGAAACCGAAGGCGACCCGCAGATCAAAGGACGTTTGCGGCAGATGCGCGAAGGGCGAATGAGAAAACGCATGCTCGCCGCGGTCAAGGATTCAACCGTGCTGATCATGAACCCGACCCACTACGCCGTCGCGCTCGGTTACGAAATGGGGTCGGAAACGGCGCCCGTCTGTCTCGCCAAGGGTCTCGACGACCTTGCTTTACGCATGCGTGAAGCCGCGCAAGAACACGACGTCCCTGTCGTTGAAAACCCGCCGCTTGCCCGCGCGCTATATGCCTCCGCTGAGGTCGATGAGGAAATTCCGCTCGATCATTATGAGGCGGTCGCCAAGGTGATTGGCTTCATTATGAAGAAGGCGGCGGCGCGCCCGGCGCTTTAATCGACGCCGCGCCGGTTTTCTCGCGCCACTCAGTCACCGGCAGGCCGCCGACGCCCCAGTTTTCCAATTGTATTTCGTCAATAACGACAAACGTCGTATTCGGATCCTTGCCGAGCACGCGGCGCAACAAATCTGTTGCGCCGGCGATCAGCGCACGACGATCGTCAGGCGAAACACCTTCGTCGGTGACCTTGATATTTACGTATGGCATGGAATGCACTTTCCTGATTTTCAGAATTGACCAGATTACGCGAGGTGGTGACCCGCGGCGTGACCGCCGTCGATCAACAACTTCTCGCCGGATATGAACGTGTTCTCCGCGAGCATGACGATTGCGTTCGCAACGTCCTGCGCGGCGCCGATGCGGTTCAACAGATGCAGCCCGGCCATTTGGCTGACATCATCTATGCCATTCTTGGCATGTAGCGGCGTGTCGATTATGCCGGGCGCGATTGTCGTAACGCGTATGCCGTCCTTACCGAATTCGGCAGCGAGTTGCGCGGCGAGACTGTGTACCGCGGCCTTGCTCGCGAGCGCCGCGGAGGCGGGAAAGCCGCCGATGGCGTGGTCGATCAGCGTTGTGCCGACGTTGATAACGGAACCGCCGCCGCGTTTCTTCAGTTCAGGAATGATGGATTGGGTCGTAAAGTACGTCCCCTTAAAGTTGATCTTGAAAAACCGATCGAGATCTTCTTCGCGTGTTTCCAGAAATGGTTTTGGGTTGAAAACGCCGGCATTATTGACGAGTACGTCGATGCCGCCGAACGCAGCAACGGCGGCGCGGGATAATTCCTCGCCGACGGACTTGTCAGATACATCGCCGGCGACAAGTACAGCATTTATTGGATCGCCGAGCCTCGCATGGGCGCTTTTCAGATTGTCGGGATCACGCGAATTCATCACGACGCCGTAACCGGCGTCGAGAAAGGCCTTGACCGTCGCGAAACCGATTCCGGTGGATGCGCCTGTTACAATTGCGGTTTTTTTTGAGCCTGTCATTTGAAGTCCTCCTGGTTGGCGTTTGGATCGGCGTCGGCGGACGAGCCCCGCGTCGATCGCATTTTCCGCGTCGTAGACTTACGAACGAACAGGCTTTGTGATAATCAGGAAAATAAGCACATCTTTTTTGCGAAAAACGCAAAGGTTGATATGGGCGAACTGACCCAAATGCGCCTTTTTGCGCGCGTTGTTGAAGCCGGCAGCTTTTCCGAGGCCGGCCGTCAACTGGGGGTCGCTCCATCGTCTGTTTCAAGGCAGGTAAGCGATCACGAAGACATGCTCGGCGTGCGGCTGTTCAATCGCACAACGCGGAAACTGAGCGTTACAGAGGCCGGCGACGCCTACTACGTTCGCGTTCGGGAAATTCTGGACGGCGTCGAAGACGCGAAGCTCGCCGCCGGCGCCTTCGACGGCAAACCGACGGGCGTTTTGCGCGTGACGGCGCCGTCGGGGATTGGTCGTCAATTATTGGCGGCGGCGCTTCCTGAATTCCTCAGCGAAAATCCCGCAATTAAAATTGTGCTCGACATGTCAGACCGTCAACTGGACATTGTCGACACGGGCATCGATGTCGCCATCCGCGTCGGCAGCCAACCGGATTCAACGTTGAAAGCGCGAAAGATCGGAGCAAGCAAACGCGTCCTTTGCGCCAGCCCGGGCTACCTTGACGCCTTTGGCGACCCTAAACATCCGTCACAGCTGGAAGAGCACAACTGTTTGACGTGGCGCGGCCACCCGGGCGCAAATCTTTGGCGTTTTAAAAACGGCGGCAAAACCGTCACCGTGCGCGCGACAGGAAATCTGTATGCGCAGAGTGCGGATGCGCTCTCTGCGGCAGCGGTGGCGGGGCTCGGCGTCGTGCTGCTCCCCGACTGGAATATCGGCGCCGAGCTCCGCGACGGCTCGCTGCGGTTCGTGTTGCCGGAATTTAAACCGGAGCCGGCTTTCAGCCCCGTCTACGCCGTTCTGCCGCCGCAAAAAGAGATCGCATCGAAAACGCGAACATTCATCGATTTTATTTCGAAGCGACTGGGCGCGCCTGCGTATGCTGAGCGGCCTCCGAGAAAACCACGCCGGCGGCGGCGCGGGTGATCGCGAGGCTCGCGTTGTCGTCACCTCAGTGGGCCGGCTTCCGCGAAATAGGCGCGCAGCCATTCGAGCGCGAGAAGGTCCGCGGCGATCATAAACGCCGCCGCTGCGAAACCGCCATGCACAAACATATGTCTGCCACGGGCGTCCTCCGGCTCCTCTTTCGCTAAATGCGATGCGTTGATTGAAATCCCGATGAGGATTGCGGCACCAAAGGCGACGGCGAAGTAAGCGCCAACTCTCGCGGTTTCGTAAAGTAGAAGTGGATCGACGAACCCCCGGCCGCCTACCTGAAACAGCATGAACACAACGCCGAATACGGCGACCATGACGATGGCGAAAAAGCCCGCGGCAAACATGCTCGCAAACAGGAAGCCGGGAAGCGGTCCCAGCTTCTCGACAGCGTCGATCAGTGGTTTTTCTTTGATGCTCATTTAATTAGTCCGCGTGCGAATCGATCTTCGCGCGCGCGGGGCAAGGCCGTCAAGCTCACTTCAAAACGCCTTCTGCCAGCCCACCGTCAGCGTCAAATCCGTTTCGAGCTGCGGACCGTTGAGATTGCGATAAAGCGGTTTGCCGACCTCGATGGCGAGGCGGTGGCCTTTGATGAGGCCTTGCTGTCCCGCGAGGTTGATCCCGACAAGGGCTTCGATCACCTCGCCGCCATGGTTTTCAGGATCGGCCGTCTGCACCGGCGCGGCGATTAAGGGGTCGGCGCCGGAAATGTCGCCTATGGTTGCACCGCGCAGACGCGCGGAAACGGAAATCCATGGAGCCGGTTCATAAGCGGCCCATGCGGTCGCTTCATATTTGTCGCCGAGAGAATAGTTCGCATCATTGTCGCCGAGGCGGATGACGCCCGAAAGCTGGCCGCCGACGCTCGCCTTGCCCAGGCGTGTTCTCGCCGTCGCCGACGGCTTTAAATCGAACGTGCCGGAACCGAGCTGCATCGGGTATGGAAGGCGAGGAGACGGCGTTGTGTTCATGGGCGTCAGGATTTGGTCGCGCTCGCCGATCGAGCCGGTCGGTATCGAAAGCCCAAGAGCGACATTGATCTGGCGATGCTCGTATGAACCGTCGTCGAGGCCGACAATGGCGGCGACCGTTGTATCGCCGAAGCCAGCGGTCTCCGTCGTGAAGCCGCCGAGACGCGTCGTCCCTGCCAGCCCCTGGAAGGTGATGTGATCCATCTCCTTCGTCATATACATACCCATGGCCATCAGGGTGACGCGGTCGGTGAGGCCGTACATAACGCCGGCCATGTGCATTTTCATGGTCATGTCGGTGGGAACGACGCGGAGCGTCGGCGGCGGGGCGAAGGGGTTGGGCGCTGTCGCAGCGATATCTTCCGGGATCAGACGATCGGTTCCGTCGCGGTTGCCGGCCATGTCCATAAAGCCAAAACGATAGGACGTCATCCATTCGCCCTCTTTGTGACGGTGATCGGCCATGACGCCGATTGGCGCATGGTCGCTGGCGTATGTAACATTGCCGCCGTCGCCGTCATGAGCGTGGGCGGCGGCGCTGGCGAGGAGCAAAACGGGCAGGCGCAATACGGCGGCAAGCGCCGCTTGGGGCGCAATAAACTGGGGTTTCATGGGGGTCTCTCAAAGCAATGGGCGCGCCGAAGCGAGCCCCGGCGCAACGGAAAAGGCCAACTAGATTGCGGTGAGAGAAACTGGCGGCGCGCGCAGGCCGAGCGGTGGTCCGTGTACCGAAGAGTAAACGTTGTCGCGCGCCAGCGCCCGGTTGCGCCGCGCGTCGGCGAAAACAAAGGGCAGCGCCAGTTGCGGGCTGGGCGCGAGGGCGCATGCGGAAATGACGCAGGCGCCGCAATGGCCTTTGGCGACGGTCTCGTCTGTCTCGTCAGGGACGTCCTCCCCGGCGAGCCGCAGCATTTCCGTGAGCGCCGCCTTCGCTTCGGGCGAAACTTTGCCCGTCGGCGCGCAAATGAGGGATGCAATGTCGAATGTCGCCGGCGCCGCGGCGGTTGCAATGGGAAGCATCACATGCGCGGCCAGTCCAACGACAAGCGCGAGCTTTTTCAGAACATATAGAGACGGCGCATTCATGACCTGATGACTAGCGCATCCGGCGCGTCGCCCGTCAAGACGCGGGGCCTTGCGTGAAATCGTCGCCATTTCTTGCGGAAAACTAAGGCGGCGAACGCCTCCGGTCCTGTAGTCTCCAGTGCCGAGTCGCGCCATAGTCGCCGGTCCGAATCACTTCCGGCATGCGGCTTTCTGGCGCGGCCGGCAAAACTGCGAGAGCACCTCCCGTGACGCCTACGGACGCCGCCCGCGCCGCCGCTGACAAGGAAGCTGAAGACATTGTCAGCGCGCTGCGTCAAAAAGCGAGAGAAGAGGCTGCCGCCGACAGCGGGGGCAATCCCTTTGCCCGTCAGCAAAACAAACCGGAACAGAAACCAGCGCAGACCGCAGCCTCACCCGATGCGCCGGTTGAAAAGCCGAAACGGCCGCCAACGCCGGATGAAATCGTAAAAATGATGGACGCGGCCGCCGCGGCTCGCGCTAATGAGCGGGACAAGCAGGATGCGGCGCGCCGGTCGTCGAATGTCGCCTCGTTCTGGCTGCTCTGGGGTTTTATCTTCGCCGGGCTCAGCGCGGTCGGTTATGTTGTTCTGACCGCGCGCGACACCGGCGGACCCGGCCTTTTCATTGCCGCTGGTATTGCGTTTCTCGTCGCGCTCTTCGTCGCCGCCGCCGCGGCGCGCATGTTCTCGCCGATGCTGCTCGCCGGTGCCATGCTGCAGCGGGCTGGCGGCAAGACCGCGGAAGAGGCGGCCGAACTCGCCGGCGCGGAGATCCTTGGCGCTCTCGGCCTCGCCGAGCGCGTCCTCGACGCCGACAGCGACGCGCGTCTCGTCAGCCGTCGCGACGGCGTCGTCACCTATGCGAACCGCGCCTATTTCGACCTGGCGAGAGAGGCGGGCGTCATGGGGCCGGCCGGCCTGCCGCCGCGTATCGACCGGTTATTTGCGCAACAAGGCGCGGAAGCAACCAAGGTTTTTCGGCTGTGCAAGGCGGCGAAAAGCGGCGAGGCGGCGGAAGAGATCATCTATCAGGTGATGGGGCTGGAGGGCGGCGGCGCGCGTCGTCGTTTTGAAGTCAGCACACGGCCTATTCGCGGGGCTGAGGATTACGTTGCCTGGCGTCTCGCCGAACAGCCGATCGAGGAAGAACAGCACGACGTTCTTGCGGCGTCCTATGCGGATTTCCCTGAGCCCGTTTTCGCGCTGGAAAAATCCGGACAAATCCCGTGGGCCAACGCCGCGATGCGCGACAGCCTCGGCGCCGAGCGTGGCGACATCCGCCATATTGACGATGTGGTGCTTGGCGAAACCGCCGATCTTACAAGGGCGCTCTGGTTAATCGACCGCGCAGAGAACGCCGCGACCGTGCGCCGACGCGATGCGGACCCGGCGGACGCCCATCTTGTCGCATTTCGCCGCGGCGGCGTCGGTGAAGGCTTTGTCTGTGTCGAGTTGAAGATCGACGAGCCCGACGCGGCGCCGGAGGAAGTTGCGCTTTCCGGCGACATTTCGGAATCGCCCTTCGGCATCGCCATCGTTGACGGCGAGATCAATCGTGACGGCCGCCTCATCGAAGCCAATAAGGCGTTTACGGATGTTTTCGGCGGCAAGAAGAAAAACGCGCCCCTCGCAAAGATGTTCTCACAGGAAACGCTGGAAGAACTGGCGGCTGAAGCGCGCCGGAAACCGCGCGCCGGCGCGGCGCCTATGGGCGTTGAGGCCGGCGTTGGCGAAGGGGCGGCAGCGCGCACCTTCGCGCTCTTCCCACGGCCGGTAAAGCGAAAGCGCGGGTCCTACGGTCAGCGCAAAACGCTGCTCTATTCCGTGGATATTTCCGACCGCAAGCGCATGGAAGAGGACTATGCGCAGGACCAGAAACTGCGCGGGATCGGCGAGCTTGCCTCGAAAGTCGCCCATGACTTCAACAACTATCTGCAGGTGGTGCTTGGTCATTGTGAAAGGCTAATGCTGAAGCATCCGGCGGGCGATCCCTCCTATCAGGAACTGATCCAAATCCGCGAAAACGCACAGCGCGCAGCGAATACGACGAAGCAGCTCCTCGCCTTTTCGCGCAAACAAACTCTGAAGCGGGAAGTCTTGTCGATTACGGAAGTTCTTCGGGATTTCTCACGGTTCCTCACCCGTGCGATTGGCGAAAAGGTTCAGCTTGATCTTGTCAACGGGCGCGCCCTGCCCTCCGTCAAGGTTGACAAGTATCAGCTTGAAACAGCGATCATGAACCTCGCTGTCAACGCCCGTGACGCTATGGCGCCGGCCGGCGGCAAGCTGACCATCCGCACACGGCGCATCCCCGCGGAGGAGGTGCCTGACCTAAAACTGCCGAGCCTTGGCGAGACCGATCATATTATGATCGAAGTCGCCGATACCGGGCCGGGCGTGCCCGCCGACATCCAGGCGAAAATTTTCGACCCGTTCTTCACAACCAAGGAATCCGGCCGTGGCACGGGGCTGGGCCTCTCAACCGTTTACGGCGTCATCCGCCAGATGGGGGGCGCAATCGCACTTGAAAGCGAGGAGGGCAAGGGCGCGGCGTTCCGCATTTATTTGCCCGAGCACGACAAGACCGAAGAGCCTGACGAGCAATCTGCGGCCAGTGTGACGCGCCGAGCCGAGCCAGCGGACCTGACCGGCGCGGGGCGTATTCTCGTCGTGGAAGACGAGGATTCGGTGCGCAACTTTGTCCTCGCGACCCTCGGGGATTGCGGTTACGAGATTACCGAGGCTGAAGACGGCGAGGACGCCCTTGAGGTTCTTGAAGAAGACGGCGCCGATTTCGATCTCGTTCTCTCCGACGTGATGATGAATGTCATGGATGGACCGACCTTCGTTGCAGAGGCTCGGGAGAAATTCGACCTCAAGGCCAAGGTGATCTTCATGTCGGCCTATGCGGAGGCGGCGGTTCGCGAGCAGCTCGACCAGATCGAGGGCGCCGGCTATATTCAAAAACCCTTCACCGTGAAGGGGCTGGCGGGGATGGTGAAACAGACGCTTTATCCGGTGACGGAGGAATAGACCGGCGTCAACAACGGGCGAAGGCAATGAGGCAAGTCGTTTTCGATCTTGAGACGACGGGATTTCAGTTTTCCCGCGGCCATCGTATCGTCGAAATCGGCGCCGTGGAGCTGGTGAACGGCGCGATCACGGGCCGGAATTTTCACACTTATGTCAATCCGGAACGGGACATGCCGGAGGACGCCCGTCGCGTGCATGGACTGTCGGAAGCGTTTTTGCGCGACAAGCCGGTCTTCGCCGATGAAGGCGTAGCCCCCGCCTTTTCGAAGTTCGTGGAGGGCGCTGAGCTTATCGCCCATAACGGCGTCGGTTTTGACCTTCCGTTCATTCAGGCGGAGCTTGAGGCGGCCGGCCTTGAGCGTCTCCAAAATGAAATCACGGACACGATGTTGCTCGCCCGGCGCAAATACCCAGGCGCCCCTGCGAGCCTCGATGCGCTATGCGCGCGCTTCGGTGTCGACACCAAGGAACGCGAGCGCGACGGCCACGGCGCCCTCCTCGATTCGCGCCTTCTCGCCGAGGTCTACATTGAGCTCACCGGCGGCGCCCAGGCGGGCCTTGATTTTGGGCGCATCGGTACGCCGACGGAAGATGGAACCGGCGGCGATCGCATAAGCAAGGCGCCGCGCGCCCGGCCCCGCGCCCTGCCCTCGCGGATCACTGAGGCGGAAAAATCCGCCCACGAAGCGTTGCTCGATGAAATGGGCGAGGACTGCCTGTGGCGGGCGTGAGGCCTTAAGCCGACCGGCCAGCCGTCTCCGGATCGCGCGAAATGCGCGACGCTTCGTAACGTACGATGCAACCGACAGAGAACTCAGAAACGCGGAATATCACCGCTTGCGAGCGGCCTTTTCATCAAGGCCTGACGTTCCTTCCCGCGCCGCAAGGGCGACGGCGACGTCGTTTGGCGAAACGCCGGCGGCGGCGAGCGCGACAAACAGATGATAGAGAACGTCCGCGGCTTCCGCTGTCAGTTCTTCACGGGCGCCGCCTGTCGCCGCGATGATCGCCTCGACTGCTTCCTCGCCGAATTTGCGCGCGCAATGCTCCGCGCCCTTGCTGAGCAATTGCGCCGTATAGGAACTGTCCGGATCGGCGTCTTTGCGCGCGTCGATCGTTGCGCAAAGCCGGTCAAGAACGGCGCCGAGGGAGTCGCTGGTCATGGAGCCGCCTTAGCGGGCTCATTGGCGCCCGGCAAGGGCCGTACGGGCAAGCCGGCGGCGGCGAGGGCCCCGCGCATCGCATCGATCGAGACTTCGCCGAAATGGAAAATCGAGGCGGCCAGCACGGCGTTGGCGCCGCCCTCTTTTACGGCTTCAACCATGTGCGCCGCCGACCCCGCGCCGCCCGAAGCGATGACGGGTACGGTGACGGCCTCCGTAATGGCGCGGGTGAGCGCAATGTCGAAACCGGATTTTGTGCCGTCTCGGTCCATGGAGGTAAGGAGAATCTCCCCGGCGCCCCGTGCAACGACGTCTTTGGCAAACCCGACGGCGTCAATACCGGTCCCTTCGCGTCCCCCATGGGTGAAAATTTCCCAGCGACCCTCGCCCGTTTGCTTGGCGTCGATGGCGACGACGACGCATTGTGCGCCGAACCGGTTCGCCGCCGCGTTGACGACATCAGGGTCGTTGACCGCCGCGGTGTTGATCGCGACCTTGTCCGCGCCTGCTAGGAGTAGGTTGCGGAAGTCATCTGGCGAACGCACGCCGCCGCCCACGGTGAGCGGCATGAAGCAGCGTTCGGCGACAGAGCCGACGACACCCAGAAGAATGCCGCGCCCTTCATGGCTGGCGGAAATATCAAGAAAGCACAATTCATCCGCATGCGCACGGTCATAGGCCTCCGCCGCCGCAATTGGGTCGCCGGCGTCGCGAAGGTTGACGAAGTTGACGCCCTTGACGACGCGGCCGTCTTTAACGTCAAGGCAGGGGATGATCCGTGTCGCGAGCATTTTCCTCTCGCCAGAAAGGCGGCGTCTTGTCGAATATTTCCCAAGCCCGGTCAATCTCGGCCGCCGCGGCTTCTGCTTCCGCCGCCTTAAAACCGGAGACGAAGCCGGCTGCGCGTATTGCCGTCAGGCCGGCCTCCGTCCCGGTCTCTTCCGCGAGCCGTTGGGCGACGACCGCGTCATTGACGGCGCCAAGGGCCTCCTGCAGGCGCGAGAGCGCGCGCATGTAGGGTTTTCGCGCCTCGCGCGGGTAAAGGGGCGCGAGCATTTGCGCCGCGTAGCGTTGCTTTTTAAGCGCAATGCGCAACGGATGGCGGGCGGCGAGTTCCGTCCGGTCCATGGCCGCTTCGGCTTTGCGTGCGCGTTTCAGCGCCTTGTCGAGGGCGCCGGGCGCAAAGGCATAAAGGGCGCCGCGTCCTTTCTTGTTGGCGGCGGCGCGCCAGGGTGCCAGCACGCCGGCCTCAAGGAGGTCGAGAACGAAATGCGTAAAGGACTTGTCGGCAATGATGGCGTGAGCGTCGGCCCAGGCGGCCGCGCGCATGGCTTCCGCCTTAGCGCGCATGGTGTTTGCGCCGGGCGGCGTGTGGTAGCGAGAAAAAACATCCGGCAGGGTTTCGCCTAAGAAAACGTCGAGATCGCGGGCCGGTCCCAACCCATGGGCGATGGCGCGGGCCCGGCGCGTCAGCGCGTAAAGCGTGTCCGTATCGATGGCGCGGCGGAAAGTACGCTCAATTGCGCGGAACCGGCGCAGGGCTACGCGCATCTGATGGACGCCCTCGACGGCGCGGATGTCGAGCAGCGGCTCCTGTATCCTGATGATACGCACGGCGATTGCCGCAAGCATGGCCTGCAGCGCTTCGACGGCGGGCTCGTCCGGGTCGATGACGGGCTTTTCCAGCTTGGCGATTGTGTGAATCTCTCCCGCGCCCGCCGCCTGCGCCGTTTCGAGCTTTGTCCGCGCGGCGAGACGCACTGGCGCATTGTCCGCGAGCAAGCGTCCAAGGTTAAAAAGGTCGGCCATTTCGCCGGATTTGAACTCGATCTCGATTTCGGCGATGGGCGCCTGGGCGGCGCCGGCGTGAGGCGCGCGCGCGGCCCCTAAATCGATTGCAATCTCGAAGTCGGAACCCGCAAATTTTATGGCCTGGGCCCATCGGTCGACGCGGATATCAGCAACTTCCGTAAGAGCGTCGCCATGCTCGCGCAGGAGCGCATCGACTTCAGTGTCGCCAACGGATTGCGGGAAGGCCGCCCCATTCTCGATTTCGCACTCGAATTCCTCGCGCACGACCGCGCCCGCGGCAGTGGCTCGTTTAACCGTCTGAATACGCTTTCCGGACCCTTCTCGCAGACGAAGGGCGATCCCCTCATCGGCGAGGGCGCCGGCGGCTGTGTCGTAATAAACGGATTTAAGGCGCGCCCAGCGCCCGTCGCCGGTTGCTAGCGCCTTGAGAAAGCGGGCATTCTGCAGCGCCGCGATGTCTTGCGGCGCGCCCGTAAACTTCAGCTCGAGCTCAAAAGCTCCACGCCCCATCGCCGGCTCGTACTCCACCTACCCAACGTCGGCCCTACCATACAGATGCGGGCCGGTTTCCCCAATCCGAATGCGCGGTTTCTAACGCTGCGCCGCCTTAATGGCGGCCGCCGGGTCGATCCGGCCATCATAGAGCGCGCGGCCGATAATCGCTCCCTCAATGCCCTCGCCGACGCTGGCGAGGGTCTTAATGTCGTCGATGGCGGCGACGCCGCCCGATGCGATGACCGGTATGGCCACTGCTTTTGCGAGGGCCGCTGTCGCCTCCACATTGACGCCGGCGAGGGCGCCGTCGCGGGAGATATCGGTGAAGATGATCGCCGCGACCCCTTGATCTTCAAAGCGCTTTGCGATTTCCGCCGGCGTATGGCCGGTGTCCCCGTCCCAGCCGTCGGTTTTGACGCGCCCGTCTCGGGCGTCAACGCCAACGGCGACCCGGCCGGGAAACGCCTTCGACGCCGCTGCGACAAAATCGGGATCTTTGACAGCCGCCGTGCCGAGAATGACGCGGGTCAGGCCGATGCCGAGCCAGCGTTCCACGGCGGCCATATCTCGGATGCCGCCGCCAAGCTGCGTTTTGAGGGCGGTAGCGCCAAGAATCGCCGACACGGCGTCGGTGTTTCTTGACCGTCCGGCGAAGGCCCCGTCGAGGTCGACGATATGGACCCAATCAAAACCAGCATTTGCAAACTGTCGCGCCTGATCTGCTGGGTCCTCATTGTAGACCGTTGCATCGTCCATGCGACCGTGCAGCAGGCGGACGCATTGCCCGCCCTTAAGGTCGATGGCCGGATAAAGCGTCAACGCGGTCATACTCTTACGGGTTCCACTTCAGGAAGCCGGCGATGAGGTCGATGCCGGCCGACTGGCTTTTTTCCGGATGAAACTGAACGCCCAGCAGATTGTCCCGGCCCACCGCTGCGACGAGATCTCCGCCATGGGCCGTAACCCCATAAATATGTGCGTCATTTTCAGGTTCGAAATGAAAAGAATGGGCGAAGTAAAATGACTTGCCTTCGAGTAATTTCGGAATGCGTCGCCGTGCGTGGCCCATAATCGTATTCCAGCCCATATGCGGGACCTCAATGTCGGCCGCCTCAATAGGGACGACGCTGCCGGGGATCCAGCCAAGGCCGGCATGATCACCGAACTCGCGGCCGGTCTCAGCAAGCAGCTGCATGCCGACACAGATCCCGAGGAACGGGCGTTTGCGCGCAAGCGCAGCATGTTCCAGCGCCTCGATTACGCCGTCGCGGGCCTTGAGGCCCGCCATACAGGCGGCGAAAGCGCCAACGCCAGGCAGGGCGATACGGTCAGCGCCGCCGATTATGTCGGCGTCATCGGTAACGTCGATCGTTGTCGCAACGCCGGCTTCTGTTGCGGCGCGCTCAAAGGCGCGGGCGACCGACCGCAAATTGCCGGACCCGTAATCAATGATGGCGACGGTCTGGGACATGGCGCGCTTTTAGCGGCGGCGCAGCAAACGGCAAAGTGGAATTACGCGCCCTGAAATTACCCGCCGAGAACGCCCTTGGTCGACGGCGCATCGGCGCCGGCGCGCGGGTCCCGTTCGGAGGCGTCGCGAAAGGCGCGGGCGGCGGCTTTAAAACAGCTCTCAACAATATGGTGGCAATTGTCGCCATAGAGATTGTCTACATGCAGGCAGACGCCGGCATTTGTTGCAAAGGCGTGAAACCATTCCTTGAAAAGTTCGGTGTCCATATCGCCAATTTTTTGACGTGGAAACTCGACGCGCCAGACAAGGTATGGCCGCTTGGAAATGTCGATCACCGCTCGCGACAGGGTTTCGTCCATGGCGATATAGGCCTGCGCAAACCGACGGATGCCGGCGCAGTCGCCCAGCGCCTTGGCGACGGCCTGGCCCATGACAATGCCCACATCCTCAACCGTATGATGCATGTCGATATGGAGATCGCCTTCGGCCCGAACCTTCAGGTCGATCCGCGCATGTTTGGCGAAGGCTTCGAGCATGTGGTCGAAAAACCCGATCCCCGTTTCGACGTCGTAATCGCCGACCCCGTCGATCTCGAGCGCGATGAAGATTTCCGTTTCGCGGGTCTTTCGTTCTACCGTTGCGGCGCGCATATGAATGCCTTCGGTTTTGTCCGGCCCATATCCGGACATCTTACCGCCATGAGGATAATGAAAGATGATCAATGCGTCCAATGATTTAGCGGCTTTCGGGGCGTGTCAGCCATGACTGTCAGCGCCGAGAACGGGCCGGGGATGCACGCAACGACAATCTTAACCGTAAGACGAAACGGCGCCGTCGCCATCGGCGGCGACGGCCAGGTCAGTCTCGGTCAGACCGTCGTCAAGGGCGATGCGCGGAAAGTGCGCCGCCTCGCCGGCGACAAGGTGATCTGCGGTTTCGCCGGCGCGACCGCCGACGCCTTCACGCTGCTTGAACGGCTCGATGGGAAGCTGGAGCAGTATCCCGGGCAATTGACGCGCGCGTCCGTCGAACTTGCCAAGGACTGGCGCACCGACCGTTATCTACGCCGGCTTGAGGCGATGATCATCGTCGCAGACAAGGACGTCACGCTGACGCTTTCCGGCGCCGGCGATGTGATCGAACCGGAGCTCGGGGTTGCGGCGATCGGTTCCGGCGGTGATTTTGCGCGCGCCGCGGCCCGCGCCCTGCTTGCGGAAACCGATCTTGGCGCCGCCGATATCGTCAAGAAGGCGATGGGGATCGCAGCGTCGATCTGCGTTTATACGAACGACGCGCTGACGCTGGAAACGATCGACGCATGAGCGGCGCCTTTTCATTCTTCGGACACCGTCTTAAGTCGGCGTCTTCTGTTCAATAAGGCTACCTTGTTCATGTCCGATTATTCGCCGCGCGAAATTGTATCCGAACTCGACCGTTACATTGTCGGCCAGAAAGCGGCAAAGCGCGCCGTGGCTATCGCGTTGCGCAATCGATGGCGCCGTCGGCGCGTCGAGCCGCCGCTGCGCGACGAAATTACGCCGAAAAATATTCTGATGATCGGGCCGACGGGCGTCGGCAAGACGGAAATTTCGCGGCGCCTTGCGCGCCTTGCGGGCGCGCCTTTTTTGAAAGTCGAGGCGACGAAGTTCACTGAGGTCGGCTATGTGGGCCGCGACGTGGATTCCATTGTTCGCGACCTCGTTGAGATCGCCGTGGGGCTTGTTCGCGAGCAAAAGCGCGAGGAAGTGAAAGCCGCCGCCGCGACGGCGGCGGAAGACCGCGTGCTCGACGCGCTTGTCGGCGCATCCGGCGGCGACGCCGCCCGGCAGCGCTTCCGCAAAATGCTGCGCGAAGGCGAACTTGACGATCGCGAAATAGAACTCGAATTGCGCGATGCGCAGCGCGGCGCGCCGAATTTTGAAATTCCAGGCATGCCCGGCGCGCAGATGAGTATGATCAACCTGTCTGATATGCTGGGCAAAGCTTTTCAGGGACCGCGCACGACGAAGCGGATCAAGGTCAAGGACGCATACGAACCATTGGTCGCTGAAGAATCCGATAATCTCGTCGACGACGAAGCGCTGGCGCGCGACGCCGTCGCGTTGGCGGAAAATGACGGCATCGTCTTTCTCGATGAGATTGACAAGATCGCGAGGGGCGCCGAACGCGGCGGAGCTGACGTTTCACGCGAAGGCGTGCAACGTGACCTCCTTCCGCTGATCGAAGGCGCGACGGTTGCGACAAAGCATGGGCCTGTGAAGACGGATCATATCCTGTTCATCGCGTCTGGTGCGTTCCATCTTTCGAAACCGTCCGATTTGTTGCCGGAATTGCAAGGGCGCCTGCCGATCCGGGTCGAGCTTGATGCGCTCTCCCGCGATGACTTAAGGCGCATTCTCGTCGAACCCGAAGCGAGCCTTATCAAGCAATATAGCGCGCTCTTAAAAACCGAAGAGATCGAGCTCAATTTCACCGACGACGCGGCCGACGCTCTTGCCGACGCCGCCGCCGCGGTCAACGCAGGCGTTGAAAATATCGGCGCCCGGCGCCTTGCGACGATCATGGAAACCGTTCTCGACGACATTTCCTTCACGGCGACGGACCGGTCCGGCGAGGCGATCACCATTGACGCCGACTATGTCGAAGCCCGGCTGGGCGAGATCAGTCGCAACGCGGATTTGTCGAAATACATCCTCTAGGCCCGTCGCTTTACGTCCGGAAATGTTGGGGCCCGCCCGCCGGCTCGGCGGCGCGCCGACGAGCTGCCTGACGAAAATGTGTAATTATCTTTTAGTTTCAGCACCTTATTGCGCCGCCGCCGACGCCTGTGGCGCCGAGCGCGCACCAGCGTCAGAACCGCATGAACCCCGGCGGGCGGGCTTCCGCTACGGTTAATAGCAGGTTAATCTTAGACGCATTGAGGGAGACAGTGTGGGGCCTCGCGATGGCAGACGGCGCGCCAAGGTTGTTTAAACGACGGTCGATGATGGCGTATGCAGAGGACGCCGACCCCCGTTTTTCTGACAAGCCGGCGGAGACATCAAAACAAAATGACAAGCCGCGCCCGCGTATCGCCTTTACCGGCGAGGAGTGGGGGTTTGGTTATCAGGCGACGGGCAAGTTTCTGCGCCGCGCCCGCGCCACCGGCACAGTGCCGGACGCAGGATACACGGCGGCGTCGGCGCGACTCGAACGCGAGTTCGACGAGGCAAGCAAGAACAGTCGCTTCGATTACGGCCACGCCGTAACGCAGCCGCTGCGCACAAAAGAACAGTCGCTGATGGCGGTGAAACAGAACACCGCCGACTTCGCGGTCGTTCCGTTTTACAATCCCTATTCAGGCTATGACTATGAAACGCTGCGTGCGATTGCGAGCCTCTTTTCCGTGCGGGCGATCGAACAGGTCGAGGCGACCGACGATCTTTGCCTCGCAGTTCATGAGTCGCAGCTTTACGATCTGATACAATCCGCCCATCCCGGCACAGGATTTTCAAATCTGCAGCGGCGCTTGCGTGTTTCCTTCGGGCCGGCGGATGCAGGAAGCGGCAATGCGCCGGGCTCGGCGGTGGAGGCGGAAGCCCCGCGCGCCGGCCTGCCCATCGACATGGCCGACCAGAAACTAATCCGTGATCGGATCGACATGGTTTTTGCGGGGCCCGAGGCGTCGAGACGGTGCAAATCCAAACTCGACGGTTTGCGCGCCATCGGCGTTGAGGTGCAGGAAATCGCGCAGATGGTCGAACCTCATCGCGAATTGGCGCGGCTGGCGCGGGAAACGACCAATTCGGCGCGCCAGACGAACACGTTCTTCGATCCGGTGAATGGCGATACGCGCGTCTTTTCAACGCTCGGCGCGGAATCTCAGAAGAGCAAACTCTTCGCCATGGTGTTGCCCTACGAAGTCGCCATGCGATCGTCCGACTACGTCATTATCGACCATGATTTCGATGACGAGGCGCCCGCGAAAACGCGCTTCATGGTCGTCGAAAACAACCCGGACCTCTCCCTCTATGAAGACAGATATCGCACCACGGATGCGCGCACGGCGTATTGGGTTAAACGTCTTCACGCTGTCGGTGCGCCGGGCGGGTCGATCGGCGAGGGTTTCATGCAGATGCTCGGCTATGCAGCCGGGGCGCTCGCTGCGCTGCTCGCTATCTTCGGTTTCTACGGATTAAGCGGTACGTCTGTTGCGCTCGTTGATTTGCCGGCCTCTCTTTCGTGGATGTCCTCGCTCACGGCGGCGAGCGCGATCGCCCTTGGCGGCGCTGCCGCGGTCGCATCGTGGATTTTACTTTCCGTTCAAAGCGCTGGCCGGCGCGGCGTGCGGGTCATGATGGCGTTCCGGCGGGACTCCTCAGCGGCGTCCATCGGCGATGTTGAAAACTTCCTGCGCAATTACGGCGTCAGGCACGCCGTCGTCCGAATGGACGAGGATTCCAATACCGGCGCGCCGGCCGACGTTGCGCTCGATATCGAATTTGAACCGTCCGATTTCAGCTATGGCCCATTCGCGGCGCTGACGCGTCGCTTGCGCGGTTCCGTTGTGAACGGCGCCATGAAAAAGTCCTTCCAGCGCTGGAAGAATCGCGGCGTTCGCGTGTTGGCCGTCATGCCGTTCGAGGCGCAATCCCGGCGCGAGGGCGATACGCGCATGCCAACGGCGCAATTGCCGAAGCATAAGGCCCGCCGCTGGTGGAGCGAGGCGCCGGGGGCCCTGTTCGCCGACATCGCCGAGACCTTCTTTATTCGTTTTTCGCGGATCGCGTTTTTCTACCTGATCCCGGCGGCGGTCGTTGCATTCATTATCTGGAAAACGCTGCTTAACGGATAGCGCGTTTGCCTCGCGCCGATTTCAGGAAAACGTAAAAGGCGCCGGCGCCGCCATGGCGCTGATGAGCCTGCGCGACCCGCGTAATCATTTCGCGCAGTTCATGCTCATCGATCCACTCAAGGAAACGGCGGCGTAATATTCCTGACCCCGAGGACGTCGTCCCCTTGCCTGTGACAACGAGGACGCAGCGGTGGTGATGCGCTTTGGCCCGCACCAGAAACTGCCGCAGGGCGACGTGCGCTGCCGCCTGATTGAACCCGTGGAGATCAAGGGTTCCGTCGATGGGTATGCGACCGCGGGCCGCGCGGCGGTCGAGTTTCGGATCGCCGGTCGTTGTCGCCGGCGACTTGTGGGACGGCGTCGCTTTTATCGGCGCGCCGGCGCGCCGCGAAACGGGTCGTTCGATCGCAACGCCGGTCGCAGGCGCGGGAGACGGCGCGACCGGCGTTGCGTGATAGGGCTCGATGCCGCGCGTAACTGCGAACCAGACCTCCCGGTCTTCTTTTGTTAGCCTGCGTTTCGTTTTCACGAGGATGTCTCGCGGGTGGCCAGCGCATTGGCGCGGGCTCTCGGCAGCAGGACAAAAAGCCGGCCCTTCGCATTCATGCCGCCGGCATGCGTCGCCGCCGCGTCGCCGGCGCCCCAGAAAAAGTCCCCCCGCACCGGGCCGCGAATGGCGCCGCCGGTATCTTGTGCAATCATCAGCCTACGGATCGGGGTCGGTCCGACGGTGGGTACGGGATCAATGTCAACGAAGACCGGCGCGCCGAGGGCGTGAAACCGCCGATCAACGGCGAGGCTGCGCCCGGGCAAAAGCGGCGCTCCTTGCGCGCCAAGCGGGCCGAAGCCTTCCGGCGGCAGATCCAGCCGGCGAAAAAAGACATAGGATTGATTTTCCTCGCGCAAGCGGCGCGCCTCTTCATCGCTTGCATTTGTAAGCCAGTCGCGAATCGACTGCATCGACGCGTCCGCAACGGTCATTGCGCCGCGCTCGACGAGGACCCGGCCGATTGCCGTGTATGCCTGCCCGTTGGCGCCGTCATATCCCACGCGCATGGTTTCGCCGTCGCCAAATAAAATCCGGCCGGACCCCTGAATCTGCAAAAAGAACAAATCATCCGGATCGAGCCAGGCGATGGGCTCGGCGCGACCATCAAGCGCGCCCTCATTGATCGCGCGCCGCGCCGGATAGGGAACGAGGCGCGTTCCCTCCAGCCGTCCGGCGACGCGTTCGCCGGCAAGGTCCGGCCGGAACCGGCCGAGTTCCACGTCGACCAAATCGCCCGGGCGCGCGTAAAGCGGCGCCGTGAATGGGGCTTGCGGCGCCCGCCTTCCCTCATAGGTCGGCTCAAAATAGCCGGTGAATACGCCCGACCCTTCGATGCGTGCGGAGCGTCCCCGCGCCGGTCCGTCCCTCAGTGGCGCGCGTTTGGCAAGCACTTCGATCGGGCTGAAATGCGTTTCGAAAAATTCCCGAACCGCAGCGTTCCACGCGCCTGCCTCGCCATAGTCGTCGCGATTGAGGGCGCTCGCGCTGTCACAGGTGCTCGACCAGTCTGCGATCTTTCCAGCGAGCGACCAGTTTTCGTATTCGGGTCCGAGATTTTCGAGCGCGTTCGCCGGGGCGTCCGCCGATCTTTCAGTGATCTTTTGACAGGACTGAAGAAACGCCGGCATCGCCGCGCCCACATTGTCTTCGCGCCATCCGGGCAGCGCGTCATAGGAAGCAATGCGAAAGACGGGAGACGGCGGACCGTAGGCGTCGTCGTCAACGTCTCGCCAGGGCGCTCCCGGGAAAACTCCCGTAAAAATGGCGGCGAACGCAATCAATGCGGCGGCGACGCCGATCGACAGAAAGATGAGGCTTTGTTTGAGGGTCGGGGTCTGTGCCGGTGAAGCGTCCATGGTCACACGGGCCCCGTCCTGCCGAAAAGGTCAGGCCGCGCCTGTGGCGATCAGCATCCAGTTCGGATCGCGGCTCGTCCGCTTGCGCGCAAAGGTCCAGCGGTCTCTGACGAGTTCGATGCGGTTTGGATCGCCGTCGACGACATTACCGTCCTTGTCACGGGTGACGCGCACCTGGTTCGAGGTGAATTCCGTAACGGCGGTCATCCAGTCATCGTCGACGTTCGCATCAACGATTGCAGCGTGTTCGATGCCGACGAATTTTACGTCGGAGGAATGTTCGGCCTCTCCGCGCGATACAACAGCCTGCTTGAACGCGTCATAGACGCTGCCGCCGAGAAAGGCGCGGATCGATTTCAGATCGCCGGACGCGAAGGCTTCAACGATCATTTCGTAGGCCATGCGGGCGCCGGCGAGATATTCGTTTTCATCAAAGTCGGCGTCGGCTTCGCGGAGGACGCGGGCGTTGGTGGAAACGGCGCGCACAGGCTCGCCCTCTTCGTCCTCGTCCGCCCGGCTGGCGTCCGCTGCGTGTTCGTCTTCGCCGCGCCGCTGCATCCCCGCGTCAATTTCATGACGCGCCTCGTGCCCCGTTCGCGTGCCGAGCACTGAAAACAGTCGGAACAGCACGAAGCCTGCTACGCCAATAAAAAACAGGAGAACCGGGTCCATAATTCTCTCAGCACACCACAAAAAGCTTAATTTTGCGCCTTCGCACCCTATATAGGCGCGAAAGAGCGGAATACACCAGACATCTATGGGTTTACTACTCGTTATACTCTTCGTGATCGCGCCGATCGTTGAAATCTACGTGCTTCTGTCGGCTGGAAGCGCTTTTGGCGTATTGCCGGTCGTCGCGGCCTGTATCGGGACGGCGATACTGGGCGGCGCGCTGATCCGGCTGCAGGGCCTCGCGGCCATGAATGCGGCCCGCCAAGACATGAATGAGGGCCGTCCGCCGGTCGCATCCGCGGTCGATGGTGCATTGCTGGTCGTCGCCGCTCCGTTCCTGATGACGCCCGGCTTAGTCACGGACGCCGTCGGTTTCGCCCTCTTGATCCCGCCTGTGCGCCGCTGGCTCGGACGGCGGGCTCTGGCCGCGATCAAGCGGCGGATCGAGCGCGGCGATGCGCGCGTCACCGTTATTGAGCGATAGGGCGGACAAGGCCGCCTCGGGTTGCGAGCCCGGCGCCTGACGTGTATGGAGCCGCGTTCCGGTCGCCGGCCGCTAAACGCCGGCGACGACATCTGCAAGACGGTACCCCATGTCAGAAACTCCTACTCCCACCGGCAATGGCGGGCCCAAGGGCCCCAATAACGCCAGCGGTCCCAGCTTTCTCGTTCTGGCGCAGTATCTGAAAGATCTGTCATTCGAAAACCCGCGCGCGCCGGAGATTTTCCAGGACGGTCAGTCGCCACAGATGGACGTCAGTGTCGATGTCAACGCACGCAACTTCGGCCCGGATCAATACGAGGTGGAGCTTTCCCTGTCGGCGAAGGCGAAGCACAACAACGAAGCGATCTTCATCGTTGAGGCCTCCTATGCCGGCGCATTCGAGATCAAGAATATGCCGCGCGAGCAACTGGAGGGCGTCATGCTGGTGGAATGCCCACGGCTGCTGTTCCCCTTTATGCGCCAGATTATCGCCGATGCGACCCGAAACGGAAATTTCCCGCCCCTGATGCTGGAGCCGATCGACTTCATGGCGATTTTCCTTGCGAACAGACAGCGTGAGCAACAGTCGGGTGGGTTGGATGGCTCCGTGACGACAGCCCCTACCGGTCAAAACGCCTGACGCGCGCTGCTGATCACGTCTCTTAACTAGCCGCAGCTATACGCGCCTTAGCCGCCGACCGTACGGCATCGACAGCGGAGCCTTGCCCCTTTTTGCGTGACGACGCCTTCGGCATCGCCTTAGGGGACAGCGCTTTGGGCGCGATCTTTCGGGGCAGCGCCTTTAAGGGCGCGCGGGCCGGAAGCGCCTTGACGACATTCTGTCTCGTTTTCGCTTTTTTGACGCCAGGTAAAAGCTGTCGCGTCAGGCGGGCTCTGGCCTGCACGGCCGTCTGTTTTCGCGCGCCGTCGATATGGGCGCGGGCGTAATTTACAAAAGCCTGAAAGTGAACCTTGTCCAGAAACGCACGTTTGGGCGCCGGGAGGACGATCTGCGGCGTCAGCACCAAATAAGCGGTCAAGGGACAGCTTACGAAACGTTCAAAGGCCGTCCATGGATATATCTCCTCGCCATCGCTGCGCGTTACGCAGACGCCGCTTTTGAAGAGAGCAAGGCTGATCAGCTCGGATTGTGCATAGGGCCAGCGCGTGCGCCTTTGTAAGGGATGAGCGGGCCCGCGAAAAAATTCAGTATTCAGACAGAAAATAAAAATTGCCGAAAGCGCAGCGATCAATGCGACAGCGCCGGCGGCGATGCTTGCCGTTGCGACAAATCCGTATGCTGCGAGCGTTGCGATTGCGAGCGCGAAAACCAACAGGACTGGCGGCCATGCGGGCCATTGAAAGATCCGCCGGAAAATAGCAGATCGTCCGTCCAACCGGTCCAAATAAAGCCGGTGATATTCATCGTAGTCATCCCTCGCGCATTCGAACGCGATTTTGTGCGGATTGGCGCCGGCTTTGTCGCGACAGGAAAGTTTGTTCGCGATCGCGGGACCGTGGATGCGCGCCAGCTTTTCGTAGAGAGCTGCGTCGGCAAGGCCCTCTTTCGGCAGAAAGGCGAAAACCTGGCCGCGCCGCCAGAAAACAATATTTGATTTGGTCTCGGCGATGCGATCGAGCCCGGCCCAGGCTGCTTTTCGGGTTGCTTGCGCGCCTTTCGCGATGAGGGCCTTGTCGGTGAAAAAGAACTCGAAGCGACCGGTTGTGAGCCCGCGCTTGACCGCGTCGCGCCGGCTCGCGGCTCGCAGTTTGCGGCGCGCCTTGAATAGAAGACCGCCGACGAAACCTGCGACAACAATCAGCAGTACGGAAATAGCAAGCGCTGCAGCGGGAGCGGTTAGCGATGCATCGTGAGCATGCGCTGCGGCGAGTCCCTGGAATGATCGTCGTGTTGCGACGATTCCCGCCGCCGCGGCGAGAAGGATAATCGCGCATGACGCAGACAACATTATTGCCTGGCGGTTAAACCGCCTGTCGGTTTCCTTGTGCAGGCGTTTTAGATCCTGCTCGTCAATATCGACGCGAATGGCCATGGGGCGACCTGAATGTGTGTCACCGGAGTTATTCAGCGCGTGCAAAGGAGTCGTGAAAGCCGGCTCCGGTATTTTATGAAAAAACGCCTCAAAAGACGGCGTTTCTCCGAGACAAAAAAGGCCCCGCAAAAGCGGGGCCTTTATCGCATTGAAGGTCGAATGAGCTACCAGCCGCAGGTCCGGTCAGCGTTCTGTTCTTTCAGCCAGACCATCAGCGGGTCGAAATATTCGACAATGGCCGATCCGTCCATTTCCCGCGTGCCAGTGAAGGCGGCAAGCGCCTCAGGCCAGGGCTCCGACGCTCCCAATTCGAGCATCGCGTTAAACCGCGCACCCACCGCTTTCGATCCGTAAACGGAACAGCGGTGAAGCGGGCCTTCCCATCCCGCGAGCTCGCAGGCCGCCTTGTGGAACTGGAACTGAAGAATGCGCGCGAGGAAATAGCGCTCATAGGAGACGTTGCCGGGGATGTGGTATTTGCCGCCCGGATCAAAATCCGAAGACCCGCGCTCCACCGGCGGGCGGATGCCCTGATACTGGGTGCGCAAATCCCACCAGCCCTGATTGTAGGTCTCGGGCGTCAACTCGCCGGAGAAGACCTGCCAGCGCCATTTGTCCATCAGCAGACCGAAGGGCAGGAACGCGACGCCTTCCAGCGCCTCCGTCATCAACAGGCCAAGATCTTTTGAAGCGTCGGGAACCTCATCGATCAGGCCGATTTGGTTCAGATAGTCCGGCGTAATCGACAACGAGACCATGTCGCCGATGGCTTCGTGGAAGCCGCCATTGGCGCCGGTCTGGAACAGCACCGATTGATCCTGATAGGCGCGCTGATAGTAATTGTGGCCAAGCTCGTGGTGTACCGTACGGAAGTCGTCTGCGTTCACCTTGGTGCACATTTTGACGCGAATGTCGTCGGCCCAATCGAGATCCCAGGCTGATGCGTGGCACGCGACCTCGCGATCGGCCGGCTTGGTCAGCATGGAGCGTTCCCAAAAAGTTTCGGGCAAGGGATCAAAGCCAAGCGACGAGAAGAAATCCTCGCCCGTCTCGAAAATCTTGATCGGCGTATAGTCGCCTGCGACCAGCCGTTCGGTCAGATCGTAAGAGGGCGCGGCGCCTTCCGGTTCAACGAGATCATTGATGTTGCCCCAGGTCTGCGCCCACATGTTGCCAAGAAGATCGGCGCGGATCGGCTGATCGAGCGGAACAACCTCGTCCCCATACTGATCATTGAGTTTCGCGCGCACATGGCAGTGCAATTCATCATAGAGCGGCTTTACCTGGCCCCAGAGCCGATCCATTTCGGCGGCGAAGGCGTCGGGCTCCATGTCGTAGCGCGAGCGCCACATGGCGCCGGCGTCGGCATAGCCAAGTTCGCTCGCGCCTTCATTGGCGAGCGCCACCATCTTCGAATAGTCGGACTTGATCGAATTGCCATCGCCGTCCGCGGCCGTCGGAACGTCGCGCCATTTCGCCCAGATCTCTTGAAGTTTCGCCGGATCGCGAACGTCGCCCATCATGGTTTCGAGCGTTGATCGCGGCACCTCTTCCCCGTCGAGCTCGATCTTGCCGGTCTCATAGGCGGCGCCCATGCGGGTGTTAATTTCGGCAAGCTCCGCCGCAGCGCCGGGTCGTTCAGGGGCGGGAAGATTGACGCCAAGCTTGATCGCTTCGAGTTTGCGCGTCATCTCTTCGGGCAGATCGAGATCGTTGAAGCGTTTTGCTTCATTGGCGAATTTGACGCCCTGTTCCGTGAACTCCGTGTCGGCCTTGGTCACCAGCCAGTTGGTGTCGTAGTTGATATAGGTCGCCTGCACCCAGGAAACGCGCGAATAATATTCTCCGAAATCGCGGGTCCACGTTTCGACTTTTTCGATAAACGCCTCGGCGTCGGCGCGCGTCGGCGCCGCTTCTTCAACAAGCCGTTGCGTTTCGCCTTCCGCAGGCTGGGTCGGCGCGGTTGACGAACCGCCAGTCTGATCGCCGCAGCCGACGATGAGCGCCGCCGCCGAAACGCCGAGTAGTATCTTCTTCATGCTCATGAATGCTCCCTAGATTAGACCCCCAATTGCGGCGGACCATAGCGGAGCGACGAAGGCGATCAAAGGCCTGTTCGCGCCGCGGCATCAGACCTTTTCGGCAATTTTTATGGCGGCGCGGCAGCCCGCGCCGATCACCGCCGATATAAGCCTGTAACCCGGCGTCTCCGCAGCGCCGGCCTCTTCCGCCGTATGCTTGTGTTCAAGTTCGTCTTCGCGGAACTGGCGAACCGTTTCCGCAAGCGCCGGCTCGTCAGGGCCAAGCTCGCCGAGCTGCTCGGCGTAGTGTTTTTCGATCACGTCCTCGACCGCCGCGGTCGCCGCCATCGCCGCTTTCTCGCCCATCAGCGCCGTCGCCGCGCCGAGACCGAAACCGGCTGCGTTCCATAGCGGTGCAAGCAAAGTCGGCCGGACCTTTCGCTCGGCGAGTAGACGGTCAAATGTCCGCAAATGATGTTCCTCACCAGCTTCCATGTCAGCGATTTCGTCGGCGATATGCGCCTTGTGCGGCAGCTGGTCAAAGACCGCGCGCTGACCTCGGTAGATTGCGACGGCGCTATATTCGCCGGCGTGATCGACACGCAACATCTCGGCGAGACGCACCTGACGCGGCCCGGGCTTTTTCGGCGCATTCGTCATGACGACTGTTCTCCGAATCTTACTTGGCGAACGCGCCGCGTTTCGGCCAAGGCGGCGCCAAGGGTGAGTGCAAACAGCCCAGCCGAGATCAGGAGATTATACCCGGCCATCGAGACGCCAAGAAACGACCACTGAACATCGTCGCAGGCAGGCGCGTCTACAGGCCCGTCAAGCGCGGCGCCAATATCGTCAATATTGACGGGGCCGATAGGGCCGCCGCCGGCGCACAACGCCGGTCCCGGCCAGAACTCGTATTCGACGCCGGTGTGATAAAACGCGAGGCCGGCGCTGACCGCATAAACGAGAGCCGCGGCGCCGACGGCGGCGGCGGCGCCGAGGCGCGACCCGAACACCCGCGCCGCAATGACGCCAGCTGCGGCGACGCCGAGCGCCGCCCAATGGGCTTCGCGCTGGTCGAGACAGAGAATGCAAGGGACAAGACCAAGCAGGAACTCCGACATGTGCGCGAGCGCGAGCAGCGCGCCAGAGATCGCGAAGGCGAGCGTGAGGACGCGCTCTGAAAAACTGAAACTCGCAAAAACACCGGACATGGCGAATATATAAGCGATCGGCGCGATCGCCGCGCCGTTGCGATTCGTCACACCGCCGCCTCCGTGCGGCCGACGATCAGAAAGCGCCGCCGATCCAGGCTTTTATGAGGCTGGCGGCTTCAAGGCCAAGAAAGGCCAGCAACGCAACCCATGCGAGGCCGAAGAGGAGACCGAGGATCACGAGGACGCCGTCGCGTTCGATGAGTCCCAGCGCGGCGATTGCGACGCCGATGCCAGGCGCCGTATTTGTCGACGGAAGCGGGATCAGGATCGACGCCATGGGCGCGAGCATCAGGACGCCGATGAACCGCGCGCCCAGATGGCTTGTCACCGGTTTGAGGCGCGGCGTCGCAACGTGTTCGACAAAGCCCACATAGCGTGACGCCCGCACCACCACTTTCTCAAAAGCAGGAATTGAAAACGTCCGGTCATGAAGCGCTTTCGGCAGCCAAGGATGGCGTCGGCCCGCAGCCAGTTGCGCTGCGAGCGCCAACATCGGCAGGGCGACGATCTGCGGCAGCACATAAACAAATGGCAGACAGCACGGCAGCGCGAGCAATAAGATCAAAAAGCCGTATGCGCGCTCATCGAGGCGATCAACGATGTCGCCGAGCCGCGCCTGCGGTTCGTCGTCGTCCGTTTTTAGCGCCGGATTGGCCTCGGCGTTTGTGCGCAAGTCCGCCAGAATGCCGGCCAGCACCCGCGTCGCGCCATGCGCCTCACGCTGGCGCTTGGCGGCGACGTTTGCATCATCTGATGAAGGAGCGGGCATGGCGCGCATCTTGTTAATCTCGGCTGCGGCTTTCTTAGGGCGCTTTCGGGGCGGGTTCCTAGCTGATTGTCACGGCAAGGCGTGAAGAATTTCAAAACGCAGGGAGCGAGCCTATTTCCGCGCTTGACCGGCCGTTGCGCGCGCCTATCATGCCGCGCTCTTACCAAGGGGCCCCTCTGGCGGAATTGGTAGACGCGCTGGATTCAAAATCCAGTTTCCTTTGGAAGTGCCGGTTCGATTCCGGCGGGGGGCACCACGAGCTTGAACCCTTCGCGAAGCGAAGGAAGTCAAGTGAGATTACGATATCTCCGCGAATCCGCCGTCACGGTTTCTTCGTTTGCGCGCTTTCGCGCGCGGGGAGCTGCGACCGTTCGCGACGCGAACGCAGCCGGGCGAAATCCACGCTTCTCAAAGCGTTTAATTCATCTTTGTCCGGATTGAATTGCACCCGCCCTCGTCAATTGTGACAATAGCGCGGCGACCCTTGCGCTAATCTCGCCGCATTTTGCGGACATTATGATTAACCATCGATCAGGGGCTGGGGCGCGTCCGAGAATGGCTGCGGGGCTGCGGAGAAATCGATGCAAGTCATTCCGAAACTATGCGCGGCGCTCGTTGCCGTCGCTGGCGTGTTGATGGCGACGGAAGCCGCCGCCGAACGCCGGCCCTCCTACTGCCCGACTGATCACGATCATCGCTCGCATGACGCCAACTATTACGACTATTACGACGCTGATCGCTATTCCCGTAGCGGTGCCTATCGGCCGGTAAGCCGTTATGATCGGTATGGCGGCAGCCGCTATGACCGCCGTTATAGTCGGCGTTACTACAATGATCGTCGGTACAGCCGGCGCGGCTATTATCGCCCGCGCAGCGAGGTCGTATTCCGCCGCAATATCGACCTGCGCCGTTACCGCGCTTATGTGACGGTGGTTGAGGAAAATTACTGGACGCGGTCAGGCCGCGTACAGCGGGTTTGCTCCATCGTACCGAAGGGCCGGGATGCTTATGAGGTGCCGCATCGGCGCCTGTCGCGCATCGCGCGCAACAATTGCTCCCGATATGCGCGCATCCAATATCTATAGGGCCAAGCAAAGAAAAACCCCCGGCCGCGAAACCGGGGGTTTTTAGTTTAGTGCAGCGTCAAGGATTTAGCAGCGGCCCTTGCGCCGGTCGCGCTTCGAGCATCTGTCGCCGCCGTTATTTTTGACTGTGTTGTTGGTGATCTTCGGCTCAAGCCCTTCGCGAATAAAGATCGAAAGCCCGTCATTGCCGACAATATCGTTGTCTTCGATGACGCCGTTGACGCCAAACGGAATGGCGACGCCGTCGCCGGAATTCTGTACAATCTCATTATAGCGAACGAGTGAGAGCTTGGCGTATTTGTCGAGAATGACGCCGGAGCCCTTGTTGTTGCGGATCTTGTTGCCGATCAGCTTGGCCGATCCGAAGCCGGATGACTTCACGCCGCTGTCGAGATTGTCGAAAATCTCGTTGCCGGCGACGACGACATCAGCGCGGCTGCCATTGGCGATGTCGACGCCGACTTTGTTTTGAAGAATTTTATTGTCGATAATGAAGCTCTGCGACAGGGAATGAGCCTGCTCGACGAAAACCCCTTCCGAGCCGGCCGAGATGCGGTTTTTCTCCAGCATCACCGTGCCGCCGGAAATTTTGACGGCGGGGCGCACGCCCGAGCCCAAGACGTCGCTTTCCTTCAGCGTAAAGACGCCCTGATGGACGTCTACGCAGGCGTTGGCGCTCGAATTGATCTTCGACGCGAACTGTACGTTGGCCACCACGGCGTGCGCGGTCGTCTGCTTCGGATTGAAGGTAAGGCAGGGCTCGTTCATGGGCGCGGAGATCTCAACGCCCGAACCGGGGCCGCGGTCGCCCTGAATGAAGACGGACTTCGTTAGGTCGATGGATTCTGAATAGACGCCGTGCATGACATAAACGACGCCGCCCTCGGCAACGTCTTTCACAGCGTGAGAAATCGTCTTGTAAGGCCCGGGGCCGTTCACATCGACGATGATCTGCATCGGGCCGTCTTTGGCCGGTTTTCCGCCGCCCGATCCGGAAGACGGTGATCCGGCGCCAGGCTCGCGTATCGGGAAGCCGCCGAGCGATTGTGCGTTTGCAGCGTCGGCGATCACGAGCGCTCCTGCGGCGAGCACGCCGGCAATCGGAACGAATTTCATGGATACTAACCGTTTCATCTTCATCCCCTCCGACTATTGGACGTCGCGCGTATATTCAAAACTGAGGCGCCGAAGCGCATCATTGGCGGGCTTGTACCCAAGCGCAGACGCCTGCGCGAAGTGATAGGCGGATTTGCGCTCATCCGGCGAAATCTCGTTGAGGCCCGTGGTACCGTCCCGATAGACGACGCCAAGCGCGTAATGCGCGATGGCGAGGTCGTGATCGGCCGCTTTTACAAGCCAGGAGACAGCCTGCGATCCGTCCTGGGAAACGCCGATGCCGCGCACATGCATGATGCCGTAAACATATTCTGACATCGGATGGGCAACGCCCGCGGCGTCGCCAAAGAGATCGACCGTCTGGCGCGGCGTCAAAACGCCGGTGACGACCGCCTGTTTTTCGTCTTCCGTCAGCCCCGTATCGCGGGCGACGGACGCATACTGGAACCGACGGATCGCCGCTCGGGTCGATGGTCCGAGTTTGTTATCGACAGCACCCGGCCGGAAGCCGAGAGCGGCGAGCGCGCGCTGAATAAGTTCAACGTCAATATCCGATACCGCTTTAAGCGCATCGGCCATCTTCAGTTCTTCATACTGACGTTTCAGGCGCTCAAGCTCTTCCTGTTGCGGCGTCTTGCCGGTGTATTCCGGCGGCAAAGGGGGCTGCCAGCCGGTAACCTTGTCGAGCGCCATGTCGCGTTCATTCTTGTTTGTAAGCGGCTCCAGGAACTCATACGCCGCCGACGCTTCGCCAACGCCCCGTTCCTTCGCGAGCGCGTAAAGCTGCAGCGCCCGAACGTTGTCTTTTTCAACCCCTGCGCCTTTTTGATACATCTCGCCGAGGCGATAGAGATCGTAGGCGCTGCCCGCTTCAAACGTCTGCGCAACATAATTCTCCGCCTTGTTGACGTCGGCGGTCGACATACGCCCGCGGATTTCCGGCAGACGCTGTTCGGCGAGAATGCGCGCGTTTACTTCGTGTGCGGACGGCGTCTGATAGGCAGTGAAATCGTGATAGGCCGCGAGCGTGTACCAGACGAGCGCCTGGACATTGTCGACTGGAATTTCTTCCAGCGGCGAGGCGGCCTCTTTGGCGCCCTCAAGGGGCTTGCCGGAATAGACGTCGCCAAGAATTTTCTTTGATCGAACGTCGCCGGCGACCGCGAAGCGCCGCCAGATATCAAGCGCCTGTTGGTATTGGCCGTTCGCATAGGCCTGAACCCCGGCCTCATACGTGGCGTGAGCGGGACCGGCCGCAGCCAGCGCCAATGCGGACGCAGCCGCAAGTCCGCCGAGCGCCCGGCGAGCTTTATTTGCAAAAGTCATCGGATTTCTCGTCATTCCCAGCTTCCCCTCAACCAGTCACCCCAATTCAGCGACTTCGGCCGTCCGCCGCCCGCCGCAAACAAAGGCGGGACGAGGCCTGAACGTCGTAAGACTACATTAACCTTAAGGGTCCGGGAAGGCAAAAGCAGGGCCGGCAAAAGCCTGCGCGGGCCTAATCTTTACCGCCCCGCGTGACCCGAAAGACGCAAGTTTCGCCGTGATCCGGTCGCCTGTCGCAGCCATGCCCGCCTTCGCGGCAGCTCAAGGGGATATCGATCGCCGCGACCGGATCATCAGCAAAAACAGTCAGTTGCGCCCCCTCAGGAAGGGCTCTGAGCACCGCCTCGAGGCGAATGACCGGCACCGGACAGCGATAGCCAGTGAGATCGAGGATTTCTGCTTTGTCGCTCATGGGGGCGGCATAGGGCGTGCGGCCGGGGATAATCAACCGGGCGCAAAAAAGCCCCGCCCGGAACGGGCGGGGCCAATCCGTCGCCGTCTCGGCGCGATTAGAATTCGACGTCGAGACCGAAGTACAACAGCGCGCCGCGCGGGTCGTGAACTTTCGAGTCGAACCCGCCATTGGTGAAGACCTGCGGCGGTTCCTCGCCGGTGATGTTGCGCCCGCCGATCGTGATCTGGGCGAGCTTGTCGCGATCCATCAGTTCATTGATCGCCAACGCATACTGAACATCGAGGCGGGTATCGGAATCGATTGGCACGCCATTCTGGTCGTCCGTATACCCATCGATGTGACGCAAGAAGAAATTCATGGAATGCGCGCCGTTTGACCATTGCAATCCGCCGTTGAGGCGCAGCTCCGGCGTCGCGGTGCCGAAATTGTTGAAGTTTCGGTTGCCTTCGCCGTCGACCATCCCGGCCTGCGGATCGATAATGTCATAGTTCACGATATAAGTGCCCGTGACGCTTGGAGTGAGGGTTCCGGCGCCGCCCATATCAATGTCCCACCGGGCTGAAAAATCGATGCCGGAGGTCTCAACGGACGATGCGTTCACGAAATCATTGTTGATTTGCAGAACGGTGCCTGCGGGCGATCTAATGACTGCGGCGATAGAGGCCGCATCGCCGGCGTTTGCCGCATCAAGGATAGCCTGAGGCGCAGTCGCGATGATGACGTTAGAGAAATCGAAGTTGAAATAATCAACGTCAAACTGCAGCCCGTCGATCGGCTCCCAACTGGCGCCAACATTAAAGGCTTCAGATTCTTCCGGCAGGATTGGCCGGGCGGTGATGGCGCCGCTCATATCGGTCGGCGCAAGGGTTCGCACCGCGACGAATGCGGTTGCGCCCGCGTCGCTGACTTGTTGCAGCGTCGTTGACTCGCCGAACTGCTGGAACACGGACGGCGCGCGGAACGATGTCGAGAACGACGCCCGCGCAGAGAACGAATCGGTCGGGCGTAACAGGACCGCGATTTTCGGATCCGTCGTCGAGCCGCCTTCATCGTCGCCATAGCGTTCGTGACGCACGGCGGCCTGAATATCGATCCATGACGCGAGCGGAATGGAGACCTCGCCAAAGACGCCGAAGACGTCTTGTGAGCCATCAAAGGGCCTGCCGCCCACAAGGAAGGCGAAGCCGTCATTGAGCGAGAGCTCATCGACGGTCTGGGACAGGTCATTATCGCGATACTGACCGCCGACGGCGATTGATAGTGGTCCCGCGGGCATTTCGAAAAGATCCTGCGAAATAAAACCCTGAACGGCGGTCAGGTCGGATTCGTAAGTCCGCGTCTGCGTGCCGATGATGTAATCAAGCAATGCGGCGTTGTTGCCGACGCCCGCCGTAATCGCTGTCGAGAAGGGGTTGAAGAAAGTGCCGGCCGCCGGAATTGAAACGCCGCCCGTCGTCAGGTCGGGGTTCGCCGCCGAGCAATCGGTGCCGGCTGTCGTGCCAGGCAGCGCCGGGACGGTCGCAAAACCGGTCAGCGCGCACTGGAAACGGTCCGTCACCGTGTCTTCCGTCGCAACGACGAACTCATTCGCCGCCTTGGTGAACGATATCTCCCACGAACCGGTGCCGATATCGCCGCCCAGGCTGGTAGAGACGCGCCAGGTTTCGCTAGTGGAAAGGTTCGGCGACACCGTGCCGCCATTGCCGCTGGCGCGGCCAAAGAAGACAACCGTCGGGTTGCCAGGAAAGATGTTGAACGGGTTCGGCGTCAGGCCAAGGGCCGCTGCCGGAAACGGTCCGACCATATCGCCGGGAATAACCGCGCTTCCAAGCTGCAGGAACGGGAAAGTCGGCGAGTTGCCACGCACTGCTTCGTTGTCGGCGTAGCTGAATTCCGCGCTCCACTGGACCGCGTCAGAGAGATCGATTTCCGCCCGTGCGATGCCGACGAAACGATCTTCTTCCGGCACAAGGTTGAAGAAATCGCCGAAATCGAAGCCGCAAAAGCCGACGCCGAACGCCTGGAGCGGCGCCGCGGCGACGCTGGCCGGTCCCGGGAACCCGCCGGCGGCAGCACAGCCGGGATCGATAAATGGAAGCGAAACCGGACCGCCAGTCATTGGGTCCGGCGGCAGGCCGAAATCGTCGCCGTCGACCACGCCGAAGAAGGCGCCCGGATTGCCCAGCACCGACGTATCATCCTGCGGTCGCGACAGGCGCCGTTCCGCCGTCGTCAGCGCCGTGCGCTCGGTATAGCTCGCAGCGATCATGATCGAACCGCGGCCGAAATCCTTGCCGGCGAGGCCCTGAATATTGAATTCGTTATAGTCGCCGCGGCTCTGATGGGAGGTGTAATTGCCGGACAGCAAAATGCCGTCGTAATTCTCGCGGGTAATGAAGTTGACGACGCCGGCGACGGCGTCAGAGCCGTAGAGGGCGGACGCGCCGTCTTTCAGGATCTCGATGCGATCGATGGCGATCATCGGCACGAGCGACGACGTGTCGACGAAGTTGATGCCGTCATTGGTCGGCGAGCCCGACAGCACCTGCCGCTGGCCGTTCAAAAGAACAAGCGTCGAGCCGACGCCGAGGCCGCGCAGGTTGATGTTGGAGGTGCCCGTTGTGGCGTTCTGCGTGAATGCGTCCGGGTTGTTCTGCGCGCCCGTGTTGATGGTCAGAGTCTGCGTGATGTCGGCGATGTTCACGGCGCCAATATCATCGATGTCCTCAGAGCCGACGGTTTGCAGCGGCGAGGGCAGGTCGGCCTGATTTTGCTTCTTGATGAAAGAACCGGTGACGATGATGACGTCGTCATCTTGCGCTAACGCCATTTGCGGCGCCGCAATGGCGCATCCAAGCGCGATGCACGAGGCCCGAAGGGCCAACCCTTTACGCATAGAAACCTCCCTGTAAGCGGCGCCGATCATTTCGCCGGCGCTCGTCAAGTGAATTTTGTATGACGGAGCATGCCGGAAAACCGCGCGCCCGCCAATCGCTGGGCGCAGCGGCGGCAGACCTTCAACCTCGATTAGGGGGTTTTCGCTATGGCCTGTTGCGTAAACTCAACAGTGTATTGGCGAAAATGCCGGCCGGCGGCGCCCGGCGATCAGCACCTCGCGAAACGCCGTCTGGTATTTGCGGCTTAGTGGCCGTCGCCGCGCACCACCTTCGCGACCTGCTCCATGGAGAACGGAAAGACAATGGTGTTGGTCCGGTCGCCGGCGATTTCCTGCAGCGCGTTAAGATAGCGCAACTCCATCGAGCCTTTTTCTGTGGCGAGAATGTTCGCGGCTTCTGCGAGCTTTGTCGCTGCCTGCTGTTCGCCGTCGGCGAGGATAACCTTGGCGCGCCGTTCGCGTTCGGCTTCGGCCTGCTTGGCGATCGCGCGGATCATCGACGGATCGACGTCCACATGTTTGATCTCCACATTCGACACCTTGATGCCCCAGGCCTCGGTCTGCTGGTCGAGAATTTCCTGGATGTCCTTGTTGAGCTTGTCGCGCTCTTGCAGCATTTCATCGAGGTCATGCTTGCCGAGGACAGAGCGCAATGTCGTCTGCGCGAGCTGGCTCGTCGCCGCCATATAGTTTTCGACCTGAACGACGGCGCGCACGGCGTCGACGACGCGGTAGTAGATCACCGCGTTCACCTTCACGGAAACGTTGTCCTGGCTGATTACGTCCTGTGTCGGCACGTCATGAACAAGCGTGCGCATGTCGACTTTTCTCATCACCTGAATGATGGGGATCAGAAGCACGAGACCCGGCCCCGCGGCTTTGCGGCCGACGCGGCCGAGTGTGAAGATGACGCCGCGCTCATACTCTTTCAGGACTTTGATGATCGATGTGGCGAGCGCGATCAGCGCCAGAATAATCGGGATGTAAAAGCCGATGCCGCCCATGGAAGTTCTCCTTTGGTCTGCGCGCCCGCGCAGCGTTACTTGCGTTTTACCTTTAACAGCAGTCCGTCGACCGCCGCCACCGTTACATCATCGCCCGGCGCCAGTTCATCCGTAGACGTTGCACGCCATAATTCGCCGCCGGCGCGGACATGGCCTTCGCCGCCCTTGGGGCCGTTCTCCCAGTCGACAACTTCGGCGCGCCTGACGCTCATCGTTTCGCCGACACGGAACGGCGTTTTCCAGCGCATGAAGAAAAGGCCGTACAGCTTGGCGGCGGCGACGAGGCCAAATCCGGCGAGCACGGCGAGGAGGCCAAGGCCGATCGGGTTTGTCAGCACGCCGTTTGGGAACTCCATCGCGTCTTACGCTTCCCCTCTTATGCTTCTCGGGGCTGAAGCGCGCCCAGAAAGCCGCTGGCTTTCGCCTGTTTGACGACAAGGACGAGCCCGTCGATTTCGACGACGCGGATCTTGTCCCCCGGCGTTAGCGGCTTGTCTGCGCGGGCGCGCCAGCGTTCGCCCTCAACGATGACCCAGCCTTCGCGGCCGTCCCATTCGTCGACCACGCCTTCTCGCCTGCGAATGGCTTCCGCGCCGATCAGCGGCCCGTGGCTGCGCGACCCGACAACGGCGAAGAGGATTAGCGCCAGAAAACCGCCAGCGACTGCGAGAATGGCGGCGATGACGCCGGGCGAGACGCGATAGCCTTCGGGAAAGAGAACGAACAGCCCGAAGCCGAACACCAAAAGTCCGGCGAGCCCTGCAAGGCCGAATGTCGGCGTAAACGCTTCCACAAGAACGAGCGCGGCTCCTGCGATCATCAGCGACACGCCGAGCCAGCTAAAGGGCAGCACCTGAAACGCATAAAGGCCGAGGATGAAGCTAATGATCCCTACGGCGCCGGGAAAGATTGAGCCGGGGTTCCACATTTCGATGATGATGCCGGTGGTCGCAAGCGACATCAGGATCACGGCGACATTGGGATCGGCGATGAAGCTCAGAATCTGTTCGAGGAAGGTCGGTTCGATCCGTTCGAGTTTGAGGTTTTCCGTTGCAATGGTTTTTTCGCCGGACGCGACGGAAACGGTCCGCCCGTCGATCTGTCGCAGGAGATCGTCAATATCGTCCGCAACAAGATCAATGACGCCGATCTCAAGCGCCTCGTTGGCTGTGATGGAAGCCGCATCGCGCACGGCTTCTTCGGCCCAGTCCGCGTTGCGGCCGCGCTCTTCGGCAAGCGCGCGGATATACGCGACCGAGTCATTGATGACTTTCGCGCGAAGGGCGTCGTTTGAGGAAAGCGGCTGCGCGTCCTGTTCTGTCGCCGGTTCGGCTTCGTCCACGGCTTCATTTGCGCCGTTGGACGGCTCGTCAGTTTCTTCAGCGGCGCTTTCCTCATCGCCGGAGGTCTCGATCGTATTCTCGTCAGCCTCACCGGTCTCGTCGCCCGGCGCCGCTGGCTCGCTCGCCTCTTCCTCGCCGAACGGGTTTTCTTCAAGCGGATTATCATCGCCCGATGGCGCGCCGCCGATCTCGACGGGTGTCGCCGCGCCGGTATTCGTCGCCGGAGCCATGGCTGAAACATGGGCGGCGTACATGATGTAGAGGCCAGCCGATGCCGAGCGCGCTCCTTGCGGCGACACATAGGTCGCGACCGGCGTGTCGGACGCAAGGATCGCCTTAATGATAGTCTTCATAGAATCGACAAGCCCGCCCGGCGTGTCGATCTCGACGATCACCAGCCCCTTGTTGGCGTCTGATGCGGCTTTGATTTCACGAGCGAGATAATCGGCGACCGGCGGCGAGACCGGGCCGTCAATCGTCAGAATGACGCCCGCTTCCGCCGGATCTGCGCCGTCGTTTTGCGCAAAGGCGGAGATCGCGAACAATGCGGCGCCGAGGAGCGCCAAGATCGAAAGGACGATAAGCCGTTGTTGTCGCTGAACGTTCATACCGTCGCCCCATCCCTTCCGCGCATCATCCCCGCTTGATAAGATAAGCCCATATCCGGGCATTTCAACGAAGATATGAAGACGTGCAAAGCCTTGTGGGATCAAGGCGATCGACGTTGCCCGCCTAGTACGCCGCTATTTCGACCGGATAGCCGTTGTCGCGCAGGGACTGGATGATGCGGTCGAGATGATCCTGGCCCTGCGTGTCGAGCGTGACATCCATGCAGGTCATCTTCGCCGGCAGATCGGAATAGGTGCGGTGGTGGCCGACATCGATGACGTTGCCGTCCATATCGGCGATGATGCTCGAAACGCGCACCAGTTGACCGGGCTTGTCGAGCAGTTGAATCCGCAGGCGGGCGAGACGCCCTGCACGCGCCAGATCGCGCATAAGGATCATCGATAAAAGCCGCGCGTCGATATTGCCGCCGCACAGCACCAGCCCGACGGTTTTTCCTTCAAATCGCGCCGGATCGGCCATGATAGCGGCAAGCCCCGCCGCGCCGGCGCCCTCGACCAGTAGTTTCTGTTCGTTGATGATAAGGCTGAGCGCGCGTTCGAGCGTGCGTTCATCGACCAGCACAACATCGTCCACATGGGCGCGCACGATTTGCCGCGTCAGTTCCCCAGCCTCCCGCACGGCGATGCCTTCGGCGAGCGTGTTGCCGCCGATATCCCGATTGCTCCCGTCAATGGCGTTGGCCATGGAGGGGAAGAGGTCCGTCTGTACGCCAATGATTTCCGTTTCAGGCGACGCATCCTTGAAGGCGAGCGCCATGCCGGCGATCAGACCGCCGCCGCCGATCGGAACGATGATCGCGTCAAAGCGCGGGCCCTGCTCGATCATCTCAAGCGCAATCGTCCCCTGCCCGGCAATCACATGGGGATCATCGAAAGGATGAACGAAGACGAGATTGCGTTCCTCGCCAAGCGTTCTGGCGCGGGCGCCGGCTTCGTCAAAGTCGTCGCCATGGAGAACGACCTCGGCGCCGAGCGCGCGCGTCTGGCGAACTTTGACGTCGGGCGTCGTGGTCGGCATGACGATCACTGCATCGATGCCGATTTCTCTCGCATTGTAGGCGACGCCTTGCGCATGGTTGCCGGCGGACGCTGCGACGACGCCGCGTTCCTTGTCAGCGTCTGACAGCATCATTAGCTTGTTGAGGGCGCCGCGCTGTTTGAATGCGCCCGTATACTGAAGATTTTCAAGTTTCAGCCAGAGATTGGCGCCCGTCATGGCGCAGAGTTTTTCGGCCGGCACCAGCGGCGTGTTCATGATCCGCCCGGCGATGCGCGCCGCCGCCGCGCGTACGGCGCCGGCGTCAGGCTGGGAGGGTTCAGCGATGGCGTCGGCTTTCATAACGCGCTACCTGAGGGCTGACTTCACGTTCGCAACTGCAGCGAAGCGTCGCTTCTTGGCGCCTTTTCGTAAAAAGGTCCATAAAAATGGCCGAAAATTATCGCCCTGACCCGGTATTTGCACGACTGAGCCATAATGGTGATGGCGCGCCCTTTTTTGACCTGGTCGAGGCGGCGCGCTTTCCGCAGCATGTGCTGCGATACCGGAACCAGCGCTGGGCTGAGGAAATCGGATTGGGGCGCCTCGCGGAAGAAGCATGGATCGATCATTTCGGCCGCTTCGAGCCCATGCTCGACAACCTGCCGCAACCGTTGGCGATCCGGTATCACGGCCACCAGTTTCGAAGCTACAATCCGGAAATCGGCGACGGGCGCGGCTTTCTCTTTGCACAGCTGCGCGACGATCAGGACCGCCTCCTTGATCTCGGCACCAAGGGGTCCGGACAGACGCCCTATTCGCGTTTCGGCGACGGACGCCTGACGCTGAAGGGCGGCGTGCGGGAAATTTTTGCGACGGAAATGCTGGAAGCGCTTGGCGTTTATACGTCGAAAAGTTTCAGCTTAATCGAGACCGGCGAAGCGCTGGAACGAAATGACGAACCGTCGCCGACGCGGAGCGCCGTTCTCGTCCGTCTTTCGCACTCTCATGTTCGTTTCGGCGCCTTTCAGCGCCTTGCGTTTGAAAAGAACAGCGAGGCCATTGAGACGCTTGTCGGGTACTGTGTTGAACATTTTTATCCGGCGCTGAAAACAGAAACCGGCGAAGCGCGCGTCGTTGCGTTCTTCCGCGCCGTTGTGGCGCGCACGGCAAAGCTCGCTGCGCAATGGATGGCGGCCGGCTTCGTCCACGGCGTTCTTAATACGGACAATATGAACGTCACCGGAGAAAGTTTCGATTACGGGCCGTGGCGCTTCGCGCCCGTCGCTGATCCGAATTTCACCGCCGCCTATTTCGACCAAACGGGACTTTATGCCTTTGGCCGTCAGGCGGAAGCGGCGGCGTGGAACCTCGCGCAGTTCGGCGGCGCCCTGTCCCGCATTGCCGAGGCCGACGCGCTCACCGAAGCGTTGCGCCATTTCGGCGAAGATTATGAGCGTGCGATGTCGGACGAATATTTCCGCCGGCTTGGGCTGCAACGAACGGGCAAGGACGATTATGCCCTGGTGACAGAACTGTTACGCTGGATGACGGCGTCGGGGGCGCCCTACGAACAGATCTTTTTTGACTGGTTTTGCGGACCCGCCTCGGCCGAGCGCGCAAAGGAAAGCCGGATCGCCGAACTTTACGAAAAGAAAGAATTCTCACCCGTGCGCGATGCATTGATGCGGGCGACGCCGACAAAACCGGAGCAGCTTGATTTCGCCTATTTCAACAATCCTGCGCCCTGCACGATGCTGATCGACGAAGTCGAGGCCATATGGGGTGCGATCGCCCAAGACGATGACTGGTCGCTCTTCGAGAAAAAGCTCGCTGCGATCGATGAGATGCGCGAGGCTTATGGGTTCAAGGCGTCGCTATATGACGCCGCTTCCGTTACTTGATCTTGGCCGGCCTCAGTTTTTGAATCCCGCGATGGAGCAGGATAACGGCGGACAGCAGCATGTTCACCGCCATGAAGGCGAATAGCACGTATTCGACAGGACTGGCGGCTGGCGCAAGCTCAATCGTCGGCATCCTTATCTCCCTGACCACCGTCACCCAGACGTGGGCGGGCAGGATCGGCCGGCCCCGTTAAAAATTCTTCAAATTTTACAACGCATTGGTGAAACGGCCGGTAACCTTGTAGCGCCCTCTCGGGGCTGTGCTTTGACCGTCACAGACGGCTCCCCGTCTGGGCGCGCCCGCCGCCGTCATTGTTCCCAATGGCGGGTTTTATCGTTAACATCACCGAAATCCGCGCGTCAGCGCGGCGCAGGCGTTGGGGACGGGCCTTTGTCTTCGCCTGGGCGCCGAACAAGGGAAGTCGTGAGGGGTCGATGACGTCCGAAGTCGTGTTGATGAACCGCCAGGCAGTGGCGATGGCAGCGGACAGCGCCGTCACGATTTCCGGCGACCGCTATCTCAAAACCTATCAATCGGTGGACAAGCTGTTCCCGCTGGTCGAGGGCCAGCCGGTTGCGGTGATGATCTATAATAACGCTGAAATCATGTCGACGCCGTGGGAAACGGTAATCTCTCTTTACCGTGAACAATCGCGCGGGCGGCCAATGGAAACCGTCGCCGCCTACGCCGAAGATTTCATGGAGTTTCTGTCGGGCAATCCGGATCTTTTTCCGGCCGATCATCAGGATACGGAATTTTTCAAGATGGTTGCGGTGGTCTTTACCGTGATCGCGGAGGAGTTCGACTATCAGGTCGAGAAGTTCAAGCAGTCGAATGCGGGCCGCGCCACCGATCATGTGAGCGCCATTTTTGAATATGTGGTCGGCCAGGTGCACGCCGATTATCAGCGCTATCCCGACGATAGCCCGCGCAGCGATCTGCCCTGTTTTCCCGACGGCATGGCCGAGCAGGTTCGCCGGCGCTACGGCGGGGAGATCGACCAGCTTCTCGACAGCCTGCTTGCCTCGCTTCGCAATGAATATTCGGGCCTTCAGGTCAGCGAAGCGACGAAATCGAAACTGCGCGATATCGGCGTTTTCGCCGTCACCAAAGACGCGTTTTTTGAACACTATACGGGCGTTGTCTTCGCCGGCTTCGGCAGTCGCGAGAAGTTTCCCTCGATGCGCTCTTATCTGACGTCGAGCGTCGTACTCGGCATCATGAAGCGCAAGCGCGACCGGGCCGCCGATATCAACGCTGATTCCGGTCCGGTCTTTCAGCCCTTTGCCCAGGACCGGATGATCCGCACTTTCCTGACCGGTATGGACCAGTATCTCAGGATGTTTATTTTCTCGGAGTCTCTGAAGCTCTCCATGGGGCTTGTTACGGATGTTGTTGGCCGCACGCCGAACCTCTCCGACGCCCAGCGCGACAAGATCTTTAAAGATTACAGCCAGAACAATCTGCAGCATGCGCTGCATGAATTTTTTAAGTCGATCGACAATTATCAGTATGCGGTGCATACGCGCCCGATTTTACGCGCGGTGAATTCCCTGCCAAAGAAAGAGCTTGGCGAGACCGCGGCGTCACTGATCAAGCTGAACTCATTCCAGCAGAAAGTGATGCATTCGGTCGAAACGGTGGGCGGCCCGATCGACGTTGCGGTGATTACGCGCAATGGCGGGCTCGAATGGTCCCGCGAGAAACCGGAGCTTTAAGATGGTCGAACGGCTGAAAGAGATCTGGTCCGGATTTTCGGCGCAAACTGAGCGCAAGCTCACGGGCAAAGGCGTAGATAACATCATCGTGCCGCACCGCGCCGACTATGACGTCCTCGATCGGCAGTTTTTGCCTGATGATTATGAGAGCCCGGCCGAGCGGGCATTCGCGGCGCTGCGGGCCGACCTGAAGTCAAAGGAAAAGAAATTCGGCGGTAAGCGCAGCAAGGCGGACCTGTCCCAATCGCGGCGCGCGGATGATGCGGCGCTCGACGAAAAAGCCTGGGGCAAGGACGACCTGAATGTCGGTCTTTTATCGACGGCGATGCGGGTTGAGCGAACGGATCTCGACTATGAGCGTTTCCTTGAGTCCGACGAGGGCCGAAAAACGCTGAAACGCACGAAGAAAAAACGCTTCGGGATTTTCTAGGACTGTAATCGGCCTGTTAGGCGAGTGGCCGCAGTTTTACTCGCCGTCGACGGCCTCTTCTACCGCTTCGGCGGCGTTCTCGATAACGCCGCCCGCGCCTTCGACTGCATCGCCAACCACTTCGGCGGCTTCCTCCAGCACGTCTTCTTCCGGCGCTGCCGCCGGCGCCGGCTCAGGAAACGGAACCGGATTGTCAGAGAGGCTGCCAAGATAGGCGAGGATATCGACCCGCTGTTCGTCCCGGGGGAAACGCTGCACCATGGCGGTGCCGGGAATATATTCCTGCGAGTTCTTGATGTAGGCGTCGAGGCGCTCATAGGTCCACTGGCCGCCCGCTGCTTGCAGCGCGCCCGTATACCCGAAACCGGAAACGCCGCCGACATCGCGACCGACAATATCCCATAAATTCGGACCGGTGCCCGTTGCGCCGCCTCTGTCAAACGTATGGCAGGACGCACAAATCGCCGAACGGCGCTCGCCGCTGGCGGGGTTGGCGGCGGCCAGCGCCGCGCCAAGATCGAAGACCGGCTCGTCGCCGCCGGCGCTATGGGACGCGGTTTCAAGCTCAACGCAGCAATAAGCGAGATGCAGTTCGTCGCTTTTGCCATGGTGGCCGCCGCCGATGATGGCGCTAGCCAGTTGCGGCAGACCGAATACGAGAAGGAGCGCCGATAGGCCCGCGGCGGCAATCTTGTTAAAGAGCAGCGGATCGCCTTGTTGATCGTCTTGTTTCTGGTCAGCCATGGCTCTTAGCCTCGAAATTATGGAGATCTGTCGCCTGTCGGCGCGCTACAAACGCGTTTCGCCGGTATCTAGCGGGCTCGGCCAGCGAGGGCAATCACGGCGCGTGGCCTCGAAGCGCGGCCTTTTCGCGCGGCGCCGGAATTGTTTTTGCACTGCGGATTGGGCATAAGCCGCCGCTTCGGAACGGAATAAAGCGCCACCCATGACGGACGAAAACAAAAGCAACGCCGAACGGATCGCCTTTCAGGGCGAGCCCGGCGCCTTCTCGGAGGTCGCCTGCCGGCGTT
Organism: Hyphococcus sp.; assembly: GCA_965243785.1. Taxonomy (GTDB): domain Bacteria; phylum Pseudomonadota; class Alphaproteobacteria; order Caulobacterales; family Parvularculaceae; genus Hyphococcus. The sequence continues at coordinate 203,235 of CBDEVX010000009.1, read as the reverse complement.
TCGCCCCACAATTTGAGCCGCTTGCCTGCCCGACATTCGAGGACGCGTTCGATGCGGTGAAGTCCGGGCGCGCGGTGCGGGCGATGCTGCCGATCGAGAATTCACTGGCCGGCCGGGTCGCCGATATTCATCACCTTCTGCCCGACGCCGACCTTCACATTGTCGCCGAACACTTTCTGCCCATCGAACACCATTTGATGGCCCGCCCGGGCGTTTCGCTCGACCACGTCAAAATTGCGCGCAGCCATGCCATGGCGCTCGGCCAGGTGCGGGGGTTCCTGCGCGCCAACAAGCTGCGGGCGGAGGTTGCGGGCGACACCGCGGGCGCCGCGCGCCGGCTTTCAGAATCGGGCGGCGCAGATGAGGGCGTTATCGCATCCGACATCGCGGCGGATATTTATGGTCTTGCGATCCTTGTACGGAATATTGAAGACGCCGGCCATAACACCACGCGATTTCTTCAGATGGCGGACGACCCTGATGACGCCGGTCCGGAGGATGGGCCGGTGGTGACGAGTTTCGTTTTTCAGGTGCGCAATATTCCCGCGGCGCTTTACAAAGCGTTGGGCGGTTTCGCCACCAACGGCGTCAACATGACGAAGCTCGAGAGCTATCAGCTCGACGGCGCTTTCACGGCGACCATGTTTTACGCCGATATTGAAGGTCATCCGAGCGAGGAGCCGGTGCGTCTGGCGCTCGAGGAACTGGGGTTTTTCTCAAGTTCCTTGAAAATTCTTGGCGTATATCCGGCGGCGACCGATCGGCGTTAGGCGCATGCAGCGGCGCAGGGCGCCGGCTCGGCCCTCCTGACGGTCTCCGCGACTGCTACGGCTTGTTGATTACCGCACAGCCGACGGTACGGTCTGCAAAGGATCGGCGCCGGCGGCCGGTATCGGAAAGGCGCCGGCGTTGGTGGGAAACAGCATTTCAGCCGACAGGAAATGGACCATGGTTGGTTTTCGAATGGAAGACGCGATCGCCTTTATCGACATGGACGATGGCAAAGCGAACGCTTTTAGTTTTGAAGCCATCGCATCAATCATTGAAGCGATCGATGCGGCGGAAAAGAAAGAAGCGGGTGCGATTGTACTTTCGGGCCGCGACGGCATTTTTTCGGGCGGGTTTGATTTGAACGTTATGAGAGGCGGCTCGATGGACGATATCAATCGGCTATTGAGCGACGGCGCGGGGATGCTGTTGCGCATTCTCCGCTCGCCCCTGCCGGTGGTCGGGGCGTGTTCAGGACACGCAATCGCCATGGGTCTCTTTACCCTGCTCGCATGCGATATGCGCATCGGCGCATCGGGCGACTTCAAGATTGTCGCCAACGAGACCGCAATTGGCATGCCCTTGCCGGTTTTCGGCGTGGAGTTGCCGCGCGCGCGCATAGACCGGCGCGCCTTTCATGACGCGATTGTTTTTTCTCGGGTCTTTTCGCCCGATGACGCCGCCGACGTGGGCATATTGAATCGGTCTGTTGATCCGGCGGCGCTTACCGGCGCGGCGCGCGAAGCAGCGACGCAGCTCGCTGAGCTGCCGAGATCGTCCTTTGCGGCAAACAAGGCTTTGTCGAACGCGCCGATCATAAACGCGATCGCGGCGGTTTATTCAGGCCGGTGACGGGTCGGCGTTAACGCGCCTACCGGTCGAGCCAGGCGAAAGCGCGCTCAACATCAGCTTTCGCGCCTGTTCGAAGACAGGCGCCGTGCGAGAGCACAAGCGCGTCGAAATCCCACGATAAAATTTCATCCCGGGCGGCCCTTGCCGCATCGCGGTCGGCTATCGAGGCGCGGATATCCCGCGCGGTCCCGCCCTTTTCGCCAAGAATGCCCGCCCATTTCTTAACCCACCGCCAGAACCCGTGTTCGCCTGACGGGTCATGTTTCTGGATGAGGTCTGTGACAATCAGCGTACGGCTTTTCTTGTGAAGAAATACGACCTCGTCAAGGACGCGGTGGCCGTGAAAAACCTGATGACGTATCTCATCGGCCCAGATTTCGGGGCCGTTGTCGCTGAGAACGCCGTCGAACGCAATTTTCGGGTGACGCTCGGTAAAGCGCGGAGACACCCAGACCTGCGCCGCTGGAAACGCGGCGCGCCATGGATCGACCCCAAGCGAGTGAATTTTATTCGGCGCGATAATGTAGCCTACATCGCCGAGACTGCGCACGACGTCCAGGCGCTCAGGCGTCGGCGCGACCGGGGAATGAACCCAAAGCAAGCCGTCGTTCAGGCGGAGAATGCAGGCGCGAGTGTCAAACGGAAGAATGCCGAACATTCGAACTCGATCGCCCTCAAGCAACCAAATATCATCTCCAAAGGGCTCCGCGAGCTTGCCTTTGATCGTCATCGCTGCGCTGCCCACCGCTCCAACAGCTGCCTCGCGATGGTGAATGTCGGCGGAACAAAAAAGTCACGTTCCTCGCCGGCGAGCGCGGCCTGAATATCAGCTTTGTCGATCCAACGCGCCTCAACAATTTCAGTCGTATCGAGATTTAATTCGCGGGTTTCTGCATCGGCGATGAAGCCCATCATCATCGAAGAGGGAAACGGCCAGGGCTGCGAGAACTGATAACGAATATCCGTCAGGCGCACGCCCGCCTCTTCGAACAGCTCACGTTTTGCAGCTTCTTCGGGCGTTTCCGCCGCTTCTATAAAGCCCGCTAGCGCCGACAAAAAGCCCGGCGGAAAATGCGGGCCCCGCCCAAGAAGACAAGCGTCGTCATGGACAGCGAGCACGATCGCCACAGGGTCGGTGCGCGGGAAATGTTCGGTCTCGCAGGTTTCGCATCGGCGTTTGGCGCCGCCGTTTTTTATGTCCGTTTCCGCGCCGCAGTTGGCGCAGAACCGATGTTTGCGATGCCATTCAAACAGCCAGCGCGCATGGCCGATCACCGCCAAATCGTCCTTTGTGATGACGGACGCGGCCGCGCGGATCGGCATATATTCGCCAAGCTCTGCGAACGGCGCCGCATCGGCCGTTTGCGCGGCGCGCGACGCGTCAATCGCAAAAATCGCTTTCCCGTCGCGCAGGCCGAGCATCACCATTGGCGCGCTGGTTGGAAACTCTGACCGCGCCGCGACCGACAAGAACCCGGCCCCGCCATTCGCCACCAGGGGGTCGCCGCGCCATAGCGGGATCAGAAGGCTCGACGTCTCGTCCAGTTTCTCCGCGACGACATCATCAAACGCGACCTCATTGTTGAGCCGCGCGACGGGCGCATTGGCGAACCAGTTGGGGTTTTCTTCCGGTTTCATGAGCGCGGTTCTACCGGGCAGTGCAAGCGCAGAGCAACAATCACTTGCCGAGAACAGCGCCTTTTCGCAGCACGACAATCAAGGCCGCAAACACCCAGCTTGCGCAGGCGGCGTAAAAAAGCGCGGCGGAAAACTCGATCGGCTCGCCGTTGGTCCATGCCACCGGCGTCTCAATGCCAAGGGGCGTAAAGAGGTGAAAGACAATTGCGCCGGACATGACGCCAAGTGCGATCAAGGCGCCGAGGAATTGCGACTTGCCTATCAAGTCGGCGTCTTTTTTCGTGAATAGGAGGATCGCCGGGATAACGACAAGCAGAAGCGAGGCGAGGAGTTCGGCGAGCCCGATAATCCACGGTCCCGCCGGAAAGAACAGGCCGATCCCCGACCAGTCCCGCAAGGTGGTGAAGATGTGCTCCGGCGTGGGATGACCGGTGAATTTGAAACGCAGCGAGTCGAGAAAGATGGCCGAAATGAACAACCCGCCGCCCCAGATGACGAGACGTTTGACGATTTCCATGGCGCGTCCCCATTGTTGATCGCGCGCTCCTATAACCAGGTATTTGATCACGCCGCGTCACAGTCGTCCCTCTTGCAATCACAACTTCGAGCGAGGATATAGAGCGCCGGAAGGCTGGCGGACGCGCCTCTCGCCAACCCGGTCAGGTCCGGAAGGAAGCAGCCGTAACGAGTTTCGGCGCGGGTCGTTTCAGCCTTCCACCTTCTCCAAAAAGGGTCGTTTTGTTTCCGGGATGATTGGATAAAGCCTTTTTCACGACCATGATGTCTGTTTTATTTGACTTTATGTAAAAAATACCTTACATGTCGATTCGACACTGGAGAGGGATTGGGCGTTGTCATGAGTTTCAAAGAGATTTCCACTTGGATCTTGCTGATCCTGTTCGCCGGGCTCGCGTTTCTTTACGTCTCGCCCGTTATCGAAACGCGCAGCTTTGAGAGCGCCGGCGGCGGACAGATCTTCGGCTTCATCATCGCCTTCGTGGTGCTTTTCACGATCGCCCATATTGTACTCGCCGTCGCCGCGCCGAAAACCGCCAACGAGGCCGAAGACGAGCGCGACAAGCGGATCGAACTCTATGGCGAACGGGCAGGCGGTTTTGCGCTGGGCGCGGTGACGCTCTTTGGCCTGGCCGTCGCGCTGATTGCCGAAAACCGGCTATTCGCCAACATCTTCTTCCTGGGCCTCGTCTGGTCGGAAATCGTGAAGGCCCTGTGGCAGGTGGCGCTCTACCGGCGCGAGGGCTGACTTGGCGGGGCTGCGGGCAATCTCCAACGAGATCCGGGCGCTGCGTTTCAACGCCAACGAGATGACGCAGGTCCAGCTCGCCGAGCGCGTCGGCGTCACCCGCCAGACAATCATCGCCATCGAGAAGGGGAAATATTCCCCATCTCTCGAGGTCGCCTTCCGTATCGCTGCAGTCTTCGGCGCGGCGATCGGCGAGGTCTTTCAATATGATCCTGCTCTTGACCGGGCTTTCATGAAGCGCGCTGACGAAGCCGAAGGATAGGACCGACCTTGCGGCCCCTGTGTCCGGCGCGCTAATCGAAAAGCGAATGAGTGATCTTCTCGACAATACACCCGCGCCCTATCAGGTGCTGGCGCGCAAATACCGCCCGCAGCGCTTTGAGGATCTGATCGGCCACGAAGCGATGGTCAGGACGTTGCAAAACGCGTTCGCATCCGATCGCATCGCCCACGCCTATATTCTCACCGGCGTGCGCGGCGTCGGGAAAACGACGACGGCGCGCATTCTCGCCCGGGCGCTGAACTATGTCGGTCCTGATGGCGAGGACAATGGCCCGCAGATGGACATGGCCGAAGAAGGCCGCCACTGCAAAGCCATCGCCGAAAGCCGTCATCCGGATGTGCTGGAAATGGACGCGGCCTCGCGCACGGGCGTCGGCGACATTCGTGAACTGATAGAGGGCGTGCGCTACGCGCCCATTGAAGCGCGCTACAAAGTCTACATCATCGATGAAGTGCACATGCTGTCGACGGCGGCGTTCAACGCGCTGTTAAAGACGCTCGAAGAACCGCCGCCTCATGTGAAGTTTATTTTTGCGACGACGGAGATCCGCAAAGTACCGGTAACGGTGCTGTCGCGTTGCCAGCGCTTTGATTTGAAACGCATAGACCCTGAAACGCTGACGGGCCATCTCGCCAATATTGCCAAACAGGAAAATGTCGCCGTCGTTCGCGACGGATTGTTCATGATCGCGCGCGCGGCTGAAGGGTCCGTGCGTGACGCTTTGTCGATCCTCGATCAGGCAATCGTACAGCATAAATCCGTAGACGGAGCGAGTGGGGACGAGATCGGGCCGGACGCCGTGCGCGATATGCTGGGTCTCGCTGACCGGACACAAGTGTGGGACCTCGTCGGCGCTTGCCTCAAGGGCGACGCCAAGACGGCGCTTGAAGCCTTCGCCGCCCAATATGACGCCGGGGCCGAGCCCGCAGTGGTTCTACGCGACATGCTCGATATCGTGCATCTGCTGACCCGCGTGAAGGCGGCCGGCCCCGAAGCGGCGGCTCATGGGGCGGCGGGCGAGGCCGACGCCGAACGCGCCAAGCAGCTCGCCGACGGGTTGGAACTCAATGCGCTCACCCGCGCCTGGTCGCTTCTGATGAAGGGACTCACAGAAACGAGCGCCGCGCCGGACCCGGCGGCCGCCGGCGAGATGGCGCTGATCCGTCTTTGCTTCGCCGCCGATCTTCCGACCCCGGATGAAGCGCTGAAAGCCTTAAAAAAAAATTCTGAAAACAGGCGCGGAACCGTAAACGCGCCGCAATCGGCGCAGCCTGATCCGGCGCCGACTGCGACGATCATCAATATCGAGCCGCCCCTGCGCGCCGCGCCCGCAGCACAAGAAACGACGCTGACATCGTTTGAGGACGTGACGCGCCTTGCGGGGCGTATGCGTGATGCGAAACTTCGCACCGAGCTTGAGTCCTATGTTCACATTGTGCGGTTCGAAGAGGGCCATATCGAAATGCGTCTCGGCGCCGGCGCGCCCGATACGCTGCCTGGCCGTTTGACGCGGCGGCTCAAAGAATGGACCGGCCGGCAATGGGTCGTCTCCGTTACCGAGCAGGAAAACGGCGCGGCGTCGGTGCGGGATGCGCGCATGACGGAAGTCATGAACGACCCGCTGGTTAAAAAGGCGCTGGAAGTGTTCCCGGGCGCCAAAGTGACAAGCGTCAAGGAGGCCGAAGCGCCGCTGTCGCCCGCGCCGGACGAACTTGAAGAAGATCCGCCCATTGATCCTGACGACGAGGATACCGACATCGGAGATTTCGAAGACGATGGCGAAGAAGATGATATCGTGCTCAGCGTTTTGCGCGGGCGTACAGACAATCAAAAAGGCTGAAGCGACATGGATATTGGCAAGATCATGAAACAGGCCGGCGAGATGCAGGCCAAAGTCACTGAGATGCAGGAAAAACTCGCCGGCATGGAAGTGACCGGCGAGGCCGGCGCCGGCATGGTCAAGGTGACGCTGAACGGTAAGGGTTATGTTTCCGCTGTCGCCATCGACCCACAGCTTTTCAACGGCGACGATCGTGAAGTCGTTGAGGATCTCATCGCCGCCGCCGTGAACGACGCCCGCGCCAAGGTTGATACTCAGTCAGCGGAGCAAATGAAGTCGTTGACCGAGGGGCTGCCCATCCCGCCGGGCATGAAGATGCCGTTTTAAAACGCCGCACAACGAGTACGACTGTTAAATGCCCGCCTCACCCATCGGTCCCGAACTTCAGCGTCTTATTGACCTCCTCGCCAAGATGCCGGGGCTGGGGCCGCGCTCGGCCAAGCGCGCGGCGCTTTATCTTCTGAAAAAACGCGGGGCCGTGATGGAGCCCCTCGCCTTCGCGCTTGATGACGCGGCGAAGAAGGTGAAGTCCTGCAGCGTTTGCGGCAATTGGGATTCGATCGACCCTTGCGCTGTCTGCGCAGACGAAACCCGCGACAAGTCCGTGCTCTGCGTCGTACAGGATGTGGGCGACCTTTGGGCGCTCGAGCGCGCCGGCGCCCATAAGGGCCGCTATCACGTCCTTGGCGGATTGCTTTCACCTCTCGACGGGATCGGTCCCGATGACCTCAATATTGGCCGGCTCATTGAACGTGCGAAAGAACCGGAAACAACGGAGGTCGTCATCGCCTTGTCATCGACGGTCGACGGCCAGACGACGGCGCACTACCTCACTGAACATCTCGAAAGCGCGGATGTGTCCGTCACCCGTCTCAGCCAGGGCGTGCCCGTGGGCGGTGAGCTCGATCATCTCGATGAGGGAACGCTGGCGGCGGCCATGAAAACCCGGCGGGAGTTTTAGGCGCGCGCAAATGCGCGCCGCATCGTCAGCACAAAGACCAGAACGACAATCAGGAAGCCAGTTGAGACCCCCGCCCGCGTATCGGCGAACATCGGCGTTGAAACCGACAAAAGCCAGATCGCGGCGAGCATCCATTGCTCATATTTCAGCCAGCCCGTCTGTAAAGCATGCATGACGACAACAGCGACAGGGAAGCCGAGAATAATAAGCTCGTAATAGAACCCGTAAGGGGCGATCAGGAATACGCCCGCGATAAGCGTCGCGGCGCGAAGGGCTGTGTCATCGACCATGCGCCAGATCCGCCAGACCATAAACGCCGCGCCGGCGCCGCAGGCGAGATGGAAAAGCCGCGCCGGCCATTCCGGCGCTCCCGCATAAAGCGCCGCTGAATAGGGCGTCGCCATTTTCGCCAGCGGCATCAAGCCAACGCTGACGCGATCATTGACCTCGGTTACCGATACAAAAAACGCAAGCCACGGCTCGGCGCCATAGGCGGCGAGGCTTATCGCCGCCAGCCCGAGCGCTGTCAGCGCCGCAACGCCGATAGCGCGCCAGCACCCGGCCGCGAGATAGGCGATCGGGATCAGCAGTCCGAGATGGGGCTTTACGGTGAGGAGCCCCGCGGCGATCCCCGCGATAATGGGTCGGCGCTTTGGATCGCTCGCGGCAAGCAGGAGAAGGGCGGCCGTGAGGAATCCGTTCTGCCCGCTGGTCAATGCGATGAACGCCGCCGGCGAGGCGACGATTGCGAAGAACAAAAGATTGTCTTTGATTTCCTTACGGAGCAATGCGGCGTAGGCGCCGGCGGTCGCCGCAGAAAAAATCGAAAAGCCGAGCAAGTAAGGCGCGCCGGCAAACGCCGCGACAATGAGAAAATAAGTCGGCGGATATTGCCAGCTTAAGGTGAGATCGTCGCGCCCCGGAAACGCAGCATTCAGCTGCGCCTGAAAGTCCGCGACGTTGTAGATGTTAGCGGCGGCTCCCTCCGCGGCGGCGTGCGCGGCGATAAAGAAGGCCGAGAAATCGCCGCCGATCATGACCCCGTTCGCGCCGGTTAGCGCTGCCGCATACATGACGGCGCTGGTGGCGATGGAAACACCGGCCCAGACGCCGAAGACCAGCCACAGATTGCGCCGCGTCGGCGCGAAGCGCGCCCAGCGGATCGTCACGGCTGACGCGTCGGCCCCTGCGGAATGTTCGGCGGTCTCCATGTGGGTCGTTTTAGGCCGGCCCGCCTTTCCCTTTCGTTTAGGCGGCCAGCCAGCGCGAACGGGGAGAAAATATGCGGGACTCCGGGCCCCGAATCGTATAAATGTTCACGTTATGATCTCATTTCTTACCGATATCGGTCTCGCCCCCGGAACCCCCGCCTTCTGGATCGCTTTCGCGCTGCTCGCGGCGCTCATCGCGTCGGGCGCCTTCTGGCGACAGGCGTCAGCGCAGGCGGCCGCTCTCGCTCAATCGCTGGAAGCGGCGAAGCTGAAACTCGCCGGCGCTGAGCAGCGGGCGGCTGAGGCGGTCAGATTGGAAGCCGACCTCGACGAAGAACGACGCCAGCGCGCCGCAGCGGAAAATAATTTAGCGAGGCAAGAAGCAAGGCTCGAAGAGCGTGAAAAGGCGCTCGCTGAAATGCAGGTCCGCCTCGACGCAGAGTTCAAAGCGACGACCGCCGACCTCCTCAAGGGCGCCCATGAGTCATTCCTTGAGCGCGCGAAAGAAACCTTCGACCTTTATAAGCAAACAGCGTCGAGCGAAGGCGAGCGGCGTCGCAAGGCCCTCGACGATCTTCTGAAACCCGTGAGCGAAACGCTGACGCGCTATGAAAAGGGTCTTGCGGAAATGCGCGAGGAGCAAGCGCAGGCGCGTGGCGCCCTTAAGAACCAGATCGGCGATCTTGCCAAACACACGCAGGATGTGCGCGCCGAAGCGCAAAAGCTGGCGACGGCGCTTCGCGCGGGCCCGAAAACCCGCGGCCGCTGGGGCGAGGAGCAACTGAAAAACGTCGTCGAGATTGCCGGCATGACCGCCCATGTGGATTTCGTCGAACAGGCCGGGCACGCCGATGGTGAAAAGCGGAAAATCCCTGACATGGTCGTCGCCCTGCCCGGCAAGCGGGTGATCGCCGTTGATTCCAAAGTATCCCTCGGCGCCTATCTCGATGCGGTCGAGGCGGAGACGGAAGAAGCAAAGACGGCGGCGCTTCATCGTCATGCGGATGATTTATGGAACCACGTCAAGTCGCTGTCGTTGAAAGATTACGCGGCGTCCTTGCGGGATTCCCTCGACTATACGGTCCTGTTCCTACCGGGGGAGCATTTCTTTTCCGCCGCCCTCGATGTGCGCCCGGACCTTTATCAGAAAGCGTTTGAACAGAAGATCCTCGTGGCGACGCCGACCATTCTGATTGCCGTGTTGAAATCGGCTGCGCTCAACTGGCGTCAGGAAAAGATGACCGAGCATGCGAACGAAGTCGCGGGGATGGCGAAGGACCTCTACGACAGCCTCGTCACCATGGCCGGCAACATGAAAGCCCTCGGTCGGTCGCTTGAAGGCGCGGTGAAGAATTACAACGCATCGGTTGGCGGGCTTGAGGGCCGCGTTCTTTCTCGCGCGCGCAAGTTTGCTGAATACCAGTTACCCGGCGTCGATAAGGAAATGCCCGATGCGACAAGGGTCGAGGGATCTCTGCGCGAAATGCGCGACGGTGCGGAGCTACGGCTTGAGTTCGACGCCGACGAGAAAAAGGACGATGCGGCTTAGGTCGCGTTAAGCCGCTTCCCTTTTCGCCAGGCGCCAGACTTCGCGCATTTTCGGCGGCGAGGCCTGCAGGATCGCCTGCCGGAAAATCCGGCCCATGGTCCGCATCAGGAAGATTGCGAAGGCCAGCATCAGCGCCGTTGCGCCGACAATTTCCCAGAGCGGCGGGTCGGCTGCGGCGCGCATCATCACCGCATAAGGCGTATAAATCGGTATCCATGTAAGGATGGTTGCGATGACGCCGTTTGGTTCCTGAAACACCATGATCATGAAAGGAAGCGGCGCGAACACCAAGAGCATAACCGGTCCCATATAAGACTGTGCGTCCTGGAGCGAATTCGAAATGGCGCCGATGGCGAGAAACAGCATGGCGAAGATCAAATAGGCGCAGAAGAAGTAGAACAGATAGACCAAGAGCAGGTTCGATGACGTCAGGGCGCTGACGATGGTCATCGCGATACTTTCCTGTCCGCCCGTGTCGATCGTTGCACTGATGCCGATGCCGCCGGCAATGAAGATGGTCGGCATGGTGAGGCCGACGGCGCCGATGCCGAGCAATTTCCCCATCATCAATTGGTTGGCGGTGACCGATGAGAGAAGAATCTCGACAATCTTGTTTGAGCGCTCCTCGATCGTGTTGGTGAGGAGAAGATTGCCGACCCCGAAAATAATGACCAGCAGCATATAGGTCATCGCGGCCGGCAGGCTTGATTCGATGCGGTCTTTAAGCCCGAGCTCTGCTTCTCCGGGCGCCTTGTCCGGCCTGAACGACGCTACAGGAGCGTCAACGGATTCGATCTCTTTGATGGCGTCGTCGGCGACGCCCATGTCGTTATATTTGGCGCGCTTGAGCGCATCGGTGAGCGCCGTCGAAATCCGCAATTGAAGCTCCGTGTCCGTGATATGCCGGCTCCAATATTGGGCGGAGGCCGCGTCGTCGTCGGATCCGAAATCGGCCGGGATAAGGATCGCGGCGAATAGCGGGCGCCCGCCCTCGGGCGTCGCGATCTGCCTGTCTTCGAGAAGATAGGGGCGTAGCGCCGCCTCGATCTGGCTGATGCTCGCAGCGTTCCGGGCGTTTTCAGGCAGGTCGGCGATTTTGTATGGGAGCTTGGGTTCCGCATAGTCGGGCGCGCCGGCTTTGAGTTGCGGGCCCGCTGCTTCGAGCGCCGCCGCAACGCCGCCGGCCTCTTCGAAGGCCGCGATGCGCCGGTCTTCGACCTGCGCTGGCGCGAACGGCGCCGGCAATTCGGCGCCGGCTTCGGGCAGGTTGATGCGAAAATATGCGTCCAGCGTTTCGAGCACCGCATGCATGCGTCGGTGCTCGATCTGCTCAAGGATATCGCCCTTATAAAGACCGGTTTCATCGTAAACGACAAAATAACGAACCGGTTTTGTTCGCTCCGCGATGCCGACGGCGGCGCTGACGCCGATAAAGCCCAAAGGGAACATAAACAGGAAAATCAGGAACCCGCGGGAGAACACATATTGGCGGTATTCGCGCCAGGCGATGAGGAGGATCTGTTTCATTCCGCGGCCTCCTTCATTGCGGCGCCGGCGCCCGCATCTTCTTCATCCCCGGCGAGAGAGACGAAGATATCGTGCAGCGTTGCGCCGGCCTGCTCAAACCGGGTGATCACGATGCCCGCCGCGACGGCGCGCTCCAGAAAGACTTGCGGTTCCGCGCCGTCTTCAAGTTCGATTTCATAGGTTGTCTCCGCGCCGCTTTCGTCTTCAACGCGGATCCTGTCGACGCCGCCAAGCGCCGTGAGCGCGTCTATCGGCGCGGTCGTACGAACATGCAGGCGCTGAGCAAAGGATGCTCGCGCCTCGCTCATCGTGCCTTCAAAGCGTTTTTGCCCGTGGGCCATGATCAGGAAGCGATCGCACAGGCGCTCCGCATGCTGCATCACATGGGTTGAGAAGATAATCGTCCGGCCGGCGGCGCGCTGGTTCCGGATCAGATCTTCGAGCGTCTGCTGGTTGATCGGATCGAGACCCGAAAAGGGTTCATCGAGAATGAGCAGCTCAGGCTCATGGGCGATCGTCGAAAGGAGCTGAACCTTTTGCGCCATGCCTTTCGACAGGGCCTCGCATTTAGAGCGCGCAAACTCGCCAAGGCCGAATTCTTCGAGCAGCGCCATCGCCCTTTTGCGTGCAGCGCCGCGGCCCATGCCGCGAAGCTGCGAAAAATAGGCGATCGAATCGACCGCCTTCATCTTCTTATAAAGCCCCCGTTCCTCCGGCAGGTAACCGATGCGTCGGCGCACGGGGATCGCCGAGTCCGATCCGAGAATGACGATCCGTCCCGAGGTCGGATTGATAATATCCAGCATCATCCGCAGCGTTGTCGTCTTGCCGGCCCCGTTGGGGCCGAGAAAACCGTAGATCTCGCCGGGCGCAACCGCGAAAGACAACTCGTCAACGGCGGTAAAGCCGCCATAGCGCTTGACCACATGCTCAAGCAAAACAACCGGTTCGGACATGAAATCGTAACCTTGAAAGGACCGCCATCTTATCGCGGCGGCGGCGTTAAGGAAGCAATAAGCGCGTTACCACGACCCGGTATTTTCCATACTGGCCCATGGCTCGGCCGGCGGCAGGCTGTTCCCCGTCTGGAGAAGCTCGATGGAAATGCCGTCGGGCGAGCGCACAAACGCCATATGCCCGTCCCGCGGCGGACGGTTGATGACGACGCCTGCGTTTACAAGCCGCTGACATGTTTCATAGATATCATCGACGCGATAGGCGAGGTGGCCGAAATTCCGGCCGCCTTCATAGTCTTCCGTATCCCAATTATAAGTCAGCTCTACGAGCGGCGCCTTGTCGGCTTTCGCCCGTTCGACATCATCGGGCGCAGCAAGAAACACGAGCGTGAAACGGCCCTTGTCATTTTCCACACGGTTCGTTTCGACAAGACCGAGATGTTTGCAATAAAACTCAAGGGAGGCGTCAAGATCTCTGACGCGCACCATGGTGTGCAGATAACGCAATCTGTTGTCTCCTTGTTCCCTATCAGCGGGCGCGGATGATCTCATCGCGCAGATAGCCTGGGCGGCGGGCGTGATATCGGCGCATATAGAATGCGACGATGCCTAGCCAAGAAAAAAGTACGCCGAAAAAGTAATAAAACCCGGCGAGGTCGCGAATGTAATAAAGTGCGGCTTCCGGCGGCGTATCGCGGAAAAAGATAAGTCTGCCGTCCTCGATGAACAACCGTTCGGCGGTATCGACCGGCGCCGGCACGACGCCGGCCGCTTCCGCGCCGATCAGAATAGCGGTCAACACGGCGAAGATGACCGGCAGTGATAGAAAGAACGTGGCGAAAGCCGCCAGCGCATAGCCGGGAAAGCGCGGCGCGTTCACGCGGGCGTAGATGGTTCGGAACGACGTCTCGTCGAGATGGGCGACGAATTCCGGCTCATGCTTTTGAAAATGCGCCCATTCGATGGCTGCGCCTTCGGTGATCTCCGCCTCGATGCGGTTGCGCCAGCGCCAGTAAAGCGCGCCGGCCCCGCTCAGCAGGATGACGATAATCAGGAAAAACAGAACCATACGGGATGCGTCTTCAGGAAACTCTCGGAAGCCGCCGCTATACCCTAAAGACGACGCACCCTAAAGGCGGGTCCGACCCAGGGCGCTTGCCAGCGCATCGGCAAATCGGTCGCGTTCCTCCGGCGACAGGAAAGCGCCGAGGATCAGGGTTTCGCCCTTCGACGTGACGCGGACCTGGCTTTCATGGGCGAGCGGGCGGTCAATCGAAACGCGGGTCCAGGCCGGCTGCAGCCGCCAGCGGGTTTCGTGGCCGGAGGGCAAGATTCTCGAAACCCACATCTCGTCCTCGTTCACGCGCACGCGTTCGCGCAGCCTGCCCTGACGATAAGAAAGTTTGAACGCCAGCCAGACAAGGAACACGTCAAGCCCGCAAAACCCAATTACCGGCCACGCGCCAATGGCGTAAAAATAAATCCCGAAAAGAAAGTTCGCGCCGATCACGACCGCCATGACGGCGACAAAGCCCGCATTGGGCAGCGACCGATTGGGATAAAGGACCGCGTCGAACAGCGCGGCCTCATCCTTTGCGGCTGGCGGCGGACTAAGATCGCGGGCGCGGCCCTTCATGATCGGGGCCATGGTCTCAATATCGCGAAGCCGTTTCATGGACATTACGATAGGCCCGCGCGCCGGCGCTCGCAATTGCACCGTGGTTCAACTTTCAACGCGCGCAATCACCAGCTATGGTCATCGCGCCCCGCCGCAACGATGGACTACTCGCAGCCCATGCCCCGCAAAATGACTCGCGCCAACGCCGCGCTTCTTTACGAGCGCCTGTCGAAATCGCGGCCCGACCCGACGACCGAACTGCACTTTAAGAATCCGTACACGCTCGTCGTCGCCGTGGCCTTGTCAGCGCAGGCGACTGACGAAGGCGTCAACCGGGCGACCGGTCCGCTGTTCAAGGTCGCCGACACGCCGGAGAAAATGGCGGCGCTTGGAGAGAAAAAACTCGGCGACTACATCAAGACGATCGGCCTTTGGCGCAACAAGGCGAAAAACGTCATCGCGCTGTCGAAAATGCTGATCAATGAGCATGAAAGCGTCGTGCCGAGCGATCGCGAAGCGCTTGAGCGGCTGCCGGGCGTCGGGCGCAAAACGGCCAATGTCGTCCTCAACGTCGCCTTCGGCGAGCCGACCATCGCCGTCGACACCCATATTTTCAGGGTTTCCAACCGGACTGGGTTGGCGCCCGGTAAGAACCCGCTGGAGGTCGAGCTGGGGTTGGAGAAAACGACCCCAAAGGAATATCTGCAGCACGCTCATCATTGGCTGATCCTCCATGGCCGTTATGTCTGCAAGGCGCGCACGCCCGAGTGCTGGCGCTGCGTTATTGCCGATATTTGCCAGTTCAAGGAAAAGACAACCGAGCCGAAAACGGCAAAAAAGGCTAGCAAGAAGAAAACAGCGGCGGGAAAGTTAAAAACAGCGGCGCCAAAAAAGAAGACGACGAAAAAGAAACCAGCAAGGACAAGAGCGTGACTGGAAATGATCGTCTGATTATTGCGCTTGATCTTCCCGATACGGATAAAGCACAAAACATCATCGATCGCATCGGCGACGCCGGACACTTTTATAAAGTCGGTTACCAGTTGATGCCTATAGGAGGTCTCGACCTCGCGCGGCGTTTGTCGGAAGAGGGCAGGAAAGTCTTTCTCGATTTCAAGTTTCACGACATCGGCGCCACGGTCGAGCGCGGCGTCAAAAGCGTCTGCAAACTTGGCGGCGATTTTCTCACGGTGCATGCTGAACCGGATGTGTTGAAAGGCGCGATCGCTGGCCGCGGGGACGACAAGCGCCTGAAAATTCTCGCCGTGACGGTGCTGACTAGTCTTGATGCGGCGGCGCTGAGAAAATCCGGGATCGATATCGATCTTCCCGATCTCGTTCTCCGCCGCGCGGAATTCGCCGCCGAGGCGGGCGCCGATGGCGTCGTCGCTTCAGCGCAGGAGGCCGCGGCGATCAAGGCGCGCTTCGGCGACGCTCTTGCCGTCGTAACGCCGGGGGTCAGACCGGCCGGCGCCGCCGTGAACGATCAAAAACGCATTGTAACGCCGGCGGCCGCCATTCAGGCGGGCGCCGATTATCTCGTTGTCGGGCGTCCGATTATCGCCGCCGATGATCCAGCCGCCGCCGCAGCGGCGATCGCGGCGGAGATCACTGACGCGTGATGCGCTTTGCGCAGTCCCGGGCGTTGCTGTAGATTGGCGCGCAAGGGCGAGGCTGAACGTCGCGCAATAAAAAAGTTTTCAGGGAAGAAGAAGGGTCATGAGCGATCCGGGAAAACGGTCGGAAAGGCGCGTCGAGCGCCGCTCCAGGCGAACGATTTTCGGCGCTTATCTCGCCAGCGCGCGCAAGAATGGCGCAAACGCCACCGCGCTGACCGATGGCGACGGCAAAAAATTCTCATTCAAGGAACTGACGCGCGCGGCGTTTGCGCTCGGCGGCGCGCTTGGCAGGATGACGACGCCGAAGGAGCGGGTCGGCGTGTTGTTGCCGACTGGCGCAGGCGCGATGATTGCATTTTTTGCGTTGTTGTCGCGCGGCCGCGTGCCGGCGATGTTAAATTTCACGGCAGGTTCGCGGAACCTGCTGGCGGCGTGCAAGGCGGCAGAAGTAACGAAGATCGTCACGGCGAAGAAATTTATCGACATCGCCGGTCTCGAAAAACTGATCGAAGAATTGTCCTTGGGCGCTGAAATCATTCAGCTCGAGGACGTTCGCGAAATGCTCACCTGGCGCGACAAAGCGCTGGCCGTCGTCGGCCCGTTTATTCCAAGCCTGACCACGGCGCGTCCTCATTTTGATGAACCGGGCGTAATCCTCTTTACATCGGGCACGGAAGGCGCGCCGAAAGGCGTCGCTCTCTCGCACCGAAATATTTTGGCGAACACCGAACAGATTTCCGCCCACGTAACGCTGCTGCCGACGGATATCTTTTTCAATCCGCTGCCCACTTTTCACTGTTACGGCCTTACCGCCGGCGCTCTCTGGCCGATCCTCAACGGTCACCCCGTGGTGCTGCACCCGTCGCCGCTGCAGGTCAAAATCATCCCTAAGCGAATCTTCGAAACTGGTTCGACGGTGCTGTTCGCGACCGACACGTTCCTGTCTCAATATATGAGAGCGAGCGCCGACGGCGCCATGTCGTCGCTGCGCATCGCCGTCTGCGGCGCCGAGCGGGTGCGCGACGAGACCCGTCAGGCGGCGGAAAAACGTTTCGGATTTGAAGTCCTTGAAGGCTACGGCGTTACCGAAGCCTCGCCCGTCCTCGCCGCCAATCAGCCCGGCGACATTCGCCCCGGCACGGTCGGCAAAATGCTGCCCGGCGTTGAGACGCGATTAGAGCCCGTGGAGGGGCTGGAGAATGCAGGTCGCCTCCACGTCAAAGGCCTGAACATCATGAAGGGTTATCTGACGGCCGACGAGCCGGGCGTCATCAAGCCGCCGAAAGACAGTTGGCACGATACGGGCGATGTCGTTGCGATCGACAAGCGCGGTTACGTTTCCATCCGCGGGCGCCTTAAACGCTTTGCGAAGATCGGCGGCGAGATGGTGTCGCTGGCGGTCGTTGAAAACTGCGCCTCTGCCGTCTGGCCGGACAATCTGCATGCCGCAGCAATCTTGCCGGACCCGAAAAAAGGCGAGCAGATTATTCTTGTTACGGACCGTCATGAGGCGCCGCGCGGGCTTTTGCTCTCCTGGGCGCAAAGTCACGGTGTTGCGGAGCTTGCCGTGCCGAAGAAAATTGTTTCGATCGACGAAGTCCCTGTGCTCGGCACCGGCAAAATCGACTATCTGCAAGTGAAAACCATCGCCGAAGAGGCGCTCATCGCTCGCGAAGCCGAAGCAGCAGCAGAGCCGCCGTCGGAGCTCACCAAAAAAGAATTGAAACAGAAAGCCGCCGCGGAGCGAGCGGAGAAGAAACGTCTCGAGAAAGAAGCCAAAGCGGCGGCGAAATCGGACGGCGCCGCGGATAACGCGGCGGCGTCTGGGGTTTCCAACGATAATGAGAATTTAAAGGACGCCGCCGAATAGCTTAAGGCGTCAATCGCGCCGCCGCAGCGGCGCGCTCGCCATCTTCGTCATTTTCGATTTTGTGTTCTTCGTCGTCTTTGCCGGCAGCGGACGCCTGTTCGTCGGGCGTTGCTTCCTGCTCACCTTCCGCTGCGGACTGCGTGTCCACCGGCTCGACGTCCGGCGCCGCCGCCACAGGCGGCGCTGTCAGGAGGCGCAGTTCCTCGGCGGAAATCGCCTCGCCGGCGTCTTCCAGCGGCGGCGGGCTGAGCCGACCATGATCCATATATTCTCGCACCAGCCGCGCCCATCCGGCGCGCGTAAAATGAAACGCGCCGTCGGCGCCGGGGCGCGGATCGCGCGGCGCAGCGGCGGCGCGCTCAAGCCAGCCGCGGCCGGCTTCCTCGCCGTGGAGTTTCGTCGCCGCAGTCGCCAACAGCGCATAGGCGTGCGCATTGGGGGCTGCAATGACAAGCGGCTCCAGCTTTGTCATCGCAGCCTCATAATCGCCGACAAGATTGGCGGCGCGCGCCTCCAGCAGCGCGGCCTCATCCGTATCCGGATTTTTTGCCGCCAGTTTCTTGAGTTTCTCCGCGCGTTTTTCCGCCGGCTCTTGCGCATACAGCTTGTCGTACATTCTGATCAGCGCCGGGTGCGCGTCTTTCGCAAACGCCGCCTCAAGAACGCTTGCGGCCTTTCCGGTTTTGCCGTTTTCGCTGCTCAACTCCGCGGCGAGTACGGCGGCCGGCGTGAACGATGGCGCAAGTTTCAGCGACGCCGCGGCCTCCGAAAGCGCAAGGGTCTTGTCGCCGGAAAGGCGTGCGGCGTCAGCGTCGGCGGCGAAGAGCGCCGCCGACGCACGATCGGCTTTTTCTGGCTCGATCAGCTTGTTGCGTTTGCCTTTTGCGATCGCTTCGCGGGCATCGCCCCAGGCGCCGCGTTCAAGGCCCAAATCCACCACCGACTGAAAGGCCCAGCCGGCGTTCGCCCGCAAAGCAAAAGCGCGCTCAGCATATTCACGCGCCTTGTCCTGCTCGCCACGTTTTATGGCCTGTGCGTAAAGGCCTTTTAGGCCGAGAAACTCGGTCTCCGGCGCCTCAAGCATGACGGAAAAACTTTGCTTCGCAGCGGCTTCGTCGCCGGAAAGCTGCGCCGCCTGCGCCGTTAGGAGCCGAGTTAACGCCAGATCTTCGAGGTGCTTTTGCGCCACTTTGGCGTGATGCGACGCATCGGCGGCGTCGCCGACGGCGACCGCTTCGAGGCCGCGGGTCAGCGCCGCCACGCCGCGTTCGCGTTTCGTCTCAGCGTCCTTGGCGCGGATCTTCGCCGGCAACATCAGGATGTCTTTTATTTTATGCGTTGCATAAACAGCGACGAGAAACGCAAAAACCAGTGCGCCGATGATCAGCCAGGACGGACTGTCGAAACGGACGCCGAAAGCCTCGCCGCTGATGCGGCTGTCGAAGGTCATCAGCACCGTGATTGTTCCGGCAATGAGAACCACCCATAAGAGAAAAATCAAAATACGCGTCATAAGGACTCCGGCCGCGTCGCCCGGTCGGCGAGCTCCGTATTTAATGAATGCAGCGCCGCGTCGATCTCCGCACGTTGGCGGGCGAGATCGACCCAGTCGCCCATCGCTTCCTGTGCTTGCGGCGGCAGCAACTCAATCTCATCGATAGCGCGCGAAAGCGCGCCCTGATCGACAGCATGCTCAGCGCGCGAGATGACCGCGCTCGGCGCATTGCCTGGCTGCGGCGCCGCCGGCCGGATGTTGAACAGACCCGCAATGCGGGCGCCGTAGCGTTCGACAACGCCATTGGCGTTTTCGCGGTTGGCGGTCGCCAGGCCCGCTCTAGCGGCCGCGTCGAATTCGTTGCGGATTTTCGACAGCGTCGGCGCGCCATCATTCGCATACCGTCCAAGGACAACAACGGCCATGGCGTCAGGGGCGGCTTCTTCGAGTGCTGGGAGTTCCTCGGCGAATGGCGCGCCGGCGTCCACCGCCTTAAGAATTGCGTTCAACGCGACTGCGCCGGCGGCGACCGGGGACTGCCTTTCGGCGGTTTTGAGCGCATCGTTTTCCGCGCGCAGCGCAGCGATATCGGTCTGCGCTGCGTCAAGAGATGCGCGCGTTTTCATCAACGCTTCATTCGTTGAGGCCAGTTCGTTTCGGGCTTGTTGAATCGCCGTCTCCAAATCCGTTGCGCGCTGACGCTCGTCGGAGAGGGCGGTCTCAAGCGAGGCGATTACGTCGTCATCGATTGTGGACGCCGCGCCATGGATGCTGTCATCTGTGTTGATGGCGCTATCGTCGATTATCGGCTGGTCAATGGCGTCAAGCACTGTCGTTGGCTCTGTTTTGTCGGTAGGCTGATTATCTAGCGACGGTTCTTCAATGATTGGGTCGCTGTTTTCCGACGGTAGAATTTCTGCGTCCGTCGCATCGCTGGTTGGCGACGCGCCTTCAACCTCAAATGAAGCCGGCGGCGGCGCGTCTTCTGCGCTCGTTTGCTTCAGGTCGGGATTAGCCTCGTCGGAGACCGCAGCCTCTTTGGCGGCATCCAGCAAGTCGGTATTGGAAATCGCCTCCGTCGGCGTGGAAACTTCCGCAAGACTGTCCTCCAGGGACGATGCGGGTTGCGCTGGCGACGGCGCTGTCGGCTTGGCGTCAGAAAAATCATCGTTGGCGAGTTTCGGCCCAGGCGTTTCTTCAGGTTCCGGTCCTATTTGAGGCGCCGCGGCCGGCGTTTCGCTAGCGGCTTTGTCGATCGCCGGCGCAGGCTGCTGACCGGCGGTGAAATACCAAACGGCGCCCGCCGCAACAGCAACTAAAACGAGGCCCATGAAAAAAAGAACGCCGGGGCTAATAATAGAACGCCGTGGCGGTGTTGCAGTTTTGCTCGGCGCGGGCTCGTCGAAGGGTTCGGCGCCGCCGGCCGCCTCGTCCGTAACAAGTTCCGCATCAACTTCCGGAATATCTTCGGCCGGTTGCGCGCTGTCGTCTTTCTTCTGGTCGTCGTCGCCGGACATACATTTCTTTCGCCTGTCAGCGTCTTAGTTAAGCGCGCGCGCGCCGCCCCTCAAGCGTGGTCCGCCATTAAGGCGACCATTGCTGCGGCGTTTCGTTCGCTTGCCGTGTCGATAACCCGCCACGCCGCGCTTGCCGCGACATTGGCGACGGCCTCGCTGAGGCAGATCGCGCGACAGTGGGTCAATGCTTCGGTGAGGTTGGCGTCTTCAACCAATTTGAGAAATAGCTGCGCCGTGCGCGGCGAGAACAACGCGACCGCTAAGGCGCGGCCGCCGCCGATCGCCGATTGAGCCTCATCAGGCAGGGCTGCGGCCTCCTCTGTTTCATAGGCGACAATGCGGCGCGCGCTGACGCCGCGTTCTTTCAGCAACGCAATCAGGTCGCCGGCCCTGTGGGCGCCGGCAATATGGACAACTTGTCCCGAAATGGCGCCGGCGTGCTGGACGATGAGGGCTGCAAGCGAAACGACCTCGCCGCCCGCTGTGTGAACGGTTGCAAAATCGGCCGTGCGGGCCGCATCTGCGGTTGCCTCGCCGACGCAGAAAGCGGGGAGATTGCGAACACGGCTGGCGCCGGCGAACGCGCGGACGCCGTTTGCGGACGTAAACGCGAGCCCGCCGACGTCGCTTGGGGTTTCCCAATTCTCGTGAAACCGAACCGTCATGAGCGGCGCCGCCAGCGGGTCGAGACCGGCGCTGCGGCATTGCTCCGCGAATTCGTCCGCGTCCGGCTGCGGCCGGGTGATCATAACTTTCATGGCGCGATCCCCGCCTCTGCGAACTCAAAACCAAGAAGCAATTGGAAGGATTCCGCTAACAAAACGAGTGCTCATGCGGTCGACTCCATCGTTTCGGTCTTGCCATGGCGCAGCCTTTCGATGTCAAAACCCCGGATGGCGGAAAAGCATGCGCACATATCAAATGCCGACCCGGCCGCCGCCGGCGCCGTCGTTTTAGGGATAGAAACGAGCTGCGACGATACAGCGGCGGCGCTTGTCCGTCGACGGTCCGACAGATCGGCCGAAATCCTGTCCAATGTTGTCTGGACCGATTACGACGATCACGCCGCTTTCGGCGGGGTGGTGCCGGAGATCGCTGCGCGCAGCCATGTGGAACGACTTGATCATGTGATTGAGCGGGCGCTCGCCGAGGCGGGTATGGCCGTCGCCGATATCGACGCCGTCGCTGCGACGGCGGGGCCGGGATTGATTGGCGGGGTCATGGTTGGTCTTACCGCCGGTAAGGCGCTCGCCTTGGCCAGCGGCGCGGCGCTGATCCCGGTCAATCACCTGGAGGGCCACGCCCTTACAGTTCGGATGACGGACCGAGCTAAATTCCCTTTTTTGCTGCTTCTGATTTCAGGCGGTCATACCCAGCTCATCTGGGTAGAGGGGCTCGGCAACTACCGCCGTCTTGGCTCTACTATTGACGACGCCGCCGGCGAGGCCTTCGACAAAACCGCTAAGCTGTTGGGGCTTGGCCAGCCGGGCGGCCCGCGGGTCGAATCAGCGGCCGTCGGCGGGCGTGTGGACAGGTATGACTTGCCGGAACCGCTAAAAAGAAGGCCCGGCAGCGACTTTTCGTTTTCGGGTCTCAAGACTGCCGTGCGGGAGATCGCCAACGGTATGACCGATGGGCGCGGCCGTATCGCCGGACAAGATGTCGCCGATCTTGCGGCGTCTTTTCAACACGCGGCGGCGAGGCATCTGGCGCAGCGGACCGAGAACGCCATGGATGCGATTGGCGTCAATAAGGGCGAGGGGAGGCTGGTAGTCGCTGGCGGCGTCGCTGCGAACTGCGCCGTCAAGGCGATGTTGAGTGCGGTTTGTGAACGTAAAGAATGGCGGCTGATCACGCCGCCGGCGAAATATTGCACCGACAATGCAGCGATGATCGCATGGGCCGGAGCCGAAAGATTTGCCGCTGGTATGACCCCGGATTTCGAGGACGCGCTGGCGTTTGCGCCAAAGGCGCGCTGGCCGCTGGCGCCGCCGCCCGAAGGGCGCGGGATTGGCGGCGGCCGCAAGGGCCCGAAGGCTTAAATCTGGCCATACCGACAAAATAAAAGCGCGGAAGCCAGGGTGAAGCTTCCGCGCTTTCTGAACCGTCGCGGCGTTAGGGAGGTCATGTCCATGCAGGGGGGCGGGGACAGACGCCGCGACGGCGGGGTTGTTTGGCTGGGCCTTACGCGATGACGCCTCGGGTGGCGAAATCAGCCGCGATATAGAGCGCGGCGCCCAGAATAGCTGTCAGCGACAGGGTCGCGATAAGCTGTACGGCGGTGTCTCTGAAAGACGTAAACATGATGGCGGTCCTCATTCTGATCTTGTGTTTGTTTTGCTTTTGGCGCGGACCAGAGGCAGTCCCCCGGCCTACGCAAGGGGGTAGATAGGCGAACGTTGAACCGTTGTCAATGAACGAAAACGTAAATATTCATTTTTTGTATCGAGTAATTCTGACCCTCTCTTTAGCACCTCTAATACAATTAAATCAAAGGGTTAGAGTACGTATTTAACTGCCAGCACTTGGAATCTACGAGCAGAATGCATCGATTTTCCACAAGAAAATGCCAGTCTTTACTGAGTCTTGTGGTGATGACGCGCAGCGCGGCACTTCAATCCGTCTAGTGCAAGCTCGACGACGGCGTCGAGTTCTTCCGCAATCTCGTTGTATTCGCCTTCGTGGATGACCGCAGGGCCGGTGAAGCGGAAAACCGTATCCTGGAGGATCTTGGCCATCCTCACCGGGTCGCCGACGGAAAAATCCCCTCGGTCTTCGCCTTCCGTCAAAACCTCCGCAATCAGGAGACCTTCCGCGCTTTCCCACTCAATGGCTAATTTCGGCCGTTCTACGATGAGTTCACCGGAAAGCTCATAGGCCTTGGGGTTATTGTGAAAGCGGTCATAGGCGACTCGGAATTTATGGCGGAAGCAACGGCGTATCTTCTCCGCCGGCGTCAATTCCGCGTCGCCAACGATTGCACGCAAGGCGTCAATCGTTTCTCTGCGCAAGACGCGGACGAAGGTTTCGGCGATGTCCAGTTTGGACGGGAAATAGCGATACAGGTTGCCGGTGGACATGTTGCAGTCATCGGCAATCTCCGACATGGTCGTTTTCTTGAAACCGTAATGCAAGAAGCGACGGGTGGCGGCGTTCAAAATCTGCTTCGCGGTGTCGTCGAGCGTTTCGAGTGGCATGGGCCTCCACATTTTTCTTTATCGGGTACGGCCTGAATAATATATAGTTCGTTAAATCGTCACTGCGCAAGCGCCGCGAGAAGATTCCCCCATGGATCAGGCCTCTCCGTTCGATAGGATCATGGTTGTCGGCGCCGGCGCCTGGGGGACGGCGTTGGCCAACCTCATCGCCGGCAAAGGCGTTCGAACGACGCTGTGGGCGCGCGAGGCCGAAGTCGTTGACGCCATTAAGAAAAATCGCGAGAATTCGGTTTTTTTACCGGGCGCGGCGCTAGACGCGCGATTGCAGTCGACAACGGACTTGTCAGCGGTCGCCGACGCGGACGCAATCCTCGTCGTTGTCCCGGCTCAGCATAATCGATCAATTCTCGGCGAGCTGCGCCATTTCGCGAAGGAAACGACGCCGGTCGCCCTTTGCGCAAAAGGGATCGAAACCAACACTGGCCTTTTGATGACGGAAGTCCTCGCCGAAGTCTGGCCCGGCGCGCGGCCGGCGGTCTTGTCGGGGCCGAGCTTCGCCATCGACGTCGCGCGGAGCCTGCCGACCGCCGTGACGCTGGCTTGCGGCGACGTCGCCTTCGGCAAGCGCTGGGTGGCGAGCCTCAGTGCGCCGCACTTCCGGCCCTATCTGTCGAACGATCTGATCGGCGTAGAGCTCGGCGGGGCCGTCAAAAATGTCCTCGCCATCGCCGCCGGCGTTGCCGAAGGGCGCGGTCTCGGAGAGAGCGCGCGGGCGGCGGTGATTGCTCGGGGGTTCGCAGAGTTCCAACGGCTTGGCGTCGCTCTCGGCGCGCAGGCGCAGACGATGGTCGGACTTTCGGGGCTCGGCGATCTCATCCTCACGGCGTCGTCGGAAAAATCGCGCAACATGTCGCTGGGAATCGCACTCGGACGCGGGCAATCCCTGGGCGACATCATGAACGAACGAAACACCGTCGCCGAGGGGGTCGCAACGGCGCCGGCGATTACTGCGCTTGCGGTCAAAGCGGGCGTTGAGGCGCCGATCATAAACGCCGTCGCCGCGCTGACGACCGGCGAGAAATCCGTTGATGAGCTGATCAGGGAACTGCTTGCGCGACCGCTGACGACAGAAACGGGTTAGGCGGCGGGAACGGGTTACGAACGCTTGCGTTTGTAGGATTTGCAGCTTGCTTCATACGGCCGCGAATGCAGTCGCGCTTCCCAGCCTGCGGTCCATGCATCGCCGCCATTAACGCCGGCGCGCGCGCGGCATTGTTCAAAGCCGGTGCGGTAATCCGATGACAGGACGGAGCTTGCCGCCGCGAGCGAAAACGCCTTGTCGTAACATTCGCAGACGAGATCGGAATCCTCGGTCGAGGCAAGGGTGATAGGTCTTAGATCCGCATGGGTCTCGATGGGCACCGCTTCGATCGGCCGCTCGCCCGTCCGCCCGGCGCCGGTGACGCTGGTGTTAGCGACGGCGTAGACCGCGACTGCGATGACGACAAGCGCCAGGACGCCCCCAAACAGCGCTTCGATCTGCAGATTCCGCATGGTTCTTTCCCCTGATGCAACCATCCCGCACGTCCGCGCCAAAACGTAAGAAGCGCGGAACGACGGTTAACCCTAACCTGAAGCGCGTTCTTAAAAAAGGGTTAATCGGTTTTCCTGCGCTCTGCCAAAGCCGCTTGACTGCTGGGCCTCGCCGTTCAACATCGTTGCGCAAAGGGCGCATTCGCCATGAAAAACAATGCAAAAGCCTGCCTCATTGTGGGCGCTGGCGCCGGTCTCGGCGCAAGCCTGGCGCGGGCGTTCGCCAGTGAGGGGCTGACCGTCTGCCTGACCCGGCGGCCGCGCCATTTAGCGGCGCTCGATGCGCTCGTCAGTGAAATTGAGGCGGCGGGCGGCAATGCGCGCGCCTTCGGCGTCGATGCCCGTAACGAAGACGAGATGATCGCGCTTGTCGATCAGATCGAGGCGGAGGTCGGCCCGCTTGAGGTCGTTGTTTTCAATATCGGCGCGAATGTCTTTTTCCCCATCGCGGAAACGACGGCGCGGGTTTACTCGAAAGTCTGGGAGATGGCGTCGTTCGCGGGCTTCCTGACCGGGCGCGAAGCCGCTCGGGTGATGACGCCGCGCGGGCGGGGAACGATCCTCTTTACCGGCGCGACGGCGTCCTTGCGCGGCGCTGCCGGTTTTTCCGCCTTCGCCGGCGCCAAACACGGGCTTCGCGCGCTCGCGCAGTCAATGGCGCGCGAGCTCGGGCCGAACGGCGTTCACGTCGCCCATATTGTGATTGACGGTGCGATTGAAGGCGAATTTACGCGACAGAATTTGCCTGACTTTGAAACCAGACTGGCGCGCGAGGAAATACTGCGTCCCGACGATATCGCCGCGAACTATGTTTGGTTGTGGAAGCAGCCGAAAAGCGCCTGGACGCACGAAATGGATTTACGTCCGTGGGCGGAGAAATGGTGAAGACATGACCGCAAAAATTGAATTCTATTTCGATTTCGCCAGCCCGAATTGTTATCTCGCCTATAAAGCGCTGCCCGATTTCGTCGATATGGCTGCGGTCGAAATCAAACCGTGCCTCCTCGGCGGGGTATTCAAGGCGACCGGTAATCAAGCGCCCACGGTCGCGTTCGGCAGCGTAAAGGGGAAACTCGCCTACGAAATGCTGGAAATGCAGCGGTTTATCGCGCGCCACAAGCTGGACCGGTTCAAGATGAATCCAAATTTTCCTGTCAACACGCTGCTTGTCATGCGTGGGCTTGTCGCTCTTGATGATCGGCAGGCGGACTATATTGAAGCTGTGCTGACGGCGTTGTGGGAAGAGGAGAAAAATCTCAACGATCCAGCGGTCGTCGGCGAAGTGTGGACCGACGCTGGGTTCAACGCCGCGGAATTGATTGAAAAAACACAAGACCCGGCGGTCAAAGCCGCATTGGCGGAAAAAACCGGCGCGGCGGTTGCCCGGGGCATTTTCGGCCTGCCCGCCTTTTTCGTCGGCGATGACCTGTTCTTCGGCAAGGAACGCCTTGCTCAGGTTGCCGAAGCGGCCGGCGCCTAAGCCGCCTCCATGCCCTTTATGATCAACGCTTCAGCGTCTTCGCGGCTGCGCCAGCCCACCAGCTTGACCCATTTGTCGGGTTCAAGGTCCTTGTAGTGATCAAAAAAGTGGCTGATGCGCTGGATCAGGATTTCCGGCAGATCTGAATATTCAATTATGTTGCTGTAATAGCGCGTGAGGCGATCGGACGGGACGGCGAGAATTTTCTCGTCCATTCCTGCTTCGTCCTCCATGACGAGAACGCCGATGGGACGCGCCCCGACCACGGCGCCGGGCACGAGCGGACGGTTGCCGACCACCATGACGTCGACCGGGTCGCCGTCGTCGGCGAGCGTCGCCGGTATAAACCCGTAATTGCAGGGATAACGCATGTCCGTATAGAGGAACCGGTCAACGAACATGGCGCCCGACGCTTTGTCGATTTCATATTTGATAGGGTCGCCGCCCAGCGGCACCTCGATAACGACATTAACGTCAGAGGGCGGATTAACGCCTGGCGGAATTTTTGAAAGGTCCATGGCGTTAGCCGCCCTGATTGCGCCGCGCCAGCAGTTTGAGGCGCAGGGCGTTCAGCTTGATAAAGCCTTCGGCGTCTTTCTGATCGTAAACGGCGTCCTCCTCAAAGGTCACATGCGCCTCGGAATAAAGCGTTTTGTCCGAACGTCGCCCGACGACATTGGCTGCGCCCTTATAGAGTTCGACGTCGACCTCGCCGGCCACATGTTCCTGGCTTTTGTCGATGGCGGCCTGGAGCATCTCGCGCTCTGGCGCGAACCAGAAGCCATTATAGACCATCTCCGCATATTTGGGCATCAGTTCGTCTTTCAAATGCGCTGCGCCGCGTTCGAGGGTGATCTGTTCGATACCGCGATGGGCCGCCAGTAGGATCGTGCCGCCGGGCGTTTCGTAGACGCCGCGCGATTTCATGCCAATGAAGCGGTTTTCAACGAGATCGAGCCGGCCGATCCCATGCTTGCGGCCATAATCGTTGAGCTTCGTCAGCAGCGCCGCCGGCGACAACGCCTTTCCGTTGATAGAAATGGCGTCGCCTTTTTCAAAGCCGATCTGAATAACCTCCGGCGCGCCCGGTGCATCTTTCGGATCGACCGTACGCTGATAAACATAATCGGGCGCCGCCTCGCCGGGGTCTTCCAACACTTTGCCTTCGGACGAGGTGTGGAGGAGGTTGGCGTCGACGGAAAACGGCGCCTCGCCGCGTTTGTCTTTCGGGATCTGGATCTGGTGCTCCTCGGCGAACGCGATCAGCTTCTCCCGGCTGTTTAGATCCCAGTCGCGCCACGGGGCGATCACCTTGATGTCGGGATTGAGGGCGTAGGCGTTGAGTTCAAAACGGATCTGGTCGTTGCCCTTGCCGGTAGCGCCATGGGCGATGGCGTCGGCGCCGGTTGCTTCGGCGATCTCGACCAGGCGTTTGGCGATCAGCGGTCGGGCGATCGATGTGCCGAGAAGATAAAGCCCCTCATAGACGGCGTTGGCGCGAAACATCGGGAAGACGAAGTTGCGGACGAACTCTTCACGCAGGTCCTCAATATAGATTTCCTTGATGCCGGCTCGCTCGGCGTTGCGGCGCGCGGGGTCAAGCTCCTCGCCCTGTCCGAGATCGGCGGTGAAGGTGACGACCTCGCAGTCATATTCGACCTTCAGCCATTTCAGGATCACCGACGTGTCGAGGCCGCCGGAATAGGCGAGCACGACCTTGTTGACGTTGCTTTTGTCCATATGCGGCGGTCCTTCCCCAGTTAATGCTGCAACGCGTCATCTCTTGGATCACCGGAGCGCATTCGTCCAGCGTCAAATGTGATCGCGCCGGCGT
Organism: Hyphococcus sp.; assembly: GCA_965243785.1. Classification (GTDB taxonomy): domain Bacteria; phylum Pseudomonadota; class Alphaproteobacteria; order Caulobacterales; family Parvularculaceae; genus Hyphococcus. The sequence goes on along the minus strand of CBDEVX010000009.1, from coordinate 174,202 downwards.
GATTTTACGACGCATGCTTTTCAGCGCACGTTTTGGGCGAAGAGGGAGGCGGCCATGCGAAAACTGACGCTACTGGCTTGTGTAATGGCGTCGATGGGCGCCGCGCATGCGGAGGAGGCGTGGAAGCAGAGCGGGACGCTGCCGGACCGGGATCGCGCCGCCAGCGCCTTTTCCGAAGATCCCTATCGCCAGTTCGATTTCTGGATCGGCGAGTGGGACGTTAATCTGCTCATGCTGCAGGAGGATCTGTCCTGGAAAGACGCGGTCGCCGCCCGGGCGTCGATTTATCCGATCCTGAACGGCCGCGCCATTTTGGAGCTTTGGGACTCCGGATCAATCAAGGGATACAGCCTTCGCTATTTTGATCCGCAATCAGACGAGTGGGTTTTGTGGCTGAATTGGCCGGGCAAAAACCGGTCGAACGCGTCAAGCCTTACCGGCGCATTCCGGCACGGGCGCGGCGAGTTTCGCAACAGTTACGAAAACGCGGAGGGCGAACAGATTGTCGAACGTTACGCATTTACCGACATCTACCCGGACGCGCTGCGCTGGGATGATCTGTACTCGAAGGACGGCGGTGAAACCTGGCGCAAGAACTGGCGTATGGAGTGGACAAGGGCGGCGCCGTCGCCGCCATGGCCGATAGCGGGCGATGCGGCGCTCACCTATGATGACGGATCGAGGTGCGACGCAGAAGCGTTCCGTAGCTTCGACGCCATTGCCGGACATTGGGTTGGAACCCTGACGAGCGGTGACAACGTCGCGCCAGCGGAGCTGCGTGGTTATCATGTGCTCGACGGCTGTGCGGTGATGGCGTTTCTGCGCTCGGCTGGCCGCGAATTGTTTTTCTTTAATTTCTACAGCTCTGCCGATGGCCGTTGGGAAAGTCACGTTTTGAGCGATGATCCCGCGGCGACAATGATCCGTTTGTTTAGCGACGGCGAACCGTTCCTCCTGTCATCGACGGACGGCGCGACAAGCCAGCGATGGTCCGTCGGGGACGTGCTGACGGTCGGGTGGTCCGGCGCCGACGCGATGCAATTCTCCGGGCAATCGGCGTCAACGAGCGATTAGGCGCGTCGGGCCGGTCGCCGGTTGCGGCGAAGCGGTTTGCGGGCGCGCAGCCTGTGGCGTTATCCTATCGGGGAGTTTGGGCAAAACGGGAGCGGACCATGCGTATTCTCTCATTTCTTTCGACGGGCACCGCGGCGACAGCATTGCTGACCGGCGTTTCTATCGCGCAGGAAACAAGATCATTCGACGATGTTGAACGCGTTGAGATTACAAATTTTATTGGCGCAGTGACGATCAAAACCGGCGGCGACGCCGTATCCGTGCGCAAGTCGGACGGGACCGATGCGGCCTATCCGTTTTATATGGAAAGCGAACGACGCGGTCTTGTTCTGCGCAGCGACGAAGACCCCGACGAAACGCGCTGGCATGACGAAGTAAATTGGCGGCGCTATAAAGAAAATGCGTTCGACAAGTTTCTTGAAACCTATCCATCGCTCGAGATCACCGTGCCGCGCGGGACCATGCTCGCATTCGACAGCGCGGTCGTGCGTCTCGTGGCGGACGATACCGACGGCGGGCTCCATGTCCGCGAAGGTTATGTCGATGGAGAGATCGGCAATATCGCGACCGGCGATATTGGCATCCACGGTTCCGGAGATCTCATTGTCGGCGACGTCGCCGGCGACCTGACGATTAAGATTCACGGGTCTGGTGACTTCAAGGCCGGCGACGCCGGCGCGCTTACAGCCTCCGTGCATGGTTCCGGCGATGTTGAGACCGGCGATATTGCGAGCGCGGTAAAGGCGTCCATTCATGGCTCCGGTGATATTACGCTGGGCGACGTCAGCGGCGCCGTCAGCGTATCGGTCCACGGATCCGGTGACGTCGAGACCGCGCATGTCGACGGCGGCGCCGAACTCTCGACCATGGGATCCGGCGACTTGATGTTCGCCAGCGTCAGCGGTGAAACCGCTGTCAGCATAAACGGCAGCGGCGATATCGAGATTGCCGGCGGTCGGGCGGAAAACCTCCGTGTTCGCATCAATGGCTCGGGTGATTTCCACCTCGCCGGGCGCGCCAGCAACCCGGATATCGCCGTCAATGGCAGCGGGTCGGCCTATATCGCCGAGCATGACGGGCCGGTGCGGGTCAGCGGCCGCGGCGACATTACGATCAGCGGCGTCGACTACACCGACGACGACTGACCTGGCGACAGCCATAGGCGGCGCAGACCGCGTATATCCAGCGCTCGCCCGGTCTGCGCGTGAGAGGAGAGGCGACATGCGACGACCGATTCTGATCATGCTTGCGGCGACCACCGCGCCCGCCTTTGCGACCGCGTCCGCCGCCGCCTTTTCAGAAAACGAGCTTGCGGTCGCCGAATTCTGGGAGAACATGGGTCCGACCCTGCGCGACGAAGGCGTTGAGGCCTACGCCATTCGGTATCATGAAAATTTCAGGCACTGGGGTATCGGCGCGCCGGCAAATATCTCGGACAAAACAAGCGTGGTGAAGTACTGGAGTAAATTTCACGAGGCCGGTCACCGCATTACGTGCACGCATGTGGATCCCGTGACGATTGATCTGCACGGCGACAAAGCCTCGGCGCGATTGATTTACGAGCAAACAAACACTTACGCTGACGAGCGCGTGACGACGCATGTTTTTGGCATGGTGGCCGAATTTGCGCGCTTTGGCGACACATGGCAGGTCCTGGAAACCAGCATGATCGATATTACGCCGGAGACTGACGGCGGCGATGACGCCGCCGCACAGTCAGCCTATGAATTTCACTGCCCGCAGGGCTAGCTCGCCGGCGCTATTCGTTCTCGGAAAATAGCGCCGTCGCCGCGATCACCATCGATTCCGTTGCAAGCGTGATCGCCGGCTCGGGCTCTATCTTAAAGAATGGCGAATGATGCGACGGGGCGTTTTCGACGTCGTCTGGCGCTGTGCCGCCGACATTGAAATAGACGCCTTTGACGCCGGATTCCGGCGTTACGAAATAGGCGAAGTCCTCCGCGCCCATACCCTCGCGCGGTTCTTCATGAAAGATGCCGTCGCCCATGGCGCCGGTAATTGCAGCGCGTACGCGTAAAGCCGTGTCGCGGTCATTAATTGTCGGCGGCGTTGTCTCGGTCTTGGACCGAATAACTTCCGGCATCTTGTCGTCGGGCACGCCCAGAGAAACAGCGACGCCTTCCGCGACGCGATCGATAGATTCAAGCAGTGTGGCGCGCACCTCCGGATCATTTGAGCGCACGGTCAGTTGCATCTCGACGCGGTCGCTGATGATATTGTGTTTTGTCCCGCCATGAATGGAACCGACCGTGATCACGCCGGCCTCAAGCGGCGCGATCGTACGGGATACGACGGACTGTAGCGAGACAACGATCTGCGAGGCGACAAGGACCGGATCGACGCCCTTATGGGGCGAGGCGCCATGGGCGCCGACGCCATGGACGATGATGTCGACGCTGTCGGAACTTGACGCGCGAATGCCGAGCGGCACCTGCACCGTGCCCGTCGGCTGGGCGGCTGAGACATGAAAGGCGAGGGCGTAATCCGGCTTCGGGAAACGCTTATACAGGCCGTCTTCGAGCATGCGCCTTGCGCCCGAAATACGTTCCTCCGCAGGCTGACCGATGAGCACCAGCGTGCCGGACCATTGGTCCTTTCGCGCCGCCATTTGTCGCGCCGTACCGACCAGCGAAGTGATATGCGTGTCGTGCCCGCAGGCGTGCATGACCGGCTTGACGATCCCGTCGATATCTTCCTGCATCGCCTCTGATTTGTAGGAAAGATTGTTGTCCTCTTTAACCGGCAGGCCGTCCATGTCAGCGCGGATCATAACCGTCGGGCCATCGCCGTTTTCCATCACTGCAACGACGCCGGTGCCGCCGACGCCCTCGGTAACGTCATACCCCAGCCCGCGAATTTCGGCGGCGAGCCGCTTTGAAGTTTCAAACTCCCGATGGGACAGCTCCGGGTTTTCGTGAAAATGCTCAAACAGGGCTTTCAGGTTAGCGTCATAATCCGCCGCGACAGCGGCTTTGAGATCGTCCTGCGCAAAAACCGATGGAGAAATCGCCCACGCCGGGATGGCGACCGCGGCGGCAATCGCAAGAATTTTTCTATTCATGACCTTCGACCTCCTGGTTCAGTTTGTTGTCGTGCAATCAGCGGCTTCGATGAGGGGCGCCGCAAACTCGCTGTCCCAAATTTCAATTTCCGCGACGATGGCGCAGCGGCTTTTTTGATCAAGTTGTGCATCGGCGGTGAGATCGCGCGTCAGCTGCTCGATCGAGTCGACATCATCAATGACGCCGACGCCGCCATCGTTGCTTGAATCGAGCCGCATCAGCGCGGCCCCTTCCTGTGGCCACGGCGTCCAGTCAGGCCCGCCCGCCGCGCCGGGATCGCCGGTTCGCGCAAACGCCGCCCAGTAAGCGCCCATGGCGCGGCTCAGCGCCTCGCGGGTTTCGAAGGTTTCTTCCTCAAAAAATATCTTGTCGTAGCGCTCGCCAAAAAACGTAAAGCGGTTGAACACGAAGGGGATTTCGACCGCATGGCCGGCGCCGACAAGCTCGCCGAAGTCCGAGAAAACAAATCTACCGCTTTCGTCCCAATCGAACCGATAGGCGTAAACCTGATCGTGGCCGGCTGCGGTCATTGCGGCGGCCGACCGATCGACAGCAGTAATGCGCCATACCCGCGCCATATAATGGTTGAGCCGATCCCAGAAGATACGGTCGCGCGGCACGGGAAACAGGAAGAATTTTCGTTTTACAAATTTTGGGTCGCCAAAATAAAAGAACTTCATCTCGTCGCGGTTGGTGCCGGTAATGACGGGGACGGCGTTGAAGCCGTCAAGCGACGTAAAGGCCTCCCGCATCGGGTATGGCGGTATCGATACGCCGTCGGCGATCATGGTCGGCATGTCGAGGAAGGAGAACGCGCCGTCCATATAGGCTTCGAACAAGTGCGTCGGCTCTACGTTGCGTAATTCGTTCGCGTTTGTAACGTCGATGCGTTCGACAATATTGCTCGACGCGTTGCGATGGTCGCCCTCGGCTTTTTCGAGCGGCGTACTCGAAAAACTTCCCGACTGAATAATGGCGCGATGAAAAAGCCCGCTCGCCAGCGGCGACGCCATCAGCGCCGCCACATTGGCGCCGCCGGCGCTCTCGCCGAAGATCGTGACGGTTTCCGCGTCGCCGCCGAATGCCGCAATATTCTCGCGCACCCATTCAAGTGATGCGACGAGATCCAAAATAGCGAAATTCGCCGTTGCATCTTCCGGTGCGTCAGCTGTATCGCGCAGGTAGTCATGAGCGAAAAATCCGAATGGACCGACGCGATACTGAACCGCGACAATGATGACGTTCTCGTTGATCGCGAGCCTTGATCCCTCATAGTTCGAGGCGCGCCCCCAGACATTGGCGCCGCCGTGGATCCAGACCATCACCGGCAGGTCTTTGCCCTCGGCGTCAGGCGGTGCGTAAACATCAAGATAGAGACAGTCTTCCGAGCCGATGATCTTGCCAGGCTTGATGCCCTCACTTTCATTCAGGCGGTTGGAGAGCTGCATGCAGCGCTCGGCAAAACGCGTCGCGTCGCGCACGCCATCCCAGCGCGCCGACGGACGCGGCGCGCGCCAGCGTAAATCACCGACGGGCGGCGCGGCGAACGGGATTGCGCGCCAGCTATGGGCGCCGTCGGCCGTCGTGAAGCCGACGATCTCCCCCTGCGCAACGGTGCGGCGGGTTGTATCGTCAGCGATTGGATCCGGCGGGGCTTGTTTCGAGCACGCGAAGACGCTGAAAGCTAAAACAATTAAGGCGGCAATGCGCATCGTTGATCCCCAACAAGCCTGTTTTGCAGCGGGTAATAGGCCGTAATGCGCGCGGCGTGGCAAGACGACGGCTCAGTTCTTCGGAGAATCACGCTACCGAGCCGGCGTCTCGTAGAAAAGGAACGATCCGCATGACCGCTGCGCGCACGGGCTCGAAAGAAAACCCTTCCCAATTCGATTGCTATGATGATCTAGCGGGAGACGAACCTTATTTCGTCATCCGCGCTGACGATCCTCTTTCGGATTCCCTTGTGGAACTGCATGCGTATATCGGCGCCGGGCAAGCCGGGGCGGCCCATAACAAGCTCGCTGAAATCATGGCGCTGACGGCCGAGCGCCCGCCAAGACCGTCGGACTCGCCGAAATACCGGGAGACGTTCGCGATTTCGCAGGCGATGGAAGCCTGGCGTGAAGGCAAACAGGCGGTTGAACGCAAAGCGGGTTAGGAGCTATGCAGATCCGCCCAAGGCCCGCGGATGGCGTAAGTAAAGCCGGGCGATTGAACATTCACGAACAGCGTGGCGCCATCGGGCGAGAAACAGGCGCCGCAAAATTCAGCCCGCTCTTCATGTGCGTTTCGCGCAATATCGTAGATTTCTCCTGACGGCGTCAGGCCGCGCAGGAACTGATCACCGAACCCGTCTTCGCAGAGAATGAGATCGCCCCAAGGCGAAAAGGCGAGGTTATCGTTGAGGTCGAGAACGTCCGGCGTGGGCGACTCATAGAAAAGCGTGAGTTTGCCAGTTTCGTCCGAAGTGCCACTGTCGCGGCCTGGGGTGTAGCGCCAAACTTGTCCGGACCGCGCCACGCCGCCTTGCGTGCAGTTGAAATAATGGTGGCCCGCGCCGTCCTTGTCGCGCCCAAACGCCATGCCTTCGCCGCGACAAAAAATGGCCGCCCCGCTTGCATGGCCGCGCGCGGCAAGGTCGCCTTCCGGCGCCTCGACATTTTCAAGATCAATCCATTCGACATCGAATGTTTCGCCGGATGCAACCGGGCGCGCATTATCGGAACTCCAGTCGCGCGGCCAGTTTCGCGTATCTGCTGACGACCAGCCTTTAATACTGAGCGCCTGCAGGCGTCCGCCTTTGTGCAACTCGCCCCTGGCGTTCGGTAGAAAGCGATAGAACAGGCCCGCCATATGGTCTTCCGTCAGATAGACGATGCCTGTTTCATGATCGACGGACGCGGCCTCGTGGGTGAAGCGCCCCATGGCTTTCAACGGGACTGCATCGATAACACCCGTCGCCGAGCTGGGTGTTTCAAAGACAAACCCGTGATTCTTGCCGGCCTCCGTCGGCGCTGTGATGGCGGATTCTTCGCAAGACAACCAGGAGCCCCAAGGAGTGGCGCCGCCGGCGCAATTGCCAGTGGTGCCCGCGAGCACCAGAAAGTCACGCTCCATTCTGTTGGCCTTTAGATCATAGACCACTTTGGTGACGCCGCCGAGAAACGGCGCGCCATCGGGTTTGCGGTCATAAAGCTGGGCGTCGTTCAACCGATCAGCGAGCGCGTTGTCATCGCCGAAGGGACCGCCGTCCGCCGTATCCGGCCAGTTCTCATGATTGCGCATCAATATGCATTTGCCAGCGTCATCGGGGTGCGCGAAACAGGCCATGCCGTCAGGCCGGCCCGGGCGGAAAAAGCCGTCCGACATCGTCCCGCCGGTTTCCGACACCAGCGTGTAGGAAAAACCCGCCGGCAGATCGAGAAGCCCCTTCGGATCGGCGTTGAGCGACATGCGCTTATTCGCCGTATAAGCGCGCGCTTCGCTGACAAGCGGCAATGCCGAATAAGACAGCGCCGCCGCATAGGCGGACCGTAAAAGGGATCGGCGGGAAAAAGGCATGAGATAACCCTCCGTCTTAAATCATGACTGGCGTGAGCGTCCGCCATAATATGCGCCGGCGCAAACCCGATGCCGTGAGACGTTCCAACCTTGCGATAACGCGCGCGATTGTCGGAATCGCAACGTTTTCTTGCAGTCGACGTTGGAGCCAAAAAATCCCTAGATATAATCGCTTGGGAGCCGCCTAGCGGGGCATCGACGCTGTCGGCTATGGGCGCCGGCCGCTCGCCAATCATCTCTGGCCCCCCCTTGCCAAGGGAGGATCTTTCTATTAAATGGTACCATGGTACATTTCAAAGAAACAGGGAGGCGAAAATCGGTCGATCGCGTGCAAACGGGCGTGCGCATCGAAAAGCGCATCCTGAAGGTTCTGAAGGCGATCGCGGCGGAAAAGGAAATGAGCCTTGGCGATCTGATTGAGGGCGTTTGTCTCCACGCGTTTGAGGGCAAGCCGCCCTTCGGGCCCGAAAGCCTCAAACAGATCGCGCAACTGAAAAAACTCTTCGGCCTCGATCTGACGGCGGCCGACAGTCATACGTTAGAAGAAAAAGGATAGTCCCGATGCAGATTGAAAAGCCCTATCGCCGGCGTCAAAAGGCGACGATTGCGGTCAACGGCGATCCCGATGCTGTCTTTGCACTGATGTGCCCAGTGCGAGAATATGAGTGGGAGCCGGGATGGACGACCAACATCATTCTGTCGAACTCGGGCCTTGTCGAGCAGGACTGTATCTTTACAACGCCCGCGGGCGCATCAACCGGCAGCAACGATAAAAGCGGTGAAGCGTTATGGGTGACGTCGCTCCACGATGCAAAGAAGCGCATACTGACGATGATCAAGTTCACGCCGGGCGAGTGCGTGACGCGTCTCGATATCGCCGTTGATGAGACGCAAGGCGGCGCGTCAGTGACAACGTCTTATGAACACACGGCCCTGTCCGACGCCGGTCGCGCCGTCGTTGATAATCATGGCGCCGCAAATTTCGACGCGATGATGGCGCAATGGAAAACGGCGATTGAGACCTGTCTGGATGCGGGGAAAGCGGCGGCGTAACATCGGTCACTTGCCGTCAAGCGCGTCCATCACCGAGAAAATATCCTTGTCGCCGCGTCCGCACATGTTGAGAAGAAGGATCTGATCACGATCCATTTCCTTTGCCTTGTCGACGGCGCGGGCGAGCGCATGGGACGGCTCAAGCGCAGGGATGATGCCTTCAAGTTTCGAGCATAGCTGAAAGGCGGCGAGGGCTTCCGCGTCGGTTGCGTTGAGGTAACGGGCGCGTCCGGATTCATGGAGCCAGGCGTGTTCGGGGCCGATGCCGGGATAGTCGAGGCCGGCCGAAATTGAATGGCCTTCAAGGATTTGCCCGTCGTCATCCTGTAAAAGGTAGGTGCGGTTGCCGTGCAGGACGCCGGGACGCCCGCCGGTTAATGAGGCGCAGTGTTCCGGCGTATCGAGGCCATGACCGCCGGCTTCGACGCCGACAATCTCCACATCTTTGTCATCGAGGAACGGATGAAAAAGGCCGATGGCGTTCGACCCGCCGCCGATGCAGGCCATGACGCAATCGGGGAGGCGACCTTCCGCCTCCATCATCTGCGCCTTCGCTTCGCGCCCGATAACGCACTGAAAATCGCGCACAAGCTCCGGGTAAGGGTGCGGGCCTGCCGCCGTGCCGATGATGTAAAACGTGTCATCGACATTCGTGACCCAGTCGCGCAACGCCTCGTTCATGGCGTCTTTGAGTGTCGCGCGACCGGATGTGACGGGCACGACGTCTGCGCCCAGCAATTTCATGCGGAAGACGTTTGGCTTTTGTCGTTCCACATCGGTTGCGCCCATATAAACGATGCAGGGCAATCCGAAGCGCGCGCAGACCGTTGCGGTGGCGACCCCGTGCTGGCCGGCGCCGGTCTCGGCGATGATCCGCGTCTTGCCCATGCGCTTGGCGAGCAGGATCTGACCCATACAATTGTTGATCTTGTGCGCGCCGGTGTGGTTGAGCTCGTCGCGCTTGAAATAGATTTTCGCGCCCTTGCCCGCGGGCGCGTCGGCGCGGCAATGTTCGGTCAAACGCTCGGCGAAATAAAGCGGCGAGGGCCGCCCCACATAATGCTTCAGATAGTAATCGAGCTCATCTTGAAAGGCGGCGTCTTTCTGCGCGGCGCGATATTCCTTTTCAAGCGCCAGCACCAACGGCATCAACGTTTCGGCGACAAAGCGTCCGCCGAATTTGCCGAAGCGCCCCTCGGCGTCGGGACCGGTGCGATAGGAATTGGGAGTGGTCATAGCGCTTCAGCCTTAACAGAACAGCGCTGTTCTGGCCTAACGTCGCTGGTCAGTCCAGTTGGCTGAATGACGGCTCTTTCTCTTTCTCTCGCCCAAACCGTCCGATGCTAACCCATTCGCCGGGGATAACGATGAAGGCGACGCCTTCCGGAATTTCGTCCTCGTCCTGGTTCTTTCTCGCGCCGTAGAGCGGCGCGATATTGGAATGACTGACAAGCATGATGTTGATTCCGGGACTGGCGGCGAGTTCCGCCTCGATCTCTTTTTTGAACGCCGCGATAGCGTCCGGATTGGTTGTCATCTGCGAGTCATGAGGGATCACGGGCGCGGCGCCGGCGGCGAGGATCGCGGTATCCCAAGAGCGGCACATGCGGCTCGTATAGGCTTTCAGAAGCGGAATGTTCTCAGCGGCGATCACATCGCCGATGAACCGCGCCTGGCGCGCGCCGGTGGCGCTTAGGCCGCGTCCGTCGCCGAGCCGGCAATCGGCGCCGATGCGCTCCGGCTCCGACTGCCCGTGGGGCGAGTGGGCGTGGCGCATGACGAGCACATAACCGCCGTCGCGCAGCAGATCATATCTTGTCGGCGACGCGTCGGCGCTTCGGGTTATCGCGACGTCGGATGCGCAGCCGGACAGAAATGCTGCAAAAAATGCTGCGCACAAAACGTGCAGCATAGATATTCGCGTCATGACGATTTCGCTTTCGAAATAAAGGATTTGATGAGATCTGGATTTTTCTTCCCCGGCGCCGTTTCAACGCCGGAAGAAACATCGACGCCGATAAACGTCTGCGCCCCTTTTTGCGAGGCGACAGCTGCGGCGACATTGTCCGGCATGAGACCGCCGGCGACGAGATAGGGGGTCTCGCCGGCATACGCCTTCAGCGCCGACCAGTCGAATTCGACGCCATGTCCGCCTGGCCGTGCGGCGCCCGGCGGCGGTTTCGCGTCAAATAGAAGGATGTCGGCGGCCTCCAGAAATTCATCCGCCGCCGCGACGTCGTTCGCTGCCGACACCGGCACGGCCTTGATAACATCCACCGCAAACTCCGCGCCCATCTCTGCGCAGCGTTCCGCATCTTCGTGGCCGTGAAACTGGAAATGGCTGAGAAACGGCGCCACCTCCGACAATTCCTTTTCGCCGGCGTCGACAAAAAGCCCAACCAGCTTCGGCAGAGTGAAGCCTTCGTCGAAACTCATTTGCTTTAGTTCGACGATGATATCGTCGGCGGCGTCTGCGGATAGAAAACGCGGGCTTTTGCGAAAGAATACGAAACCCAGATAATCAGCGCCGGCGCGCGCCGCCGCGAGCGCCGTGTCGAGATCGCGGACCCCGCATATTTTGACGCCAACGTCGCTCATATCGGAATGAATTCAGGCATTTTCGCTTTCGAGAAGCGGCGGCTCCGCTGCCGGAACGCTCGTTCGGCTGGCCTCGCGGTCGGCGTCCGTTTCGCGCAGGCGTGTTTCGAGCCGCGTGACTTCCTGGCGCAGCTCCTTGACCAATTTGCGGTCGGCCCGGGCGGTCACCCGTTTCGGGCGCGCCGACAGCCAAGCGCCGAATGCGCCGGCGCCAAGGCCGGCAAACAGCATGACCATCAACCACGCCCAGAGCGGCAGGGCGGGCGTCGTCAGGGCGGGGGCTTCAGCGTTGAACGGGTCGAGACTGACGGCGACGAGCTGCCGGTTGGCGACCAGAAACAATACTGCGAGCACCAGCACCGGAATCCAGAAAATTCGATAAAGCCACTTCTTCATCGGCTTATTTTCTCACACTCCCCGCCCTCAATGCAAACATTCTTACCCGCATTGGCGCTGCAACCCCGATAGGATATTGAGGAACGGAATCTCAAGCTGTCGCCCCGAACCCTGGAGGCCTGATATTTTTATCGAGATCGACAACCTTTTGAGCGGGCAGGAGCTGCAACGTCTCGATCAAATCGCGGCGCAGGCCAATTTTGTCGATGGCCGGGTCAGCAACCCCCACAACACGACCAAAGACAATCTGCAGATCGACCACACCACCGACATTTACAAAGAGTCGACACAGCTTCTTGGCCAGGCGCTGCTCCGTAATGAGGAAGTGCTCAACTTCGCCTTTATCCAACGCATCGCGCCGCCTTTGATGTGTCGCTATCAACCGAACATGAAATACGGCAAGCACCCGGATGTCGCTTTTCTCCCAATGCAGCCGGCGCCGTTACGATCCGATCTTTCCTGCACGATTTTTATCGCCGACCCTTCGACATATGAAGGCGGAGAGCTGACTATTCATCTCGGCAGCAAGCCGGTCAGCATCAAAGGCAAACGCGGCTCGGCCGTGCTCTATCCGTCGACGACGATACATGAGGTGCGGCCCGTTACGTCAGGCGAGCGAGTTGTCGCAATCACCTTCATAGAGAGCCAGATTAGCGACGAAAAAAAACGCGACCTTCTTTACACCCTAAACGAAGTCGCGGCCCTGGAAGGGCTCAATATGGAGTGGGACAACAGGGTGAGGCTGGAGCATGTACGTCACAGTCTTCACCGCATGTGGTCGACGGATTAGCCAAAACGAGCGTGCAGCTTTGACGCGCTCTCATGTTTTTTCGCAATATCTTCCAGCCACTTTGCGCCGGCCGAAATCTCTTCGCGGTGGTCAGTCTTGGCCCGCGAAATGATTTCTTGCCGCAGGCTGGGATCATAATGATGCTCCGGCGCCTTAGAGTAAGTCCGCATGATCGGACTGTTAATCGCCTGGCCAGCCTCCTCGGCGCTGATCTCAACGCCAAGAGCTTCGGATACGGAAAGCAATCCGTCCTCGGGCGCAGCGAGGAAGTCATCGAAATCAAATATAGCGGGCTCGGTATCCGCCCGGTCCGCAGCATCGGCCTCTGAAAGCCAGGTAAGCGCGGCAAGCTCGCCGACGCCGAGCGCGCTTAAGGGCGGCAAGTCGAAACGTTGCGCCAGTCGCCGATACCGCATTTGCGCAAAGCCGCGAAGGTCGATAAGCGCGTTCGGCCCCGCAAGCAGGACGGCCAGATGCGTTTCCGGCCTCTGATAAAGAAATACCCGTCTTGCTGAAGCGCTGACCTGATCGATCAGGTCCGAACACATGCTGGTCGCTTTCACGATCACTTGCCGATCGCCCCGCGCCCAAAGCTTTTCAAAGAGGCGTAAGCGCCTGGATATGCCTTGAGATGTTAAAAGGGCACCTTTGCCTTCAGCGGCGTCAGACGCAAGCGTTCTAAGCGGCAGCGGTTCCCTGATCGCTATGCTTCCCGACGACGCCGCGATCAGGCGCGAAATCAGTGTCGAACCGCAATGGCCCATATGGAAAATATAGCCCTGAGGGGCTTTTTGCAGGCCCGTTGCCGCATTCTCGACGGCGTCAAATTCAAACCAGCCGCCCTGAGTTTGAGGCGTTAGGACCCGCTGATCGAGAAAGCTCGCCTCGTCCAGCTGCGCCGGATCGAGGCGCGCCAGCAGAACCTGATCCTGTTGCATGTTGTATTGGTGGGCAAAGACCGACCGGTCTTGAGGAAGACCGGTTAGAAAATTTGCGGAGGCGGCGGCTGCAGACATAGGTTCTGAATCTTGCCGCTCGGCAGCCGAAGGCAAACTAGCCGTCCGTTGAACCCGGCGCCCCGGCGGAAAAGCGTCCTTCGCTGTTCATGCGGTCACGCAATTCTTTCCCGGCCTTGAAGAAGGGCGTCCACTTCTCCTCGATATTGACCGCCTCGCCGGACCGCGGATTGCGCCCCACCCGCGCCGGCCGGTGTTTGACGGAAAACGCCCCGAAGCCGCGCAGCTCCACGCGATCGCCGCGTGACAGCGAATCCGTGATTTCGTCGAATACAATCGAAACAATGCGCTCGACGTCGCGATGAAAGAGGTTCGGATTCTCATCAGCGAGTTTTTGCACCAGTTCGGATTTGATCATGATCGCTCCTCGCGCCCCCGTTCCGCGCTGATCGACGATAACCCAAACACCAATCGCCGAAAAAATCTTGATATTTGAAGTGGTTACACTGGCAAAGGAGCCGTGCGGCGTCAAGGCGCTTCTCGCCAATAGCGTGCGCCGGTAAGAGGTGCTCATGTCGCAGCGCAATGACGACGAAACGAGTTTTGGATTTCGGGCGGTGAGGACCGACGAAAAAGCGGGGCTCGTGCGCGGCGTTTTTAACAGCGTCGCTTCGAATTACGACGTCATGAATGACCTGATGTCCGGGGGCGTCCACCGAATCTGGAAGTCGGTGTTGCTTGATCGGCTGGCGCCGCAACCGGGTCAGACGCTGATTGACGTCGCCGGCGGCACCGGCGACGTTGCGCGGGGGTTTGTGAAACGGGCGAACGAACGGCGCCGCGCCGATGTCGCGCCGCCGGCGCGGGCGCTGATTTGCGATATCAATTTTGAAATGCTGTGCGCTGGGCGTGATGGCGACCAAGCGGTTGGCGCTGATCAGATCACGCAGATCTGCGGCGACGCCGAACAATTGCCGTTCGAAAACGGAACGGGCGACGCCTACACAATTGCGTTCGGCATACGCAATGTCACGCATATGGATGCGGCCCTCGCCGAAGCGCATCGCGTCTTGCGTCCGGGCGGGCGCTTCGCCTGCCTTGAATTTTCTCATCCGATTACGGAGGGACTGCAGAAACTCTACGACGCCTATTCTTTCAATGTTATTCCATGGCTCGGAGAGCGGGTGGCCGGCGACCGCGAGTCCTATCAATATCTCGTTGAGTCAATCCGGCGCTTTCCGGCTCAGGACGCGTTCGCCGCACGCATCAGAGCCGCCGGGTTCTCGCGCGTGCACTATGAAAACCTCACCGGCGGCGTCGCCGCCCTTCATATGGGTTGGAAGATTTGAGGCAGCGTCCATGATCGCCGCCCTTGCTGATTACGCCCGGCTTTTGCGCGCCGGCTGGACGCTCATGCGCCATGACGCGCTTGTGCCGCGGGAATACGCTCACCTTGCGCCGGGCTCGGTGCGGATGCTGGGCGCCGTTTTGCGGATCGGCGCGCGCGGGACCGATCTCAGGCCCGGCCAGCGCCTTGCCGCCGCGTTTGAACGATTGGGTCCCGCTTATGTAAAGCTCGGTCAGTTCATGGCGACGCGGCCTGACATTATCGGCTTTGAACTCGCCGACGATCTTGCGCGGCTGCAGGACAAGATGCCGCCCTTTCCGCAGGCCGAGGCGTTGGCTGAAATTGAGCGGGCGTTCGGTAAACCGGCCGATGAACTTTTTGAGTCATTTTCCGAGTCCATGGCGGCGGCGTCGATCGCCCAGGCGCACAAAGCCATTTTGAAAGACGGGCGCAAGGTCGCAGTTAAAATCCTCCGCCCACAGATCGAACGGCAGGCCTTTCGCGAGTTCCGCGCCTTCTCCCGCGCCGCACAGGCGGTCGAGACGCTGTCGCAGACCGTTCGGCGGATGGAGCCGGTAAAGTTCATTGAGACCCTGAAAGCCTCCGCCGCGATCGAGCTCGACTTGCGCATGGAGGCAGGCGCCGCCTCGGAGCTTGCTGAAAATCTCAGCGATGAGCCGAATGTCCGTGTGCCGGACGTTATCTGGCCCCTGTCCGCGCGCCGCGTCCTGACGGTCGAGTGGATTGACGGCATCCCCATGGCTGATCTTGCGTCTATTGAGGCAAGCGGCGTCGACCGAAAGACGCTCGCCAAGCTCGTCATCCGGGTGTTCTTGAAGCAAGCGCTCAATACCGGGTTTTTTCACGCCGACATGCATCAGGGAAATATGATCATCGATGGCGACGGGCGGCTCGCCCTGATTGATTTCGGCATTATGGGACGGCTCGACGAAACGGCGCGGCGGACATTTGCGGAAATCATTTACGGCTTCATCACGCGCGACTATCGGCGCACCGCCGATGTTCACTTTCGCGCGGGCTATGTGAACAAGGAACATTCCCGCGAAGCTTTCGCCCAGGCGCTGCGCTCGGTGGGCGAGCCGTTACAGGGGCGCAACGCGGCGCAGGTCGATATGTCCCGCGTGCTGCAACAGCTTTTCGACGTCACCGCCATGTTCGACATGCATCTGCGTCCCGAACTTGTCCTGCTGCAACGGACGATGGTGACGGTCGAAGGCGTCGCCCGGGTGCTCGATCCTGAAATCGATATGTGGGATGCGGCGAGCCCGGTGGTTCGGGCTTATGTTGAAAATGCGGTTGGGCCCGGCGCGCAGATCCAGCGCGCCCGCGACACGGCGCAAAAAGCGATGGAGATCGTGCCTGAACTGCCGGCCTTCGTCGAAGATGTCGGACGCGCGGCGCGCATTGTCGCCGCGGACGACGGGCGTGAAAAACACAGCGCCACGCCTGCGCGCCTGGCATGGTTCGTCGCCGGCCTCGCCGCGATCATCGCCATGTTGGCGCTATTGCGATAAGGCGTCAGCGAAGGTGACTTTCCCGCGCGCCGCGCCTATTTAATAGATATGACCACTGAGCTGAAACGCATTCTTCTGATTATTGGCGGCGGCGTCGCCGCCTATAAGAGCCTCGAGCTTATTCGCGAGCTTTCGCGCCGCGATATCCGCTCGCGCGTAGTTCTGACCAAAGCCGGCGCCGAGTTCATTACGCCGCTCTCGGCATCGAGTCTTTCCGGCGATAAGTGCTACACGGAGCTTTTCGATCTGACCGACGAGGCGGAGATGGGTCATATCGAATTGTCGCGCTCAGCGGACCTCTTGGTCGTCGCGCCGGCGACGGCGGATTTGATGGCCAAGGCGGCGAACGGGATCGCCAATGATCTCGCCTCGACGGCGCTGATGGCGACCGACAAGCCCGTGCTTTTCGTCCCGGCGATGAATGTCAGGATGTGGGAACACCCCGCAGCGCAGCGCAACCTTGAACAATTGAAGGCGGACGGCGCACATATCGTCGGACCCGATGAAGGGGAGATGGCCTGCGGCGAATTTGGGCCCGGCCGCATGGCTGAGCCGATTGAGATCGCCGACGCTGTTGAGGCTCATTTCGCCAAGAACGCAGCCGGTCCGCTGACAGGCAAACGCATTCTGGTTACGGCCGGGCCGACCCATGAATCGCTTGATCCGGTGCGCTACATCGCCAACCGCTCGTCGGGCAAGCAGGGATACGCCATTGCCGCCGCGCTCCGAAATCTCGGCGCTGACGTCGTATTGGTGACGGGGCCGACGAATGTGCCAACGCCAAAAGGCGTTGAGGTTATTCGTATTGAGACGGCGCGGCAGATGATGGAAGCGAGCGATAAGGCGTTGCCGGTTGATTGCGCGGTCTGTTGCGCCGCCGTCGCAGACTACCGCCCGTCGATCGAATCGGAACACAAAATCAAAAAGGAACGGGGCGGGCTGACGTCAATTCCCGTCGCGGAAAATCCAGATATCCTGAAAACCATTTCTCAATTGAAGGAAGGACGCCCGCGCCTCGTCGTCGGGTTTGCTGCGGAAACCGACGACGTCGTCACCCATGCGGAGGTCAAGCGCAAGCGAAAGGGATGCGACTGGATGGTCGCCAACGACGTCTCGCCGGGCGAGCATTGCGCCATGGGCGGCGAACGAAACACCGTTTATCTGATTACGGATGAAGGCGACGAGGCCTGGCCGGAAATGCCCAAAGACGAAGTCGCCCGCAAGCTCGCCTTGCGTATCGCCAAAGCCATCGCCGGTCCGACGCTCGTGAAGGCCGCGGAGTAAATGGGCGGCCTTTCCTGGCGCATCGCCGAGGAAGCGGACATCCCGGCGATTTCGGCTTTGCAACTGCGCGCTATTGAAGAATTGCAAAAACCGTTTCTCAGCAGCGAGCAGATTGAATCCTCGAAAAAGACCATGGGGCTCGACAGCCAGCTGATCACGGATCGCACCTATTTCATGATCGAGGCCGACGGCGCGCCGGCGGGTTCTTTCGCCGGCTGCGGCGGTTGGGGGCGCCGCGCGACCTTGTTCGGCGGCAGCCATTCCGCGGGCCGGTCCGACGACTTCCTTGATCCGAAAACGGAACCTGCGCGGATAAGGGCGATGTATGCGAGCCCGGACTTCACCCGCCGCGGCGTCGGCAAATTGCTGCTCGCCCTTGGCGAATTGGCCGCCTCCGAAGAAGGTTTTTCGAAAATGACCCTCGGTTCGACGCTCGCCGGCATGCCGCTTTATGAGGCGGCCGGGTTTCGTGAGATCGCCCGCGATGAGGATCCCGCCGGCGACGGCTTAAACGTGCCGGTCGTTACTATGGTAAAGCCGATCGATCGCAATGGCGCCGCGACGCTGATTGCGTCGGCGACGGGCGAGGTCAACGCAGAAACGATAAGGCGTCTTGCCGTTGTTCGACCGCCTCGCTAAGCGCCCGGCGCCCAATCTTTCGGCGCCAGTTCGAACGTATCAAAAAGAAATCCCGGCGACACCGTACAGCCGACGAGCGTCCAGGGACCGAGCGACTCCGCCGATTGCCAGGCGTTTGGCGGTACGATGACTTGCGGCCGGTCGCCGGCCCCGATGCGTTGTCCCATCATAAAATGCTCTGTTGCCTGAGCATCCGCCGAGATTGAAAGACGCAGCGGCGCGCCGCCGTAATAATGCCAGATCTCGGTTGCGTCGATGCGATGCCAGTGCGACCGTTCGCCAAACGTCAGAAGATAGTAGATCGCCGTTGCGATCGGGCGTTCGCCCTCTGCGGTGTCGGCGCGCCATGTCTCGACGAACCAGCCGCCTTCGGGATGCGGTTTAAGATTGAGCGCATCGATAATCGCTTTGGCGCCGTCGCTCATTCCTTTAGCGCGCTCTCATCGGGCATTCCGACAATATGGTATCCGGCGTCAACGTGATGGGTCTCGCCGGTGCAGGAAAGGCCGAGATCGGACAGGAGATAGAGCGCGGCCCCCGCGACGCCCCGCGGATCGGTGTCGTCGCGCAGCGGCGCTGCGAGCTTGTTGAATGAAAACATATGTCGGCCGGACGAAATGCCGGCAGCCGCAAGCGTTTTGATGGGGCCGGCTGAAATCGCATTGGCGCGAATGCCCTTGGGGCCGAGATCGCGCGCAATATAACGCGTCGAGGCTTCAAGGGCCGCCTTGGCGACGCCCATGACGTTATAATTCGGCACCGTCCGTTCGGCGCCGAGGTATGTCAGGGTGATCATGGATCCGCCCGGCTTCATCATTTCCGACGCGCGCCGCGCCGCATCGACAAAAGAAAACGCCGATACGTCCATTGTATCTTTGAAAATCTGACGTGTTGTATTTTCGACGAACGATCCTTCAAGCGCAGTCTTGTCGGTAAAGGCGATCGCGTGCACGAGAAAATCGAGTTCGCCCCATGTCTCCTTCACCGCGGCGAACGCCGCATCCATCGACGCATCGCTGGTAACATCGCATTCAATCACGAGATCGGCGCCGACGCTTTCGGCGAGCGGCCGCACGCGACGTTCAAGCGCTTCGCCGGCATAGGTGAACGCTAGTTCGGCGCCCTGGGCGCGAAGCTGTTGTGCGATATGCCAGGCGATCGAATTCTTGTTGGCGACGCCCATGATGACGCCGCGCTTACCCTTCATTAAATCGCCTTGTGGAAAGGGGACTTCTCCGCCCATGGTTTTGTTCCTCTTTTGATGGCCTGCGCCGGATTAGCCGCGCGCGATCACGAGCATGACGGCCACGAAATAGGCCAGCCAGATCAGCGCGTAAATGCCGTATCGGGTGGCTGGCGGCAAGGCGCGGACGTTCTTCATGATCAAGCGAAACCACCAAAGACCCAGCGTCGCGATGACTGCAGCGGCAATCCCGGCGCCGATCTGCTCGTCGCTCACGGGATTTAGACGCGCGCTACGGCGAGACATCCATTGGTGCCGCCGAAGCCAAAGCTGTTGGTCAGGAAGCAGTCGACCTTGGCGTTGTCGACGCGCTCGCGAATAATTGGCAGATCTTCAAATTCCGGATCAATGTTTTCGATATGAGCGGATGCGGCGAGGAAACGATCGCGCATCATAATGAGCCCGTAAATCAGTTCCTGGGCGCCGACCGCCCCGAGAGAGTGACCCGTCAGCGATTTCGTGGACGAGAAGGGCGGGATCTCAGAACCGAAGACATCGCGGATGGCTTGCGTTTCTTTTTGGTCGCCGACCGGCGTCGAGGTGCCGTGTGGATTGACGTAGTCGATCGGTTGGCGGACGGTTTCAAGGGCGCCGCGCATGCACCGGACGGCGCCTTCGCCGGACAGCTGCACCATGTCGTAGCCGTCCGAATTGGCGTAGTAACCAACGATCTCGCCGAGGATTTCCGCGCCGCGTTTCTTTGCGCGCTCATATTCCTCCAGGATGACAACGCCGGCGCCGCCGGCGATGACGAAACCGTCGCGATCCTTGTCGTAGGCGCGGCTCGCCGTAGACGGATTGTCGTTATGATTCGTGGACATCGCGCCCATGGCGTCGAAAAGATTGGCTAGCGTCCAGTCGCACTCCTCTCCGCCGCCTGCAAAGATGATGTCCTGTTTGCCCATCATGATCTGCTCTGCGGCTGCGCCAATACAATGAACGGATGTGGCGCATGCGGACGAAATTGAATAATTGAGGCCCAGGATCTTGAACGGCACGGCGAGGGTCGCGGAATTTGTGGACGACATGGCCTTCGGGACGGCGGTTGGTCCAATGCGTTTAGGGCTATTATTATTCCGCGTGACGTCAGCCGCTTCAACGATGACATGGGTTGAGGGGCCGCCGGAACCCATAACCATGCCCGTCATCGGGTGGCTGATCTCATCATCGGAAAGGCCGGCCTGCGCCAGCGCTTCCTGCATGGCGACATAATTCCAGGCCGCGCCTTCGCCCATGAAGCGCCGGGTGCGCCGGTCCAGAACCTCCTCGACGTTCATTTTGGGACGCGCCCAGACTTGGCATTTGAACCCGTGCTCGGCGAATTCCTCGGAATGCGTCACGCCGGATTTCAGGTTTTTCAGCGCATCAGCGACCTCTTCAACGTTGTCGCCGATCGAAGAAACAACCCCCATGCCGGTAATGACCACTCGCCGCATACGCGCCTCTTTCTTTTTCGGATCGCTTGCGAATCCTAAAGATCCAACCCCGCGTCGAGCTGCTCGCGCGAGAATAGGCCGACCCGCAAATCCTTGGCCTGATAAATGTCCCGGCCGTCGACTTTCATGACGCCGTCGGCAATGCCGAGGATGAGCGGCCGCCGCATCATCCGCCGGATGTTAATCTCGTATGTAACAACGCTTGCCGTCGGCACAACCATCCCGCCGAACCGCACATCCTTCGCACCAAGGGCGCGGCCATGTCCGGGATTGCCCGACCAGGTCAGAAAGAACCCGATCAGTTGCCAGAGCGCGTCAAGCCCGAGACAGCCCGGCATCACCGGATCGCCCGGGAAATGGCAGTCGAAGAACCACAGATCCGGATTGATATCGAGTTCAGCCTCGATCCGGCCCTTGCCATATTCACCGCCGTCCTCGGTGACTGAGGTAACCCGGTCGAACATGAGCATTTGCGGCACCGGCAATTGCGCCGTGCCTTCGCCCGCAAACCCGTGATAGCCGCACTCAAGCAATTCTTCGCGATTGTAGGCGTTTTTCTTGTCCAGCATGTCCCTGCCGCGCTTACGTTTCGCGTTGGTAACGAGGCGGCAAGGCGCGGTCAATCGCGCCTGGCAGGGACTATTCGCGGTCGCCGCCGTCTGTGGAAAAGCCCCACAAACCACGTTGCGACGCCCAACCCCTGACGCTCGGCGCTGAAATCTTCACCCAGCCGTCGCGTGATTTTTCCACGCGCGCGACGACGCCGCGGCCGAGCCGCGCTTTTTGCATTGCACCATTGCGCGGTTGCGCGCGGAGGATAAGGCCGTCTTCAATGACAATGGCTGTTTTTGCGCCAGAGAGCTTGGTTCGGTGGATCCAGCACTCATCGCCTTCGGAGTCGCGGATTTTTCGCCAATGATCGCGCGTTTCGGCAATCACCATAGCCGGCAGCCCCCGGCGCCGGTAAGTGATCCGAACAGGGTGGGCGAATGTCGGCCCGGTTCGGCAGAAAGTCTCCTCCGCCTTCAGCGATACAAAACGCGGCACGGGGAGGCCGGAGGGCGTGTCGAACCGGGTTTCGGGGATGCGCGGCGAGGGCGCTTGCGGATCGCCCGCATGCGCAGTCATATTGAGCGCGCATAACGCGCCGCCGCACAATATGACCAGGCGGCGCAATCGGATGACGCCCGCGAAAATGGAAACTTGAGTCATTGGGAAACGGAAACGCCGGCGAACATGAATAGGAAGTTACAGCATCACGAAGGCGTTAACACGCGGTTAACCGTTATTCGGACGGCGGGGGCGACGCGATGACCGGCGACGTCAAGGTCGCTGTGACGCGACGCCTACCCGAGCAGGTCGAAAAACGGCTGTCGGCGTTGTTCGAGACCGTATTGCATGAAGATGACGCGCCGCTTTCGCGCCATGCACTGATTGAGCACGCGCGGGACGCGGACGTTCTTGCGGCGACACTCGGCGATAAACTCGACGCCGCCTTTTTTGACGCCGTGGGCGACCGCTTGAAACTCGTCGCCAATTTCGGCGCCGGGATCGATCACATCGACGTCGCCGCCGCCGACGCGAAAGGCGTTACCGTCACTAATACGCCGTCGGTTCTTGCTGAAGACGCCGCCGACATGGCGATGGCGCTCATTCTCGCTGTTCCGCGCCGGCTTGTTGAAGGCGTAACGGCGTTGCGCGATGGCAAGTTTGAAGGCTGGTCGCCAACCTGGATGTTGGGTCGGCGCGTGCGCGGGAAAAAGCTCGGCATTATCGGTCTTGGCCGTGTCGGCGAAGCCATCGCGCGGCGCGCCCGAGCGTTTGGCCTTTCTGTTCATTATCACAACCGCAAGCCGATTAATCCGCATATCGAGGACGAGCTAGAGGCGACCTATTGGGACAGCCTTGATCAGATGCTGGCGCATGTGGACATTGTTTCGGTCAATTGTCCGCATACCCCGGCGACGTTTCATCTGCTATCGCGGCGCCGGCTGGAGCTGATGCAGCCTCACGCCTATCTCGTGAATATTTCGCGCGGCGAAATCGTCGACGAGGCCGCACTCGCTGACATGATCGAGGCGGGGCGTATCGCCGGCGCCGGCCTCGATGTCTATGAGCGCGGCGGCCCCAACGAAAAGCTCCTGGGACTTTCGAATGTTGTTCTGTTGCCGCATATGGCGTCAGCGACGGTTGAAAGCCGGATCGAAATGGGCGAGCGGGTGATCATCAACATTAAGATGTTTGCTGACGGCCATAAGCCGCCAGACCGGGTCATCCTTGGCCTCGACGCAGATTCCTGAGGCGGGATCAGGCGGCCGGGTTCATCCATTCGTAAGAATAGTTACGGGGGCGACAACGCGACGGCGCCTCACGCCACGCGGATGTTCAAAGTCTCCGGCGTCGCTTTCAGGTAACACCCGCTCACGACTCTGCGACAATTCGAAAAATTTAGTTGAATCGCAAACGTCTCTGCGCACATTCACCCGGCTGGCGGCGATACGCCGTCAGGACTCGGTATGGTACGGAAGCAAAGCTCGTGCGTCGTTTGTTGTTAACAGGGTTGCTGGTTGCGATTGCAGGGTCTGCATGGGCGGACTCCGCGGCGCCGTTGAACCTCTATTCGCTGAAAACTGATGGGCCGGTTGCGGCCGTGCGGACGACGTTTGAGGCCGAGCCCGGTCAAGCCGTCCGCATCACGATTTACGACAGCGCCGAACGGTTTCTAGAAGAACCCTACGCCAAGCGCCATGGCCGCATCGACGAGCGCGGACTCGCCATCGTGCCGCTCGACGATATTGAGCCAGGGGAATATTCCCTCGCCGCCTATCTCGATGAAAATGGCGATGGCAAGCTCAACCGCGGCAAGATCCTGGGCTTTCCGAAAGAGCCGATTGCCTTTTCAAACGGCGTCAAACCTAAACTCAGCAAGCCGAGCTTTGATGAGACGAAAGTTTCCGTCGGAACTGACAGCATTGTTGTTATCACCCTCGACGATTAACGCGCCGCGCGGCGGATGAACTCCGCCTCAATCTCAATCGAAATTTCGTCGCCAACGATCCCGGAAAACCGATCGATTCCAAATTCCGTGCGGTCAAACGAGCCCGCCGCCGAAAAGCCGACCACATAAGCGCCGCTGCGCAGCGGGTCCCGTGCGCCGCCGTTGAATGTCACCGTCAACTGGACCGGCGCCGTGACGCCGCCCAGCGTCAGATCGCCGGTGACAATGCCGGACTTTTCTCCGGTGATCTCCATCGATCTCGAAACAAAGCGAGCCTCGGGGAAGTTCGCGGCGTTGAGCCACTGACCCCCTTTGAGCGTGCCGGCGAATTCGTCATTGGCGATATCGAGGCTGCCGATGTCGATGATCGCCTCAATGCGCGCGGCCTCCGGGTTGTCCGGGTCGAAATCGAGAACGGCGTCAAATTTTTCAAACCGGCCAACGAAATCGGAAAACCCCAGATGATCGACCCGGAATATCAAGGCTGCGTGATCGGGGTCGATTTCGTAATCGCCCGCCCGCAAGGCGGCAGCATCCGTGTCGACATCCGGCGCCACAAGCGGCGCTAACGTCGAAGCGCAGGATGTAAGAAAAAGAGATGCTGTCGCGACGACCAATACGCTACGAGGGATCATCCCATCACTCCTTTGCAAGCGTCCCGCAATCGGGACAGGCCGGATCGGCGCGCAGCACGACGGTGCGAAAGATCCCTGAGAGTCCTTCATAGAGCAGCATGCGCCCCGCGAGCCCGTCGCCGATCCCGAGAATTTCCTTGAGGGCTTCCATGGCCGCGAGCGTGCCGACAAC
This sequence comes from Hyphococcus sp., assembly GCA_965243785.1. Taxonomy (GTDB): domain Bacteria; phylum Pseudomonadota; class Alphaproteobacteria; order Caulobacterales; family Parvularculaceae; genus Hyphococcus. The sequence continues at coordinate 149,401 of CBDEVX010000009.1, read as the reverse complement.
GCCGGTGACGGCGCCCATCACGCCCTCCTCGGCGCAATTGACCTGGGCGTCTTGAGGCGGTTCTTCCGGCACAAAGCAGCGGTAACAAGGCAACTCACCCGGCGCCGTAAAGGGTTTGTAGGTCGTGAGTTGACCTTCAAACCGACCGACCGCCGCGGAGATGAGTGTCTTGCGCGCGCCGATGCAGGCGGCGTTCAGCGCATAGCGTGTCTTGAAGTTATCGACCCCTTCAACGACGAGATCAAAGTCGGTTATCAAGCTATTCGCATTGGTTTCGTCGACCCGAAACGGAATCAGCGTCATGTTTATACTTGGATTCAGTGTTTTTACGAATTCCATTGCGGCGGTAGTTTTGTGCCTGCCCACATCAGCGGTTTTAAAAATCACCTGCCGCTGCAAGTTGGAGAGGGATACCGCGTCGTCGTCGCATATGCCGATCGTGCCGACGCCGGCGGCGGCGAGATATTGAATGATCGGCGCGCCGAGGCCGCCAGCACCTACAACCAGCACCCGCGCTGCAATCAGCTTCTGCTGACCCTGTCCGCCGACCTCGCGCAACAGGATATGCCGGGCGTAGCGTTCACGTTGTTCCTCATTCATGGTGCCAACCTACGCTTCCGGTCTTGCTCCACTCAAGCCGGTTGACGCAGGCGTGACCAGCGCGCGATATCGCCCGTAATGACCGACGCCAATCCAGAAATCGCAATTTCCGCGAAAGGCCTCCGCAAAATCTATCGCGGCGCTGGCAAAGCGCCAGCAAAGGAAGCGCTGAAAAGCGTCGATCTCTCTATACGCACTGGTTCCATATTCGGCCTTCTGGGGCCCAACGGCGCTGGCAAGTCCACATTCATCAATATCCTCGCCGGATTGGTGACGAAGACAGAAGGCGAGGTGCTCGTCTGGGGGTTCAATATCGACCGCAATGCGCGCCAGGCGCGCGCCTCCCTCGGCGTCGTGCCACAGGAAATAAACATGGACGTTTTCTTCACGCCCCGGGAGGCGCTGGAGATTCAGGCCGGCCTCTATGGCGTGCCGAAGTCCAAACGGCGCACGATGGAAATACTGACGGCGCTGGGCCTCGACGACAAGGCGTCGGCCTATGTGCGTCAGCTTTCCGGCGGCATGAAACGGCGCCTGCTCGTCGCCAAGGCCATGGTGCATTCACCGCCGATCCTGATCCTCGACGAGCCTACCGCCGGCGTCGATATCGAACTCAGAAAACAGCTATGGGATTACGTGTTGGAGCTGCACGCGCAAGGCGTGACGATTGTTCTGACCACGCATTATCTGGAAGAGGCGCAGGAGCTTTGCGAGGAAATCGCGATCATCCATGAGGGCGACGTGGTTGCTTGCGAACCGACGGAAAAGCTGATCGCTTCTTTGGATTCCAAAACGCTCATGGTGACGCCGCTTGAAACCCTTGGCGGCGCGCCGGACCTTGGCGCGTTCACTGCGGAGTTAAAACCGGACGGCCGCCTCGCGATTCCGTATCAGCCATCGAAAGCACAGGTCGCGGAAATCCTCGAGCGCCTGTCGGGCGCCGGCGTCGGCGTGAAAGATCTGTCGACAGTCGAATCGGACCTCGAAGACGTCTTCCTCGAACTCACCTATCGCCGGGCCGGGTAAGGCCTTGTCCGGCGGTCGAATTTCCGCCCTCATTTGCCTTGCGCGAGATTTCCGTTAACCTCGTTCCCCATTGATTTTGAAGGGGGATCGCCATGTTACGCGCATTTTTCGCCGCCATTTTCCTGTTTGCTGTTTCGCCGGCCGCCGCCGAAGAGGGCGATGCTATCCTCGTCCTTGACGCGTCGGGTTCCATGTGGGGCCAGATCGACGGCGAGGCGAAAATCGGGATCGCAAAATCGGTGCTGGGCGACTTGCTCGACGAATTGCCGGCGGACCGGCGCCTCGGTCTTGTGGCCTACGGCCATCGGCGTAAGGGCGATTGCACCGACATTGAGGAACTCGCCGCCATTGGCGCGGATCGGACCGCAATCGGCGCGGCTGTCGAGGGATTAAGTCCCAAAGGCAAGACGCCCATGGCGGCGTCGGTAAAACTCGCTGCGGATAAACTGAAATATACCGAAGAAAAAGCGACTGTCGTCCTCATCAGCGACGGTATCGAAACCTGCGAGCCCGACCCGTGCGGCGTTGCCGCCGCGCTTGAACAGGCCGGCGTAGACTTTACGGTTCACGTGGTCGGTTTCGACGTCACCGAAGAGAACGCACAGGCGCAGCTACAGTGTCTCGCGGAGAACACCGGCGGCAAATATATTTCCGCGTCGAACGCCAACGAACTGGGCGCCGCCCTTGAGACCACCGTCGCTGCTGCGCCGGAACCCGTTTCCGAAACCAAGGTGCGCCTGCGCGCTACGGAACTTGAAGGCGGAATTGTCATCGAAGAGGGGCTCAACTGGACCGTGACGCCGCGCCTTGCCGGCGGCCCAGGCGGTGAGCCAGTCGTGGAGCAGGCGAACGCCGGCGTGCTCGACGTAGAAATCGCGCCGGGCGCTTACGACGTCTCTGTCGAGCGCCCTTCCGACGGCCTCAAGGGAACGCAGGAACGGGTCGTTATTCGCGAGAATACCTGGAAGACGGTGACGATCGCACTGACCTTCCCGGTGGAGGCGAGCGTTACGGCTGATCCCGGCAGCGACGTGATGGCGGGAACGAACATTCTCGTTCACTGGACCGGCCCGGATCGGAAGGGCGACTACGTCACGATCGTCGAAAAGGGCGCCGACGACGGCAGATATGGAACCTACTCCTATACGCGGCAGGGCGATCCCGCTGAACTGCGGATGCCGGTCGAGCCGGGCGAGTATGAAGTTCGTTACATGCTCGGCCAGCCGATCCGTACGCTTGCGTCTATCGACATCACCGCGACGCCGGCCGAGGCGACGCTTATAGCCCCGGATGAAGCGAGTGCGGGTGCGGAAATCACAGTCGAATTTACCGGCCCGCCGGCCGGTTCCGGCGACTGGATCACCGTCGTCGAGCCGGACGCTGATGATAAGGCGTACAAAAATTATCATTATACGAAGCAGGGCAGCCCCGGAAAACTGCGCTTGCCGCTTGAGGCGGGCGAGTACGAAATCCGCTTCGTCCAGGGCAACAAGATGGTGCTGGCCCGTCGTACGATCAACGTGACGGCTGCGGCCGCCGCCGTGTCGGGCCCTGAAACGGCCATTGCCGGCGAAGAGGTCAGCGTCGAATTTACCGGACCCGAGCCGGCGTCGGGCGACTGGATTACGGTGACGAAACCGGACGCCGCCGCAAAAAAGTACAATGACTACCACTATACGAAACAGGGCAGCCCGGCGACGGTGCGCATGCCCCTTGAGCCGGGCGCATACGAGCTGCGCTTTGTCCAAGGCAACAAAAAGGTTATCGCGCGCCAGCCCATCACGGTGACCGAAGCGGTCGCGACGCTAAACGCCAAGGAGACGGCGATCGCTGGCGAAACGGTGAGCGTTGAGTTCACAGGACCAAAGCCGGCGTCCGGCGACTGGGTCACTGTCACCACGCCGGATGCAGCGGAAAACAAATATGGCGATTATGCCTACACGAAGCAGGGCAGCCCGGCGAAAATCCGCATGCCCCTCGATGCGGGCGCATACGAAATCCGCTTCGTGCAAAACAACAAAAAGGTGCTTGAACGCCGCCCGATCACGGTGGAAGCTGCGACGGCGACGCTCGATGGTCCGTCGACTGCGACGGCGGGCGATTTGATAGAAGTTGCGTTCACCGGCCCGCCGCCAGGCGGCGGGGATTATGTCGCGGTGGCGGAAATGGGATCGGAAGATCTCAAATACAAAAGCTATGGATACACGAAGAACGGCAGTCCGGCGCGTATTCGTTTGCCGAAAGAACCGGGCGCGTACGAACTGCGCTTCATTCACGGCAACAAAAAGGTGCTGGCGCGCGCGCCGCTGACGATCACGCCTAAGGACTAGGCGCCGCGGCCATATAAGGGGCGTCGCCGGGCAGTCCCATAGCGCGGCGACGCAGTGTTTCCGCTGCTTCCGCCGGGCCGCCTTTCAGTTCGTCCGGCGGGATCGGCGCGCCAAATGTGATTTGGTACGGCTTCTTTTTCTTATTCAGCAGCTCATGAAAGAGCGTGATGTCGCGCAACTCCGTGTTGATGCGCCAGAACAGATAATAGAGCCAGGAATTGCGCATGACGATTTTCGCCGGCACGGTCGGGCACTCATATTTGCGTGCGAAAGACGCAATCGAACCGAGCCATGGTTGTTCGGTCAGTTTCCGGCTCTCATCCATATAGGCGAGGCGGCCGGACGGGAACAGGACGACGCAGCGGTCCGCCTCGAATGCCGCACGCGCTTCTGTGAGCGTCTCGCGCGAGGACGTGGGTGAGCGCTCTTCCGGGCGCCAGACCACGGGAATGATCATGTCGGCGACGCCGGGCGCCGCGCGGATGGCGTCCCGGTTTGCAAAGAACGTCATGTCAGGCCGAACGGATTTCAATGCGTCATACATGGCGACGCCGTCGGGAATGCCGGTCGGATGCGTCGAGGCGATCAGTACACGGCCGTTTTTCGGTATGTGTTCAAGGCCTGAAACAGAAAGATTGATATCGAGGAGATCGCTGACATAGTCGAAGACCCCCGCCGCTTCGTAGTTGGCGATGTCGTCGGCCATTTTCACGGCGGGGCCGTAAAGCAAAATCGGATAAAGGATGGACTTGTAAAGCGGCCAGAGCGGCGAATGCATTAACCGCTCTGCGCGCTCCTCGATCAGCTCATCGACGATGTGCTTGGCTTCTTCGCGCGTGCGCGGATCAGTTTGGGCGGCGGCGTCCAAGGCGCGTCTCTGTGTTCCCTTTGCGAGGCGTTTCGCTACTGCAAGGCGGCACTATACCAGATTCTGTCAGTCGCGCGCGTTCGCGTTTTCCTCGCGATCGTCGCGATAGGGCTCGCTGGCGAGATGCAATGTCAAAAATGCGCCGGCCATCAAGAATGCGACCGCTGCGAGCCCGCTGATATGTCCGTCAGCGTGATTGCCGAGCCAGTTGCCGACGGCGGCGACAAGGCTGACGAGAACGTAAGGGGCGAGCGGCGGGTTCTCATGGCGAAAGCGCATGAAAAACAACGATGCTGCGGCGATAAATAAAGTCACCGACAATAAGTCGAATATCGTTTCCAACGGTTAGGCCTCCGGCTGACAATATTCGCCGGAGGCCGTTAAGGAATCATTTCCTTTATCGCTTAAAGCGGGTTCACTCCGCCCGCTGCGTATCCCTCAGGGCGCGGAATTCATTGCCTTCATACCAGTTCGGCCAGGCCGACGAATAGGCGATGGCGGCGCCGGTTTCGTATAGGATCGTGGTTGAATCAACCATCGCCTCCATCGGCCAATCGGGCGAATATTCATCACTGGGCTGATGATAATCGTTGGCGCGATAGGCGTCGCCGATCGCTTCGCCGGCCTCAACCCCGCCATCAACGAGATCCGCGCCGCCGTCGGCATAGAGCATCGGCACGCCTTTTTTCGCCAGCGAAATATGGTCGGATCGATAGAAATACCCCTTCTCCGCTTCCGGGTCAGGCGTGAGGCGACGCGCAAAAGGAGCGGCCGCTTCTTGAAGAATGTCCTCGAGCTCCGATGCGCCGTAGCCGACGACAACCATATCCTTGACCGGCGGCGTCGGCAGGATGGCGTCGATGTTGATGCCGCCGACGATCTGTTTGAGCGGTACAGGCGGGTATTCGGCGAAATAAGCCGAGCCCAAAAGCCCCGATTCCTCGGCCGTCACCGCGACAACAAGGATTGATCGCGCAGGCGGCGTTTCATTGTTGGTGAATTGTTCGGCAATCTCGAGGATCGCGGCGATGCCCGTCGCATTGTCGACGGCGCCGTTGTAAATTTTGTCGTCGCCCTCCGTATCCGGATTAGCGCCGAGATGGTCCCAATGCCCCATATAAAGGACGTATTCGTCCGGCGCCTCGGCGCCGCGGAGCACGCCGACCACGTTGGCGTCCTCGCTGCGTTTGATTGTGTTGTTGAGGGTGGCCGACGCCGTGACGCCGGTCATGGGAACGGCGGCGAAATCGTTCTGGAGAGCGGCTTGCATCTGTTCGTCAAGATCAAGGCCGGCCGCCGAAAAGAGGTCGCGGGCGGTTTCGTTTGAGAACCAGCCCTCGGCGGCGACGCGCGACGCGCCATTGTCGTCGCGTTGAAGATCGACCTGCGGACCGGACCATGAACCCTCGACAACATTCCAGCCATAGGCGGCCGGCGCCGTGTCATGGATGACGATGGCCGCCGTCGCGCCCTGTCGCGCGGCTTCCTCATATTTGTAGGTCCAGCGCCCGTAATAGGTCATGGCGTTGCCATTAAAGAGGTCGGGGTTTTGCGTAGCGAAGCCCGGATCATTGACCAGCATCACCACCGTCTTGCCCGCCGCATCGACGCCTTCGTAGTCGTTCCAGTCATACTCCGGCGCGACAATGCCGTAGCCGACAAAGACGAGGTCGCTGTTTTCAAAGGAAACACTCTCCTCGACCCGTTTGGTCCAGAAGACGACGTCTTCTCGATAATTCAGGTCGCGCGTTTCGCCGTTGACGGAGACCGAGAAGGACGAGCTTTCCGGATCAAGGGTCGATTCGACGATCGGCACTTTCTGTTCAAAGCTGTCGCCGATCGGCTCAAGCCCGAGGCGCGCATACTGCGCCGCGAGATAGGCGCGTGTCTTCTCTCCCCCGGGCGTGCCGGGCGCGCGGCCTTCAAATTCATCGGAAGCAAGGATGGAAATGTGCTCGGCGAGATCGTCGGCTGCGATACCGGCCGCAAACTGGTGGCCTTCTTCAGCCGCGGCGTCCTCGGCCGCGACGACATCGGCCGGCGTTTCGGCCGTCCCGCCTTCGTTATCGCCGCACGCTGCCCCCAGCGCCAGCAAGGCGGCCGCGCCGCAAACTTCGTGGACCTTCATCCCGATACCCTCCTGCTTGATAAAACTGCGCCGTGTCTGGCATGCAGCGCCAGCGGAGACAAGTTTGGCGCAAATTCAGCGCGCCGCCGCCGGTGGCCATCACCGTTTTTTTGCATTAATAGCCACGAACTATCCCGTACGGGCGCACCCGAACGGGGGTCTCGGGAGGACCTGAATGAGCGTATCCGTAACGACCGCGCATGCCGCGGCCGCGACTTTTTCCGATTGCGCGCCGGCCAAATTTTCCAACCTGCCTGCAGAGGCGCTTTATCAGCTCGCCGTTGAACGCGGCGAGGGCGAGATCGCGCGGGGCGGTCCACTCGTCGTGCGCACCGGCGAACACACTGGGCGTTCAGCCAAGGATAAGTTTATCGTTCGCTCGCCGGAGGTTGAAGAAAAAGTCTGGTGGGACGCCAACCAGTCTATGACGCAGGATGCGTTCGATCGCCTGCACGGGGACATGCTCGATTACGCGTCCTCCCGTGAGTTGATCTCGCAGGATTTGCGCGGCGGCGCCGATAAAAGCCACTCGATCAAGGTGCGGGTTTTTACGGAATACGCCTGGCACGGACTATTCATTCAGCACTTGCTTGTGCGCCCGCCCATGCATGAGCGTGGCGGCGATCCCGACTTCACGATCGTCGATCTGCCGGGCTTTGAGGCCGACCCGTCGGTTCACGGATGCCGGACGAAAACCGTAATTGCCGTCGACTTCACGCGGCGCATAATTTTGATTGGCGGCACGTCTTACGCCGGCGAAATGAAAAAGTCGGTGTTCACGATCCTCAACTTCCTGCTTCCGGAAGAGGGCGTCATGCCGATGCATTGTTCTGTCAATGTCGGCAAGGAACGTGATCCGGCGATCTTTTTTGGCCTTTCCGGAACAGGAAAAACAACGCTATCGGCCGATCCCGACAGGACGCTCATCGGGGACGATGAACATGGCTGGGGGCGGGCGGGCCTCTTTAATTTCGAAGGCGGCTGCTACGCCAAGATGATCCGCCTGTCGCCCACGGCGGAACCGGAGATTTATGCGACGACGCAAACCTTCGGCACGGTGCTCGAAAATGTCGTCATGGACCCGGCGACGCGCGAGCTCGATCTTGACGACGCGAGCCTCGCCGAGAACTCCCGCGGCGCCTATCCGATCCACTATATTCCGAACGCTGATCCCAGAGGCATCGCCGGGCACCCGAAAAACATCGTTATGCTCACCTGCGACGCCTTTGGCGTCATGCCGCCGATTGCGCGCCTGACCCGCGATCAGGCCATGTATATGTTCCTGTCCGGCTATACCGCAAAGGTCGCTGGTACGGAAAAGGGCCTTGGTAATGAGCCGCAGGCGACGTTCTCGACATGCTTTGGCGCGCCCTTCATGCCGCGCCATCCTTCCGAGTACGGATCGCTTCTCGGCAAGCTGATTGACCAGCATGGCGTGCGGTGCTGGCTCGTCAATACCGGCTGGACCGGCGGGTCCTTTGGCGCGGGTTCGCGCATGCCGATCAAGGCGACGCGGGCGCTCCTCGCCGCCGCTCTCGACGGATCGCTTGCTGGCGCGCCAATGGAAGAAGATGTGAATTTCGGCTTCGACGTGCCGACGCATGTTCCGGGCGTCGATGACGCCATTCTCAATCCGCGCAACACATGGGCCGATCCAGCCGCCTATGACGCGCAGGCGAAAAAGCTCGCTGAAATGTTTGTCGAGAATTTCAGGGTCTACGAAGCGTATGTGTCCGACGGCGTAAAAGCGGCCGGGCCGACGATCAGCGCCTAGACTTCTTCATCCACCGCCGACCCTGGCGCCGAAGGTTCTGCGCCGCCGCCAGCAGACGCCCCCGAAGACACCGTCACCATGGCCGCGCGGAGAACTCGGTCGCCGATGGTAAAGCCGGGTTGGGCGACATCGACGACGCTGCCTTTTTCAATATCGGCGCTGGGCACGTTCGCCACTGCCTGATGCAAATTGGGGTCAAATTTTTCGCCAGCCGGTTCGATTTTCTGCACGCCGTGACGTTGCAGCGTCGTTAAGAGTTCTTTCTCGGTCATCTGGATGCCGGCGACGAGCCCGTTGAAAGCGTCCGAATGACCTTCGGGAATCTGATCGCCGGAAACGCCGGCGGCGCGCAGGGCCCGCTCGAAATTGTCAGCGACACTGATCAGGTCGCGGGCGAAGTTGGCAATCGCGTATTGCCCGGATTCCCGCTTTTCGCGTTCGCCTCGACGGCGCGTATTCTCCAATTCCGCGGCGAGGCGCATCAACTGATCTCTAAGCTTGGCGGCGTCCTCGCCGGGCGCGCTTTGCTCGCCGCCGTTTTCGTCAGCGGCCGCCGCCGCGTCAGCCAGCGCATCTTCGCCCTTTTCAGCGGCCTGCGGCGCTTCCGCCTTATCGACGACCGGCGGGGCCTCTTTTTCGGCGTCCTTGCCGCTCTGGCCTTCATTGGCTGGGTAATCGGAATTATTCATGGGTTTTCTTGGATCAACAGTAGGTTGTTCGGCAGGCCATTTACGAGCCATTGAGGCTTATTTCAACAGGCGCGAGACGACTTCCGCCGTGTAGTCGACGATCGGAATGACCTTGGCGTAGTTAAGCCGCGTCGGGCCGATAACCCCGAGAACGCCGACGATATTGTGGGATTCATCGCGATAGGGCTTGGCGATAACCGACGAGCCGGACAGCGAAAACAGCTTGTTCTCCGAGCCGATGAAGATTTTGACGCCCTCGCCTTCGCGGGCGGCGTTCATCAGGTCGATGACGTCGCGCTTGCGTTCGAGATCGTCGAACAGCATGCGCACGCGCTCGATATCCTGAAACGCCGCGTCATCGAGAAGCTGACCGCGGCCGCGCACGATCAGCGAGAAATCATCGCCGCCGGCGACGTCGGCGACACCGTCATGCACCAGTTTCGCGGACAAAGCGTCAAGCTCTGCGCGGTTGTCGCTGATTTCTTCGAGGATGTCTGCGCGCGCCTCGGCAAGCGTCCGCCCGGCCAAACGCGCGTTCAGATAATTACCGGCGCGAATGAGCGCGGAGTCGGGCAGGCTTTCGGGCGTTGCGATGACGCGATTCTCGACCCGGCCGTCCTCGAAAACCATAATGGCCAGCGCTTTGCCCGGCGCCGCCGTCACAAATTCCACTTGTCGCAAGGGCGCGTCCGTCTTTGGCGTCAGGACGAGGCTCGCCGCGTTCGTCAGGCCGGAAAGGCGCGTCGCGGCGTCCTCAAGCGCCTGTTCGACGTCTGTGTCGCGCGCTTCGGCGTCGATGGCGCGGCGTTCTTCCTCGGTCAGTTCGCCGACTTGCATGAGGCTGTCGACAAAGAGCCTCAAACCTCGCTCCGTCGGCAGGCGCCCGGCTGAAATATGCGGTGCGTAAAGAAGGCCGAGATCCGTCAGGTCCGCCATCACATTGCGAACGGTAGCGGCGGATACCGCGATCGAGCGGTTGTGGGAAAGCGTGCGTGAGCCGACCGGTTCGCCGGTTTCAAGATATGTTTCCACAAGACGGCGGAAGACGTCGCGCGTGCGCGCGTCGATGTCGTTTAGCGTATTTCGCGTCGGGTCCGTCATTTCGGTCACATCTATAAAAATAGGCTCAATCGGCGATCAATCCTAGAGCCGCCCGAAAAGAGCCGCCCAAAAAATGAACGACGAGTTGGGTCGACAAGCGTTCCGCGTGCGCGCTAGGAAGCCCCGATCGCATCAAGGAAAATCATATGAGACCGTCAGGGCGAGCCTTCAATGAATTGCGTCAGGTGACATTAGAGCGCGGCTTTTCCAAACACGCCGAGGGCTCCTGCCTTGTGAAATTCGGCGACACTCATGTTCTGTGTACGGCGAGCTGGGACGAAACGACGCCGCCCTGGTTGCGCGGCGGTGGACGCGGTTGGGTGACGGCGGAGTATGGCATGCTGCCGCGCTCGACCGGCGGACGCATGAAACGCGAGGCGAAAGGCGGTCAGTCGGGCCGGACACAGGAAATTCAGCGCCTCATCGGCCGTTCCTTGCGCGCCGTTGTGGATATGAAGGCGCTTGGCGAACGCCAGATCCTCGTCGATTGCGATGTCTTGCAAGCCGATGGCGGCACCCGCACCGCGGCGATTACAGGCGCGTGGGTCGCCGTTAACGCGGCTTGCGAATGGGCGGTCGAGCAGGGGATCATTACAGCCAGCCCGGTGCGCGAGCCTGTCGCCGCGATATCGTGCGGCCTTGTTGGCGGCGCCCCGGCGCTCGATCTTGATTATGACGAAGATTCAACGGCGCAGGCTGACGCCAATTTCGTTATTACTGGCTCCGGCGGCTTGGTCGAAATTCAGGCGACCGCCGAAGGCGATCCGTTTACGGATGAACAATTTGCGGCGCTGTTGTCGCTTGCCAAGGATGGATGCGCCGCGCTTGCCGAGCAACAGGCGGCGATCTTTGTGAAATAAGTTGCGCCCGTCGCGACTTTAGTCGCGCGGCGACCAACAGAAATGCGATAATCATCAGGGCCCATGTCTGTGGTTCCGGCTGCGCGGTAGTAACCTCCACAAGACGCCCGTCGACGAGGATATAGTCAATCTCGACGCCGGCGGCCCCGCCGCGCGTTCGCGTCGTGACAATTTCGATATAGTCGCATCCGCCCAGCAGCTGGCACCCAGACAACAAGCCGCCCGAGATCCGGAGGTTTCTTGTGTTTCCGGCGCGAAAGTTCCGGGTCGCCAGGATAATCGGCGATCCATTGTTGTATGAACCAAAGCGGATTTGGGCGCGTGCGGCGCCTGTCTGCGGCGGCAAGCTGAAAATGGAAATGCGATCGCCGCGCGAAAGATCGAGCGGCGTGTCGAATACGATGCCGATCGTATCGCCGAGCCCCAGCAGATAGCCCGCGTTGTCTCCTTGCGTTGAAAGCGCTGCGCGATCGCGTTCGTCAACTACTGCTGGCTCGGAGAATGTCGCCGTCTCCGCGCGCGCCGGCGTCGCGGCGGCGAAAGCACATGCCAATACCGCTAGAATTAGCGCGATGCAGATGTTCGCGTTATTGGTGTACTGACGATCAATGGCGCTTCTGTTTAGCACTTCGCAATCATATTTTGTTTCAGTGCCAGCCATCTTGTTCGGGTAGAATTAACCCAGGTTTAAATCGTTGGCGAAATCCGGTGAAACCGTGTGGGCGACGCTGTCGTCGCCCCCATTTGTCGATCAATTACGCGCAAGCGGCGCCGCGCCGCGCATGCGCATCGCCGTCTTTGGTCTTGGTTATGTGGGGACCGTTGCCGCCGCCTGTCTTGCGCGCGACGGTCATGACGTTGTCGGCGTCGACCGGCAGGCGGCGAAAGTGCGTTCGATCAACGGCGGTAAGTCGCCGATCGTTGAGAAATATGTTGGCGGAATGGTCGCCGACGCGGTCGCCGCCGGGCGGTTGCAAGCGACCGAGGACGCAGCGGGTGCGCTTGAAGGGGCTGACCTTTCATTGATCTGCGTTGGTACGCCGAGCCGACCGAATGGCAGCCTGGACACAGGCGCTGTTGAAAATGTCTGCACGGAGATCGGGACGGCGCTCAAAGGAAAGACGGACCCGCATACAGTTGTGCTGCGTTCGACCGTGCTGCCGGGCACAATGACGTCGCTCGTCATTCCGGCGTTGGAAAACGCGTCGGGACGAAATTCGCAATCCGGTCTCTCTATCGCCAATAACCCTGAATTCCTGCGAGAATCGACAGCTGTTGAGGATTACGACAATCCGCCGAAGACAGTCATCGGCGCGCCTGACCAAGAAACAGCGCGGCGTATTGCGGGCCTTTACGCTAATATTGATGCGCCGCTCTTCGTTACGGATGTCGAGACGGCGGAGCTTGTGAAATACGCGGACAACGCTTGGCATGCGGTCAAGGTCGCCTTTGCAAATGAAATCGGATCGCTCTCGAAAGCGCTGCACGTCGACTCGCACAATGTCATGGACATTTTTTGCGCGGACGAGAAATTGAATATTTCGCCGGCCTATCTGAAACCGGGCTTCGCCTTTGGCGGGTCCTGCCTGCCAAAGGACCTTCGCGCGCTCATTTACCGCGGCAAGACGCTCGATATCGATACGCCGCTGCTGACGGGAACCGTTATTTCGAACCGGCGGCAGATTGAGCGCGCCTTCGACATGATCACTAAAAACGGACGCAAGTCGATCGCGTTCTTGGGGATATCATTTAAAGCGGATACGGATGATTTGCGGGAAAGTCCGCAAGTCGCGTTGGTCGAGCAGCTTATCGGCAAGGGCTATGCGGTTAAGGTCTATGACCGGAACGTGCACCTGGCGCGGCTCACTGGCGCCAATCGCGACTTCATCAATGATCATATTCCGCATATTGCAGACATTCTGAGCGATGATCTCGACCGCGTCATCACCGATGGCGACATTGTTGTGATTGGCAACCGGTCGGCGGAGTTTCACGCGGTTCCGGCGATGATGCGGCCAAGCCAGCGTCTCGTTGATCTCGTGCGCACGCCGCTCCCCCGAGGCTTCCAGTGTGAGTATGATGGCGTCAACTGGTAATCGAAAGAGCATTCTCATCATCGTCGAAAATTTGCCGGTGCCGTTTGACCGGCGCGTCTGGGCGGAAGCAACGACGCTGGTTGAGGCCGGCTACGATGTGTCAGTGATATGCCCGGCGCTCAAAGGCTATGAGCGCCGTCGCGATATCATCGACGGCGTTCATATATATCGCCATCCGATCCATGAGGCTGAGACTGGTGCGGTCGGTTACTTGCGCGAATATCTCGGCGCGCTTTTCTGGCAGGTGCGTCTTGCGTTTCGTGTCTGGCGCGAGCGTGGCGTTGACGCCATCCATGCCTGTAACCCGCCGGATCTGATCTTTCTTGTTGCGCTCCTTTTCAAGCTGTTCGGTAAGAAGTTCGTTTTCGATCACCATGATCTTTGTCCGGAACTCTACGAAGCGAAGTTCAATAGGCGAGGCCTTTTTTGGCGGTTTCTTCTCGTTGCGGAACGGCTGACGTTTTTGTGCGCCGACGTTTCCATCGCGACGAACGACTCCTATCGCCAAATCGCCGTGAAACGCGGCCGCATGAGGCCGGAAAACGTTTTCGTTGTGCGGTCGGGTCCCAAGCTCGAAAAACTGAAAGTTCGACCGGCCCGTCAGGATCTTAAAAGAGGCGCCGATCTACTCGTGGGATATGTGGGCGTAATTGGCCCGCAGGAGGGACTCGACCTTCTCGTCGAAGCCGCGGAGATTTTGAAAACCTGTTATTGCGACCTCAAAGTCCATTTCGCGATTGTCGGATCAGGCCCGGCGCTGGAAAGCGTGAAAGCGCTGACGGTTGAAAAGGGCGTCGAGAATTTATTCACCTTCGCCGGTCGCGCCAGCGACGATGTTTTGCTCGATATTTTGAGCACGGCTGATGTTTGCGTCAACTCGGACCGGTGGAGCGCCATGAACGACAAATCCACGATGAACAAGATCATGGAATATATGGCGCTCGGCAAACCCATCGTGCAATTCGATCTATATGAGGGGCGCCAGTCAGCAGGCGACGCTGCTCTTTATGCGCGGCCGGACGATGCAGCGGACTTCGCCGTAAAAATCGCAACCCTGCTTAAGGATGCTGAGGCCCGCGCCCTCATGGGCGCCATCGGCCGCAGGCGCATTGTCGAAGCGCTTTCCTGGGAGCATTCCGTTCCGCCCTTGCTCGCTGCTTATGAACAAGTGTTTGCAATGGCGCGCCGTCATACAGAGCATTCACGCGGGCATGTTGTGGAGACGGCGGGCGTAAAGGCGCCGCGATGAGCGTGCGCCACAATCCGCTCGTCAGCGTAATTGTTCCGCACTATCGCCAGCCGGACGCGTTGCGGCGCTGTCTTAAAAGTCTTGCACGGCAGACGTTGAGCGCTTCCGCGTTTGAGGTCATTGTCGTCGACAACAACTCTCGCATCGACCTGACGGCCCTGCGCAGGGCGTTTCCGGCGTTTGAGTTTCTCCAGGAAGTCGAACAGGGCGCGGCCTGCGCCCGCAACCGCGGCGTCGCCGCCGCGACGGGCGATATCCTTGCGTTTATTGACGCCGACTGCATCGCTGACCCGCATTGGCTGGAACGGGGCGTGGCCGCCATGGAGGGCGCGGATCTCGTCGGCGGCGAGATCATCGTCACGTATCAGGGCGAAACGCCAACGTCGGTCGAAGCGTTTGAACGCGTGTTCGCATTCCGTCAACGAATGTATATCCGGCGTAAACAGTTTTCCGTAACGGCCAACCTCTTTGCGAAGCGCGCGGCCGCGTCGCGCATTGGCGCATTTCGAAACGGCATTTCGGAGGATGTTGACTGGTGCCGGCGCGCGGCCGCGCTAGGACTTCATTTAGCATTTAACGATACATCAATTGTAAGCCATCCGGCGCGCCGGACCTGGGAGGACCTCACGACGAAGTGGGATCGGACCATCCGTGAACGGTGGAATGGTTTTGGAGGGCGCAAGTCGGTGCGCTGCGTAAAATGGGCCGTGTTGGCTGCGATGACCGCTTTATCCGCGGCGCCGCATGCAATCGCGATCGTGTTTTCAGACCGCATCAGCGGCGTGAAGACGAAAGCGGCGGCGACAGCCGTGCTCGCACGGATAAGGATCTGGCGTGCGCGCCGGATGCTGGCGCTGCTTGGATCGGCCTGACGCGAAGCGTCCTCCAGACAAGACAAGGTGTGGGAGTGCGATCATGTGCAGAACGCACATATTGTTTGTCGTTCTATGGACGACCCTAGCGGCGCCCGCTTTTGCGAGCGACCGTCCGCTGGCGGCCAGCGGCAAGACGCAGATTGTCGCCAAGCTCGACAGCCGCGAAATCACCATATCCGATTTGCGCAGCGAAATGGCGCGTCTAGGATTGTCTCCAAATGACCCGGCCGCGGAACCAGCAGCGCTTGAGTCCATTGTTGCGCGCGCATTGCTTGCCGACGCGGCCCGCGAAGCGAGGTTCCATCGTCAGCCGGAAGCGCTGCGTCAGATGGCGACGGCCAAGGAGCAGGCGCTTGCCGATATTTTTCTCGCCAGCGCGTCGCAGCCCCCAGAACCGACCCGAGCTGAAATTGACGATTTCATCTTGCAGCAGCGGGAAATCTTCGCGGCACGGCGCATTTACACGTTCTCGGTGCTGACGCTGCCGACCGAGGCGTTCGACAATAACGATTTGACTGCGCTGTTTGATGCGACAGGGGACTTCGCGGCTTTGTCTGAAGCGCTTGATCGCAAGCGGATCGATTATGAAATTGTTCCTGCGGTGCAGCCTTCCGATGCGTTTCCGGAACCGGTGCGCAAACAGCTGGGCGCCTATGGCGTGCGCGACAATATTGTCATTCGCGGCGGGGCTAAAACACAAATCATGAAAATCGCCGCGGTAAAAGATGCGCCAGTGTCGAACGCAGACGCGCGCGTCGTCGCCAGGCGTATCATCATGGCGGAAAGCGCGCAGGCTCGCGCCGGCGCACTGCTCGAAAGCCTGAAGCAGGGCGCGAGCGTTTCCTATTATCGCGAGACGGCGGCGCCGAAGCCCGCCGCCTCAGTGAAATAGGCGCGCTATGGGATTGTTGGCGCTTTTCTCCCTGATCGCGGCGCGAAAGTGGATGGTGGCGTTTGCTGTCGCCATCGCCGCGGTTATTGCACTGGGAGTCGGCGTTCTCGTACCAAAAAACTATCATTCGACGGCGCGCGTACAGGTCGATTCCCTGAAAGAGAATCTTCTCACCGGTCTTTTTGAACCGCGCGTACGCGTGGCTGAGTTTCTCGGACAACAGGCGGCCATCGCCGGCAGTCGTACGGTTGCCTTGCAGGTGTACGATGCGTTGATTGAGGACGGGTATTTTCTGCGCGACGAACTCGTCGCCGAATGGCGCGAAAAAACCGGCGGCGAAATCATTGCCGGCAATGATGCTCGCCTATGGGCGGCCGATCAGTTGCTGCGCCAACTTGAAATTTCCGCCGACGCGCTCGAAAGCACGCTTGCAATTTCCTACCGCAGCGATGATCCGGCCCAGGCCTCTCGCGTCGCCAACGCCTTTGCGACCGCCTATATGAGCGCCGTTCTCGATCAGCGCCAGCGACGCGCGTCGCGGAACGCCGCAAACTTCGACGAGGAAACGCGCGCGCTGGCCCGCGGTATTGAGGTCGCGCAGCGAGATCTCACGGATTTTCGCGAAGAATCCGGCATTGTCGGTCTTGGCGCGCAGCGCCTTGAGGATATTGAAGTCGAACTTGCGGCGATCACGCTACGCCTCGCTGATGCGCGCACTGACTATTCAGAAGCTCAGTCGCTAATGCGCCTTGCCTATGACGCGAATGAAAACGACCTCCTGACGCTGCATTTGCCGGATGCGGCGGATTCTGGCCGTCAGGCGCAAGCCCGCCTTGGCGCCGTACAGGTGCAGGTTCAGCGTTTGTCGGAGCGATACGGCCCCGAATATCCGCCCTACATTGAGGCGGTGAATGAAAAGCGCGCGCTTGAACGCACAATCCTGCAGGCGGTGGAGGACTATCTCGAATTCGCTGAAAGCCGTGTTGCGGCGCTCGACGCCGCCGCAAAAAAGAAGAAGGCGGATGTTGTCGCGCTTCAGGCGACGAAACAAACCTACGACGTCCTGTCGCGAAAAGTGGACGCGAGCCGCCAGACCTATGATCTTGTCTCGACACGGTCGTTGCAGGAATCGCTTCAGTCGCGCGTCGATGTCGTTGAGGTCTTGATGCTCGCTCGCGCCGTGCCGGCGGACAGGCCGTCGACGCCGCCATTGGCGATTATTATTGTACTTGGCGCAATCGCCGGGTTCTTCATGGGCGCGAGTGCGGCTGTCGCGATGGAATTGATCGAAGGACGCGTGCGCGACAGCGCCGCTGTTCGCCGCGCGCTGCGCGCCAGCATCGTCAGCGAAATCTCGGCGCCTGTCTTTGCAATGAAGGGCGCAGCATGAGCATCGCAACCGGTATGGCGCCCGAAGAGGCGCAGACATTGATCGCGGAACGGTTTTCAACGGAGCGTCCGCACAATGGGCTTGCCGATACGCTTGTGCGTCTCGGGTATATTGACGCCGAGGCGGCCCCAGAAATCGAGAGCGACCGCAACGGACGCGCTTTTGGCGCTACCGCTGTGGCCCTCGGGCGGGTAACGCGCGAGCAACTTGAATTCGCGCTTGGCGTTCATCTCGGCTTCCTGCTCGAAACCGATGAGCCAACACAGATCCCGCGTGAGCTCGTCGTCGCGCGCAACCCCTATTCAAAGTCCGCCGATGAGTTCCGCGCTTTGCGTACGCAGCTCTGCGCCGGCGCTGATGCATCAAGGCTCTCGCCGCTCGCCGTAACGGGTGCGCTACCGGCCGCCGCCTTTACTGCAGTCAATCTTGCGGCCTCTTTCGCACAGCTCGGCAAAAAAACATTGATGATCGACGCGAGCCTGCGTCGCCCCGCGCTTGCCCGCGTTTTTGGCGCCCGTCAGGCGCCGGGCGTCAGCGATGTGGTCAGCGGGGTCGTCGAGTTTGATACCGTGCGCAAGGAAACGCTGATCCGAAACCTGTCGCTGCTGCCGGCGGGCGCCGCGCCACCCGACCCGCAACGAGTTCTCGCTGATCCAGCGTTCGAGCGAATGTTGGGTCATGCTTCCGGCGGTTTTGATATAATCGTGATACTGACGGATCCGGTTGAGACCGGGTCGTCCTGTGAGTTCGTGTGGGCGGTCTCGGGCTCGGCATTGATCGTCGCGCGCAAGAACGAGACCCGATTGCGCGACCTTGAAGAGATCAAGAGCGCGCTTCGCCGGACGGAAACGCGACTCGCCGGCGCGGCGCTTCTTGCCTGAACGTCATGAGGACGCCGGCAAATTCATATCGCAGCGGGCCTCGCGAGGCCTGGATCGCCGCCGGTCTCATCGCCGCCGGGTGGCTCGCCCTTTACGCGCCGCTGTATATGGAATTCGCCGGCGGCGCGTGGGCCCGCGAGGAAAACGGGCACATCCCTTTCATTATGGCGATATGCGTTGGCGCTTTGTGGGCGCGTATCACTGACGGCGAATTGTCACCGTCAAGATCCGCGCCGGCGCCTGGCGCGGCAGTGTTGACTAGCGGTCTCGCGCTTTATGCGCTGGGGCGCGCCGGAGAGATCGAGCTGTTTTCATCCGCATCGCAAAGCGTGGTCGCGTCTGGAATCGTTTTGTCGCTCTTCGGTTGGGCGGGCGTGCGCCGTCTCTGGTTTCCGCTGCTCTTGTCTTTCTATCTTATTATCTGGCCAGGTTGGGCGATTGATACATTGACGGCGCCTCTCAAGCTTTTCGTATCCGGCGCCGTGGCGTCAACCCTGTTCGCCTTTGGGCTACCAATTGCTCATGCCGGCGCCGTTATCGCGGCGGGCCCCTATGAGCTCCTCGTAGCGGACGCCTGCGCCGGCCTCAATTCGCTTATCGCATTGACGGCTGTCGGTGCCGTTTATCTTTACATCGTTCGACGTCGGTCGACCGCCGTGAATCTACTTGTCGCTGCGTCGCTTATTCCGCTTGCAGTCTTTGCGAACCTCGTGCGCGTCGGTCTCCTCGTGCTGCTTACCTATTATGGCGGCTATGACGCCGGGCAGAGTTTTTTGCATGAGACGGCGGGGCTCTTAATGTTCGCCGTTGCTCTTGTGGGCGTCTTCCTCATTGACGCTATTGCGGCCTTTGGGTTGGAGCGGCCGAGATGATCATTCGGGCGCTATTTATCAGCATCGTGATGATTACGGCGGCTGCAGGGGCGGGCGCGCTGAAACCGAAATACGCCGATCCGCCGCCGGCGCCCGATCTTGAAGCGCTATTGCCGGACAATTTCACCGGCTGGCGGCGCCTTGACATTGCCGCGGCGGTCCTGCCGCCGGAGGCTGAGTTGGGTCCGGGCGAAGCCGTCGCCTATCGCGCCTGGGCCGATCCCGCCGGGCGGGTTGTGACGCTGGTTGTTGCTTATGGGCCGCCGCTTGGCGACTCCGTTCGTCTGCATCGGCCGGAAGCCTGTTATCGCGCCCAGGGCCATACGATCACAGGCCGCGCGACGGGTCAGCTTCAAACCATCGTCGGCGCTATGCCGGTTATTCATCTTGATACAGAAAAAGCACTGCGGCCGGAGGCCGTCTCATACTGGTTGCGTGAGGGTGATGTTTATGTCGGCAATGCCGCCGGTCATGCTTTTCAATTTTTTCGCCGCGGGCCAATGGCGGCCGACGGCGCGCTGGTGCGTGTTTCGTCAAAAGGCGCGGGCGAGGCGGCGCAGCGTCTGCACGACCGGTTCCTGAGCGACTTTGTCGCAACATTGCCGCCCGAAGGCCTCGCGCTTCTTACGGCGGCGCAGTCATGACGGGGTGGGGCGTCGTCATTGTCAACTACAATTGCGCGCCATTGGCGCTCGACGCCGCGCTAAAGCGCCTTCGGCGACAATCCCAATGCGCGTGTCGTCATTGTCGACAACGCGTCAACCGATCGGTCGATCGACTACTTTGATGCAATCTTGAACGGCGACGGCGTTCACCTGCCGACGGCGCCGGCGCGGGCTCCGGCGCCGGTCGCCTTCGCCGACGCGCCGGCGCTGCATTCGGCGATCGTCGCGGAAGGCGAAAGCACGGACGCCCGGCTTGTCATACTCCGCGCCGCGGCCAATCGCGGTTTCGCCGCCGGATGCAATCTGGGGATGCGGTTTCTCACGGCCTCGGCGCCGCTTGACCGGTTGTTGTTGCTCAATCCCGACGCGTTGTTGGCGAACGGCGCCTTCGGCGAATTTGAACGTCGCCTTAAGGATCCCTCGGCGGGGCTCTGCGGCGCGTCGGTTTTACGCTTTGACGCGCCCCATACGGCGCAGGCCTTTGGCGGCGCGCGCATGCGGGGCTGGTCGCTTCAGGGGGAAAATATCGCCGCCGGGCGCAAGCTAGCGGACAAGCCCGCGCGCAGCGTTGTTGAGGAACAAATGGATTATCCCTTGGGCGCGGCGATGGCCTTGCGCGCTGATTATCGAGACGTCGCCGGCGATCTCGATGAGCGATTTTTTCTCTATTTCGAGGAAGTCGATTGGGCGCGCCGCGGCGGGCCGGCGCGCCGGCCCGTTTGGGCGCCGTCGGCAGTTGTCTATCATCGCCATGGCGCGTCGGCCGGCAGCCGTCAGCGATCCGGATTACGCGGCGCGTTTTCCGATTATCACATGGCCAGATCGCGGATGCTTTACGCGCTTAAATGGCGCCCCATTTTGACGCCGCTGATATTTGTGCTGACGCTTGTTCAGGGCTTGCGCCGTACTCTTCGCGGCCAGCGTCAGCAATCGCAAGCCGTCTTGTCGGCTGCGTTCGCCCGCCGCTGGGCATTGCGTGCATAATTAATCCGTTCCCGAATGGTATTGCTCGCGACAAGCGTTATTTGCGGATAGCGCCGAGCGTGGTAAGAAACATGCTCACCGACTTGACAGGTTCTTGATGCGACAGGACGAAGGCGCGCCGGCGGAAAGCGACGCTGACAATAATGGCGAACCGCCCGCCAATTCAGAGACCGAAGACCCGACGCAGGACAGCGCGCCAGCGGACGAGGCCGTCTCGGAAGCCGGCGACGCCGATGCTGCCGATCCGGCCGCTGCGGAAGCCGAGGCAATCGATCCGAACGCATCGGCGATAGAACAGCTTGTCGGCGTTGATGAGCTGCGCGACGAGGTCATCGACGTCCTCGGCTGGATCCAGAACCAGATGCTGACGATCGACATTGCGATCCAGGCCGGCATTTTGTTCGCGGCGGTTTTGCCGGCGGCGCTGTTCGGCCCGCAACTGAGGAAATTCATCCAGAGCCAGGTGGCGCCGCGAGCTCCCTATGGCGTCCTGCGCCGGGCGGCCAGCGCCTTTGCGCATCTGGCGACGCCGATCGCGCTCTTTATCATCCTTCAGCTGGCCGTGGTGGCGCTGAAAACCGCCGGCGTCTCGACGGGCCTCGCAGAGGCGGGCGTCAGCCTGTTGACCGCCTGGATCGTCATTCGGTTGGTCACGCTGGTGATCCGCTCGCCCTTCTGGTCGAAGGTCGCATTCTACGTCGCCTGGCCAATCGCGGCGCTTGACGCGTTTGGCGTGCTGGATGACGTCGTCATTCAGTTGCAGGCGTTTTCGGTACCGATCGGCGAGGACTCCGCTGGCAACGCGCAGCGTTTTTCCGCGCTCGATCTTATCCGCACGATCTTCATTTTCGGCATCCTGTTTTGGGCCGCGAGCTTTGGCGGCAATTTCATCAAGGGACGGATCAACGCCATTGACGAGCTCACTGCCTCGTTCAAGGCGTTGCTTGCAAAAATACTCGACGTGTTGTTGCCGGTGATCGCGCTGATTGCGGCGCTTCAGATCGTCGGTTTTCCGTTCGGCACGCTGGCGATCTTCGGCGGCGCTGTCGGTCTCGGTATTGGTCTCGGCATGCAGCGTACGGTTTCGAATTTTTTCGCCGGGTTCACCTTGATCGCCGACAAGTCGATCAAGCCGGGCGACGTGATTGAGGTCGGCGACACTTATGGTTGGGTGACGGATATGAGCGCGCGTTACGTTTCCGTGCGCACAAGGGACGGTACGGCGCATCTCGTCCCCAACGACATATTCATTAATGAAGGCGTCACCAACTGGTCGCATTCCGACCGTGTCGTCCGGCTGCACGCGCCTTTTGGCGTCGCCTACTCGACGAAGGATTTACGCGATCTTGCGCGCCGCGCTGAAGCGACGGCGCTAGAGGTAGAGCGCGTCCTTAAGACGCCGACGCCGCGCTGTAATCTCATGGAGTTCGGCGACAATTCGATCAATTTCGACTTGCGGTTCTGGATCAACGATCCCGCCAATGGCTCGGCGAATGTGCGATCGGATGTCCTGATGGCAATTTGGGACCTGCTTGAGGAAATGAATATTGAGGTGCCGTTCCCGCAACGGGATCTGCATATCAAATCGGCGCCCGAGGGCCTTAGGATGACTTTGGAAAGTCGTGACGGCGAGCCCCTTTCACAACGTCGAGAGGGCGCGGCTGCGGCGGAATAACGGCGTCCGGCGGCGCTTTTCACTGCATGATCGAGCCGCTATGCTCCATATTGGGGCGACGAAAGACGAACATTTTGTGGAGTCTACCATGATGAGAATTCTTACGCTTACCGGAGCGATGTTATTGCTGGCGGCCTGTGCGACGGCGACGCCATACGGGCCGGCCGAAGGCGCGCGCGGCTATGGTTTTTCCGAACAGCAAATTGAACAGGGCCGCTTCCGTATTACTTTTCGCGGTAATTCTTCGACGTCGCGGGAAACCGTTGAGAATTCGCTGCTCTTCCGCGCCGCGGAACTTACGGTGCAGCAGGGCTTTGATTATTTTATCGTTGAGGAACGCGATACGGAAGCGCGCACCAGCTACTCACGCAGCGGCGGAACAGCCTTTTACGGCCGTTACGGATTCGGCCACCCGTTCCACCGGCCTTATTACGCGTTTCCCTATTACGCCTATGGATTCGGTTGGGGCTACCCGTACGATTCCTATACGCGGGAAATTACGCGTTACTCGGCGATTGCATTTGTTACAATGCATAGCGGCGATAAGCCAGCGGACAATCCGGGCGCATTCGATGCGCGCGACGTTATCGACAATCTCGGGCCGGTTGTTCTCGGTCCGCCGCAATCAGCTGGATACTAATTAAGAGAACCGCGATCAGACGACGCGAAGGATGGCGTTGTCTTCTTCTTCGGCGGCCTCATAGACGACGACAAAGCCGCGCGGCGTGTGACGTATAATAACGCCGCGGCGGCGACCGACATGGATTTCGGATCCGATGGGCGGTCGTCGCGGCGCTTCCACGGAGACGCCGTCTACTGAACTGTCAATAATTTTAACGAAAAGCGACGCGCCGTCAGAGAGCCGGCATGCGGCGCGCGACGGGCCGGCGCGGTGACGCAAAGTCGTGCGCCGATCCTCAAGACCGTCCTTATATTGCTCATTGACGCGAAGCATTAGTTGTTCGGTAAGTTTCGCCCGTCGCCGCTTCGAAAGAAGGAATGATGCGGCGAAACCGTCTGGCAGGATGCGCGCGACCGTGGCTTCGATTTCATCAAGCCCTGTTATTCGGACAATAACCGCATCGCCCTCGACAACCTTCGCGCTGGAAATGACGGCAAAGTCGCCCGGCGAAATGTTCAGGAGCCGGCCCTCAAATTCGTCCGTTGCGTTGACGATGATCAGGGCAGGTAAGTCGAGGCTGATCCGCCGGTAGCGCCGGACATCTGACTTCGCCATGGTTAACTTTCCCAAAATTGCCATTACCCACCCGGCGGTTGCAAGCTATCGGCCATGGCTCAAACCTTCACTAACGCGGAACGTTGAATTTTATCGTTCGCCGCCGGAAAGGCCCGGTTTGTCGCGCCTGGCCTTGAGGCGATGGTTCCGGCTTGTATGGTAAACGTCGACGACAGGGGCGACGCGCCGGACGCGCATTTGGACAGGAGCAAGTTATGAAGGCCTTCATCATGGCTGCCGCGGCGGCAGCGTTAATCTCCAGCGCCGCCAAGGCTGATGACGATCCCTATCTATGGCTTGAAAACGTCGAATCGGAAGACGCGCTCGGCTGGGTGCGCGAGCAAAACGCCCGCAGCCTTCAGGTGCTCGAAAATGATCCGCGCTTCGGCGAGCTTAAGCAGGACGCGCTGTCCATCCTAACGTCCGAGGAGAGGCTCGCGCTTGGCGCAATTCACAATGGATATGTTTATAATTTCTGGCAAGACGAAACGCATGTGCGCGGCCTTTGGCGGCGCGCCGACGTCGAAAGCTATCGGAGCGGCGACCCCGCCTGGGAAGTATTGATTGATTTCGATCAGCTTGCGGAACGAGAAAACCGGAACTGGATACGCGGCGACACTGTTTGCCTCTCGCCGGAATATCGCCATTGCATGGTCGAGCTTTCTGACGGCGGCAAGGACGCGGCCTATTGGCGTGAGTTTGACACCGTTGAGAAATCTTTTGTCGATGGCGGATTTTATATCGATGAGGCGAAATCGAGTGTGGCTTGGCTGGGCAAGGATGCGCTTATTGTCGGGACGGATCGCGGCGCCGGCTCGCTGACCGATTCCGGCTACGCTCGAACGCTGCAACACCTGCAGCGCGGCGCGACCGTCGCTACAGCGCCCACGATATATGAAGCAGACGCCAGCGACGTGCTTGTGGCCGCAAGCGTTTATCAGGAAGCGGGCGGGCCTCATGTCTTTGTGACCCGCCTACCGTCGTTCTTTGCCCGAGAATACCATTACGCAAAAGGCGGCGCGGAAGACCTCAAAAAACTGCCATTGCCGCCTAACGCAGATTTGCAAGGCGTGTTTGAGGGCGACGCGATATTCTTTTTGCGCGAGTTATGGATCCATGGCGAAACGACGTATCCGCAGGGCTCGGTAGTCGCGTATGATCCGGCGGACGATACGGCGCAGCTGGTCTTCGCCGCGACGGCAAGTCAGTCCGTTGAAGATGTCGAAATCGGCAAGAGCAATATCATCATCCAGTATCTCGATGACGTCGCGGGCGCGGCGGCGCGATTATCGCGCAACCGGAAAGGCGATTGGAAGCAGAAAGAAATCAAACTCCCGGCGAACGGCGTCGTATCGATTGTCTCCGCCGGCGGCGGTACGGATGACGCCCTGATTTCGTTTGAAAGCCTGACGACGCCCGACACGCTGTATTTCGTTTCAAAGCGAAACAAGGTCAGAAAAATTGCGTCGGCGCCGGCGTTTTACGATGCGTCCGATGTCGTGATTGAACAGCGCTTTGCGACGTCAGTAGACGGAACGAAAGTTCCTTATTTTCTGATGGCGAAGCAGAGCGTGCTCAAAGCGGGCGATGCGCCGACGGTGCAGTATGGCTATGGCGGTTTTCTGGCCGCGACCCTTCCCGTTTATTATTCCGACCCTGGACGACCTCAACATGGCGCCCTCGCCGGGAAAATGTGGGTGTCGCGCGGCGGCGTCCTCGTGCTCTCCAATATTCGCGGCGGTTCGGAATACGGCCCCCGTTGGCATGAGGCGGCGCTTAAAGAAAACCGGCAGCGTTCCTTTGATGACTTTATCGCCGTTTCCGAACATTTGATCGACGCAGGCGTCACGAGCCCAGAAAAACTCGGGATTGTCGGACGTTCCAATGGCGGGCTGTTGATGGGCGCGATGCTGACGCAGCGTCCCGACCTCTATGCGGCGATCGACATCGGCGTCCCGCTCTTCGATATGAGACGCTACAACAAGCTTCTCGCGGGCGCTTCCTGGATGGGCGAATACGGCAATCCGGATATCGATGCAGAATGGGCGTATATTTCTCAGTACTCGCCCTATCAGAAGCTGAAAGCTGAGCAGGCTTATCCGAGAGTGCTGTTCTATACGTCGACCAAAGACGATCGCGTCCATCCCGGTCATGCGCGCAAAGCGGCGGCGAAGCTCGCCCAGCTTGGTTATGACTTCTACTACTACGAAAACATTGAGGGCGGTCATGGCGGCACGGCCAATCAGGACCAACTCGCCTATCGCACCGCCCTTGAATATGTCTATTTCGCTCGCCAATTAATGGGAGCGCCGTAGAGCGGCGTGGAAAATTAGGGAGAGGGCGGGCGTTATGACGGAAATTTCAGCGAGTCTGTTGTCGCGTCGATGGCGGCGCGTCGATATCAAGGTCAGCGTCGGCAGCGAATTACATGTGCTACGCTGGCGACGGAGTTGGCTCGTTGACGAGGTGTTGTTCGATGACCGCCGCGTCGCGACATCAAACGGGTTGTTTAATCGTGAAAGCATATTCGGCCTCAACGTAAAAACGCCGTCCGGCGAAGAGACGCGATTGCTTCTTTCGATTGATCCGGAGACGGACTGGACTGATTGGCAGGGGAGCGGCCGGCCTCGCGGCGTTCGACTCGAAACCGCGGACGTTGCGCTGATCGCCATCGGTTCTCTCGGACCCGATCGGGTCGAGCCCTTCAGAAAACTCTTTGACCGCGCTATCGAAGCCGCCGGCCTTTCATGATCTGACCAAACCCGTTAGCCTCCCCGCTGGTTTTTGGGGCGGATATTAGCGGGAGCGGCGCGCATGGCCTGGTGGTTCGGCATTAAACTCTGGAAGCGGGTGTTTCTCGGGTTGGCGCTAGGCGTCGCCTTCGGCCTCGTCGTTGCGAATACGATGGACCCCGTGCGCGGCGAAGCGCTGCTGTCCGATGTCAAAATCGTTGGCGACATATTCATCGCCATGATTCGTCTTGTGATCATTCCGCTGATCTTCATGACGCTGGTCGCCGGCGTGCTGGCGCTCGGCGATCCCACTAAACTCGGCACCATCGGCCTGAAGACAATTCTTCTTTATTTGCTGACGACATTCTTCGCCAATATCATCGGCCTCGCCATGGGCACGATTTTCCGTCCGGGCGCCGGCGTTGATCTGGGCGACGCGGTGCCGCGGGAGATTTCGAGCGAAGCCGCCGGTTTCTGGGACCGGATCGCCGGCATGGTGGCGAAAAACCCGTTTGAGAAATTTCTCTCCGGAGACCTGACAACCCTTGCGCTCACGGCCATCCTGATTGTCATTGCGATCATTGTTGCGATCCGGTCAACCAGCGCCGGCGAGAAGAAACCAAAATCGGGCATTCTCTTTGTCGCCTTGTTTGCGCTCGGCGTCGCCGCGGCGTCAGGCGACATTCTCGTCGTCATTTTTACGTCGATCATTTTTGGTATTGTGGTGTTGTTTCTCGGCGCCGTCGGCGAGCCTGTTTCGCGCTTTTTCGCCTATGCGTCCGACAAGGTGTTGGGCGTTACTCAGTGGATCATGGAATTGGCGCCATTCGGCGTCTTCGCACTCATTGCCTATGTCGCCGGCACAAAGGGCCTTGCAACCTTTACGGCAATCTTCTGGCTCGCGATCGCCGTCTATCTCGGCTGCTTTATCCATATGGCGGTCACCTATGGCGGTATTGTGAAATTCGGCCTCAGGCTTCCTTTCATCAATTTTTTCCGCGGTATTCTCGACGCGCAGATGGTCGCTTATTCAACGTCGTCGTCGTCCGCGACCCTACCGGTGACGATTTCGAATGTTTCAAAAAATCTTGGCGTTTCGAAGTCGGTGGCCGGGTCTGTGCTGCCTCTTGGCTCCACGATCAATATGGACGGTACGGCGCTCTATCTCGGTATCGTAGCGTTGTTTACGGCGCAGGCGTTTGGGTATGTCGTGGAGCCGCACCATTATGTGTTGATCGCGGTAACCGCCGCGCTTGTTTCAATCGGGGCGGCCGGCATTCCCTCCGCGTCATTGTTCCTGCTGGCCACGGTATTAGAAGTCTTCGATGTAACGCCGGAGCACACTGCGCTGGTCGTCGGCTTCATCTTTCCCTTCGACCGCCTGCTTGATATGATGCGCACGGTTGTCAATGTCACCGGAGACGCCACCGTCGCCGTCACCGTCGCGAAATGGGAAGGTGAAATCGACGAGGAAGTCTTCCGGTCCAAAGCGTCGCAATGAACAATCTGCAAACGACCCGTCTCAGCTTGCGCATGTCTCGCCAGGAGTTTGCGCAGCGGATTGGTATTTACGCAGACTACATAGCCGATCTTGAAATCAGCGACAG
The DNA here is from genome assembly GCA_965243785.1 of Hyphococcus sp. GTDB lineage: Bacteria > Pseudomonadota > Alphaproteobacteria > Caulobacterales > Parvularculaceae > Hyphococcus. Next base: position 120,870 of record CBDEVX010000009.1, on the reverse strand, counting down.
GAAACTTTCGTCCGTCTGGGGCGAGGCGATCGCAAATGGGTTCGGGGTTTCGTCGGAAGCGCTTTCTGACCCGGTTTTTGACGGCGTCACGGACGCCGAGGCCCCGCTGCCGCCGCAGCGCCAGTTCGCCTGCCCCATTGCCGTGCGCTTCGCGCTACAGACGCTTATTGCCTATATCGCCGGGGTCAATCGAACGTTCGAATTGAGCGAGGATCAATATGCCGACGCCGTTGTGGGCCTAAACGCATTTCTGGCGGAGAGCGCCGACGACCCTGTGGACGATGAAGAGCAATTCAATCGTCTTTTGAAAGGTCTTCAAATAACCGCTTTAACAGTCGTTCAATCCTGTGAGATCGTTCCTGAGAGCGGGTTTGAAAAGAAAATGGCTGCGGTGCTTCCGCCGCTTGCGCGCCTGATTGAGGCTTGTCCTCGCTTGAACGTTTCGGACCCGGAAACGAAATAACGTTGCCGGCGTCCTCTCCGTGTAAGGGAAAAGCATCCGATAGGCGTTTGCGCAACGCTTCCACGCGCTCCTTGTCTTTATCGCCCAATTTCTCCGCCCTGATATTTCTGGTTCGACCGATGGTCGTTTTCCTATTGGTAATTCAACACATGCTTGTGGGCAAGCGCGGATTGTCGCCTCTCCGTGCGAGACCGACCGCTAAACCTTAACGCTTCGTGAACGCCGTCTTTACGGTTCGTTATTCCCCATCTCGTCTCCTCACCTCCGAGCGTCGTTCCAGTCGGGACGATTCAAGAGGAGATTGTCATGGCAGTGAGGGATCTGCGTCCAGAACAAGTGACGCTGTTGCGGTTCGAAAAGCTGATTGAAAAAATTTGTCGCGATAAGGTCGATGGCAAGGCGCTCGACACGGCGCCGGTGCTCGCCGGCCTGCCGTTGCTTGTTGCGGCGAGCGCCACAGCCGCTCAAAAGCTGGGCGATGACGCGCCGCTCCGCCACGTAGCCGAAATCGAAGCCGCTGCGCGTTCGCAGGCGGTCGGCGACGTCTGGCTGTTGCAGCTTGCAGAGGCGGTGACGAAGGGCCACACTGTAATTGAATCCCTTGCTGCGCAGGGTTCCTGGCTGTTCGTACACGGTACGCCGAAAAGAAACACCGCGGAGTTTGTGCAATCTCTGCTGACGAATGGACCCTTCTGATACGATATGGGGCGTTCCTGTTTGTAGGCGCCGCCCTTAGTTTTCTTTCCGGTTCCAAAAACCTCAGGCTGGCGGCGATGGTGATCGTCGCCGACTGGGTGCTCGCAAACAGTTTCTTTTATTGGATGGGCGGCGCGTCGGTTAATCTTGTTGCGCCCATGAGCATCGTTATCCTAGCGTTGTTTTATTCGTTCTGGCGCTCGAAGAGTCTAAACGGCGCTTTCATACATAAAATCTTCTTCGGCTATTACGTTTTGTATTTTGCCATTAACAGCTGGCACCTTCTCGCGCGCTACTTCTTTCCCGAAGCTTTCGTCGCCAATTATTATTTCTCGATCGCCGCGTCGAACGGCGTCTTTATACTGATCGTCTCGACGCTGTGGCTGTTTGCGATACTTAAGTTCCTCGATAACAACGCTGAAGGCGGCCTGATGGGCGTTTTTGAACGCAACATTGACGACTGGCGTCGTTGGTTCGGCGGGCGATAGGTTCGGCGCTATTCGCGTCGGTCATCCAAAGGCCGCGCGTGAGACGTATCCGGCTCATGACCCTGTCACGCATCTTGATCTCCACCGCCGCACTTGCCCTTGTCGTCGCCATCGTCTGGGCCTTGGGCGCGGACGGGCGGTCCTTCCCCGCCGTCATCACCGACATGCTGGCGCAGCCCTGGGCCGTCGTCACTCTCATCGATCTTTATCTCGGCTTTGTCCTTTGCGCCGTCGTGATCGTTCTTTTTGAAAGAAACTGGCCCGCCCGCCTATTCTGGACTGCCCCGCTGTTTTTGCTTGGCAATTTCTGGGCGGCGGCATGGCTTGTCCTCCGGTTGCCGGAAATTGCGCGACGGCTGCGGGGCGCCTAGCCGCTTGCATTGAGGCCAGTCTCCACCTATAGAACCGGCCGTTTTCGGGAAAAGCGAGCTTTTCCCGTCCGCCGGCGCGAAACCCATATGAGTTGGGCTGGAGCCGGGGATGGACCGCCGTCGGGGTAACGCCCTCACGGCGGCGATTTTGCTTTGTGTAAGAGGACGCCGGAATTGGATTATCGGATCGCCTTTGAGAATGCGGAGTGGGAGCCGACGTTGGACGGCACGGCGCGACTCAAACGCGTGGTGCGGGGCGGCAAAATCTTTCGCCTGGTCGAGCTGACGCCCGCAACCGTGCACGCCCATTGGTGCGAGGTCGGCCATGTCGGCCTTATCGTCGAGGGCGAAATGGAAATCGATTTTGACGGCGACGTTCAACAGTTCCGCGCCGGCGACGCCCTTGATATTCCTCACGGCAAAAAAGACAAACATCGCCCCCGTGCATTAAGCGACCGCGCGCTTATGTTCCTCATAGAAGAGGAGGACGCACAATGTTTGAATCACTAAGCGATCGGTTAAGCGGCGTCTTCGAGAAATTACGCGGCAAGGGCGCGCTCGAGGAAAAGGATGTCAACGACGCGCTGCGCGAGGTGCGGGTTGCGCTGCTCGAGGCGGACGTCGCGCTGCCGGTCGCTAAAAGTTTCATCGCCAAAGTGAAAGAGCGCGCCGTTGGCGCGGAGGTATTGCGCTCGGTCACGCCGGGCCAGCAGGTCGTGAAAATCGTTCACGACGCGCTGGTCGATATGCTTGGCGGCGCCGCCGGCGAAGAAGGAGGCGCGGTAGAGGCGCTCTCCTTTGCAACGACGCCTCCCGCGGTGATTATGATGGTCGGCTTGCAGGGGTCGGGGAAAACGACGTCGACGGCGAAAATCGCCCTGCGTCTTCAAAAACGCGACAAGAAAAAAGTTCTGATGGCGTCGCTCGATACGCGCAGACCGGCCGCGCAGGAGCAGCTTCAGATTCTTGGCGAGCAGGCGGATGTTAAAACGCTTCCCATCATCGCCGGACAAACGCCGCGCGATATTGCAAACCGCGCCATCGAGGCGGGCAAGCTCGGCGGCTATGACGCGGTGATGCTCGACACCGCCGGGCGGCTTTCCATCGACGAACAGTTGATGACCGAAATTGCCGATATCCATTGCGCTACCAACCCCATCGAAACGCTGCTCGTCGTCGATGCGCTCACCGGTCAGGACGCAGTAGAAACAGCGACGCGCTTTAAGGAACGCGTGCCGGTCACCGGCGTCGTCATGACGCGGATCGACGGCGATGCGCGCGGCGGCGCGGCGCTCTCCATGCGGGCGGTCACCGGCGCGCCGATCAAGTTCGTCGGCGTCGGCGAAAAGCTCGATGCTCTCGACACCTTTGAGCCCGACCGAATGGCGGGACGCATTCTCGGCATGGGCGACATCGTTTCCCTGGTCGAGAAAGCGTCCGAGGAAATGGACGTCGAGCGCGCCAAGAAACAGGCCAAGAAAATGGCCAAGGGCGAGTTCGACATGGACGACCTTGCCGAACAGTTTCGTCAGATGCGCAATATGGGCGGCATGGGCGCGATCATGGGGTTGCTGCCCGGCATGGGTAAAATGAAAAAGATGGTCGATCAGGCCGGCGGTTTTGAAAACAAGGAAATCGTTCGTCAGGAAGCGATCATCAGTTCCATGACGAAAAAGGAACGCAAAAGCCCCAAAGTTTTGAACGCCTCGCGCAAGAAGCGCATTGCCGCAGGCTCAGGCACCAGCGTTCAGGAAATTAACAAGCTCATCAAGGCGCATCGTCAGATGGCGGACCTCATGAAAAAGATGGGCAAGGGCGGCATGAAAAAAATGGCCGCGCAAATGGCCGGCATGGGCGGCGCTGGCGGATTAGGCGGTATGCTCGGCGGCGCTCCTGACCCGGCAATGCTGGAAGCTGCACAAGACAAAAAGGGCAAAGGCGGCGGCGAGGAAGACATCGATTTCGACGCCATCGAAAAAGCGCTCTCCGGCAAAGGCGCCCTGCCGCCGGGTTTGGGCGGCGCAGGACCCATGGGCTCCTTGCCGGGCGCGGGGAAGAAGAAGTGATGCTATGAAAAATGTAGCTCTTTTGATCTTCGCTTTGCTGACTGTTGCCGGTGGCGCTAGCGCTCAGACGTTGAGGGAGATGGATGAGGACGTGAGGCGCTTTGGTCTTTCATGGCTCGATCCAATTGCCGATTGTCCGCTCAGTCTCATTGATCGACCGTCGAAAGACATCACGGCAGATTATGAATCATGTGAGCAGCACCTCTCAAAATGCGTCGAAGGCTGTCGAAGCGGAGATGAAGAACGGTGCTTTTCCGCCGCTGCGACGCACGAGTTGCTCGAGAATGGTGCGCGCGCCAGTGCGCTTTATACGCGCGCGTGCACGCTTGGGGTTGACTCAGCGTGTACCAACCTTGCGGCGCGCCTTCGTTATAGAGAGCAGGGCGATGAAACCTGTATCTCTACGACATTTGTTGAGATGTGTAAGCGCGACGAAGTTTGGGGATGCGCCATGTCAGGCGTCGCGTTGTGGCAAGCTGAGGGACTTGAGCGAGATGCATCGCAAGCCGGTCTTTACGCGAAGAAGGCATGTGAGATTGATCCAGATAGCGATGCATGCGATCTCGCAAGCGATATCCTCGCTGAAATTGAAGAGAGCGAGGGGACAAATGAGTAGCGTCTCCCAAACCATCCTCAAACGCTTCGACGCGCCCGACGAAATCCGTGAATTTCCGAAAGGCAAGTTCGAGATCGTTCGTATTGGCGGCATGACCATCGGGCGCGCCACGTACCAGCCCGGCTGGAAATGGTCGGCGGACGTCGGCAAAGCCATGGACGAAGACTTCTGCACAGTCGAACATGTCGGCATGGTTGTTTCAGGCTGCGCCACCGCCGCGATGAAAGACGGCGCCGTCACGGAAATGCGCGCTGGCGATATTTTTTACGTTCCGACCGACCCTCATGATTCCTGGGTGGTTGGCGACGAACCCTATGTCTCGCTCCACTTTCTGGGCGCGGACAAATACTCAACTGAAGAAAAAACCACGGAAAAGAAAACCTAAGACAAGAAGGAAAAACCAATGTCACTCAAAATCAGACTGGCCCGGGGCGGGGCGAAGAAACGTCCGTACTACAATATTGTTATCGCTGACAGCCGCATGCCGCGGGACGGCCGTTTCATCGAAAAGGTCGGCGCCTACAACCCGCTGCTCGCGAAAACCGATGAAAAGCGCGTTCAGTACAATGAAGAACGCGTCAAGCATTGGCTCGGCGTGGGCGCGAAGCCGACGGACCGCGTTGCGCGCTTTCTGTCCGTAAACGGCCTTTACGATTGGAAAGCCGGCAACAATCCCAAGAAGGGCGAGCCGGGCGAGAAAGCCAAAGAGCGCATCGAAGAAAAGCGCGAGAAGGAAGAAGCGGCCAAAGCGGCGGCGGAGGAGGCCAAGAACGCGCCGGCCGAGGAGCCTGCAGCTGAGGAAGCGCCTGCTGAAGACGCCGCCGCCGAAGAAGAAAAAGCAGAATAGTCCTGCGCGCCTGACGCAGGGTCGCAGCGATGTCCCCGGCGCCAACATGAAGTTATGGTAGTGTTGGCGCCGGAATTCCGTCCCATTCATGGGTATGATCCTACATGAATCGAAGGAGGGGTTTGATATGACGGAAAAACTGATTGCAGCGCTGGCGTTGCTGGCGATGTCGTTATCCGGATCAGGCTGTGTGGCTGCCGTGATCGGCGCTGGCGCTGTTGCGGCCGACGAAATCGTCGAAGGCGATGGCAAGTTCGACCCGCTCGAGGAAGCCTATGACGGCGACGATTCAACCACGCCGATTATCGACGAAGATTAAAACAGACAATCTACACTATTCGTCCTTCGCCGGCGCAATAATCGAAAACCCATCGAAGGCGTATTCATAAGCGCCGTCGGTTTCAACGCCGGCGGCGTCGCCGTGTTTGACCGCGGAAAAGCCCTCGGCCATGGCCGTGAGATGAGCCGCGTCGGCGACGGGAACATTGTGCGACGTCATCAGATGATCGACATGCGGCGTCAGCGCGGCGAGGCGCTTGGCCGTTACAACATACTGATCGAAATCGGATCCTTCGAGGTGGGCGTAGAGCGGCGCCAGATAAAATGTGTCGCCGGTGTAGAGTCGCCGGTTTGCGCGATCCAAGAGGCAGATGGAATCCGGCGAGTGTCCGGGCGTGTGCAGAACTTCCAGTAAAACACCCCCAAGGTCGATGACAATGCCGTCCCGGACAAAGCCGTCGATTTCATAAGGTTCGATTTTGTATTCGTCGGCGTCGAAGTCCGGCGGCGGGTTGGGGAGCCAGTCGCCGGCGACAAATTCGCGAACCGCATCGTTGGGCGCGCCGGCCTGACGCGCCAGCGCATACGGTACATTGACGCCCGCAATGTCTTCGAACTCGTGATTGCCACCGATGTGATCATAGTGGCTATGAGAATTGAGCACGCTGATCGGCTTGTCGGTCAGTTTGGAAATCGTCGGAGCGATCGGCGTCAGGCCTAGGCCGGTGTCGAACAAGAGCGCGCGCTCTTCGCCGACAATCAGGAACGAAATGACCTCTTCGAACTGGCCGGGTTCATAAATCGCGTAGACGTTCGGGAATAGGCGATAGACTTCGAACCATGCTTCTTCTGGCAGAACCCGTTCATAGGCCGCCCATTCTGCGCGCGGCAACTTATCCCACCAGTTCGCGGTTTCCGCGCCGCGCCCTTCGACAGCGTCTTGCGTGGGCTCCTGGCCGCAGCCGGCGGCGGCGACCGCCACGGCGGCCAAAAGGAATTTAAATCCCATACTGATCATGCCGCCGGACCCAATACATGATGCCGTTTTCTTCCTCGCCGAAACGCCCTTTTGGCGTCAGGTCGATATAATGAAATACGCCCAGCATCATGTCGAGGCCGCGGGCATACGTTGAATAAGTGCGGTAGATCGCGCCGTCATCGCCTTTCGCGAAGACGCTGATGCCCGGCATTTCGGTTGCCGGAAGAGACGTCATCGCAAAATTGTATTCGACTTCGCCGGCGTCCAGGTCTTCCTGTGAAAAGGAAACTCGAAAGTCATAATTGAAGTCCGTTCCCAGCGACGAAACCCATTTGAAATCCCATCCCATGCGGGTTTTGTAAGCGTCGATTTTCGATAGCGGCGCGTTGGAGACGGTCACGAACGAGATGTCCATATGGGCGAGGTGGATGTCGATGCCTTTGTAGTTGTCGGCCATCAACGAACAGCTCGGGCACCCTTCCTCCCAGTCCGGACCGAACATGAAATGATAGACGATAAGTTGTTCCTTATCGCCGAAGAGATCGGCGAGCGATTCTTCTCCGTCTGGCCCGTGAAACCGATACTCCTTCTCAACCTTTACCCACGGCATGGCGCGCCGTTTCGCGGATAGCGCGTCCCGTTTGCGGGTAAATTCTTTTTCTTCCGCCAGCAATGCCTTGCGCGCTTTCAGCCATTCGTCCTGACTGACGATGTGTCCCGGTTTCATCTTCACGTCTCCGTTCAATTCAGGGCCTTGATCATCACGACCATATCGGCCTCGCCGTCTTTGACGTTCTTCGGAAAGCGATCTCGACCAATTTTTTCAAACCCCCATTTTTCATAAGCGCGTTGCGCCCAGTCCGCTGACGCCATGGCGTCGAGCCAGAGATATTTCGCGCCATATTCCCGCGCCGCGCGCTCGGCTTCATCAAGCAATTGTTTGGCGAGGCCCCGCCCGGCCCCCTGGGGCAAAAAGTAAATGCGCGGGATTTCCGCGCCGCCTTCGCGGTTCGCGACCGGCTCGAAACTGTCAAATTTGAGGGTCAAAAAACCGACGGGCGCGCCGGACATTTCCGCCAGCCAGACGCCAAATCGCCGATCCTTAATCTGCTCGGCGAAAACGTCGGCGTCAAAGCTCCTGAGCTGGTCGACGAACGCCGCCGCATCATCCCAGAGATAGGCGTAAGCAGCCGCATAGGCCGCGGGGGCGATCACGCCCAGTGCCACACAATCCTCGATGGTCGCCGGGCGGACGGAGTAGGCGCTTTCCATGGGGTGACTGTGGCGTTTCAGGCTCGCTGACGCAAATCAAGCTAGCCCATGCGGGTTTCGTGCTTGCCCCGCCGGGGGGGCAGCGCCTAGTCTCGCCGTCAATTTTTCTAAACGGCGCATCGGGGCGGCGCCAATCAGCATCAAGGGTGAAAGCGTCATGGAAGATTTTTACGCCGTCGTCGATAATGTCAGCGGCTTTATCTGGGGCGGCACGTGGAACGGGGAATCAGTGCTGCCATTGGCGCCCATGGTGGTCGTGCTCCTCGGCGCCGGCGCCTTTTTCATGATCCGTCTGAAATTTCTGCCGATCCGCCGATTGTTCCCGGCTTTCGGCAATCTGTTTTTCCGCAGCCGGTCCGGTTCAACGGACGACTCCGCGGGCGGTGAAATCACGCCTTGGAATGCGCTCTCAACGGCGCTCTCGGGCCAGGTCGGCACCGGTAATCTCGCTGGCGTTGCGACCGCGATCACTTTAGGCGGCCCCGGCGCCATTTTCTGGATGTGGGTGACGGCGCTTTTTGGCATGGCGGCGGCGTTTGCGGAATCGAGCCTTGCAGTGAAATATCGCGAACGCCACCCGGACGGGCACACCCATGGCGGACCGATGTTTTATATCAAGAACGGCCTCGGCAAGGGCTGGGCCTGGCTCGCCGTATTTTTCGCAATCGGTACGATCTTTTCGGCCATTGTCACCGGCAACATGACGCAGGCGAATTCGATCGCCACGGCGGTTGAGGCGGAACTGCCAATTCCCACATGGGGCTCCGGTCTCGCCATCGCTGTACTCGCCTTCATCGTCATCATTGGCGGCATCAAGTCGATCGGCAAGGTTGCTGGCCGCGTCGTGCCGGCCATGGCGCTTGGATACATTCTCGCCGCCATTGTCATGCTGATCCTCAACGCCGAGCATGTGCCGGCGGCGTTCATGTCAATTTTCAGCTATGCATTCGGTCTCGAACAGGCCGCCGGCGGCGTCGCCGGATACTCCGTTCTCGCGGCAATTCGTTTCGGCGTGGCGCGCGGGCTGTTTTCCAACGAAGCGGGACAAGGTTCGACGGCAATCGCCCATGCTGCAGCGAAAACGGACGATCCCGTCTTCCAGGGCGAGATCGCAATGCTCGGCGCCTTCATTGACACGCTCGTTATCTGCACCATGACGGCGCTGGTCATTTTGTCGGTTCAGGGCGAGTTCCCGGGCGCCGACGGCACAACGGTGGACTATGCCTGGCAGTCGACCCTCCAGGGTGCCCAGGTGACGACTGCTGTCTTTAGTCAGGGTATGCCCATGGGCGGCGTCTTCATCGCGCTTGCGCTTGCGCTCTTCGCCTTCACGACCATTCTCGGCTGGTCCTATTACATGGAGCAGGCGGTGACGTATCTTGTCGGTGACTGGGCGGCGAAACCGATGCGCTTCGTCTGGGTCGGCATGGTGTTTGTCGGCGCGTTGCAGCCGATCGATTTCGTCTGGCGCCTCGGCGATCTGGCCAATGCGTCCATGGCGTTTCCGAACCTGATCGCCATCTTGCTCTTGTCGCCGATCGTGATCGCCATGGCGCGAGAAAAAGGCAGGCTTTAGAAGCCCTTCGCAATTCGAAGCGCAAGTTGATCGCGGGTCCGGTTGCCCGGCCCTTTGCGCGCGCCCTATATAGGGTGCGTATTCAGAGGGAGTTCTTTGGGTGTTAAAGAGCGTTGTCGTTGGCGGATTATTCGCATGGGTTTTCGCAAGCGCCGCCATGGCGCAGGATGAACCCCGTGACGGGTTCTATGTGCGCGCTGGCGCCGGCGCTGTTTTCGGAAATGACCTTGAACAAGACGTGACGTTCTCCCCATTTCTGGTTTTCATCGGTCCGCCCTCGACAGGGCAGACGATCGATACCGACACTGGTTTCGTCGCTGGCGGCGCGCTTGGGTTTGACTATGCGGACGGAATCCGGACCGAACTGGAGTACCGCTATCAAACTGTCGGCATTGCGAGCGTCACTCGCACGGGCGGTTTTTTCGACCCGACCGTAATTACGCCGCCGAATGACGACCTCAACGCCCATCTCCTGATGGCGAATTTCTTCTACGACTTCCGGAATTCAAGCCGGATCACGCCTTTTGTCGGCCTTGGCGTCGGCGGCGCCTTTGTTGAAAACGAAAACGCCGATCGTGACGCAGCGCTCGCCTATCAGGGCCGCGCCGGCCTTTCGTTTGCGCTCAACAGCGGATTCTCTATCGATGCGGAGTATATCTATCTGCGTACGAACGATCTCGTTTACGGGCCGGAAGACGATGATTTCGTGGCAGGCGGACCGGAAATGCGCATTGATGACGATGGCCTCTCAACGTCGACCGTTATGGTTTCCCTGCGCAAACAGTTCTGACCCATGATGCCTATCGAACTCTATCTTGCCTTTGTCGCCGCTTCCGCGCTGCTGGTGCTGACGCCGGGACCGATGGTCGCTTATCTCGTGGCGACGACGTTGTCTCATGGTCTGCGTCACGGGTTGATGGCGCTAATCGGATCGGCCGCCGCGTCTGCGTTGCAACTGGCGGTCGTCGTCGCGGGTCTGTCGCTGATCCTCAGCGCTGCGAGCGAAGCGTTCATCTGGCTGAAATGGATCGGCGTCGCCTATCTCGTTTATCTGGGCGTTAAGGCGCTGCGTGAACCGGCGGACGACCTCGCCCCGGCGCTCACCCATCGCTCCGACCGGCGCACGATTGCCGAAGCGTTTTTTGTCAATCTGACGAATCCCAAGGCGCTCTTGTTTCACGGCGCTTTCCTGCCGCTCTTTGTGTCGCCGGCGGCGCCGGCGACACCGCAACTTATTCTGCTCGCCGCGACGTTTATTGTCGTCGCGGCTGTGCTCGACGGATGCTGGGCGATTTTTGCGGCGCGGCTTCAGCCCTTGTTGAAGCGCATCGGACGCTGGCGTCACCGCATCACGGGCGGCGTCTTGCTCGCCGCCGCCGGCGGGCTCGCGCTAGTGCGGAAATAAGCCGCGCCGGTGTCGCTTCCCCTCGGTCCCTCCATCCGCTAGACCACGCCGCGACAGATTTGATGCGGCGCAGCATTGGCGCGCGCCAAGACAATAAACCTGGACAGGAGATTTCCCCATGGCCCGCAAAAAACTTGCGATGATCGGTTCCGGCATGATCGGCGGCACGCTCGCCCACATCGCCGCGCAGAAGGAGCTTGGCGATGTCGTCCTGTTTGATATCGCCGAGGGCATTCCTCAGGGCAAGGCGCTGGATATCGCGGAAAGCTCGCCGGTAGACGGCTATGACAGCGCCTTGAAAGGCACGCAGGATTACAAAGACATCGCCGGCGCCGATGTCTGCATCGTCACCGCCGGCGTGCCGCGCAAACCCGGCATGAGCCGCGATGATCTCCTCGGCATCAACCTCAAGGTGATGAAAGCGGTCGGGGAAGGCATCAGGGAGTACGCGCCAAACGCGCTTGTCATCTGCATCACCAACCCGCTCGACGCCATGGTCTGGGCGCTGCAGAAGTTCTCCGGCCTGCCCCACAACAAGGTCATCGGCATGGCGGGCATTCTTGATTCGTCACGCTTCCGGTATTTCCTAGCGGAGGAATTCAATGTCTCCGTCGAAAGCGTCACAGCCTTCGTCCTCGGCGGTCATGGCGACACCATGGTCCCGCTGACGCGTTACTCAACCGTCGCCGGCGTCCCGCTTCCGGACCTCGTTGAAATGGGCTGGACGACGCAGGAAAAAATCGACGCCATTGTCGACCGTACGCGCAAGGGCGGCGGCGAGATCGTGGCGCTTTTGAAAACCGGTTCGGCCTATTACGCGCCGGCGGCGTCCGCAATCCAGATGGCGGAAAGCTATATCAAGGACAAAAAAGTCGTCGTTCCGTGTGCGGCGCATCTGACTGGGCAATATGGCCAGAACGAGCTTTATGTGGGCGTGCCGATTGTTCTCGGTGAGGCGGGGTGCGAACGGATCGTTGAGGTGAAACTTAACGCCGATGAAAAAGCGATGTTCGACAATTCCGTCGGCGCCGTGAAGGAGCTGATGGAAGCCTGCATCAAGCTGGACCCAAGTCTTGGCTAATCGCCGCTGTAAAAACCTTGCGTAAAACGTCGGCTTTTCGGTCCTGTTCCGGAATAAAAGCCCTGGGTGCGCAATGACCGGAAGCTGCGCCAAGGTGCGCGGTGGACAATGGTGACGCTGACCGTTTTTGGCGACGCTCCCATCATTGGCGTCGCATCTTCGCCGGTAAGGCGCGGCGCGCCTTTGAATAGATGGACGCCATTGGCATGCGTATAGGAGACGCCCGCCGTCATCGCCGTGCGCTCGCCGTTGCTGGTGGTCAGCAGTTTCGGACCTTCATGGGCGTGCGCCGCTGAAAACGCACCAACGGTGATCATGGTCGCGGCGGCGAAAAATGGATTTTGTTTCATGACTGATACTCCGACACTGACTGGACGATTTTGAAAAGCGCGGCGCGTGCGCGCAAGGCCTGTGCTCGACGCGCGTCTGATTTTTCGTTTATCTCGCAATCAGCGCGGGAGCCTCGTCGCACGTTTTCCCCTGCTGCGCGTATTTCTGCGACGCGCGCATCACGGTAAGAGGCGCAGGATGCGGTTTCTTTATTCCCACCGGACGCGGTCTGCCGACGGTCAGTATGTGCATATAAAAGCGCTGACTGACGCGCTGACGGCGCGCGGGCATGAGATTGTTTTCGCCGGTCCGGACGGCAATCAGAATGGAAAAGCGCTCGATGCAGCGGGCGGCGCGGGCGGACTCAAAACGTGGCTGCCGGGCGCGCTCTATGAATGCGCCGAGTATTTTTATTCTCTTCCGGCGTCTCATCGACTGCGAAGGGCGGCGCGATCAGTGGCGCCGGATCTCATCTATGAGCGCTATAATCTTTTTTATCATGCCGGGGTATGGGCTAAGCGGCGGCTGGGGCTGCCGCTGATTCTCGAAATCAACGCGCCGCTCGCGGAAGAACGCGCGCGCCACGGCGGGCTGGCGCTGCAAAGTTTTGCGCGAAAGAGCGAGACGGCGATCTGGCGCGCAGCGGACATGACCCTGCCGGTGACGGGTGCGCTTGCTGCTCATGTGCGCGCCGCCGGCGTTCCGGAAGACCGCATCACCATTATTCAAAACGGCGTCGGCGCTGAGTTTCTAATCGAGCGCGATCCGGGTCCGATCCGCGAACGCCACGGGCTCGACGGCAAAACAGTACTGGGCTTCGCCGGCTTCGTGCGCGACTGGCACCGCCTGGATCGCGCCGTCCGCTTCATCGCAAAGACGCAGCGCGACGACCTTCACCTGATGCTTGTGGGTGACGGGCCCGCGCGGGCTGCGCTTGAGCAATTAGCGGCGGATCTCGGCGTTGCGGAGCGGATGACCGTGACCGGCGTTGTACAGCGCGATGCGATCGTCGATCATGTCGCCGCCTTCGATATCGCCTTGCAGCCCGCAGCGACGACCTATGCCTCGCCCCTGAAACTCTTCGAATATATGGCGCTCGGCAAAGCGATCCTTGCCCCGGCGCAGTCGAATATCGGCGAGGTCTTGACCGACGGGGAAGATGCGCTTTTGTTCGATGCGGTGAACGATGCAGCCTTTGGGGCGGCGCTCACGCGCCTTGTCGATGATACTGAATTGCGTGCGCGCCTTGGCGAAGCAGCGCGCGCCTGTCTCCTTCGTAACGACTATACCTGGGCGGGCAACGCCGTTCGGGTAGAGAGAATTGCTGAACGACTGCTCAAGGAAACGACATGAAAATCCGTATAGAAACAGATCGGTTGATCCTTCGACCCTTTGCAGCGGAGGATGCGGAAGATCACATCGCCATGATGCAGGACGAAAAAACGGCATCATTTTTGACGCCGGACGGAAAGCCTCGGCCCTATAGCGATGAATGGCGGGCCGCAGCGTCCTATATCGGCCATTGGGCGATCCGCGGCTATGGGTTCTTCTCCGTCGATGAAAAGGAGACAGGCGACTGGGTCGGGCGGGTCGGGCCGTGGCAGCCGGGCGGCTGGCCCGGCCTTGAGTGCGGCTGGTCAATCGTCTCAAGCCGCTGGGGAAAAGGCTACGCGCCGGAGGCGGCGATCGCGGCGATCAGGTGGACATTTGACCAATTTCCCGATCTACCCCGCATTATCTCGGTGATTGACCCGGACAACGCCAACTCGCAGGCCGTCGCTCGCAAAATCGGCGAGGACAAAACCGACGAGATTTTCGAGTTCTGGGGCCATCGCCTCGATGTCTGGGCGGCGGATCGCGCCGCCTGGCTTGAGCGGTTCGCATAAGCGTTTCACGAGCCGTCGCGAGCGCGGCGTCGAATATCCGTGTCCGATTTCGGCTTGACCATTTCCTCTATAGCTTCAACAACGCCATCTCGGTGAATTGAGGGGTGGTTTATGATCATCAGGTCGGTTGCTATCGCCGTTGCGTCAGGGTTTGTCTTCGCCGCGCCGGCGCTTGCGCAGGACGGGGCGGCGGAGGCGCCGGCGTTGACGGCTAAACAGGCGCAGACTGTCGACAGGCTCATCGACAGGGGCCTTGAGGACGAGCGCGTCTATGCCATCCTGGAGAGCCTGACGACCGAAATCGGACCGCGTCCCGCCGGCACTGCCGCCGAGGCGCGGGCGCGGGAATGGGGCGTGGCGACATTTAAAGAACTCGGGTTTAAAAACGTCCGTATCGAGACGTTTGAAATGCCGATCTGGTCGCGCATCGCAGAAAGCGCGGAAATCGTCGCGCCGTTCCCGCAGCCTTTGATCATCAACGCGCTGGGGCAGTCCCCTTCAACGCCCGAAGGCGGCGTCGAGGCGGAGGTAGTGCTGTTTCGAACGCTGCCCGAACTTCAGGCCGCGCCCGTGGAAGGGCTTCAAGGCAAAATCATCTTTATCGACGAGCCCATGGCGCGGACCCAGGACGGTTCGGGTTACGGGACGGCGGTCGCCAAACGCAGCCTGGGAGCAGTTGAGGCGGCCAAACGCGGCGCGGCGGCGGTCTTGATCCGGTCCGCCGGCACCGACAGCCATCGCTTTCCGCATACGGGAGGGTCGGTGCGAGGCGGGAGGATGCTTGCGCCGGCGCCAGCGGCTGCGCTCTCGAATCCCGATGCAGACCAGCTCGCCCGTGTGATCGAACGTGCGTCGGAACCGGTCATCATCAAACTGAACATCCAGACGAGCTGGAACGAGGGCGCGGTGTCGGGCAACGTCATCGGCGAAATTCCTGGCAAGACCGACGAACTGATCCTCATTGGCGGTCACCTTGACAGCTGGGACACGGCGCCCGGCGCCATCGACGATGCATCCGGCGTGGCGATCACGGCGGCGGCGGCGAAACTCATTGACGAGTTGCCCGGCAAGCCGACGCGCACCATTCGCGTGATCATGTGGGGTGCGGAAGAAGTCGGGCTCTTCGGCGCGCGCGCCTATGCCGCCCAACACCAGGACGAACTCGACAGGCACATCCTCGCCTCGGAGTCGGACTTTGGCGCCGGCAAGATTTGGCGCTTCGATACTAATTTCGGCGAAGCCGCGTTGCCAAAAGCGCAGCCCATGGCCGACGCTCTGCGCCGGCTTGCGATCGTTCGCGGCAACAATCGAGGCGGCGGCGGACCGGATACGATTCCGCTGCAACAGGCTGGCGTACCCGTCGCCCGGCTGTATCAGAACGGCTGGGACTATTTCGACTATCACCACACGCCGGACGACACGCTAGACAAGATCGACCCTGAGAGCATTCGACAGAATGTCGCCGCCTGGGCGGCCTTTGTATACATGGCGTCGGAAATGGACGGCGATTTTCGGTAGCCGCAGGCCTGTGACGCCGCCGTCATAAGGCGCTATTATGGTATGATCTTTCAAGCGTCGAGGAAAACGATGAAACACTGTCTTTTCGCCGCCGTTGCGTTGTTGCTGTTCTCATCATGTGCGACGAACAACACTGAAGCTGTAACTATCACGCCGCATGAGCCGTGGCGGCAGTCCGCGGAAGCGCCGGATGGCGCCATTCGCGCTGTTCCGATGTCATCCGCTGCGCTCGATGAGACGAAAACGTTGTCGCGCATCATCTTTGCGTCCTGCGCGCAACAGAACGAAGATCAGTCGATCTGGGATGTGATCGCGGCCGAAAATCCGGACCTGACGCTTTACATTGGCGACAATGTCTACGGCGACGTGCGTTCGAACGACGCCGCTCTGCCGGAGCTTAAAACCGCTTATATGCGGCTTGCTCAGTCAGAACCTTTTTCACGGGTGCGCGCCGCTGCCCCGATGCTCACCACATGGGACGATCATGATTTCGGCATGAACGACGCCGGCGGAGATTATCAATACAAAGAGAATGCAGAAGCGCTTTTTGAATATGTCTGGGATGTGAAAGACGAGCGCGCCGCGCGGCCTGGCGTTTACGGTTCCTGGATCGTCGGCGCCGAAGAGGGTCGCCGCGTTCAGATTATCATGCTGGACACGCGGTTCTTCAGGTCGCCGTTGCGGCCAACCGATGAATTCGGCGCAAAGGGCAAGGAGCGTTATCTGCCCGATCCGGACCCGCAAAAGACAATGCTTGGCGAGGCGCAATGGGCGTGGCTCGCTTCAGAGTTGCGAAAACCGGCCGACCTGCGGTTGCTCGTGTCGTCGGTGCAGGTCATTTCGGACGGCCATGGCTGGGAAGCCTGGAAAATGCTGCCGACCGAGCGCACGCGGCTCTACGATATGATCGAAGAGTCGGGCGCTGAAGGCGTTATTGTCCTTTCCGGCGACCGGCACTCTGGCGCCCTTTATCGGAAGGAGGGCGTTGCCGGCTATCCGATCTTTGAAGCGACTTCGTCGTCGCTGAATCTGCCCCTGCGCGGGTTCCTGCGCGAAGGGGAGGCGTACGAACAGGAGCCGGGCCCAAATCGGCTGACCGATATGATCATCGACGCCAATTACGGTTTGTTGGAAATCGACTGGGAGGCGGGTGCCGTCGATGTTTCGATCCGGGGCGCTGACGGCGCCGAAATCGTCAGCGATGTTGTTGAATTGTCGTCGCTGCGTTAGACGCGCGAGATTAGCAAGGGCGTGACCGCATGGACGGCGAGGACAAACCGAAGACAGCAAAATGGGTGCGCGCCGATATCGACGCCTTGATGTCGACGCCGTTTACCGAACTCGTCTTTCTCGCCGCCGAAGTGCACCGCGAAAATTTTAACCCCAATGAAGTGCAGGCCTCACGGCTTCTCTCCATCAAGACGGGCGGATGCCCTGAAGATTGCGGCTATTGCAGCCAGTCCGCGAAATTCGAAACCGGCCTCAAGGCGTCCAAGCTGATGGATCATGACGCCGTTGTTGCAACGGCCAAACGCGCCAAGGATGAGGGCGCGTCGCGCTTCTGCATGGGCGCGGCGTGGCGAAGTCCAAAGGACCGGGATATGGCCGAGCTCTGCGCCATGGTCAGCGAGGTCAAGGCGCTGGGCCTTGAAACCTGCATGACGCTCGGCATGTTGTCAGAAGGGCAAGCCGTGCAATTGAGCGAGGCGGGGCTCGACTATTACAATCATAATATCGATACGTCGCCCGAATACTACGATAAGGTCATCTCTACACGGACATTTGAGGACCGGATCGATACGCTGGAAAAGGTGCGGGCGTCGGGGATGAAAGTCTGTTGCGGCGGCATTGTTGGTATGGGTGAGCGCGTTGAAGACCGCGTTGGTTTCCTGATGGCGCTCGCTAATATGGTTCCGCCGCCTGAAAGCGTGCCGATCAACGCGCTGATGCCGATCGAAGGCACGCCGCTTGGGGACTCCGAACCCGTTGCGCCGCTTGACTTCGTGCGCCTGATCGCGGTCGCACGCATCTTGATGCCGACCTCTTACGTGCGCTTGTCGGCGGGGCGCGAGACGATGTCGGACGAAACGCAGGCGCTTTGTTTTCTCGCCGGCGCCAATTCGATTTTTATCGGAGACGAGCTTCTGACAACCAACAACCCCGGTCGGGTAAAAGATGCGGCGTTGTTCGAGGCGTTGGGCGTGCGGCTGGTTTAGCCGCCTTCCGCCACGCGTTTGAGGCTGGCGAGCCCTTCTTCATATTGCTTGCCGAGCATCCCATCCATCATGAACATGCCCATATAGGTCGCCATGGGTTTCATATGCAGGGCCATCTCTTCGCGCATATTCGTGTCGAGCGCCCAGACAACTTTGGTCTTGCCGTCGCTGGTGTCCGATACGTCAAAGGTCGCCTTAGCGACGCCCATGCCTTCAAAAGCGAGGTGAGTGACCATTTTAGACGGCGGCTCATGCACAACGATTTCCTGGCTGCCCTTGCCGACATTGCGATTTTCGCTCTCCCAGCTCATTTTCTGGCCGACGCCCTGGCCGCTGAATGAATACTTCGCATCGGGATCGAGTTTCGCCCAAGGCGACCAGGCGTCCCAATTCTCAAAGTCGCTGATATGCCCGAAAACCTTCTCGCGCGGCGCGTTAATGACAGTTTCGCGCTCCACATGAACCTTGTCCGGTAGAATGAACCCGAGTGCCACAATGATGGCGATCAGCACGACGATTCCGATCAGAATTTCCAACATGGTCAGTATCTCCCTGAGACGCCCGTTGCGAGGCTTGTCGTAAGACATTCGTCCACGGAGTTTGCCCCAAGAGTTACAGAAACAAAACAGCCCGCCGTCGAAATCGGAGGCGGGCCGTTCTTATAATTCAACGAAACCGGTCGGTTTATTCGGCGCTTTTCTTCGCGCGGCGATCGACCTTCTCGGCGATGCGCGCTGATTTCCCGCGACGCTCGCGGAGATAATATAGCTTGGCGCGGCGTACCTTGCCGCGGCGGACCACCTCGATGGAATCGACAAGCGGTGAATAGATCGGGAAGACGCGCTCGACGCCTTCGCCAAACGAAATCTTGCGCACCGTAAAGCTCTCTTGCAGGCCGCCGCCCTTGCGCGCGATGCAGACGCCTTCAAAGGCCTGGATGCGTTCGCGTTCGCCTTCACGCACTTTCACATTGACTTTGACCGTGTCGCCCGGCGCAAATTCCGGCACATCCTTGCTGAGCTCATCCATATGCTCTTTTTCGAGCTGCTCGATAATGTTCATGACGTTTCGTCCTTGTTCTTGCCCGAACGGATAGGACCGCGCTGCTGGAATTCGTCCCAGAGATCCGGTCGTCGCGCCCGCGTTATTTCTTCCGCCTTGTTGCGTCGCCACTCAGCGATCTTTTGATGATCGCCGGAGAGCAGCACATCCGGGATCGCCCGGCCTTCAAATTCACGGGGCCGCGTATACTGGGGGTACTCCAGCAGGCCGCCCTCAAAACTCTCTTCCCCCAGCGAGGAAGCGGAGCCCAATACCGCAGGGATCAGGCGCACGCAAGCCTCGATCAGGGCCATGGCGGCGATTTCCCCACCGGCTAGAACGAAGTCCCCAATCGAGACTTCCTCGACGTCCCGGGCGGCGAAAACCCGTTCGTCGATCCCTTCGAAACGGCCGCAGAGAGCGACAAGGCCGGGACCCCTGGACAACGCGTTGATCTGGTCCTGTTTGAGGGGCCGCCCACGGGGTGAAAGGCAGAGAATGGGCCTGTCGTTTCGGGGAACGGCGTCAATGGCGGCCGCGAGGATGTCGGCGCGCATGACCATCCCGGCGCCGCCCCCGGCGGGCGTGTCGTCGACGGACCCATATTTGTTGTCGGAAAAATCCCGGATGTTGACCGTATCGAGCGACCACAGGCCTTCGCCGAGGCCGCGGCCTAGGACCGAAGCGCCGAGGGGCCCCGGAAACAGCTCCGGAAAGAGGGTAAGGACGGTGGCCTGAAACATAATGTCTCGCCATGACATGGGGCGATTGCGCGGGCAAGCGCCGCTAGGATTTAGGGCACCGCGTTTGGGGCGGCGCCAGGCTCGGCCAATATTTTCCTCAGAGCGCTAAGCAGGTGTTCGGCCGCCCCCGCGTCAAACGTCATTGGCGGGCGAATTTTCAAAACATTGTCCGCCGGTCCCTCAACGCCGATCAGTACCCGCTCTTCACGAAGACGGTTCTTGATAAACGCCGCCTGCGTCGTCGCCGGCGCGCGCGTCGTCCGATCGGTGACGAGATCGACGCCCCAAAAGAACCCGAAGCCGCGCACATCGCCGATAAGGTCGAACTGGCTCGTCGCGGCGCAGAGCCCTTCGCGCAACGCGGCGCCGACCGTCTGCGCATTTCCTTGCAGGTTGTCTTCGTTAAGAACGTCGAGGACGGCGCCGCCGGCTGCGCAGGCCGCGCTCGACCCGCCAAAGGTCGAGAAAAATTCCGGGCCGGCCGAAAACGTTTCTGCGACCGCATCGGTCATGGCGACGGCTGCGAGCGGGAATCCGTTGCCGAGCGGTTTGCCGAAAACGGCGATATCGGGCGCTGCGCCCTGCTGATCGAAGCCCCAGAAATAATCGCCAAGGCGGCCAAGGCCCGTTTGAACATCGTCGGCGATGGCGACGCCGCCGGCGTCGCGCGTCATTGCATAAAGCGCATTCAAATAGCCGGTCGGCAGGACGATCTGTCCGCCGACGCTCGGCAGGCATTCGCAAATAAAGCCCGCCACAGCGCGGTCTTCATCGCGCAGGCGCGAGAATATGGCGGTGGCGTCATCCACATAGCGCGCCGGCGCATCGGCGCCGAGGTGACGGCCGCGATAAACATCCGGCTGCGGAACAACATGGACCCAATCGGGCGCCGCGCCAGCACCCCTCGGGTGATTGAATTTGTAAGGGCTGATATCCATCGCACCTGTCGTGCCGCCATGATAGCCATGATCCATGACGACCATGTCGCGGGCGCCGGTAGCGGCGCGGGCAAGGCGCAGCGCAAACTCGTTTGCTTCGCTGGCTGAGTTCAGGAATATGATTCTTTTCAGCGGATCGGGCAGGAGTGCAATCATCCGCTCCGCGTATGCAACATGAATATCCTGAAGATACCGCGTGTTGGTGTTGAGGAGCGACATTTGTCGGCGCACGGCGTCGACAACATGCGCGTTGGCGTGCCCCACATGGGGTACGTTGTTGTAGGCGTCGAGATATTGGACGCCATCGGCGTCATATAAAAAGTGCCGTTCCCCGCGCGCCATATGCAACGGCGCGTCATAGCTGAGCGCCAGATTGCCGGGCGCGATCGCTGCACGCCGCGCCGCAAGGGTTTTCGTCTCTTGCAGGCCGGCGTCGGCGCGCTTTGCTGTACGCGCGGCGACGAACATTTCGCGCGCCGTTTCCTCGTTGATCGTTTCAAGCGCTTCCAGCAGACGCCAGGCCGGCGCTTCGCTGATCATCAGATACTCGTTTTCGGGATTCTTTCTTTTTTGGATCGCAGCGTTTGTCACGGAAACCGCGAGCCGCGTTTTTACAAGAGGCAGCAGCAGCGATAACTCGTCGTCAGACAGTGCGGTCACGCCGTTATACGCCTGAATGAGCGCCGTCGCGCGGGCGAGCCCGTCGCCCTCGCCCATCATCGCGTAGGCAAGCGCGACCGCGACTTCGCAGACGCGCGGCGCGCTAACCATGTCGCCGAAATCAATGACGCCTGAAACGCCGTGCTCGCCAACGAGGATATTCATGTCGTTTGCATCATTGTGGATCGGCGTGCGCGGCAACGTGCTCAATCGCGGCGACAGATCGCCGGAAAAACGGTCTGTGATCATAGTGATTTTGCAACGCCGTTCGCGATCATCAAAAACATTGAGATGATCCGCGACCCAATCGGCTTGTCGCAGGTCCCATTTCAGGGCGCGATCAAGCTGCGGATGGGTGAAACCCAAAAGCGCGCGATCCAGTTTCGCCAACGTTTCGCCGATACTATAGGCTAGGTCTACCGTATACGGATGAGTGTCCGCCATCAGGGCGCCGGGGAGAAACGAAATCAGCCACGCGATCCGCGGCGCCTCCGTGTTGTCGCATAACAAGAAGGTGTCTTCGCCCTCCTTGGTGCGGATGACGGTAGGCACGAGGTCTGAAAGCCCGGCGCCGCCGAGGTGCTGCTTTGCGCGGATCTGCAAGTCGACAAGCGCCGGATCGCAATCGATCCTCATGACCTTGAAAATATAGCGCGCGTCGGCCGCCCGAATGTCAAAATTGAGGTCCAGTTCGCCAGGCAACGCATGAACGTCGCCGTCGATGGCGTATTGTTCGCGCAGCGCGCGCTTAATTTGAGAGTGCTTGATCATGATGGTCGACAATTGCTGCGCGGGCGACGCCCGTCCCGCGTCATACGCTGTGGACGCCGTTGTTTCCAGTCGTGTTGGCGAGCCGCGCCTACACGCCGGGCGCTGACGTTATTTTGTAGGCTCGCCGTCGTGCGTCTTCTTCGCCGAGCGCAGGGCGGTCGTCTCAACGTCATCACCGACAGTTTCCCCGGTTTCGCCGTCTGTGGTCGGCGTATTCGTATCTTCAATCGCGGCGCGCGAGACCGTGAGGCGATGTTCGACAAGATCCACGAGCGGGACCGCCTCTCTGATGAACGGGATCATCCGCGTTCCGTTTGCACCGGGAATTTCCGACAGTTCGATCAAATCACCAGCGCCAAAATTATGGACCGCGGCGACGCGGCCTGCCGGCGCGCCAGCTTCATCGAAAACGCTGAGACCGACGAGATCATCGAGATAAAACTCATCGTTATTGAGGTCGGGAAGGGCTGCGCGTCCGACGTAGAACCGCTTGCCCTTCAGCGCTTCGGCGTCTTCCCGATCCGTAATCTCCGCCGCGCGGACAATCGCAAAGCCGGGTTTCGCCTCACGGATAAACGTCAGCGTGAAGCGCCGCGCGCCATCCTCCGTTTCGACAGGTCCGTAAGACACGACGTTCTCCGGCGTTTCGGTGAATGTTTTGACAAGCGCGTCGCCTTTGACCCCATGAGCGCCGGCGAAAGCGCCGAGGCAAACCCGTTTGCGCTGCTTGCTCATGGCGCATCTTCCTGCTCGTGAGGCTGAAACAATCTCCCTTTCTCCGTCCACAGAACGACGGCGAAAGCGGCGACGCCGAGGACGCCGAAACCCTGAATGATCGGAATGGCTGTTCCATCATAGAGGCGCGCAACAATACCGCCCAGAAAACCGGCGACCGTCGTGCCGGCAAACCCGTTCGCCGCCGCCGCTGAGCCGGCGATATGGCCCATGGGCTCCATGGCCATCGCCGTCGAATTTGGACCGATAAGACCGAGACAGAAAAAGGAGACGCTCATGAACGTCATGAAGATGACAAATGTCTCGCCTGCGGTGGCGGCGATCGCCAGGTGCATCAAATTGACAATGATAAACACCAGCAGCGCCCCATGGGTGAGCCGGCGCATGCCGAATCGGGCGACGAGACGTGCATTAATCAGCGTCGCCGCGCCAAGCGAAGCAGCGATGGCGGCAAATGCGAAGGCGAATGCCCCGCCTATATCAAATGTCTCGAGAAATATCTGTTCCGACGCGCTGATGTAGCCAAATAGCGCGCCAAAACAGAGGGCCGAAGCGAGCGTGTAGCCGATGGTCGTCCGATTGCGGACAAATTCCATATAGGCGCCGATGATTGATCGCGTGCGCAACGCCTTGCGTTGTTCGGGGGCGAGCGTTTCCGGCATACGCCATCCCACCCACAGCGCGAGCACCAGCCCGTAGAGCAGCAGCGCGACAAAAATAGCCCGCCAGGGCCCGGCGAAGAGAATGAGCTGGCCGAAGCCGGGCGCGAGGATCGGCGCCGCCATGAATATGGTGATGGCGAGCGACATGACTTGCGCCATGCGCCGACCCGAACACTGATCGCGCACGACCGCGATGGCGGCGACCCGAGCCGCCGCCGTCGTGACGCCCTGAAACGCGCGCGCCGCGAGCAGGAGCGAAAAGGACGAGGCAATGACGCTAAGCAGCGACCCCACTATATACCCGCCAAGAGACCACATCAGAACGCGTTTGCGGCCAAAGCGGTCTACCAGCGGACCGAAAAACAACTGCGCGACGCCGTTGCCGAGCACGTAAACGACAATGATCAACTGACGGTCATTGTCGCGCGCCGCGCCAAGCTCGTCGCCGATGGTCCCAAGCGCCGGCAGCATCATGTCGATCGCCAGCGCATTGAGCGCCATCACTGCGGCGGTGATGGCGACGAGTTCCGCGAAAGTGAGCGCTGCGCGCTGTTGGGCCCCGGACTTACCGTTCATGAGCGATCCGTTACGCCGACGTTGCGATCTTGGCAATCGTGCGCGGCATTGCGATAGGCGATTAGCGTTGGTTTGAGGACTCGCGGCAAACTCTGCTAGAAGCGAAGGTTCGCTGCGGGAGGGTCAGATGAACGCGCCGGCAAACGATCAGGAAAATAAAAAGCGCTACTGGCGCGAAAACGTCAAACTGCTCTGCGCGCTCCTCGCAGTATGGTTTGCGGTGTCGTTCGGCGCCGGCATCCTCTTCGTCGATGCGTTGAATGCTGTCCATATTGGCGGCTTTCCGCTCGGCTTCTGGTTCGCACAGCAAGGCTCGATCGTCGTCTTCGTCATCCTGATTTTTGTTTACGCCGCGCGTATGAAAACAATCGAAAAACGCCTCGGCGTTGGCGACGAATAATCCATGGATACGCAAACGCTTACCTGGATTTTCGTCGGCGCGTCCTTCGCGCTTTATATCGGCATCGCGATCTGGTCGCGCGCGGGCTCGACGTCGGAGTTCTATGTCGCTGGCGGCCATGTGCATCCGGTCGCGAATGGCATGGCCACCGCCGCCGACTGGATGAGCGCCGCGTCGTTCATCTCAATGGCCGGCATCATCGCCTTTTCCGGCTATGACGCGAGCGTTTTCCTGATGGGCTGGACCGGCGGTTATGTCTTGCTGGCGCTGCTCCTTGCGCCTTACCTGCGCAAATTCGGGCAGTTCACGGTGCCGGATTTCATCGGCGAGCGCTATTATTCGCGAGCGGCGCGGGTTGTCGCCGTCATCTGCCTTATCATTATTTCGTTCACCTATATTGCCGGACAGATGCGCGGCGTTGGCGTCGTGTTCTCACGCTTTCTGGAACTGCCGATCGAGTGGGGCGTCATTGTCGGAATGGGGATTGTCTTTTCCTACGCCGTGCTCGGCGGCATGAAAGGCATCACCTATACGCAGGTCGCCCAATATTGCGTGCTGATTTTCGCCTATCTCGTGCCGGCGATATTCATCTCGATACTGATCACCGGCAATCCTGTGCCGCAATTGGGGCTCGGGGCTAGCGCCGGCGGCGAGCCGGTATTGCAAAAGCTCGACCGGACGCTCGTCGACCTCGGCTTTACGGCTTTCACATCGGGATCGAAATCGAAAATAGATCTTATCGCAATTACGCTCGCTCTGATGGTCGGGACGGCGGGCCTGCCCCATGTGATCGTGCGGTTTTTCACCGTGCCGAAGGTCTCTGACGCGCGCCGATCCGCCGGTTACGCCCTCGTCTTTATTGCCCTTCTCTATACGACGGCGCCGGCGGTGGGCGCCTTTGCGCGGCTCAACTTCATTGAGAACGTGCACGAAAAGCCCTATGAGGCCGCGCCGGATTGGGTGAAGACCTGGGAAGGCATCGGTCTCATCGCCTGGACCGATAAGAACGCGGACGGCGTCATCCAATATGGTCCGGGCGCCCCCTTCGAAGGTCGCGCAGCGTTCACCGGCGAGGCGGGGCCCAATGGCGAGCGGCTTCTCTCCAATGCGCCCACCGTCAATGAAAATGAAATCCTCGTCGATAGAGACATCATGGTCCTCGCCAATCCGGAGATCGCAAATTTGCCGGGATGGGTGGTTGCGCTGGTGGCTGCAGGCGGCGTTGCGGCCGCGCTCTCGACAGCGGCGGGGCTGTTACTCGTGATTTCCGCATCGATTAGCCACGACCTCTTAAAGAAAACATTCCGTCCACAGATTACTGAACGCACGGAGTTGCTGGCCGCGAGGGCGAGCGCGGCGGCGGCGATCCTTGTCGCCGGCTATCTGGGCGTCAATCCGCCGGGCTTTGTGGCGCAGGTCGTGGCGCTCGCCTTCGGGCTGGCGGCGGCGTCGCTGTTCCCGGCAATTCTGATGGGTGTTTTCTTTAAAGGCATGAACCGGGAAGGGGCGATCGCGGGCATGATTGCCGGTCTCGTCGTTACGCTCGCCTATATCATGTGGTTCAAGTCGCCCTGGTTTGCCGGCATGAACGGGCCGGAGAATTGGCTTTTCGGCATTTCGCCGGAAGGTTTCGGCGCGGTCGGCATGCTCTTCAACTTCGCTGTTGCATCGTTGGTCGCGAAGTTTACGCGTCCGACGCCGGCGAATGTGCGCGCGATGGTCGACGAGATCCGCTTCCCGCGCGGCGCCGGCGACGCGGTGCCGGCGCATTGATCGTCTATTTCAGCGCCGCAAGCGCCCGTTCGCGGTCATAGTCGGAGTCGATTAGCTGCGCGGCGTTGCGCAATCGGGATTTCAGCGTCTCATCATCCGCTGCGACTTGCGCGGCCGCTTCAAGCGCCACGCGCTTGTCGTAGTCAGAGTCAACTTCGCTGAAGGCGGCGAGCCAGGCGTCGGTGACGACGGCGTCTTTGAGGCGGGGCGCCGCTTTCGTCAGGACAAGGCGCAGGTCATGGTCGCTGTCAATTGCCTGCGCGGCGGTCTCGATCAACCGCGCCGCGTGATCCGCCGTGAATTCTGCATGCGACAGCAAAGCCTCGATGGAGACGCGAACATCGTGATCGCTATCGATGGTCGACAAAAGCGCGATTATTTCGCTGGCCGCGTCGCCGGCCAACGGGCGCGTCGCAAGCGCGTTGACGACGCGGCGTTTTTCATAGTCGCTGTCGATTTCTCCGGCCACCGACAAAAGCGTCAACGTCGCTTCGTCGCCGATTTGCTGATGTTCGGCGATCGCAGAAAGCGCCTGGGCGATGTCGTGATCGCCCTTAAGACGCATTAGCTTTTCGATCAACGCATCAACCTGTTCAACGCTGAGCGAACCGCTTTTGCTGAGCGCTGCTGAATATCGGCGAACGGCGTAATCGCTCGTTAATCGGTCGATCTCGTCAAGGACGGCGTCGGCGCCGCCGGCTTCCAGGATCGTTTCAACGCGCATATCCGCCTCGAAGGCGCTGGCGCGAAGGAAGCGCATGACAAGATCATTGACCCGCGCGTCCGTTTCTTCGCCCGGCTCCTGCTCATTGCCGTCGCGCCAATAGGTTGCTTCAACGCTGCGCCCGTCTTTTTCAAGCCGCAGACTTTCGCGCGCGCCGTCCTCTTCCAGTTCTATCGCGAGATAATCCTCGACAAAGGCGATGGCGTCGCCGGATTTGTCGAGCTTTAATTTGCCGCGCCAATCGGCCTTTATTGCAAGGTCCTCCTCGCGCAGGGAGAACTCGCTCGAATCGCCGCGAACCGTGTGCCTTATCGACACGCCGTCGTCGACGTCGAACTCCGTATCGTTATCGCCGAAGATGACGGCGAACGTGATCGCCGCCGCCATCGCGGCGCCGACGAGAAACAATAAGGTGCGCAGAGAGTTGATGGCCCAATTCCTAATCCAAAACGGGTCGATTATTGTGCGGCGCACCCCGGTTTGTCGAGAGCCTTGGCTTTCGCCTCGGCTGGCGTTGCGGTCGCTCAGTCGCCTTTGTCCGGCGCATCCGTCCATTGATGTTCAGCCGCGAGGTAGTCTTCCGACTGCATCTCGACAAGACGCGAAGCGGTTCGTTCGAATTCGAAGGCGCCGTCCCCGTCCCGGTAAAGAGCGTCGGGCGGGCCGTCAGCGGAGCAAACGAATTTCGTACGGCTGTCGTAAACGGCGTCAATGAGGTTAATGAAACGTCGCGCCTCATTGCGTTGGTGAGGACCCATAACGGGAATGTGATCAACGAAGAGTGCGCCATATCGGTTGACGATTGCGATATAGTCGCCCGCGCCTAACGGTTGTTCCATGAGATCGGCGAAATCGAATCGCGCTGCGCCGCGGCCCGCTCGCTGAACCGTCAGTATCCGTCCCTTTACGGTTACTTTTTCCCGTCTTTCGCGCGCGCCGCTCAACATGCGCGCCCATGCGTCGTCCATCGCCCGATCAGCCGCCGCCCCCAGCGGCTGATGATAGACAGGCGCTCCGGAGAGTTTGTCGAGGCGATAGTCGCGCGCCGCCGCGAGTTCGATGACTTCCGTTTTCTCTTTCAGCAGTTCAATGAATGGCGTGAAAAGCGGTCTGTTAAGACCGTCCTTATAAAGCTCGTCCGGCGCTCGATTGGACGTGGCGACGACAACGACGCCATTGTCGAACAGCGCTTCGAAAAGGCGACCCAAGATCATCGCGTCGGCGATGTCGGTCACCTGAAATTCATCAAAACACAAAAGCAACGCGTCGCGGGCGAGGTCATGGGCGATCGGCGCCATAGGGTCGTCCGGCGCCTTGCGATTGACGCCCTTGTGACGGCGCTTGGTTTTGTCGTCGGCGGCGCGCCAGCGGGCGATCCGCTCATGCGCGTCGGTCATGAATTCGTGGAAATGGACGCGACGCTTCGCGGTGATGTCCGTGTTGTTGACGAACAGGTCCATGAGCAGCGTCTTGCCGCGTCCGACCCCGCCCCAGAGATAAAGGCCGCGCGGCGGCGATGGCGTGCGCCCGAACCATCCCTTGCGCGACCGACAATAAGCGCGAACCTGATCGTGCAGTTCCTGCAGCCGTTCGACGGCTTGATCCTGCGCCGGATCGGCGTCGAGCGCGCCCTCGCGGATTAACGCCTCATAGCGCGGCTTTGGCCCCCTGATCATGAGAGTCGCTATAACGCGCGTCTTTCGCGCGGTCACGGGGCGCGAATAGCAATGCGGCCACCCCGACGGCGAGGGCGGCCGCGGAAAACTGCGCCAGCAAAAACGCCGGGGCGTCAGCGGGACGCACGCCGGCGAACGTATCAGTGAACATGCGGGCGATCGTGACCGCCGGATTGGCGAAGGATGTCGACGAGGTGAACCAGTAGCCGGCGGTGATGAATAGCCCAACGGCGGCAGGAACGCTTTCGGGTCGGAAACGAAGCGCGCCGAGGATCGTCAGCACCAGGCCAAAG
Source organism: Hyphococcus sp. (assembly GCA_965243785.1). Classification (GTDB taxonomy): domain Bacteria; phylum Pseudomonadota; class Alphaproteobacteria; order Caulobacterales; family Parvularculaceae; genus Hyphococcus. The sequence continues at coordinate 91,789 of CBDEVX010000009.1, read as the reverse complement.
GTGGCCGTTGCTTCGCCAAAGGCCTGGCCGGCGCCGGCGCGTTCTTTCACTGAGACCTGCAGGATGTCGAGATCGAACATCCCATGGGCGAGGACGACGCCGGCGACGCCGCCGACAATCTGCGCTGCGGCGTAGGCGCTTGCCATTGGGAGGGCGATGTCGCGGCGAAGGAGAAAGGCGAGGGTCACGGCGGGGTTGAAATGGCCGCCGGAGACCGGTCCGAAAATCAGGATGAGGACGTAAAGCCCGGCGCCGGTGGCGACGGTATTACCAAGGAGGGCAATGGCGGTATTACCGCCTGCAAGCGTCTCGCCCATGATCCCGGAGCCGACGACAATAGCGAGCAGCAGCGCCGTGCCGAGCGTCTCCGCGCCCAGTTTTTGTGCGGTTGAGAAGGTCATACCGGCGGTCCTACCTATGCTCTTTGAGGAATGCGTCGATGGCGCTGCGAATGTCGGCGAAGACGCGTTCGAAGGCGGCGCGTTTGACGTCGTCGCTTCCTGCCGCCGCCGCCGGGTCTGGAAAGCTCCAATGCAGTATTGCCGGCGCCTTGCCGCCTGCGGTCGGCCATACCGGGCAGGTCTCCCCGGCGGCGTTGTCGCAGACCGTGACCACCACCTCCATCAACGGGGCGCCCTCGCGGGCGAATTCATACCAGCTTTTCGATCGCGGCGCGTCCTCGCTGGCGCTGACCGGGATATCGTGTCTTGCCAGCGTTTCGAGAGCGAAAGGGTTGGGTGCGCCAGTAGGACTGGACCCGGCCGACCAGGCGCGCCATCGCGGCGCGCCTGCGTGGTTGAGATAGGCTTCCGCCATGATCGACCGCGCCGAATTGCCCGTGCAGAGAAACAAAATGTTGAGCACTGAGATCCCCCAAACCGTGCGGTCGGTTAGCAGCAGGCCGCCACCGTCGGCGCAAGCGCGCGATCAGGCTCAGCGCCATAAGTTTCGCTATCGCCAAAGGTCTGAAACAGCTCCCAGCGCGCGCCTTGCGGGTCATGGACCCAGTATTTGTTCGATTGCGCGTAACAACACGTCGTTTCTTCCTCCGCAAAGAGGGAGGCGTCCATGGCGCGCAGGCGGCCGGCCACTTCCTCCAGATCGTCCTTCGTTTCAAGGGAAACGCCCGCGTGGTCGAAGCCGGGCTTGCCGCAATGGGTCGAGACGGAAACATTGGCCCGCGGATCATCCAGCAGCCATTTTGCGTAGTCCTTTTCGACCCGCGACGGCCCTTCGCCGAACATGGCCGAATAAAAGGCGATGGAGCGGTCGAGATCATTGGTTTTGAGGTGGATATGCAGGCGTTTCATCAGGCGCTCTCCTTAATGACATAGGGGCCGCACAGGCGTTGGTCGCCCTGGCAGCAATCAGCGAGAAGGAAATCGATCAAATCGCGCAAGCCCCCGTAATCCGCCGCATAGATGACGCTTCGGCCGTCCCGGCGGGACTGAACGAGGCCCGCACGGCTCAATTCCTTGAGGTGAAAGGACATGGTCGGGGCGGGAACGGCGAGCCGCTCTGCGAGAACGCCTGCGCGCAGTCCGCCGGGACCGGCTTTCACCAGCTCCTTGAGAACGGCGAGGCGGGAGGTTTGCGCAAGGGCGGCAAAGGTTTGGCTAGCAATTTCAACTTCCATATTTTCATAATTATAAAAATATTGAATTAAGTCAAGAACTATTTCTGCTCCGATAATCTCGGCATGCTTTAGGGCATAAAACCGCGATCCCTAAAATCTGTATGATTTGGTTTGCCGGCGCTTTTCTTTTTCCGGGTAGTGGGACTCCCCATGTGTGGGCGGAAATTTCTGGCGTTGCCGATTGCGCTTCTGGCGATGGTCTTTGCCGTTGGGCTGAGCCCCGCTGGCGCGGCGACGACCGTCTATGTGGACTCTGCGCACCCGGCCTATCCGGGATTTGCGGATGCGGTGAATTCCGATGAGTCGCTCGGGACCCCGGACGGGGTCGGCGCCTTTGTGCCGCTTGGCGGGTTCATCGCCTATCTCGTCGATCCGACCTTCACGGACGTCAATTTCGATATCGAATTTTTCGGCGTCACCGGCGCGGGCACGCTTCGGCTCTATGTCGGTCAAACCAATGGCGGTACGGGATTTACCGCACTCAACAGCGCCTTCTTCACCATCACCAACGGCGTCAACAACATCTCGTCCGTTGCGCTGACCAATTACTGCATCAGCATCGGCGGCTGCGACACGTTTGTGCTGCAAGCCTGGGTCGGCACGACGTTCAGTGTTGATTCTATCGCCGCGAGCAGCCCTGAACCGGCGACATGGGCGTTGATGATTGTTTCATTCTTCCTTGTCGCCGCGCGCCTCAAAGCCCGCCGCCGCTGGCAAAACGAGCGTGGGGCGCGGCGCGCCGGCGCCTTTGCCTGACCGGCGAACGGTCCTATTCGGCGTTTTCATCTTAGCGAACAGCGACCCCCGCACGCGCGATGCCGTACAAGACCCTCAGCGGCGACAAAGTCATCGAAACGATCGACAAGCTCGCGGCGCGGGTTGGCGAGCGGTTTCCCGCAAGCGGTCTTGAAAGCGTGGCGCGCGAGCTTTCTGACACGGCGCGGCGCTGCGCGGCCGAGTCCGATCGTCTGCGCCGCCCCATCACGCCGATCCGCGTTACGGTCTATTCGATTTGGGCAGTCGGGGCCGCGGCGTTTTTCTGGATCGCGGCGACGCTGCACTACGACACGGTAAAGTTTGATGCGGCGAGCTTGGTGCAAGTGCTTGAGCCGGCGATGAACCTCGCCGTTCTTGTTGGGCTCGGCGTTCTTACCCTCGGCCGGCTGGAGGAGCATTGGAAACGGCGCAAGGCCCTCGACTATCTCCATGAGCTGCGCTCCATCGCCCATGTGGTCGACATGCACCAGCTAACCAAAGACCCGTATCGCAGCGCCGTGCCGAAAACCGCATCGTCGCCGGGCGATGTTCTGTCGGGCCCGCTGCTGGAACGCTATCTCGATTATTGTTCGGAAATGCTCTCCCTGACGGGCAAACTGGCGGCGCTGTTCTCACAGTCCTGTCGCGATCCGGAAGTTTCCGCCGGCGCCAGTGATGTCGAACAGCACTGCACCGCGATGTCGCGCAAGATCTGGCAGAAGATCATGGCGTTTTCGCGTTACGAACAGGCGGGCGCCAACTTCTCTTGAAGCGCCGCCTGCGGCTTCATCGCCGCTGCTTCTTTTTCGGTTCTGTCCAGACGAGCGTGTCGCCGGCGCCGGCGATGATCAGGCCGGCGAGAGCGGCGTGAAACGGGCTCTGAAAGAGCGCGAGCGCGAAGGCGAAAATCGCGCCGAATAACGCAAGATCGAGCGTAACCCGCATATGAAGCCTCCCTTTTGAAGGCTCCCGGATCATAGCATGCCCAGTGGCGCGAAACGTTAACGGCGGTGCGCCGGCCGCCCTTGAAAACACTGCTTTTTTGAAAATTTAATCTGTGTGCGGCGCAACAAATTCGGTTGTTATTCCGCGGGCATGGCGGTTGTTTGTTTCGGTCGCTGGCGTTTTGCGACTTCGCCGCTCTTGCCCTGCGGCCGGTTGACCATGAGCTTCTTGATTTCCGCAATGGCCTTGGCCGGATTTAGGTGTTTCGGACAGACCTGCGCGCAATTCATGATCGTATGGCAACGATAGAGTTTGAACTCGTCCTCAAGCCTGTCGAGGCGCTCATTGCTGAACTGGTCGCGACTGTCGGCGAGCCAGCGATAGGCCTGCAGCAATGCAGCTGGCCCGAGATATTCTTCCTCGTTGCCTTCCTTCTCGCCGTTCCACCAATAAGACGGGCACGATGTGGAACAGCAGGCGCAGAGAATGCATTCGTAAAGGCCGTCGAGTTTTGCGCGCTCATCCTGGGTTTGCCGCCATTCCGCGTCGGGCTCGGCGTCTTTGGCTTTGAGGAACGGTTCGATATAGGCGTGCTGTTCGTAGAAGTTTGAAAGATCGGTAACGAGGTCCTTGAGCACGGGCTGATGCGGCAGCGGGTACACGGTAACATCACCCCGGCCGATTTCGTCCATCGCCTTGGTGCAGGCGAGCGTGTTGGCGCCGTTGATGTTGAACGCGCAGGAGCCGCAAACGCCCTCCCGGCAGGAGCGCCGGAAAGAGAGCGTCGGATCAATCTCGTTTTTGATCTTGATCAGCGCATCGAGCACCATGGAGACGCCTGTCATATCGACTTCGTAGCTGTCTACCCGCGGATTTTCATCCGTACCGGGATCGTAGCGATAGACTTTGAACGTGCGAATATTGTCGCCGCCATCTTTGGCCGGGAAATGTTTCCCGGCCTTGTTCACTTTGGATTCTTTCGGCAGCGTCAGTTGCACCATGGCGAGCTGTTCTTTCTTCAGTCGGACGCCGCGGCGCCGTCGCTTGGTTTACGCCCGCCATACCAGTCCAGATTACGCGTGACGACCATAGTCACCGCGAGCGCGGCGAACGCAGTCACAGAACCGATTAGGAGAGCGTAGTCCTCTGATTTCATGAGCAAATATATCAGGCCGTAAGCGCCTGAAAAAGCCGCAAAGGCGATAATGCCGCGGATTTTACTGTGAAATACTGTCGCTGCGTACCAGCCTGAAAGAACCACTGTCGCGCTTGCGGTCATGAAGAAGGCGGGCGCAAAGCCGATATGTTCGGAAAAGGCGAGGACGAGGAGATAGAAGATCACCTGGGTCGCGCCGAGAAGAATATATTGCGCCGGGTGCGCTCGCCCGCCCATGGTCGCTTCGAACAGGAAGAATGTCAGAAAGACGATGCCGAGAAACATCAGCGCGTATTTGAGAGCCCGATTGACGGACTTGTACGGGCTCGTGGCGGCGACGAATTCAACGCCAAAGGCGCTGCCCTGAAGCGTTGACAGCCCCCAGTCAGTGAAGAAGTTGCGTGGAATGGCGCGGGCGAGATAAGGAACGCGCCACTCGGCGTTGAAGCCTGCATTGGTGATTTCCCGTTCGTCAGGCAGATAGGCGCCCTGAAAGCCGGGATCGGGCCAGTTGGCGGCGATCCGCGTAACGGTTTCCTCGCCGACGGGCGAAAAGAACAGCGCGCCGCCGCCAGAAAGCGGCAATGAAAGTTCAAAGTCGAAGGCTGAAGGCGAGCGTTTTAGGTCGAGCGGGGCGCTGACGCCCGGCGCGGTTTGCCCCCCGCCCGCATCGCCCGCCGGCGCGGTTTTGATCCCCGGTTCGAAGGCGGCCTTGGCCGGGCGGCCATTGATCGCCAGGCGGATCGTGTCGCGCACGCCTTTCAGATGATCGGCGGAAGCAAATTTCGCCGCGAGCGTCGCCTGATCCCAGCGCAGCGTGACAGGCCCTTCAGCGGCGGGCGGCGCGCCGATTTCGAACCGTCCCGTCATCACGATATCGGCGTCGTAGACGCTCGCCTCGTAAATTGACCGGGCGCGTTTTGTGGCGCGCGCTTCGGCCGTGATGTCGAGACGCTTGGGCGTAAAGGCGACGACCGCGGTGCGGGTGATCGCGTCGCCGTCTTTATTTGTTTTGCCGGTATTGATGTCGGCCGGAACGAGAACGATCGGCCCGCTGATTATCTGCCGCCCGCCGGCGCGTTCGACGATCTCGGTTGTGACCGTATCGGCGCGGGTCGATCGATCCCAGACAAGGGCGTAGATCAGCATCGCCGGGATCCATAAAAGAAAAGCAAGGCCCCCCACGAGGATGAGTTTAAGGCCGAGCGAGCGCGCCTCGGCCGGCGGAATGAACGACATCTGGGAACTCCCCTTCACGACGCGCCCCGACCCCAGGCGGCAAATTATTCGGGGAGGGTGTCGACGCTTTGACGCGAAGAGGGAGTTTTAAAGGCGTCGGTCAGAGCCCTTTCTTCAGAGCCTTCAGCTCGTCATATTTTGCCGGGCGTTTTTCCATCTGAGCCATGTAGCTTTTTTTGATGTCGTCGCTGCTCAACATGGCGGCGTTCCAGACGGCGATATAATCGAGCGCGTCTGCGGTCGAATGATCGCGGGCGTAATTGGCCATGCGTTTGGCCCCGGCGACGGCCAGCGGCGAGTGCGCGGCGATCTGGCGCGCGATCGTCATGACCCCGTCAAGAAGCGCCTCATGCGTCGGGAAGGTTTCGTTGACGAAGCCGATCTCCTTCGCCTTGGCGGCGCTGAGGCGTTCGGCGGTGTAGCAGATCTGGCGCGCCCAGCCTTCCGGCATCACCTTCATCAGCCGAGGGAACGTGCCCACATCGGCTGTCATGCCGATCGCCGTTTCCTGGACGCAGAAGAAGGCGTCTTCTGACGCATAGCGGCAGTCGCAGGCAGTGACGAGGTCGACGCCGCCGCCAATCGCGCCGCCCTGGATCGCCGCGAGCACGGGCTGGCGCGCGTTTTCGAGGGCCGAGAAGGAGCCCTGCAGCATTCTTACGTGATGACGGAACGCTTCGGCGGTGACTTCGCGATGGCCGCCTTGGGTCTCCAGGCCGTTCTCCATGAAAACAGAGATATCCATGCCCGCGGTGAAGTGCTTTCCCTCCGCAGACAGAACAATCACCCGCGCTTTGGCGTTGTCGGAAATATCGTTCACCGCTTCCGGCAATTCCCGCCAGAAATCGGCATTCATGGAGTTGGCTTTTTCCGGCCGGCAAAAGCGTAAATGAGCGACCCCGTCCTCGTTTTCGACGGTGAAAGAGGCATAGGCCATGGGCGATTCCTTCAGATTTGGCGTGGGCGATGAACGAGTTTTCATGTTATCATGGACGACAGACGAGCGAACGGCTTTATGACAGTTCCGAAAGGACGGGATTGATGGCGCCGTTCATGCTTCGCAAGCATCGTATCAGTTGGGCCATCGATGCGCGGCCCCCTCTAATGCTTGAGTAGCGGTTGCGTGGGTAGGGTTAATTAAGGGCATGTCTCAGGAGAAAACCGCCGAAATTATTGATCTCAGCGCCTCGCGGGCGGCGGCTGCGGGCGATGGGGCGGGGCCCTTCCTGGCGAGCGCGCGGCTCGCCGCCGGTCTCGACATCCCCGACGTCGCTACAGCGACCAAGATCAAGGCGAGCCACATCGAAGCGATTGAAACGGGAAACACCGCCGCGCTGCCGGCGACGCCCTACGCCGTCGGCTTTGTTCGGGTTTACGCCGCCTATCTCGGGCTGGACGCTGACGCGATTGCCGCCGAATTCAGAAAAGAAGTCACCGCCGCACGGCCCGAACCGGCGCTGGATGCCCGCGCAGCATCGGTCCCGGCCTATGAGGCCAGTCCCGGCGTCAAAGTCATATCCCTTTTCGGCATCATGGTCATTCTCGGTTTCGCCATCTGGATCATCTTTCAGATCGCGGGCAAGGGCGGGGCCGGCGAGAACGCCGACGCCGCCAATGAGGGACCCCGCGTACGTGTGTCGGAAGTGCGCGCCGAGGCGCCGCGACCGCGCATCCTCGCGCCCGGAGAGTACGAAGTCGTGCCGATCCCGCCCGTCGGCGGGGATCCCGCCGCTGCGGAAACAGCTGACGAAAACCCGCTCGACGCCCTGTCGGCGCCGGAGGAAACGGCGCTAGCGGCAGGGGCCGCGGACGACGCACCGGTTTCCGACGAACCGATCACCGATGCGCCGCTGCTATCGACCATTCAACCTGAAGGGCCGCCGGCAAATATTGACAGCCTGGACGCAGAAACGCCGACAGATACAGCGCCCGCTCCCGAGCAGCCGGATATTCTACCTACCGAGATTTCGCCTGCGGTCATTCAACCGGCCGCGCCTCAAGCCGTGATTGTTGATGCGCGGCTTATTCGCTCTATCGGGCCGAAATATCCGGCCCGCTGCGAACGGGGCGCCGGCGCGCTCGAAACGGTGTCCGTGATCTTTGACGTCAACGCCAATGGGCGTCCGACCAATCCGCGGGTCACCGCCTCGTCGAACGATTGTTTTGAAGACGCCGCCGTCGCGGCGGTCACGAAGTGGCGCTTCGACCCGCGCACGGTCAACGGCGCGCCGCGGCCGCAAAAGAGCATCGAAGCGACGCTGAACTTTCGTCGTTGACCTCCGCATAACGTGAAGTCGCGATCAGTTGACCGGCGCCCGCGCCGGGCGCGATCCTCTCTCCATGTGGAAACGCGCTGAACGACGATTTTTGGACGTTCTGGCCTCGATCTACATCTACAACGAGCATCGGGGCTATTCGTCAATCGACCGCGTTCTTGAAGCGGTGCGGGCGCGCCATTCGAGCGAGGGCTGGTTTATCGAGGCGGTTGAGAAGCACCGTCGCGATGAGCGCAAGCACTACCTGATGTTCAAGAAATATTTTGAAGATTTGGGGCGTATGCCCTTCGCCGTCGATAGGTCTTGCGGTCATATCGACCGGTTGATTTTTTTGACCTTCGGCTGTGGCATCGACGCGCTCGACACCGACGCCGTCACCGCCGACGATCAACTTTTCTTCAAGCTCTGCCGCATCATCATGATCACGGAAATCCGCGGCATGAACCAGCTCGACATTCTCCTTGAGGACAGGCTGGTGACGTCGGACGACAAGCTGAAAAAAATTTTTCAAGTCATTCGCAAGGACGAGCCGAGCCATTGGCTGCCCTATCGCGACTGGCTCGAAAAAAATAACGGCGGCGATCCGAAGTGGAACGAACGCGCCGCTGACTGGGCCGTGCATAAAAGCCTCGTTTTCTGGAAAGTGCCGTCGATCTATCTCAACCCTCGCATGCCGCGCCGCACGGACTGGCACGACGCCAGCGAAGCACAGGGGATCATGGCCGCGGCGTGAAAGAACACGCCTGTCTCACGCGCTCGCTTATCTTAATTCATCCGCAAGCGCATTATTGCGGCGCCGGTATTATTCGAGGATGCGTCCGTCTTTGACTCGCAGGGCGATGTCGCCTGTCGCTGAAAAGTCCTCAAGCGGATCGCCGTTTAGAACTAGAAAACTCGCTTCGTTTCCGTCTTCAAGACGCCCGATTTTACGATCGGGAAAGACCATGCGGGCGCAGTTTTCCGTCCACATTTCCAGTAGGGTCTGGTTGTCCAGCACGCCGAGGCTTGCGAGATGTTCGGCCTCGCCGCGGGACGTGTCTCTGACATTGTCGCTACCAAGAACGAGATTGACGCCCGCTTTGTCGAGACGGGCTAGATTGTCACGCTGAGCTTCAACCGTCGCGGCGTATCGTTCCGGCGAACGCGTTTCAAACCTTTTGGCGATGGTCATTGTTGTAATGATGCTGGCCTTCGTCTCTTTTGCGAGCGCGATTGTTTCATCCGATATCCGCGTGGCTGAATCGTAGGAAGGAAGATGCGTGATGATGTCCGCGCCATCACGAAGGGCCGTCGCCATATCCGCATCCGTTTCAACATGCACCGCGACGCGCAAACCGGCGTCATGGGCCATGCGAACGAGTTCTGGTAAAAGATCCGGGTCTATGCCGCGCCGACCATAATAGTCGGGGTCATCTTTGCGCCGATCATATTCCTCAGCGAAGTAAAGCATGACTTTCACGAAGTCCGGACGTTCCGCGAGGACCAGCGCCCATTTTTCCTGCAATTGCACCAAGGTGTCCGCCTCAAAGTATCCCTTGTCGGGCAGTGTTTCTTTGGTGAACTCCGGGTAGAGCCCGTAGCGTTCCATCAGGGATTCGCGAAGCCCTCGCGGGTGCCCGCCGGCGCCCGTCAGGCCGTTATTGGAAAATGCAACGTCTACAGATTTCGGATTGTTGAGCTGGTCTGCAATTTTGCCGCGATAAAGCGCAAACGATCCCGGCATCATGGCGTAAAAAACACCGTCCTCGAGATAGCGTTCGATGGTTTCTGCGACGCCGTCGGCGCTTCCGCCCAGATTGTGGTTATGCCCTTCGCACAAGGGCGGGATTACAAATCCGCCGTCGAGGTCAACGACATTTTCTGCAGCGATGACATCATCTGAGAATTGAAGTGCGCCATCAACAACATACGCCGTCCCCGCCGTGAAATCCCGGCCGTCGAACCATAACCCGTTTTCGAACCTGTAAGTCGCGGGTCCGCCTTCATTGGTTGCGCACGCCGCCAACAAAAGCATCAGTAAAACGGTGAGCCGCATCGGCGCCCTTCCGGTCGAAGCCTGCAGCCAGTATCGCAGGCCTGCCGGAAAGTATCAATAAACCCGTGCCTTCGGCTCGATATACTGAATTTCATCCGTAAGCGTATAATCGTGTACCGGGCGGTAATCGATGGCCGCTTTACCTTGGGCGAACCAGGCCGCGGTGTGTTTCATCCAGTTGGCGTCGTCCCGGTCGGGGAAGTCCTCGCGCGCATGGGCGCCGCGGGATTCTTTCCGGTTCGCCGCCGATTCCATGGTCACCACCGCCTGGCCGATCATGTTGTCGAATTCCAGTGTCTCAACGAGATCGGTGTTCCAGATCATGGTGCGGTCGGCGACGCTGACGTCCGGCAAGCCGCTATAGACCTCGGCAATCCGCGCCTGGCCTTCTTCCAAGACGTCGCCTGTGCGGAAGACCGCGCAATTTTCCTGCATGGTTTTCTGCATCCGTAACCGCAATTCCGCGGTTGGCGTCGCGCCGGCGGCGTGGCGGAACTTGTCGAGCCGGGCAAGCGCTTCGTCTGTCGCCGCCTTGGGAAGATCGGGATTGGCGCCGGCGCCGTCGACGACCTCGCCGCAGCGAAGACCGGCCGCGCGGCCGAAGACGACAAGGTCGATTAGCGAGTTTGATCCAAGGCGATTGGCGCCGTGGACGGAAACGCAGGCCGCCTCGCCAATGGCCATGAGACCGGGCACTACCGCGTCGGCGTCATCGCCGCGTTTGGTGACAACCTCGCCGTGATAGTTGGTCGGGATGCCGCCCATATTATAATGCACCGTCGGCAACACCGGGATCGGTTCCTTGGCGACGTCGACGCCGGCGAAAATTTTCGCGCTTTCGGAAATGCCAGGCAGGCGCGACGCCAAGATCTTCGGATCGAGGTGATCGAGATGGAGATGGATATGGTCCTTCTCCGGTCCGACGCCGCGTCCCTCGCGGATCTCGATGGTCATGGCGCGGGAGACGACATCGCGCGAGGCGAGATCTTTCGCCGACGGCGCATAGCGTTCCATGAAGCGCTCGCCTTCTGAATTCGTCAGATACCCGCCTTCGCCGCGCGAGCCCTCGGTGATCAGGACGCCGGCGCCGTAAATGCCAGTCGGGTGAAACTGCACGAACTCCATATCCTGTAGCGGCAGGCCGGCGCGCAGGACCATGGCGTTGCCGTCGCCGGTGCATGTGTGGGCCGAGGTGCAGGAGAAATAGGTGCGGCCGTAGCCCCCGGTCGCGAGGATCACCATCTTCGCGGCGAAGCGGTGAATGACGCCCGTGTCGAGTTCCCACGAGATGACGCCGCGGCACTCGCCATCGTCGCCCATGATGAGATCGAGAGCGAAATGCTCGATGAAAAACTTGGCGTTCTGTTTGACCGACTGACCGTAAAGCGTGTGCAGGATGGCGTGTCCGGTGCGGTCGGCGGCGGCGCAGGTGCGCTGCACTTGCCCCTCGCCGTAGTTCTTGGTCATGCCGCCAAAGGCGCGCTGATAGATCTTGCCTTCTTCGGTGCGGCTGAACGGAACGCCCCAGTGCTCAAGCTCGTAAACGGCGGCCGGCGCGTGTTTGCAGAGATATTCGATGGCGTCCTGATCGCCGAGCCAGTCCGAGCCCTTGACCGTGTCGTACATGTGCCAACGCCAGTCGTCTTCCGACATATTGCCGAGCGCCGCGGATATGCCGCCCTGCGCCGCCACAGTGTGCGACCGGGTCGGGAAGACTTTCGTCACGCATGCGGTTTTAAGCCCGGCCTGCGCCGCGCCAAGGGTGGCGCGAAGGCCGGCGCCGCCGGCGCCGACAACAACCACGTCATATTGATGATCGACGATCTCGTAACTTTGCGTCATCTAAAACTTAGCCTGCAAATGAAAGTTTGTATGCGGACCAGACCGCGACGCCCATCAGGGCGAGGGCGGCCAGCCAGCTCAGTAAGACCAATACGGTTTTAGGCCATGAATGGATGTAGTCGACAATGACTTCCTCTAGGCCGATGCGCCCGTGATAGGCGCCGATGACGATAAGCGCCGCGAAAGGCAGGCTCGTTGTCGGCTGCGACAGCCAGGCTTTCATATCGACGAAACTGTCGCCGGCATGGGCGACGAGGCTGACTAGGAACCAGATGGCGAGGGGAACGAGCACAACGGCGCTCGCGCGCTGCAGAATGAACGTGGAGGTATGCTTCTTCGACATATCAGAGGCCCCCGCGCGCGGCGTGACCGGCGAACAGGATCAGCGCCGTTAGCAACACCGAACCCAGATAGACGGCCCAGCTTGTCGCCCGCGCCCATTTCGGGGCGAAGCCCCGTCCTGAATCCCAATAGAGGTAGCGAAGGCCGTTCATCAGGTGAAAAGAGAGCGACCAGATAAAGCCGGCGAGTATGACGCCTCCTAGAGTAGAGGTCAGAAAGCCGCCGATTGGATAGAAAAAGCCCGGCCCCTGCAGTACGGCAAACATCCATATGGCGAGGAGCGCGATGCCGGCGAAATTGGCGACGCCGGTCGCGCGGTGGGTGATCGAGGCGGCCATGGTGACGGTGAAGCGCCAGATCTGAAGGTGCGGCGAAAGCGGACGCGAAGAAGAGGGCGAGGCGGCCATAAATATTCCGTGATTTGAAGGCGTTGCCTGTAATCGGTGTGGCGTGTCGGTGTGATATCCGGCGCGCGAGGATAGGCCGGCTCGGCCCCAAGTCAACGAGCCGGCGCGGTCCTGCGACGCCATTGCCAACAAACGTGATCATCGGCCATGATGGCCGAGGGCTGAACAGTATGCATGGGGCGTGGATGTGACGGGGATTTACTCAACGGCGGTTATTGCCGCGGCGGCGGCATTTGCTCTTGTTGGTGCGGCGAGCGCGGAGAACATCGCCGCGGTCACGGCGGATGAACTAGAGGCGGCGCTCGCCGAGGCCGGTCTCAGCCCGACCATGCTCGAAGACGCCGCGACCGGCGCGCCGGTCGCGAACGGCACAGCCGGTCAGTTTTCATTTGTTGTGCGCGCGCTGGGGTGTTCCGGCAAACCGGAGGCCTGCGAAAATCTCGTCTTTTTTGCGAATTTCGACCTTGGCCGTACGGCAAGCGCGGAAGACTTCCGCATCGTCAACAGCTTCAATGACGGCCAGGTTTTCGGGCGCGCCTATGTCTTGGAAAAACAGGACCAGGTGGGCGTTGACTACGTCATCGAACTCGGCGGCGGCGTTTCAAAAGAACACCTTTCGCAAAACATCGGGCGCTGGGCGGACGTGATCTCAGCATTCGTTTCGAAGTTTCAAGAGGGCTACGAGGGGAGTTGACGCGCCTCTTTCTGAAAGCGGTTCTTGCTTTCAGGCGATGTAAGGCGTGCAGGTCTCGCCGTTCACATCGATCTGGAACAGCTTCCCGCCGCTCTTCCTGAAATAGCGGATGCGCAGCGTGTAGTCGGTCTCTTTGAGAAGATTGCGTTCGACGATCCGGCAATTCATGCGCAAAAATTCAGTGCGGAATTTCTGGGCGCCGTTTGCATTGACGGGCCTATCGCCGACATCGTTCAGTGTCACTGAGAAACTGATGAGATCGTATTCCGCATCAACGAGGCGGCTTTTGATCTCCGAGGCTTTGCCGGCGGCTAGCTTATATCCAAGCTCAAAATGGCGCGCTCTCGCTTCGAGAAATTTCTGCTTTTCTTCGGGCCCCGCTGTTGCGTAATCAAAGCCGCCGCCGAACGGGTTCCATAGGGAAACTGCGACATAGCCGGCGATCGCCGCAAGAACGCCGACGATGATCTTTACGGCCACTGGCGAGGCGTCCTTACGCCGCTCTATCGAGCAGCGCTTTTAGCGCTTCGGGCAAGTCGGCCTCGAGTTCTTTCATGCGTTCCAGAAGCGCGCGTTCGTTTTGATCGATTTCGCCGTTCCGGCCGATGCGGCTCGCGAGCCAGGTCGTTTCTTCTGGCGTCACCTTCGCAGCCGCCTCGACGGCGGTGTCGCGCGTCCGTGCTTTTTGTGCGTATACGGACTCATCTGCGCCCTCGGCGCCGCGGAAGGCGGCGGCGACGCCGGAGAGCATGCGGGTGAAAAACCCGCCAACATCCGGCGCGTGATCGCTGATGAACTGATGGCGTTCCATGGCCTCTTGCCGGCTCGCCACCGAGTAACCAAGCCCCGCCATCAGATGATTGACGACGCCTTGCGTGAATAACTGCCCCCAGGCCGGCGTTGCTTCGCCGAACTTCACGGCGTCGTTAACATCGAACAGGATTTCCGCTTCTGTTCTGGTGACGCCTACATTGCCAGCGCCGCCGGCGGCGAACAGCCAACGGCGGATCAGCATGACGTCTTCTTTCGAAACCGCCGGGCGCTCCTTCGACATAATCGACGCTTTCAACTCGCGACCGGTGAAGGCGCTCATCTCCGGCGGCGTTTCGAGAGCCGTTTCCATCAGTTTGACGAGCAGCGCACGCTCAAGCCGGTTGGCGCAGCCATTGCCGACAATGCGCGCTTGCAATTCGTCGAACTCTTCCTCAGTCAGATAGCCCTGAGGTTCTTCCTCGCGCAGGTAAAAATCCGCGACCGCTTCGGCGAAAAACTGCGGCCATTCGAGATCGCCTTCGGGCGCGCGATTGCCGAGCGCGAATATCGCGTCGAGCTCCCGCTCGCAGACGACGCCGTTTGCGAAGACGCTGCGGCGTAAAAACAATACCTCGTCCGCGGTGACATAGCCGTCGGCTCCGATCGCGGCGAGACGGGTTTCAATCGGTTGGGTGTGGGCGTCAAATTCGGTCATGGCGGCCGGTCTCCTAGGGCTTGCCTTGCGCGCCCCAGATTGCCGCCGCGAGGTTAAGATCGCGGAAAAGTAACGCCGCGGACTGCGCCTATTTGGCGTATGCAGGCCAGAATTCGGAGAATTTGTCTATTCCGCGGCGGTCAGGCGCGCGCGGTCGCGGGGCATCGACGCCAACGGCGCCTCAGCGCATTGCCGACGGTCGCGATTGACGACCATGCGGTCATGCAGCGTCTCGATGCATTTCCGACCTGTGCATTTGAACAGAAACGGGAAAAACGCATGCATAAGGCAAGCGAGCCCGGCAAATACCATGCGGCCGCCAAAGCCCAGCGCCATGCCCATATGCTGGAAATAGGTCTCCCCAACGCTTGCCGGATGATCTGTAAACGCCCGCTTGATCATCGTCTGTCCGCCCTTCCGCTTCTGCGATGGAATATAGAGTGATGGAGGTGAAAAAATTTTCTCTATTTTGATAGATAGAAAAACTAATTGTAGAATAATTTTCTAAGATATGCAAAAATAATGGAATGGATAAGATCGACAAGGCGATATTAGCGCAATTACAACGCGATGCATCGGCCCCTGTGAGTGAAATCGCCGAATCGGTTGGCCTGTCGCCGACCCCATGCTGGCGGCGCATCAAGAAACTTGAGGAAGACGGGGTCATTGCGGCGCGGGTCGCGCTGGTCGATGCCGCGGCGGCGGGGCTGAGCCTTACGGCCTTCGTGGCGGTGCGGGCGGCCCGCCATGACGATCAGTGGCTGGCGAAATTCTCCACCCATGTCCGGGCCATACCCGAGATCGTCGAGCTGCACCGGATGAGCGGCGACGTCGATTATCTGATGAAAGTCGTCTGTCCCGACATGGCGAGCTTTGACCGAATATACAAAAGGCTCATTTCGGGGGCGGAATTTTCGGACGTATCGTCGACCTTTTCCATGGAAATGCTGAAAGCCACCACCGAACTGCCGCTCGACTACGTATGACGGCGGGCTTATATCCCGCGCCCTATGGCCGAACTTGATCTCACCACGCCGCCGGCGGCCCGCACCAATCTTGCGGGCGCAACGCGCGAGGAACTGCGCGCGATGTTCGCCGATGCATTCGGCCTTGATGCAAAGAAAGCGCGGATGCGCGCGAACCAGCTCTGGCGCTGGATCTATCACTACGGCGCCATCGACTTCGACCGCATGACGGACATTGCGAAAGACATGCGGGCCGAACTCCGCGAGCGCTTCGCCATCCACCGGCTGAACATGGTCGAGCGACAAGTCTCCAACGACGGGACGCGCAAATACCTCCTCGAATTGTCGCCGGGCGTAGAGGTCGAATGCGTCTTCATTCCGGATGTGGGCCGCGCCGGCGCGCTCTGCGTTTCCAGCCAGGTCGGCTGCACGCTGAATTGCACCTTCTGCCATACGGGGACGCAGGCGCTGGTCAGGAACCTCACCGCGGCTGAAATCGTTGGCCAAGTCCTCAGCGTGAAAGACGATCTCGAAGAATGGCCGATCGCCGGCCCCGTCGATGAGCGCGAACGGCGCCTTTCCAACATCGTTTTCATGGGCATGGGCGAGCCGCTCTATAATCTCGATAACGTCGCAAAGGCGATGGAGGTCATTTCGGACGGCGAAGGGATTTCATTGTCGCGCCGGCGCATCACCGTTTCGACCTCCGGCGTCGTGCCGCAGATGGTGCCCCTTGGCGAGACAACCTCCGCCATGTTGGCGATTTCGCTTCACGCGACCAATGACGATCTGCGCGATGAACTTGTTCCCATCAATCGCAAATATCCGCTTACGGAGTTGCTGGACGCCTGTCGCAGTTATCCGGGCGTCTCGAACGCAAGGCGCATCACGTTCGAATATGTGATGCTGAAAGGCGTCAACGATACGGACGCCGAAGCGCGCGAACTCGTGCGCCTCCTCAAAGGCATTCCGGCGAAGATCAATTTGATCCCGTGGAACCCGTGGCCCGGCGCGCCTTATGAATGCTCCTCATGGGAGCGCATCGAAGCCTTCGCCGATATCGTCAACCGCGCCGGCTACGCCTCCCCCATCCGCACGCCCCGCGGCCGCGATATCGCGGCGGCCTGCGGGCAGCTCAAATCCGACAGCGTGAAGAAAAGGGCGAGTGAAGTAAGGAAGGAACGGGTGGGGACGTAAGCCCCCCGCTCATCCTGTGCAGGCGGGAATCCAGCTAAAAGCAATGTTCCACGCCTCGATTCGCCGGCTACTCCGCCCTTCTTTCAAACCGCCAATAGAACAGAGCCGCCAAAACGAAATTCACGGCCACGGCAACGCAAAGATATGGCCATAACGGCTCGTCCGCCATGCCGGCCCAGAGGGCGCGCATCTGCCAATAGGCGCCGATGGGCGCAAACATCCATTCCGCCGGCGGACTGATAAACCAAGCGATGACGGGCAAGACCGCGAACAGCGAGAAAATGCGCACAAGCGCCAGGGCGGCGATGCGCCCCGGCGCAAAAGCGACGACCCCAAGCGTCATGACGGGAACCAGAGTCGCGCCAGCTGCGGCGATTGCAAAGACTTTCGGCAGAGGCAGAGGCGCCATCCCTGCAATTGGATAGGCGATGACCGTTACAATCATCGCGGCGAACGTCGGCAGGGCCATGCGCGCGATCATGTACGTGGCGAAGTTGACCGGCATCACGCGCAGACTTGGCATAAGGCGCTCTTCGCGTTCTTCGACCAGCAACAAGCCATAAACAGCGCCGATCATCGACGCGCTGAGGCCCACGAAAATCGCCATCAGCAGCGCATGCAGATTGTTGAGCGCACTAACGATCAGGGGGCGGATCGCTTCCAGTTCAATGCTGAACCGTTCATTGGCGATCTCGGCCAGCGCCGCTTCATCAGGGATGACGAAGCGATAAATGACCGCGACGATGAGCGGCATGAACGCGAGAAGCGCTAACAGTCTGTTTCGCGCGACATTGCGCATGTCCGCGGCGACAAGGGCGCCGATGAACGAATTGGGCTTGGCGACGCTGTTCTCTGACATGGATCAAGCCTCCCCTTCGGAACGCTGCATGCGTGCGAGGCCTCGCACGGCCAGAAGACCGGCGATCACGGCCCAGAAAAGACTTCCCAACACGCCAAGCCCGTACGCCTGAACGCCCTGCGCGCCAAAGGCGTCCGCGAGGAGGCGCTGCGCCGGGGTCATCGGGTGCCATACAGTCCATACTGGGTCGAGACTTACGAGCACGGCGAAAGCGGGAGCGCTTAAAAACAAAACCCAGCCAACCATCGGCAAAACATAGGCGTAAAATGCGCTATGGGGCGCGACGGCGAAGACGCCAAACAGGGCCGATATCAGGCTCAGCGAGAGCAGCCCTGCGAGCAGAAGCCCCGCATCTACGCTGGCGCCGAACAGGGCGAAAAACAAAATGAACATTTCGGCGATTGAAAACGCTGCGACCACGATTGTCCGTGAGAGGAGGGACTGCCAAAGCGGGATTGGGGAGACGGCAATGCTGATGAGCACGCCCTCCGACCGCTCACTAAGGAGAAGAATGCCAACGGTCAGAAATGGCGACATTACAGCAAGAATAACCACAAGCGCCGCTGCGAAATCGGCGACAAAACCAGCGGGCGGGATGGAAAGGCGAGTAGCGCCGAACACAAACAGGAGAATGATGATTGCCGAAACAGCGATGTAGCCGGATCGATAGAGAAGACGCAAATCGTTGACGATGAGGGCAATGAACGGGCTCATGGTGCGCGCCCTGCGAGTTTGATGAATACATCGTCGAGGGTCGGCTCGAGCGTATGGATGGTTTCAATATGCGTCTCGCGGAGAAGCTCCGCAAACTGAGAATTCTCAGATAGCCCGTCGAGCGCGAACGTTTCCGCGCCGCGCGCGCCATTTTTTACATACGTTACCTCTACAGCCCGGCGGCTATGAGCGAGGCGCAGCGCACGCGGCGAGTCAAGGGCGGCGAGCTTGCCGTCGACAAGCAGGCCCACGCGATCGCAAAGCGTTTCGGCGACCCCCATGTCGTGGGTTGTCATAAAGACGGTGGCGCCGGCCTCGCGCCGTCTGGCGATAAGGTTTCCAATACGTCTTGCGTTTGCAGGATCGAGGCCCGCCGTCGGCTCGTCCAGAAACAAAAGATCTGGGTTGTTGAGCAAAGCGCGCGCGACATTGAGCCGGATCCGCATGCCTTTTGAAAATTGCTCAACGCGTTTGTCGCCGTCGTCGCTCAAGCCGACCTCTTCGAGAAGAGACGCCGGGTCTGCAGTGCGACCCGAATAGAAGGCGGCGAAGAGCTGCAAATTTTCAAGCGCCGTCAGTTTTGCGTAATGGCTTGGAAATTCGAAACTGACGCCCACTTTCTGAAAATAGTCCCGCCCCCATTTCTGAAGCGGCTTGCCCATGACCTCGATTGAGCCCTGATAGCCTCGCAAGAGACGCAGAAGAATTTTCTGCGTCGTCGTTTTACCGGCGGCGCTGGGCCCCAAAAATCCAAAAATCTCGCCCCGCTCGACAGTGAACCGAAGATTCGAGATCGCTGGCTTATCGCCGCGATAGGCAAAGCTGACGTCATCAACATGGATCATAAGCGCTCTCCCATGGGCGATAATACGTGATTTTCCTATAGTCGCTCGGAGCGGCGAATAGGTTCATAGAGAGACGGCAAGTAAAAGCAGCAACCCCATGCCTCTCCAGGTCACCCCTGCCATCACGATCCCGGACTGGGAGCTTGTTGAAACCTTTATCCGCGCTTCCGGCCCCGGCGGGCAGAACGTCAACAAAGTGGCGAGCGCGGTGCAGTTGCGCTTTGACGCGAAGAACTCGCCATCGCTTGCGGACGCGGTAAAGGGCCGTCTCAGGTCCGTCGCCGGCCGCCGCATGACTAAGGACGGCGTTCTCTTGATCGAGGCGAAGCGCTTTCGCGATCAGGAGAAAAACCGCGCCGACGCGCGCGCGCGTCTCGTGGCCCTCATCGAACGCGCCGCGACCCCGCCGAAACCGCGGCGCAAGACCAAGGTCTCGAAAGCGCAAAAGCGCAAGCGCGTGGAGAGCAAGAAAAAGCGAGGCGAGTTGAAGGCAAAGCGCGCGCGGCCGCCAGTTGAATAGCCCTGTCGAATAATTAAGGCGCGGCGCCCGCCGCCGGGGGGAGCAGCGGGGTAGCCATGTCCGGGCGTCGTTCGATATAATGGCGCCGTTAGTTTCAACAGGGCAGGGAGATCCCGAATGCTTAAAACTTTTTTCGCCGCGCTGGCTGTCGTCTTTCTTGTTGCGGGCGCGTCGCTTGCGGGAGACGCTCCGCTTACCGAAGATCAGGCGAAGCGCTTCGTCAAAACGCTGCCCGCTCTCGACGAGCTAAAACTCGAAATGGACGCGGAAGGAAAATCCGACCGGATGCAGGTCGCCACTCAGCCGAAGGCCGGCGAACCGTTTCAGCCATATACGAACGCCGTGGCGGCGCTCAAGAAAGATTTTCCCGCCGATCATGCGAGGCTCTCGAAGGCTGTTAAGCCGTATGGATTTTCGGCAAAAGAATGGGGCGCCGTCGGTGACCGTGTGATGATCGCCCATATGGCCAACAAGATGCAGAAAGAAGATCCGCGCACCATGCAAATGATGGAAAACATGGATCGGTCGATGATCGACATGATGCCGCCGGAAATGCAGGCGCGCCTCGCTGCGACATTCGCCTTGATGGAAACGGTCAAGAACGCGCCTGCGGAGGACCGGGAAGTCGTCGCCAAGGTCGGCGACGAGCTTGATGAATATATGGAAACCGAGACGCCGTCCTGACGGGGCGCAAATTTTCCGCTATGGATTGGCCGGGCGCTCAGGCGAGCGCCCGGTTTTTTGTTATGAGCAGCGGAGCGCGCGACGTTGAAAACCCTGAAACACGTGGCCTCGGTCTTTTTCGCCTGTGCCCTGGCTTCCATGACGCCCGCCCGGGCCGATCCGGAATTCGCCGTCGCCGTGGCGCGGGTCTACCACAAGGAAAACGGCGCACGGATCGTCCGTGAGTTTGCTGACCTTCTGTCGCTCCCCAATGACGCTGCCGACAATGCGAATATCAACGCCAACGCGGCGGCGATTGCGGCGCAGTTCGCAGATCGCGGCTTTCGCATGGAGCTCCTGCGCCATGGAAACGCACCGCCGCTGATTTATGGTCGCCGCGATGTTCGCGGCGCCAAACGCACCATCGCCATCTATGTGCATTATGATGGTCAGCCGACGGAGGATGCGAACTGGACCCATCCGCCTTTTCAACCGACGCTTTATACGGACGCGATTTCGAATGGCGGACGCCGGCTGGCGTTACCCGCCGACGGCGCACGGATCAGCCCTGAATGGCGCCTCTATGCCCGCTCCGCATCCGACGACAAGGCGCCGATCGCGGCGCTTCTTGCGGCTCTTGATGCGCTGAAAACAGTGAGCCTCGATCTGTCGTCGAACATCGTGCTTGTATTCGACGGCGAGGAAGAGCGCGGTTCGGCGAGCCTCGATGATTATCTTTTGAAACACGAAGACAAGTTCAAGGACGTCGATCTCTGGCTTTTTTGCGACGGACCCACTCATCAGTCGGGCCGGCCGCAGCTTGTCTTCGGCGTGCGGGGCATAACAGGCATGGACGTTACGGTTTACGGCCCCAATCGCGGACTTCATTCCGGCCACTACGGCAACTGGGCGCCGGGCCCGGGCTGGCGGTTGTCGCGGCTTCTTGCGTCGATGAAGGACAAGGATGACCGTGTGCTGATCGACGGATTTTACGAGTCCGGCGAGAAGCTCAATGTCGGCGATTACGCCGCCATCGCTAACATGCCCGACGTCGACGAAGCTCTCCGGGTGGAGTTTGGTCTCGCTGCGACGGAGGCCGACAATGCGCCGCTTGCCGAGCGCATCATGCTGCCGGCGCTCAACCTAAAGGGCCTGAAAAGCGCTGAAGTGGGCGACAATGCGCGCAACTCCATCCCGCCATCCGCGACGGCGTCGATCGGTATTCGCTTGGTCAAAGGGAACGACCCGACGGCGATGCAGGGCCTTGTCGAAGCACATATCGCCGCGCAGGGTTATCATATCGTACGCGAAGATCCGGATGCGGCGACCCGCGCGACTTATCCGCTGATCGCGAAAGTTACGCGTGAAGGCGGGTATCGCGCCGTCCGCACGCCGCTCGACGCGCCAGGCGTCGACGATCTCGTTGGGGCGCTGCGCATCGCCGCGGGCGACAGCCTCATTCTCAATCCCGGGCTCGGCGGCACGCTGCCGCTTTATATCTTTGAAGACATTTCCGACGCGCCAATCGTCATCCTGCCGATCGCCAATTTCGACAATAATCAGCATGCGGCCGACGAAAATATCCGGCTCGGCAATCTCTTTTACGGGATCGAAGCCTACGCGGCTGTGCTGACGATGGAGTAGGGGCCGATCCCGCTAATATGCGCGGCGGTAATAGCCGGGCCGGACATTACTGGCGACAATCGTGCGGCCGATGGGCCAGAGCGCGAAGCCGGCAAGTTTAAGATGCGCCCAGGCGAAGGGCAGTCCGATGATGGTGATGGCGAGGCCGATGGCGGCGAAAACATGCCCCAGCGCCAGCCACCAGCCGGCGAGGAAAAACCAGATGACATTGCCGAGAAAGCCGAGCGGCCCCGTGCCGATATCCTCGCCATAGAGCCGATCGCGGGCCATGGGCTTCGCGCCGAAGGGCCAGAGCGTATAGACGCCGTTATCGAAAGCCGCGCGCGCCCAGGGGATGCCGATGATGGTGACGACCATGATCAGCGCTGCGACAAACCAACCGACCGCCGCAAGAGCGCCGCCAAGGACGAGCCAAAGAACGTTGAGAATGAATGCGACCGGGGACAGGCCCCGTTCGTCGGCGAGCGGATGGTCGGGATACATGAGCGCCTCCTTCTGGAGGAAAATATAAGAACACTCGCGCCCTAATTCAGCGTCGGTTCGCCGGATTTCGCCCTCAATTCGGCGCAGGGCTTAGCCGCGCTTCAACACCCGGTCGAGGCTGAGCGTGTCATACTCGCGAAAGGCGAGGATGATCAGGGTCGCAATCGCCACCGTCGTCGACGGAAAGAACAGGATGTTCGCCCGCTCGTCGGCCGCAAACAGATAATTGCCCAAGGGATCGAGGATATGTTTCCAGATCGGGAAGACGCCGCCAACGAGAATAAGCGCCTGAAGCGGATAGGCGACAATGCGGAAAAGCCCAAGGATCACAAAGACGCCAAGGGCGATCTCACCCCAGCCAAAGGCGGCCTGGATGGTCTCCGTGTTCACCGCGCCGCCGTAATATTTGTCGGCGAGGCCAACGCCCCTTTCCGGTGAGAACGCCCGCAACGATCCCCAGATGATCAGCAAAAGGCCGGTCGATGCGCGCAGCGCCAGCAGCAGTCCAGATTTCATATCGCCCTCCGTCGTCGGCCGGGCTTTTATCGCGATAGCTGGGCTGGCGACAACGCACGATCGATCACGAATGCGCGTGGCCTTAATGGCGCCGGATTTCGCGGCGAGATTATGAGCGTGACGCGTGTTCTTCTGTTTTTTGCGGTCCTTGCCGCTATCCTCGCCCGGTCAGCGCTCGCAGACGATTTCGGCGCGCAACTCGCCGCCGCTGCAATCGAGCGCACCCGCCATCACATTGTGTACGACGCCGCGTATCGGCCCATCGCCTACCCCCTGGGCGATGTCGCGCCGGATCGCGGCGTTTGCAGCGACGTCGTGGTGCGGTCGCTGCGCGCGCTCGGGGTCGATTTGCAGGAACTTGTTCATGAGGACATGAACGCCGCATTCGCCGCCTATCCGGCGCACTGGGGCCTCGCGGCGCCGGATCCCAATATTGATCACCGGCGCGTTCCCAATCTAGAAGCATTCTTTGTCCGGAATAATATGCGATTGGCGCCGAGCGACGATCCTACGGGCTATCAGCCCGGCGATATCGTGGCTTGGAACCTGAAGGGCGAAAACGGCGGGTGGCTTCCGCATATTGGCGTTGTCACCGGACAAATCGGTCCGTCCGGCGCGCCGATGGTTGTGCATAATATCGGCGCCGGGCCGAAGCATGAGGATGTCCTCTTCTCCTGGCCGATGACCGGGCACTATCGATTGCGGGATGATTTCGTTGAAGCGCACACATAGTAACGCGCTTTAATTTTTCAAGAATTGCGGAATTGAAATCTCGCGCGCATAGTGCCGTTCAACTCACGACATTCGGGAGAATGATATGCGCAAGGCGCCCTTGGGCCGTTCCGGCATCGAAGTTTCACAATTGGGCTTCGGCTGCATGGGGCTCGCCGAGTTTTATGGCGACGCATTATCGAATGCGGCGGCGGAGAAAGTTCTCGATGCGGCCGTTGAACGAGGCGTCAATTTCTTTGACACGGCTGATATGTACGGCTCGGGCCGCAATGAGGAGCAATTCGCCGGTTTCTTGAAGCGCCGCCGGAGCGACGTCGTGCTGGCGACGAAATTCGCCATTCAGCGGGACGAAGACGGCGGTTGGGTCGGGCTCTCGAATGACCCGAAATATATCAGGGAAGCCTGCGACGCCTCACTGAAGCGTCTGAGCGTTGACGTGATCGACCTCTACTACATGCACCGCCGCGATCGCGCCGTGCCGGTAGAGGACTCCGTTGGCGCCATGGCTGATCTGGTAAAAGCCGGCAAGGTGCGCGCGCTGGGATTGTCGGAGGTCAGCGTCGAAACGTTGAACGCGGCGAACGTCGTGTACCCGATTGCGGCGCTGCAATCAGAATATTCGATCGTCACGCGGGATATGGAGGCCGAAGCCATCCCCGCTTGTCGCGAGCTTGGCGTTGCGTTCGTCGCTTATTCGCCCCTGGGCCGCGGATTGCTGACCGGCGCCTTTCGCAGCGAGAAAGATTTTGACGCCGATGATTATCGGATGTCCCACAATCCCCGCTTTGCAGATGGGGCGCTTGAAAAGAACCTTTCGCTGGTTGATCAGCTTGCTGCAATCGCTGAAGCCAAGGGCGCGAGCCTTGCGCAGATTGCGCTCGCCTGGGTGATGGCGAAAGGCGAAGACATCATTCCGATCCCGGGTACTAAAAAGATATCGCGCCTTGAGGAAAATATCGGTGCGACGGAAATAAATCTCTCTACGGAAGAAATAGCGGCGATAGAGAAGGCCGTGCCGCCCGGCTCGGTGACGGGCGCGCGATATCCCGAAACGACATCGTCAACGCTGAACGCCTAGCGCGCGATCAGGTCAAGGCCGACGCGCCGGCGAATGTCCGCCGGCGTTGCGCCGCCGCCCCGCAGGGCCTTCAGAGTCACTGATTGATCTCGTTTCGCAAAACGCTTGCCGTTTTCATCAGTAATCAGGCGATGATGACGGTAGCGGGGCGCCGGCAGTTCCAGCAGCGCCTGTAAGAGGCGGTGCAAATGCGTCGCCGGAAACAAGTCTTCGCCACGCACGACATGGGTAACGCCCTGTGCGGCATCATCGACGACAGAAGAAAGATGATAGCTCGTTCCGAAATCTTTCCGCGCAATGACGGGATCCCCGAAGATCTCCGGCGTCGCCCGGATCAAGCCGGTTTCTCCTTTCGGCCCACGCCCCTCTTCAGCGAAGGAAAGCGCTGAAAAGTTCCCGCCGAGCGCGTCGCGCGCTCGCGCCAAAGACAGACGCCAGGCATAGGCTGCGCCCTTCTCCAGGAGTTCGTTTTCTTCATGATCGTCAAGGGGCTCGCCGACATATTGCGGTCCTTCAGGCCCGTCGGCGCCGAGATGCGGCGCTTGGGCTGCTTCTTTCGCAACTTCCTTTCTCGTTTTAAAACATCTGTAGACGACATTCTGCGCGCGCAATTGCGCCAATGCCTGATGATAGAAGTTGAAGCGATCTGATTGGCGCAGCGCCGGCGTTTCCCATTCGACGCCCAGCCATTCAAGGTCTCCGAAAATCGCAGCTTCGAAATCTGGCTTGCACCGGGCTCGATCAATATCTTCGATACGCAACAGAAATCGCCCGCCCGCCTCGCGCGCCATATCGAATGCAAGGAGCGCGGAATAGGCGTGACCGAGATGCAAAAAACCTGTCGGCGATGGTGCGAAGCGCGTGATGAAGCCGGCCATGACGACGTCCGCTTATCACAACATGCAACGATGACGGAACGTTTTTCATTTGGCGATTGAGCTGCTACGGTCGCCGCGGGCAAGGCGCGATGAGCGAATTCGACGACATTGACGGCGAGGACAGTGACGGCGCGGCGACCGAGCCGGCGCCGGGCGACGACAATGCGTCGCTTCTCGCACCGGATGCGGTTTGCCTGTCGTGCGGCGCCGGCGTCGCCGGCGTATTTTGCGTTGCGTGCGGTCAAAAACAGGACGATCTGCGACGCAGCCTGCTCGTGCTCGCGCGAGACTTCATCGAAGATACATTTGCGTTCGACAGCCGGATGTGGCGCACCCTCGGCCTCCTCGCCACATCGCCCGGCGTGGTTCCAACGGATTACTCGCACGGCCGCCGCGCACGCTATACGCCGCCCGTTCGGTTGTTTCTGGTCGTGAGTTTCTTGTTTTTCCTGTCAACGGCGCTCACGAAAACGCTTTTCGTCGGACTTGACGTGCAGTTTACGGAACTTACGCCCGCGCAAACGGAGCGGGTCATCGCAATTCTTGAATCGGCTGACGTGGCCATGGACCCGGATGACGCCGAGGTGGACGATGCTACGAACGAGTACTGCTCGTTTCGCGTGGACTTTAGGCTTCTCATTAAGGAGAGCGATCTCAAAACGGATAAAGACCGGCTTGAAACGTGTTTCAACACTGTAAGCGAACGGAGCGAAAGCGACGCTGCTGTTGCGACGGACGCTGACGATGTGAATGACACGGACGATCAGAATGAAGAAATTTTCAAGCGTCTGCTCGAAGGGATAAATTGGGCGATTGGAAATCCGCAGGCGTTTAACGCAGGGGTTAACGACTGGCTGCCGCGGGTGATGTTTTTGATGACCCCCGTGCTCGCGCTAATCCTTGCGCTTTTTTTGCGCCGCAATGCGATCATCTTTGATCACATGGTGCTGTCGCTTTATGTTCACGCGGTAAATTTTGCCGTCGTCGGGGCAAGCCTTATGCTGGCGCAACTCGGCGCGCCGCTTGTCGGGTTAGTCGGATTTTTTGCCGTCGCGATCTATTATGTGGTTGCAATCAAGCGTGCATATGGGCGCGGCTGGGTTAAGACGATTTGGACGGCTGCTGGATCGACTATTCTTTACCTGGTGGTCTTGGCGGCGATCATGTTGATGATCCTGTCACGGACGGTCTGGCAGGCGACCGCGTAAACCATTAACCCGCTGCGCCGCCAACGGTTAAGCGATCGATCTTGATGGTGGGTTGGCCGACGCCGACCGGCACGCCCTGTCCCGCTTTGCCGCAGACGCCGACGCCAGGATCCAGCGAAAAATCGTTTCCGATCATGGAGACTTGCGTAAGAACGGACGGACCGTCCCCGATCAGGGCGGCGTTTTTGATCGGCGCGCCGACTTTGCCGTTCTGGACGCGATAGGCCTCGGTGCAGTTGAAGACGAATTTGCCGCTCGTGATATCGACCTGTCCGCCGGAAAAATTGACGGCGTAAATGCCGTCTTTGACGGACTTCAGGATTTCTTCCGGATCGCGATCGCCGTCCAGCATGAAGGTATTGGTCATGCGCGGCATCGGATTGTGCGCAAAACTTTCGCGCCGTCCATTGCCGGTCGCTTTCATGCCCATGAGCCGGGCGTTGAGACGATCCTGCAGATAGCCTTTGAGAATACCGTCCTCAATCAGCACTGTGCGCGAGGTCGGCGTTCCTTCATCATCCACGGTCAGCGATCCGCGCCGACCGTTGATGGTCCCGTCGTCGATAACTGTGACGCCCGGCGCCGCCACGCGTTCGCCGAGCCGGCCCGCGAAAGCGGACGTCTCTTTGCGATTGAAATCGCCCTCAAGGCCGTGGCCGACCGCCTCGTGCAGAAGGACGCCGGTCCAGCCGGGCCCGAGCACGACTTCCATTTCGCCGGCCGGCGCCGGTTCCGCCTCCAGATTGACGAGAGCCTGACGCAAGGCCTCGTCGACCTGTCCACGCCATGCATCGGGCGCGATGAAGGCCGCATATCCTTCCCGGCCGCCGGCGCCATAGCTACCGGTTTCCTGCCGGTCGCCGTCGCCGGCGGTGACGGACACGTTCAACCGCACCAGCGGGCGAAAATCGCGGATGATTTCGCCGCCGGGCCGCATGATCTCGACCGCCGACCATTCGCCGGTGAGTGAACACGACACCTGACGCACGCGGCTGTCTTTGGCCCGCGCGTAGTCGTTGATCTCCTCTAGGAGTTTCGTTTTCGCCTCAAAGGGCGTCTCATCAAGCGGATTGTCGTCCGGATAGAGCCGCGCGTTAGTGCGCGCCGGTCCGTCGGAGAGTTTTCCGCTGTCGCCAGTCCTGATCGCCTGCACGGCCGCGCCCGCGCGTTTCAGCGCGGCTTCGGACAGCTCCGAGGCGTGGGCGTATCCGGTTGACTCGCCAAGAACGGCGCGCAGGCCAAATCCCTGATCGACGTTGAAGCTGGCTGTCTTCAGCCTGTTGTCGTCAAAGACAAAGGCTTCGGACTGTGCATATTCAAGAAAAAGCTCGCCGTCGTCAGCGCCGCTAAGGGCGTTATCGACAAGGTTTTGGGTGCGGGAGCGGTCGAGATCGGTGCGGCTGAAGAAATAGGAATCTGTCATCTGTGGAGACTTAGTCGTCGCCCCGCCTCCCTGCAATGGCCGCTCCGCAATGACGGCCCGGCGCGAAAAGGCCCGCCGCTGCGACCATTTTTCATGAAATGGCCGATAGCGACGCCGCGGCGACCGGCCTATAAGCGGGCAGAATTCCGGGCGCGCATAGGCGTCGCGGCCTGTTCTGGTCGCGATGGTTCCAGCGTCAGCCGAAAAGCCCATGGGGTGAACGAATGAAAAGACTGATCGCGGCGATCTCAGGTTCAGGCGCGTTGATGGCGGGCGCTGCCGCGCTGGCCGAACGGACTCAGGGCGGCATAGCGATGCTGCCGGCCAATTCTGCGCTCGCCGAAGAAGTGCATTTTTTCCACAACTGGATCCTGATGCCAATTATCACGGTAATCAGCCTCTTAGTGCTGGCGCTCCTGCTGTGGATCATTGTCCGCTACAATTCCAAATCCAACCCCACCCCGCGCAAATTCAGCCACAACACGCTGATCGAAATCATATGGACCGGCGTCCCGATCCTGATCCTTCTATTCATCGCGCTGCCGTCGTTTGACCTGCTCTACAAGGAAGACGTCGTTCCTGACGGCAAGCAGGCGACTTATCGCGGCGACGGACAAACGGTCGATTTCGTATTCGCCAATAACTTTGCCGATGGGCGCACGGTGATCCGGGCGAAACATATCGAAGTCATGATCGACGAAGGGGCGGGCGCGCAAAAGCTGAAACATCGCGACGACTACCGGTTAAGCGGCCTTGGCGACGCTGAAGTCGTTGTTGAATTTGAAACGCCGCCGGCGCCGGGCGCCAACATTATCGTGCGCGGCGGGCGTTCGGGCATCAACGCAAAAGACTGCCCCTTGACGGCCCGGTATTTTGACGCCTGCGAGAAACACATTGCGCTGGCCCCGACCATGACGATCAAGGCCGTCGGCTATCAATGGAATTGGCAATATTCCTACCCAGACTTTGGCGATTTCGATTTCTTCTCAAATCTCCTGCCGGAAGATCAGACGACGTCAGAACTCTACCTGCTTGAGGTCGACAATCGCGTGGTCGTGCCTGTCGGTGAGACAATCCGGCTCATTACGACCGCAAACGACGTCATTCATTCTTGGGCGCTGCCAGCCTTCGCGATAAAAATCGACGCCGTGCCGGGGCGTCTTAACGAGACCTGGTTCGCGGCCGATCGCGAGGGCGTTTATTACGGTCAGTGCTCGGAGATCTGCGGCGTCAAACACGCCTATATGCCGATTGCCGTCGAGGTCGTTTCACGGCCGGAATTCGAGGCGTGGGTTGACGGACAGCGCGCCCTCGCCGGGATGGAGCCGATGTTTGGCGAAGACATAAAACTTGCAAGCGCCGGGGCCGGCGACAACGGAAACTAAGGGGCGCATCATGGCAGACGCACACGCCGCAACCGGTCACGACGCACATGACCACAAACCGTCCTTCTTTGTTCGCTGGTTCTTTTCAACGAACCACAAGGACATCGGCACGCTTTACCTGATCTTCGCGATTATCGCCGGCGTCGTCGGCGGCGCCATGTCGGGCCTCATGCGCTGGGAGCTCGCAGAGCCCGGCGTGACGATCCTTACAATGTGGAGCGGCGGCGACCTCGATGCCGCGGCGAACTTTTACAATGTGCTGACCACCTATCATGGGCTCATCATGATCTTCTTCATGGTGATGCCGGCGATGATCGGCGGCTTCGGCAACTGGTTCGTACCCATCATGATCGGCGCGCCGGACATGGCCTTTCCGCGCATGAACAATATTTCTTTCTGGCTCTACGGCGCATCGGGCATCTTGATTACGCTGTCGCTGTTTGCGCCGGGTTACGGACAAAATATCGGCTTTGGCGGCGGCTGGGTGCTCTATCCGCCGCTCTCTTCGAATACAGGCAGCCCGGGACCGGCGATGGATCTTCTGATCCTGTCGCTGCACCTTGCGGGCGCGTCGTCAATTCTCGGCGCTATCAACTTCATCACGACGATTTTCAATATGCGCGCGCCTGGCATGACGTTGCACAAAATGCCGCTTTTCGCCTGGGCCGTGCTGGTGACGGCGTTCCTGCTGGTCTTGTCGCTTCCGGTTCTTGCCGGCGCTATCACGATGCTCCTGACGGATCGCAATTTCGGCACCGCGTTTTTCGATGCGGCGGGCGGGGGCGATCCGCTCCTCTTCCAACATCTTTTCTGGTTCTTCGGCCACCCGGAAGTTTACATTCTGATCCTTCCTGGTTTCGGGATTATCAGCCACATCGTTTCGACGTTCTCGAAGAAGCCGATCTTCGGCTATCTCGGCATGGCCTATGCGATGGTCGCCATCGGTTTTGTCGGCTTTATCGTCTGGGCGCACCATATGTATACGGTGGGCTTAAGCGTAAACATGAAAGCTTACTTCGTCGCCGCAACGATGGTCATTGCGGTGCCCACGGGTATCAAGATCTTCTCCTGGATCGCCACCATGTGGGGCGGCTCCATCGAGTTTAAGACGCCGATGCTCTGGGCGATCGGTTTCATCTTCCTCTTTACGGTGGGCGGCGTCACCGGCGTCGTGCTCGCCAACGCCGGTATCGACCACTACATGCACGACACGTATTACGTCGTTGCGCATTTCCATTACGTGTTATCGCTCGGCGCTGTCTTCGCGATTTTCGCCGGATGGTATTACTGGTTCGGCAAAATGACCGGCAAAATGTATCGCGAATGGCTCGGTGTCTTGCATTTCTGGATCATGTTTGTGGGCGTCAATCTGATCTTCTTCCCGCAGCACTTTCTGGGCCTGCAGGGCATGCCGCGTCGCTATATCGATTACCCGGAAGCCTTTGCGTACTGGCACGGTTGGTCGTCAATCGGCTACGCGATCACGATTGTCGGCATGCTCGTCTTCCTCGTTGCGATGATTGACGCGTTCTTCATTTATCGTCGCAAGGCGGAGTCCAATTACTGGGGCGAAGGGGCGACGACGCTCGAATGGACGTTGCCTTCGCCGCCGCCTTTCCACCAGTTCAACGAGCTGCCGCGGTTTGACCGGGGCGACGCCAAGGCGTTCTAAAGGGACCGCCCCGCAACGAATATTAAGCCCGCCGGCCTTCCGGCGGGTTTTTTGTGCGCTGCAGCGTGCGCCGGCGCAAAAATTCGTTAATTTCCGCTCAGATTTTGTTAACCACTGGGAAGGGGATCAAAGATGGAAGGGATGATTGGAGAAATACGCGCCGTCGCGGAGGGCATTTTTCTTGGCGGCGACTGGGTGTTTTTAGGCATGGTTGTTGTGGCCGCGCTGGTCGGCGTATTCGCCATGCGCAGCGTCGGACAGATCGTATGCGTCAGCGTGTTGGCGATGCTTGTGCTGGGCGTTCTCTGGCTTGTCTATGGCGGCGCAATGAGCGACGCGCCCACGAGCCCCGGCGCCTATCTTTCACAGTTAGATGCAGGTTGGGCCTCGCTGGGCGCCATGTCGGGCGCGACGATGCTCATTTACCTGCTGATTTTCGCTGTCACGATCGCGATCTTGTTTATCGGCAAGTCGCTCTTTTTCCGGGGCTGACGCGGCTGACGGAATACGGCGCCGGCGCCAGAAAAGCGCCGGCGCTTTATACATGTTGAGGGCGCGTCGGGGGACGCGAAAGAGATGGGGTTTGGGGAATGCTTGAAACAATATTCAGCGATGTTTTGGCGACGCTGCGGTCGACATTTCTCGGCGGCGACTGGATCGCATTAGCGATTGCATTCGGTTCGGTTGGCGTCGCCGCACTGATGATGCGCCGCGGCACGCAAATTGGGTCAATGACGCTGCTGGCCTTGGTGTTGTTTGCGATCGGCGGATATCTCCGCAGCGTCTTTGGAGCGACGGAAGGAACCGCCGTAACGGGCGGCCGGCTCGCCGGCCAGTTGCAGGCGAGTTGGGGCGTTTTCATGAATATGACGGCGGCGACGCTTCTTTCCTATTTTCTCGCCTTCATGGTTCTTATTGTTGTTGTTTTCGGCGCCAAGACCATCTTTTCACGCCGATAGAGCGCCCGCGAGCCCGACGGTTTGTTGCGACGGGGGGCCGCGCCGCTTTCGCCGCCGGTCCTATTCTCATTCGCCGGTCCATAGGGCATAAGCCGCCTCATGAGCGAGGCTAGCGCCAATATGCGTGTGAGTGATATCGCCGGTCCGGGAGATTACTTTGATCTCCTGAAGCCGCGCGTCATGTCGCTTGTGATCTTCACGGCGTTCGTCGGTATGGTCGCGGCGCCCGGCGCCATCCATCCGGCGCTTGCGGCCATTTCGCTATTGGCCATCGCCGTCGGCGCCGGCGCCTCTGGGGCGCTCAACATGTGGTGGGACGCAGACATCGACGCCGTCATGACGCGAACCTCCCGGCGGCCGGTGCCCGCCGGCCGCGTGCCGCCCGCTGAAGCGGCGGCCTTTGGCTGGTTCCTTTCAGCGCTCGCCGTGGCGTTGCTCGCGCTTGCCTCCAACTATCTGGCCGCCGGGCTGTTGGCGTTCACGATCTTCTTCTACGTCGTTATTTATTCCATGTGGCTAAAGCGCCTGACGCCGCAAAACATTGTCATCGGCGGCGCCGCCGGCGCGCTTCCGCCGGTTGTCGGCTGGGCTGCCGTTTCTGGCGCGGCGCCCATCGACGCATGGGTGTTGTTCGCCATTATCTTCCTGTGGACGCCGCCGCATTTCTGGGCGCTGGCGCTTTTCAAGCAGGGCGACTATGAACGCGCCGGCGTGCCGATGATGCCGGTTGTAAAGGGTGCGGACGCAACGCGCCGACAGATTTTTATTTACTCCGTCGTCTTGGCGGCCGCCGGCGTATTGCCGTTCGTTGTCGGCACGACCGGAATTTTCTATTTCGCCGCTGCGACCGCGCTAGGCGTCTATTTCGTCTACGCCGCGTGGAAGCTGCTGCGGGCTGCGAGCGACGATCACCGCCCGGCGGTTCATTTGTTCAAGTTCTCTATTCTTTATCTCTTTGCGCTTTTTGCGGTCATTCCCATCGAGCGCTGGATGGGGCTTCATGGCTGACCAACGCCCAGAAAAATCCGACGAGATCAAACAACGCGACCGGCGCAACCTGGCGATTGCGCTGGGGCTCGGGGCGTTCATCGTTCTCGTCTTTGCGGTAACAATTCTGAAGCTTGGCGGCTCGGTCGCCGAGCGTTCGTTTTAGCGAAACCCATGAACCAACGCGCGAACAAAAAAACCGCCATGATCGTCGCCGGTGTCGTCGTCGGCATGATCGTGCTGTCCTTTGCGTCGGTCCCGGCCTATCGCGCCTTCTGTCAGGTAACCGGCTGGGGCGGCTTTACGCAGCGCGCAGATGCGCCCGCCGACCGCACGCTGGCGCGCGAGATCACCATCCGCTTTGACGCCACGGTGGCGCAAGGCCTCGCCTGGCGGTTCAAGCCTGAACAGATTGCGCAGACGCTCCATATCGGGGAGACGGGGCTCGCTTTTTATGAAGCGGCGAACCTGTCGAAGCGGCCCGTGACGGGGCGGGCGACGTTCAATGTATCGCCGGCCAAGGCCGGCATCTATTTCCAGAAGATTGAGTGCTTCTGCTTTACCGAGCAGACCCTTCAACCGGGCGAGACCGCATCGATGCCGGTGACCTATTTCATCGATCCGGCCCTTGCCGATGATCCGAACATGGCCGAGGTGCAGACAATCACGCTCTCCTACACGTTTTTCGCCTGGGATGATGAGCCGAGCTCAACTGGGACGGTCGGCGGCGCACGGTAGCCGCGCCGTCCTGCGGCCCTATGGCGCGGGACGATACCGCGGCAAGGCTTGGATTTTTGGTCGCGAGCGAAGTATAGATCGCTGAATTTTCGAGGCTTAATCGACGAGGGGTGCCTCTATGGCCGGCGCAGACGTCAAACACGAATATCATTTGGTCAATCCGAGCCCTTGGCCGCTCGTCGGATCCATCGCGGCGACGCTGATGATGATCGGCGCGGTCATCTGGATGAAATCGGGTGCGAATGAATCCGGACTGGTTTTCGGCCCGGCGGGCTCTCCGGTCATCGAACTGCGCGGGCCCACGATGTTTCTTATTGGGTTTGCCGGCATCCTCGTCACCTTCGTTGGGTGGTGGCGCGATGTTATCAAGGAAAGCCTCACCGGCGAGAACACGTCGACCGTCGTCCGCTTAGGGTTGCGCTACGGCATGGTGCTGTTCATCGCGTCGGAGGTGATGTTCTTCGCGGCATGGTTCTGGGCGTTTTTCGGCGCCGCGCTGTTCCCCGGCGCCGGCGACCCGGTGCTTCTTTCCGATGGCTCGCAAATGCTGAATGCGGCGGGCGAGCCGGCCTTCGCCGGCAATGACGGCCGCGTGCACGCGACGGGCGCCGTTTGGCCGCCGGTCGGCGTCGAGCCGCTCAATCCATGGACGCTGCCGCTGATCAATACGCTTGTCCTGCTCTTATCGGGCACGACGGTGACCTGGGCGCACCACGCCATTTTGCACAATGATCAAAAAGGCCTCGTGCAGGGATTGATCGTGACAATCGTTCTTGGCGTGTTTTTCACCGGACTACAGGCGATTGAATATTACGAAGCGCTTTCGCTCGACATGTTCAAATTCTCCGGCGGCGGCATTTACGGCGCGTCATTTTTCATGGCGACCGGCTTTCACGGGCTGCATGTCATTATCGGCACGATCTTTCTGACGGTCTGTCTCTTCCGCGCGCTCGCCGGGCACTTTACGCCGGAACGCCATTTCGGCTTCGAGGCGGCGGCGTGGTACTGGCATTTTGTCGACGTTGTCTGGTTGTTCCTGTTCGCCTTTATCTACGTGCTCGGCAATCAGGGCATGCTGTCGTAAGCGACGTTTACGGAGGGCCGGTATGTGCTCTCTATTCATGAAATTCGTTATTGCCGCGAGCGCGGGGTTTGCGCTCGCCGGTTGCCTTGTGTCTGAGGAGCCGATGCTTGACGCCGCAAACGGCGATGCGACGCCTCTTGATGCAGGCGACTATGTGATGTGCCCGTTAAGCGAGGACGCTGACGACGGTGACTGCGAGCGCTTTTCCGTGACGGTCGATGATACCGGCCGTTATCGTTTTCAGAACGGTGACGATGAGGAGGACGCTGCGTATATGAGGTTCCGACGCGTCGCGCGGCGCGGCTACGCCGTGCAGGCCGAGGAAGACGACGGATATATGTATTATTACGGACGCGCCGAGAACGAGCGTTTCATCCTTGCCATGATGATGTGTTCATCATTGTCGGAACGAACGCGCGATCGACTTATTGAGCGCGGCGATCTCGTTGCCGCGGACGACGAGTATCAAACCTGCGAAGTGAAAACGCCGGCGGGCTTAAAGGCGGCGGCGCTCGACTATCACCGAGGCCGCGTCTCTGCTGATGATGACGAGATCGCACTGGCGCTGACGCGTGCGCTGGATCAATGACATATTATCCTCCGGTTTCGCCATACGCCGCCGGCTTTGGCGGTAAATGCCCACGCTGCGGACAGGCTCCGTTGTTCGACGGGTTTCTCGGTATTCGCAAAGCCTGCGAGAATTGCGGGCTCGATTATACTAAAGAAGACGCCGGCGATGGCCCGGCGGTCTTCGTGATTTTCATTGTCGGTTTTGTCGCCGTCGCGGCGGCGTTCGTTGCGCGTTTCGCATGGCACGCGCCGCTGTGGCTCGCTTTTGCAGTCAGCGCGGGATTGGCGGTGGGATTGACGCTCCTGCTGCTGCGGCCGTTGAAAGCGACGCTGATCGCCCTGCAATACCAGAACAAGGCGGCGGAAGGTCGCCTCGAAGAGTGATCGGGGACCGAGAGTTTACTTTCCGTCCCGTGCTGACGGTTTGTACGCTTGTCGCGCTCGCCATTCTGGTCGTGCTCGGGAATTGGCAGCTCCAGCGTCTTGAGTGGAAAAAGAACCTCATTTCGATCG
The DNA here is from genome assembly GCA_965243785.1 of Hyphococcus sp. Taxonomy (GTDB): domain Bacteria; phylum Pseudomonadota; class Alphaproteobacteria; order Caulobacterales; family Parvularculaceae; genus Hyphococcus. Next base: position 55,360 of record CBDEVX010000009.1, on the reverse strand, counting down.
TGGAATCGCGCACAAACGCGCCGCCGCGTTCGCTGGATGCGCTGTTGGACGTCGCCGAGATGGGACATCAAGTTGAATATGCCCCGGTAAGAACAGAGGGCGCCTTTGTTGAAGGTGCGGTTGCGCCGGTTTTCGGAACGTATGATGGCGCACCGGGCGTGTTTTTATTTCAGCTATTTCAGACGGAAGCCGGCGCGATTTATGTCAATCGTGGCTTCGTTCCGCAATCGGTCGATGAAGCGGCGTCGCCGACGCCGGCAGGCGCAACAGAAATTGCGGGCCTCCTTCGCACGCCGGAACGCGTCGGCCCGCCCGCGTCCTGGTTTCGCCGGGCCGGCGCGGGCGCAGATGGTTTGTGGTTCTTGCGCGATCCTGAGGCGATGGCCTCTGTGAACGGCGCGGGGCCCGTTCTTCCATACTATATCGATCAGTATGCGGTTGACGGCGTCACGCTGCCAAGGGGCGGGACGACGCGCCTCGACTTTCGCAACAAGCATCTTGAGTATGCGCTAACCTGGTTCGGTCTCGCGGGCGCCTTGTTCGCCGTCTGGGTCGCCGTCTCTCTGCAGCCGCGCGAGTAACCGTCAGCCCCGCAGGCATACAGGAAGCGTTATTCGCCGCGCAGTTTGCGATCATAGGCTGCAACCAGCGTCAGATACGGGTTTACTTTCGTGAATAGCGGTTCGTCGTCTTCGTCGCCGGCGACATAGTTTTCATACATTTCGAAATGCAGATGAATGGTCGTCGGCACGGCCGTTCCGTCTGACTTGTAGAAGTCGTTTGAGACGACGCCGATTGGATCGCCCTTGCTCACATAATCGCCGAGGCTGACACTGAGCGCGCCCATATTGAGGTGGAGATAGTTATAGAGCGTGCCGTCATCGGTCTGCAGCGTCACCCAGTGACGACGCAGATCGACAACTCTTGCATCCTCCACCGCAACGGCGAGGTGGGCGCTTTTCGTACAGTCCGCCGGGCGAATATCGAGGCCTTCATGGCCGCCGCCCGGGCACAAATCCTGATCGCGGGAGCGTTTTTCGCAAAACGTGTCCTGCCAGGGATATTCGTAATTCTGCGCCTCGCACTGACCGCCTTCCATGCCGTTGAGCGCGCCGTAATAGCCGCCATAACGATAAACCTGAGAGTTGAGATAGGCGCGGTCGGCGGTCGGGAAGAGTATATCACGGTAGACCGTGTCGTCGGCGAAGCCTGGGCCGCTTTCCGGCAAGAGATCGCCCACTGGAAGATAGGAAAAGGCGGCGCCGGTTTCGTCCGTGATGTCCGCCGGCGCGTCGTCAGGCGTGTCATCGGGCGCAGGCGGCTCATCATCATCCGGATCATCCGCTGGCGCATCGTCGACCGGCTCTTCATCGGCAATTGGTTCGCCCGCATCGCCGCTATCGTCGCGAATGTTTATTTCCCAGTAAAAAAGCGCCCAGAACGCTGCAAGAATGATCAGGGCGAGAAGCATTTTCCCCGCGACATTGCCGCGCTGCGCATGACGGCGGTCGGTCATTGTCCGCCCCCGCTGTCATCATTGAGCAAGGCGAGCGACGAGGCGAGCGCCGTGATGAAGTCGTCTTCCGCGCAGCGCGCGTCGTTTTCCGGATCGTCACAGATGAGGCTTAGAACATAGCCCACATTGAACCGTGAAAACGACAAATCGGTCGACGAGTCGCTGCGGGTGATCACGTATGGCGCATCGACGCCGGGCAGGGGCGGTCGCGCTGCGCGCATTTTTTGCAGCGCTTCGCGCCGCGCCGGCGCCCGCTCAAGAACGAGCCGCTTGCGCGATCCCGACATGCGCATATCGACGCCGTCGGCAATCTCGGCGATGGCCGTATAGGCGTCGGCCTGTCCGAATATCTGCACGGTGTCGCGAACGCGTTCGTGATTGGGAATAAGCACAGGGATGGAGACGGCGGCGATTTCCGCTGCGCGCGCCTGTTTCAGGTTTTCTGCCGCGGCGGCGCGCACGCCGGTCGTGGGTTCGAAAGCGACGGCGCGTGTCGCTGTGACGTTTGAAAGATTTGCAAGCCGGCGGCGTTCGGTTGCAGCGACCAGCGCGCGCGCGGCGTTCCAGTCGACCTCCGCTGCGTCCGTCCGCACAGGCGGTCGCCCGACAGGCGGCGGCGCCAGGCGCGGCCGGGTCTGTTTTCTTTCCTCGATAAAACGTTGCGCGCGCTCAAGCGGCGGCTCGATTTCGCTGCGTTGGGCGAAAAGCGTTGAGGACGACGCAACGACTGCGAAGACAACAAGAGCTATCGTTGTGCGCTTCATGATCAACGCTCCGTCAGTTTGAATTCGATGCGCCGGTTCTGAGCGAGCGCGGCGGCCGAGTATCCGGAAACGAGCGGGAAGTCGGCCCCTAATCCGCTGGCGACAAGACGGCGGGATGGAACGCCTCGACCTTCGAGGTAGCGCGTCACCGAAAGCGCGCGCGCGGCCGAAAGGCCCTTATTATCCGTAAAACGGGCGGCGCAGGCGGGGCCGAGCGGCGTTGCGTCGGCGTGGCCGTCAACGCGCAGAACCCAGTTCTGGATCGCCTGCGTGTCTTCGTCGTCTTCGCGGCCCGCAACCTGCGCCGCGATACGCCTATCGATTTCAAGGATCGCGTTGGCGACGCCGTTGAGGCTTTGGGCGGCGCCCGGCGACAGCGTCGCCTGACACGAGCCAAAGAGCGCATCGCCGCTGACAATCAGCCGGTCGCCCCGGACCGTAACCCCCTCAAGCCCTTGCAACGCTGCGCGCGCTTCCTCGAAGAAGCGCGAGCGCACTTCCTGCAGCTCTTGCACCTTGCGGGCGAGGGCGGCGTTGAGACGTTGGGAGAGGTTTTCGATCTGCGCCTGTTGTTCGAGGTCTTTGGCTTCGGCCGCATCGAGAGCTTCCTGAAGCGACGCCAGTTGTCGGCGCAGGGCGGCGATTTGTGCGTTCAGCGTGGCGATCTCGCTTTTTTGTTCGTCGGAGAGCGCCTTTTCCGCTTCAAGTTCCTCCGCCGATGCGGCGACGGCGGCCTGGCTCGTCGCGAGCGCGGCTGTGAGTGCGGCGAGTTCGTCGTCCTTCTCGTCAATTGTTGTTTCAAGCGACAGGATCTGCGCGTTGAGCGTTTCGTTTTCCGTTTGCGCAAGGCCAAGCTGATCGTTCAGCGTATTGATCTGCGCGATCAGGCGCGCAAGTTCAGAGTCCCGGTCGGCGAGTTCCTGTTTGACGACATTCAACCGGTCGCCAAGATAAAACTGCGCAACGACAAAGATCGACAGGACAAACATCAATACCAGCAGCAGCGTCGACAATCCGTCGACGAAGCCCGGCCAGATATTGGCCTCGCTTCTTGTGCGCCGACGCGCCATGAGATTACTCCCCGCCGCCGACGCGAATGAGCGTGCGGTTCAGCGCCCGGATTTCGTCTTTGAGCTCCGCCGTCTGTCCGGCGCTCGCTTTGATCTGCGTTTCTGTATTGCCCGACAGCGCCGTCTCAAGGCTTGAGATAGCTTCAGCGAGTTCAGCGAAATCGGCGCTCGAGTAGGATTTCGCGCCGTCGCCATTGGGCGAGCGAATGGTTTCAGTCTGTCCGGCGAGCCAGTCTTCGAGATCCGTATAGAAACGGTTCTGCGCCTGGCCGGCCTGAAGATCGAGGAAGCCAACGACAAGGCTGCCGCCAAGGCCGAAGAGCGACGATGAAAACGCCGTGCCCATACCGGAGAGGGGCTCTTTCAGATTAGCGATCAGTTGTGCGACTGCGTCCTCGGCGTTGCCGCCGGTCGTCGCCAGGCCGCTGATCGTTGCGGCGACGGCGTTGACGGTTTCAAGCAATCCCCAGAACGTGCCGAGCAGGCCAAGGAAGACGAGGAGGTTCATGATATAGCGGCCCATCTCGCGGCCTTCATCCATCCGTGTGCCAACGGAATCGAGCATGGAGCGCGTAGACTCCGGCGAAAATTTTTCGCGGAAGTTTGTGTCGGCGAGGAGCTGCGACAGGGCGCTGATGAGGGCTGGCGGATTGCGCATGCGCCGGGTCGTCGGGTCAACGCCGTCGCGAAAACCTTCGATCCATTTTACGGCGCGGCTCACCGTTTCGGTGAGGTTGAAATGGTAGACGACGCCAAGAAAGAGGACGAACAGGATGCCCCCGTTAAGCATCGGGTTGGCGCTGAAGGCGTCGATCAAAAGGTTTGTCGGCTGCGGGCTCAGGGGCGAGAGGTAGAACACCACCGCGGCCACCAGCAGCAAAAAGATCAGCATATTCAAGACGTATCGGCCGGGTCGCGCAAATCGAACCAGTTTCTCCCGTGAACGCGCCATTCAACAACCCCTTTAACCCTGTTCCGCGCCGCCCGCGGCGCTCGCCCCATTTCATGAACCTTAATGCAAAACCCGGCCCGCTGGCCATGTCCCGCGCGCACCCGCCGCGCTCCCGGCGCGATTTTCCCAATTTTGGGGCGCGCCGCCGGCGCGCAAGGCCGCGTAGCGTCGCCATACTGCACTCGTGCGTCGGTCATTTCGCCCGGTTCGATAATAAGGGCGCCGGCGCGCGGGTCGATACGTATCGACCGAATGCGGGATTCATCGAAGATTTTCCGGTTGAGGTTGTATGGAGGATTGTGGGCTCGCCTTATCCGGGCGTCTTCGTTTCATCTCCCGTGCGCCGTTTCCAGACGCTCATGCCGAATTTGCCAGTCATCTCCAGCGTGTCCGGGTCGCGAAAACGGAAAGAGCCGGCGTCAGAGAGCCCGGTGCCCGGCGCTTCGGACATAAAAAGCCCATCCGCGGCTTTGTAGACGCCGTTGACCGCGCCCGTCGGCGTTTTAAAAAAATACGTTCCGTCATCGTAATATTCGACGATCCAGTCGGGCTGATAGGGCAAGGCGAGATACCACACGCCGACAAATTCTTTCGCATCCCTTGACAAGTTTGCATTTGGATTGGCGCGGCGAAACTCTGCGGACAAGGCATCGAGCTTCTCGTTGATTTCTTCCTGTCCGGTTTCGAGTCCTTCTATTTTCGAATAGATCGCTTGCTGAATTTTCGACGCGCCCGGGAATGTTTTTGCTATGGCGCCGTAGTCGCCCGCTTGCGCCGCATGCTGGATGAACAAGACAACACTGAACAGAACGGCGGCGAGGACGGCGCTGATAAAGTGTCCGACGCAGTTCTTTTGCCATTTGAGGCGCAGGAACACGATAGCGCCAAAGATTGCGGCTGCAACAACGGAGAGCACGAGCCCCAACGCGGCGACAGGGCCGAAGATTTGCATGACGTCGGAAACGACGCCGAGCGCCACGAGGCCCGCGCCGGTCAGCGTCCAGTTGCGGGCGCTAAGCGCTTTCAGCCCGTCATCGCCGAGCAGGTGGTGAACGACAGCGCCGAAGCTGAGCCGTCGCGCGACGCGCGTTTCAACGGTCGGTTGCTTCGCCGAATTCGGTTCTTCTGACGGCGTTTCGTGTTTTTGCTCGCCCATAGATGCAACGCGTCCCGGCCGTTTCGTTCCGCGCCGATGTTAGCGTCAAACACCGCGTCAACGCAAAGACCATAGAAAAACCCGGCCTTCGCGAAAAGGCCGGGTTTCGTGTTTGTCAGTATGCGACTGGTTTAGAGGTCAGTCATCGCTCTTACTTCGACCGGACCGATATCGGCGGCCTCGACCTCGGCGCGGATTTTTTCCGCGTCGCCGATAATCACCCAGATAAGCTTGTCCGGATTGATAACTTCGCGCGCAGCAGCGTTCGCATCGTCAACGCTCAGCGTGCGGTATTTCTCGGGCAACGTTTCAGGGTAGTTCAGGGGCCGGTCAAACCGGCTTGACGCGAGCAGACTGCCCAGCACCGCGCCCGACGTCTCGTACTGACCGGGCAGGGAGCGAACATTGTCGAGCTTGACGCGGTCGAGCTCGTCATCGCGCGCTGGCGCTGACGATATATAAGCGTTCAGCTCTTTCTTCAGCTCCGCGATCGATGGACCCGTCTTGTCGGTCTGCACCGGCGCGTAAACGAGCCACGGTCGCTGCCCGCGGGCGCCCTGGAAGAACGTGTAGGCGCCGTACGCCCAACCTTTGCCTTCGCGCAGGTTCATATTGACCCGGGCGGTAAAGGTGCCGCCGATGACTTCATTCATCGCTTCAATAGCAATGTTGTTGTCGACGCCGGTCGGCGGCGCAACGTGACCAGCAAGGATCAGCGATTGCGGCGATCCCGGACGATCAATGATCAGCGTGCGAGCACCGTCCGGCAAGTTTACCTCGGCGACGTTCTTAGTGGGCTTGTCGCCCGATGCGCGCCAGTTGCCGAAGGTGCGCTCAAGCAGCGGTTTGATTTCCGCCATGGTCGTGTCGCCGACAACAAAGATCGCGCCATTGTCGGGCCGCAGCCACTTGCCGCGGAAATTGACAAGATCGTCGCGGCTGATCGAGGAGACGGCCGCTTCCGTGCCGGAACCGGTAAACGGAACGCCATAAGCGTGACCGTCGCCATACATCAACGGCGGCAGGATACGCAGCGCAATCGGAATCGGCTGGGCTTTTTCCTGTTTGATGCCGGCGAGGATCAACTGGCGCTGCCGTTCAATCTCTTCATCCGCGAAAGTTGATCGGCGCACGACATCGCCGAGAAGCGAGACCGACGGCGCCAGATTTTCCTTAAGCGCCGACAGACGGACAGTCGTCGTGTCGAGATTGGAGCCGGCGCCAATGGTCGCGCCGAGCTTTTCAAGTTCCGCTGCGAGAGAAAGGGCGTCGTATCGGCCCGCGCCTTCGTCCAGCATATTCGCGGTGAAATTCGCAAGGCCGAGCTTGTCGCCCGCATCCGCCGCATATCCGGCGTCGAACTGCAGCGCGACGTTGACGACCGGTACAGTCGACCGGTTTGCAACATAAACCTTCAACCCATTAGCAAGCGTCGTTTCCTCGATCGCCGGGAATTCAAGGGCTGTTTCACCGGTGACGCCGGGCAGACCAGTTGAACGATCTACGCCGGCTGCGGCCGTGGAATATTCCGCAAACGGAAGAACATCGAGCTGATGCCATCCGTCGCTGAGCCATTGCTTGGCCGCGGCGAGAACGCCCCTCGGCGTCGCCGCGTCAAGCTCGTCAAGCTCGGTCGCGAAATAGGCGGGGTCGCCCTTCAGCAACTCGCCCTGCGCGAGCGTCACGGCCTTGCCGCCGAAGCCGCCGACTTCTTCAAGTCCGCGGATAATCTGCGCCTTGGTCTTCGTTGAGACGAGATCAACTTCAGCGCGCGCCGGCCCCTTAGCGAGGAACTCGTCGATTACACGCTCCATTTCCTGTTCGACTTTTTCAATCGACTCGCCTTCCTTCACGGATACAACGACGCCGAAAATCGACGCCATTTGCAGCTCGAAGTTAAAGACGCTGGCGTCTGTCGCGATCTGCTGATCGTAGACAAGTTCTTTGTAGAGACGCGAATTCTTGCCGTCGCCGAGGACGCTCGCGGCGATAAAGAGATCCGTCGCTTGCGGGTTGACGTTTTCCGGCGCCGCCCAGACGCGATAAATGCGCGCCTGCGGGACCTGATCGTACATCGTTGCGCGCGTGTTTGCGGTGCGCTCCGGGACCCAGACATCCGGCTTCAACAAGGGCGGGCCGGATTCGATGTCGCCAAAATACTTCTCAACGAGCGGGCGGGCTTCTTCTGCGTTGATGTCGCCGGCAAGAACGAGAATAGCGTTCGAAGGACCGTAATAGGTCTCAAACCACTCTTTCACGTCTTCCAAAGACGCAGCGTCGAGATCGTCCATCGAGCCGATGGTCGAATGATGATAGGGGTGGTCGTAAGGAAACAGAGAATTCTGAATATTGGTGAAAACCTTTCGGCCGTAAGGCTGGTTTTCACCCTGGCGTTTTTCGTTCTGCACAACGCCGCGCTGTTCGTCGAGTTTCTCTTGCGTCACGGCGCCGACAAAATGACCCATGCGGTCGGATTCCATCCACAGGATGCGGTCGAGCGCCGTCGTCGGGACGGTCTGGAAATAATTCGTCCGATCGGTGTTCGTGGTGCCGTTGAGACCGGTTGCGCCCACTTCCTGGAGGGGCTTGAACCATTCATCGTCATAGTTCTCCGACCCGTTGAACATCAGGTGTTCGAACAGGTGTGCGAACCCGGACTTGCCCTTGGGTTCGTCTTTCGAGCCGACCTTGTACCAGACCGATACGGCGACAACGGGCGCCTTGCGGTCTTCGTGAACAACGACGGTGAGGCCATTGTCCGTTTCGAATTTTTCATACGGGATTTCGATATCCGCGGCGGCCGCGGGCGCTGACAGCGCAAGCGTCGTCGCCCCCAATACGGCAGGGAGAAACTTGATCATGAGAACTCCAGTCTGTTGCCCCAAAAGTTAACGCCGCAACATCGACGGCTCGGGGCCAAGGGTCAAGAATAGGCCGCGCGCTTTGCCCTTAGATTGCAACGGTTTGTCGCTAACTAGCCGATTCTGCTAAGGTCTCGTGCGCAAATCGCACGCCGCCCGTTGCTGCGAAGGGAGACATCGGATGTTTATTGGACATTATGGCCCGGCCGCTGCGATCGCCGGCGACCGCATCAAACTTTGGCACGGGTTTGTCGCCGTTCAGTTTCTCGATATCCTATGGGCGCCGGCCATTCTTCTGGGCGTTGAACATGTGCGAATTGTCGAGGGGTTCACCGCATCAAATCACTTCGACCTTCATCATATGCCGTATACGCACAGTCTCGTCATGGCGGTATTCTGGAGCATCGTTGCGGGTGCCGCCTATTGGTGGTTCCGACGCCGCGCGGGCGCTGTCGGGGCGCTGCTCATTGGCGGGCTGGTTTTTTCGCACTGGATTCTCGACTTCATCACCCACACACCGGATCTCGAACTCTGGTTCGGCGGTCCGAAAGTCGGCTTGGGGCTTTGGGATAACAGGCCGCTCGCAGTTGCGGCGGAATTCGCGCTGGTTACCGCCGGCGTCGGCTATTTCCTCGTGCGCACCCGTTCAAAAGGTGCGATGGGCGCTGTCGCGCCAGCGATCTTGTTTCTGTTGATGGCGTCCGCGCAGCTTGTCGGCAATTTCGGCCCGCCACCTAGCAGCGCTACCGAAGCAGCGTGGTCTGCGATCGGAGTATATGCCGTCTTTGCTGGGCTTGCTGCGTGGGTCGACGCAACGCGTAAGGAACTGCCTAACGCGGCGCGCGCTTAGCGAGGATGCGCTGCAGCGTGCGTCGATGCATGCCGAGGCGGCGCGCCGTTTCCGACACATTGTGATCGCAAAGTTCATAGACGCGCTGGATGTGCTCCCAGCGAATGCGATCGGCTGACATCGGGTTTTCCGGCGGGTCCGGACGCTCGCCCGGTTTTGCGAGCAACGCTTTCTGCACGTCGTCTGCATCCGCCGGTTTTGGGAGGTAATCGATGGCCCCGGCCTTCACCGCCGCGACGGCGGTGGCGATATTGCCGTAGCCGGTCAGCATGACGACGCGGCAATCGTCGCGCTTGTCATGGATGCGGTTGACGACGTCGAGGCCGTCGCCGTCTTCGAGGCGCAGATCGACCACGGCGAAGGCCGGCGCGATTTCTTTCAGGATGCCGCCGGCGTCGGCGACGCCCGCCGCCACGATCGGCTGAAAGCCGCGCTTTTCCATGGCGCGGGCAAGGCGGGTTCGAAAGGGTTCGTCATCATCGACGATGAGCAGGGTCGCGTCTTGCGGGAGGGTGGCGTCGGCGTCGCGGGCTTCGTCAAGCGGGTTCATATTGTTCGTTCATTTGTTCACGTTGTTTCCGGCATTAAATGCGCTTACTGGCCAACAAATTCAAGCGTTTGGCGCCCGCGCGGCGATGTCTTGACCGAAAGGCTCGGCGGCGATCGCGGAAACGGGCCAGGCAACGCCGACACGCGCGCCGCCAGTTTCCCGATTGGCCCATGAAACCTCCGCCCCGGTCCCCTCGAGGAGGGATTTGGCGATGAAAAAACCAAGCCCCATGCCGCCGGTGCGCGCGCTGGCGGCCCGCAGGCCGTCCGGACGCCGGGCGGCGAAGCGGCTGGACACATAAGGTTCGCCCAGCCGGGCGAGAATTTCGGCGGAAAAGCCGGGGCCGTCATCGTCTATCGTGATGGCGAGGCGCTCTGCCGTCCAGGCGGCGCCGACGCGCACGTCTTCGCGGGCGAACCCGACCGCATTTTCGACGAAATTGCGAAGCCCGTAGATAATTTCCTGGCGCCGCCGCAACATCGGTTCCGTCGCGCCGTCGCCGCTTTCCGTCTCTATACGGATTTCCGGACCTCCCGCCTTTTCAAGAAAGGGGGAGGCGGCTTCTTTCAGGAGGCCGACTACGTCGACGCGGTCGTGAATGGCGTCGCCCGCCTCGCCATGCTGGGAGAGACGGCCGAGGATCTCGCGGCAGCGCTTGACCTGATCGACAAGGAGCGCTGCATCGTCACGCAACATCTCGTCATTCTCAAGCTCTCGCTGCATTTCGCGCGCCGTAAGCTGGATCGTCGCGAGCGGCGTGCCAAGTTCATGGGCGGCGGCGGCGGCAAGCCCACCGAGGGCCGACAATCGTTGCTCGCGCTCAAGCACAAGTTGCGTCGCCGCAAGCGCTGAGCGCACCTGCGCCGACTCCGCCGCGATCCGATGCGCATAGGCGGCAAAAAACATTACCGAAAATGAGAGCGCCGCCCAGACGCCGAATTTGTAAATGGGCGCAAGCTCGAGGATCTCGCCGGCGCGCCAGGGCAGCGGCATGTGATAAAGCGCCAGCACGCCGACGCCGGCAAGCGCCAGGGCGGCAATCAGGACCGTGTAGCGCAGAGCGAGAAAACTGGCGGCGATCATGACCGGCGCGATGATCAGTGCAGAGAACGGATTAAGAAGCCCGCCCGTGAAGGAAAGCAGCGTGCAAAGCTGGACGATGTCAAAGGCGATATAGGCTGCGGCTTCGCGGTCGGTCAGAAACCGTTGCGGTGAAAACCGAAGCGCAGTGAATAGGTTAAGCCAGGCGCTCGCGGCGATTGCCATGATGCAGAGCCCTAACGGCGTTGCAAATCCGACGGCGAAATGCACGGTCAGGATAGCGAGAGACTGTCCGCCGACGGCGAGCCAGCGCAGCGTTGTCAGCGTGCGCAATCTTACCGGTCCGCGCAGGGCGTTCACGGCGGGGCGGGCGTCGAGAAAAGCAGCTGGCATGACGAAGGTTTCTACGCGTCTTTTGCGCCGCCGCAAATCGCCAAAGGCGCGCTATCCGCCAAGCGCAATCACGACCACGATCAGCGCCAGGCACGCGAGGCCGCAGACAAGGCCGGCGCGGCCAATGGTTGTCTTGCGCGCGAGAAACCCGAGACAGACGGCGAGGAGTTCGCTGAACAGAAACGCCGGGCCGCCGACGCGGTCGGCGATGTCCTTACCGCCGAACTGCGTGAGGACCGCCGCGGCGACGCCGAGGATTGCAAAGCCGAGGCTGAGTTTGCCGATGAGCGCTGCGTCGGGCGCCGCCGCGGCTGCGTCTGTATCGGCAAAGGAATAGGGCGGGTCGATGGACTTCAGGATTTGCGCAAGGTCGGCGCCGTCGCCGGCTTCAGCCCTGGCGTCGTAAATCTGCTCCGACAGAGCGTCGCGCACGGCGGTGATTTTCGAATCTGCGGCGCCCGTGCGCCGCATGTCGCTTTCAACAGAGGCGAGAAAATTCCGGATCTGCGATTGCTCCTGGGACGGCAGATCTTCAAACAAGGTCATCTATTACCCTCCCAAATACAGATCGACATTGTCACGCAATTCCCGCCAGTTCGCGACAAGTTCCGTAAGCCGCCGTTTTCCCTTAGCGGTCAGGCGATAATAGCGCCGCACCGGCCCCGATGGCGAGGCTGCGTTGCGCACGACGACGTCGCCTTCGTCAGCGAGTTTCGCCAGCACCGGATAGATCGTGCTTTCGGTGAACGACAATGTTCCGGCAGCTGACAATTTTTTTAGGATCGCATAACCATAGGCCTCTTCGTCGCGTAGAGACGCCAGCACGCAGACCTCGGCAAGCCCCTTCCTCATTTGTCGCGACCAGTTTTCGGACATGGATTTCGCGCCTTAACAATCGCTCACTTGAACTATATCGGAAAACGACATAGACTATATCGGAATCAGATATAGCAGCTTTTGCTGGCGTTGCGAAGGCCGGTTGGGCGTATCCGGAGCAATGCGAAAAAGCCGGCGTCGACGGATCGTTAAAATCACGCCGACCGCATTCACGGTCGCGTCAAAATTAGCGATCAACATTGGCGGCGCGAATTTTCGACGGAGGCGGGGCTGGCGTCCGTTGAATAATGTAAAGGGCGGTTGCGCGATTGTTGCGAGCCGCCGGGTGAGGAGTTCGTGATGTTGCGAACTGCAAGGCGTATCGGCCGCATTTGCGCGATCATATTCACTGTCGCGCTGGTCGCGAGTTGTTCCGACAGCGGATCAGGCGGCGGATCGCCGCCGCCGACAGGAGGACCGCCTCCTCCTCCGCCACCGCCTCCCCCGCCGCCATCAAGCGTATTTGAGACCGAAGCGAAGACGTCGCGGTTCCTGACGCAGTCGACTTTTGGACCGGCCGAAACGGACGTGGCGCAGCTTACTGGATCTGAAGCCGCTGACTGGTTTGTCGCAGAGCTTAACAAGCCGGCAACACTGCACCTGCCGTATATCCAGAGCATAATCGCGCAGGATGAAGCCGCGGATCCCGTCGGCGAACGCGGGTTCTTTTCCTATAGCTCGCCAGGCATGGCGTTCTGGCGCAACGCGATTGCCGCCGACGATCAGTTGCGTCAGCGCATGGCGTTTGCGCTGTCGGAAATCCTGGTCATTTCAACGACCGTTGATGAATTGCTGATCTTTCCGGAGTCGGTCGGATACTACCAGGATATTTTAACGCGCAACGCGTTCGGCAACTACCGCGACCTGCTTGAAGAGGTGACCTATTCCCCGGCGATGGGGTATTTCCTCACTTATCTGCAAAATCAAAAAGGCGATCCCGCCACGGGCCGCGTGCCGGACGAAAACTACGCGCGTGAAATCATGCAGCTGTTTTCGATCGGTCTTGTGGAACTGACGCCAACTGGCGAGCCGGTCATGAGCGGCGGCGAGCCCGTTGAAACCTATACGAATGACGACATTACGGGGCTCGCGAAGGTTTTCACCGGGCTCAGCCTCGACACGCCGAATTTTTTCTTCCGCTTTGACCAGATATCGCAAGCTGCTTTGACATCGCCCATGCAGATGTTTCCGGCGTTCCACTCCGATCTTGAAAAATCATTCCTCGGGACAACCATTCCCGCCGGCACCGGCGGAACGGAAAGCATCGACATGGCCCTCGATGCGATCTTCGATCATCCAAATGTCGGCCCCTTTATCGGCCGTCAGCTGATCCAGCGTTTCGTCACCAGCGATCCGTCGCCTGCTTATGTCGGCCGGGTCGCCGCCGCATTTGACGCAGGGATTTACACGCTGCCCGACGGCGCGAGTGTCGGCGAAGGGCGCCGCGGCGATCTCGCGGCGACTATCGCCGCCGTGTTGTTCGACGATGAAGCGCGTTCCGACGCGGCCATGGCGGCGGATACGTTCGGCAAGGTGCGCGAGCCGGTCCTGCGTTTCGTTCACTGGGCGCGCGCGTTTAACGCGCAATCGGTGACCCCCGAGTTCACCATCAATCTCAGGGATACGTCGAATCCGAGCGCCCTCGGGCAGCATCCCTATCGCGCGCCGTCCGTCTTTAATTTCTATCGCCCGGGCTACGTGGCGCCGGGGACGCAATCGGGCGCGGCGGGCCTCACGGTTCCGGAATTGCAGATCGTCAACGCGTCCAGCGTCGCTGGCTATACGAACTATATGACGTTCTTTGCGCTGGAGTTCGCCCAGTTTGCGCAGGACAATGTCTTTATCGATGCGGACGACGCCAGGAACAGTCTGCGCCCTGACTATTCGGCGGAGGTCGCCCTCGCCGATGATCCGGCGGCGCTGGTCGACCGCCTCGATGAGCTCCTCACCTACGGCATGATGTCCAATGAAACGAAAGCCGACATCGATGCGGCGCTTCAGAATATTCCGCTTACCAATGGCGATCCCGATTATGACGGCGCGCGGTTTCGGGTTCAGATCGCCGTATTAATGGCGATGACGTCGCCCGATTACCTGGTGCAGCGGTGAGAAAGGGCGAGACGATGATTTCTACGAGACGTCATTTTCTGCAGGGCGCCGGCGCGACAACGATCGGCGCGGCTTCCCTAGGCGGCGTTACCGCGGCGCTTTCCGGTTTTCAGGCGCACGCCGCTGACACGTCAGAATACAAGGCGCTGGTCTGCGTCTTTCTCCTCGGCGGTCTTGATTGCCATGACACGGTGCTGCCCTACGATCAGACTTCTTATGACAGCTACGCGGCGATCAGGACGCCGCTCCTTGATCTTTATGCGGGCCAGCCGGGCGGGTCCTCTCGCGATCGGGGGCGCCTCCTGCAACTGACGCCCGATAACGCCGCTGACTTCGGCGGGCGTGAATTCGCGCTGCCCGAGGAACTGACCGGCATTCACGGGCTGTTTCAGTCGGGCGATGCGGCTATCGTCGGCAATGTCGGCCCGTTGATTTTTCCGCTTACCCGCGCCGAGTGGGAAACGGAAACGGTTGAAACGCCAAAACGGCTTTTCTCTCATAACGATCAACAATCAACCTGGATGTCGAGCGCGCCTGAAGGGGCGTCCTTCGGATGGGGTGGTTTGTTCGCCGACGCCGTCATCGGCGGCGTGCCGGGACCGGGCGTTCCCTTCACCACGATTACGACGCTCGGCAACGAGCTTTTCCTGACCGGCGACCAGGCGACGCCTTATCAGGTCTCCACCGGGGGCGTGGCGGGCATAGACGTACTGAATTTCTTCCAGGGCAATCAGCCGACCTATCAGGCCCTGCGCGATCACTTCGGCGCCGTCAATCACAGCGATATGAACCTGATTGAAAGCGACATCGCCGCCGCAATCGGCAATTCTCTGACCACGAATGAAACCTATAATGGCGCCATCGACAATGCCGTACCGCTGGCGACCATGTTCCCGCAGAACTTTCTCGGCACGCAATTGCGCACCATCGCCGAAGCGATTTCCGTGCGCGATATCTTAAGCGTGAACCGTCAGGTATTCTTTGCGGCGATCGGCGGCTTTGACACCCATTCAGCGCAGGCCGCGGACATGCCCGGCTTGCAGCAGGAAATCGACGGCGCCGTCGTCGCCTTTCACGCGGCCATGCAGGAACTGGGTCTTGGAAACGACGTCACCCTTTTCACCGCCTCGGATTTCGGCCGCACGCTCGCGATCAACGGCGACGGCACGGATCATGGCTGGGGCGCGCATCATTTCGTTGTCGGCGGCGCCGTCGCCGGGCGCACCATCTATGGCGACATTCCCGAATCCGTTTTCGATCATGATTATGATGCGGGCGGCGGACGCCTGATCCCATCTACCTCGGTCGAACAATTCGCTGAGCCGCTCGGCCGCTGGTTTGGGTTGAACGATTCCGAGATCAATGCGGCGCTGCCGAACCTTTCAAACTTCACATCGCTGACGCCGCCCTTCGTCTAAGGGGCTCCGCGAAACCGGGCGCCGGCCGCGACATCGCTGCGCCTGACAAGGTCTCGCCGCCTCCGCTATAACCGCGGCCATGAAAACTTTTGCCCTTTCGGTCTGCTCGTTTTTAATCCTCGCTGCCTGTTCGGGAGACGCCGACCCGAAAGGCGTTGTCCCCGTCGACGGCGTCATTCGCCTCTCTGAACAATTCACCGGCGATTTTGACCTTGTCGACAAAACCGGCGCGGCGCGCGCCGACGAGGACTTCGAAGGCAGCGTGATGCTGGTTTATTTCGGCTTTACCCATTGTCCCGATGTCTGCCCGGGCGACGTGGGCGTGATGAGCGCGGCGCTTAACGAACTTGGCGACGACGCGGACAAGGTCGCTGCGATCTTTATTTCCGTCGATCCTGAGCGCGACAGCCCAGAGGCCCTTGCCGACTATTTCGCTTTTGATGAGCGGATCATTCCGCTCACCGGGTCGATTGAGGCCGCCGAGGCGGCGCGGGTTTCGTTCAAGCAATATGCGAAAAGGGTCGAGCTGCCCGACAGCGCCTTGAAGTACACGATGGATCACGGCCGGTTTTTCTATGTCGCCGACCGGGTCGGCCAGCCGACGCACGCACTGACGGGCGGCGCCGGGCCGGCGGAACTCGCGGCGCTGCTGCGTCAGGCCATTGCCGCGAGCTAGGACATCCGCGCCACGCCTGGATTGAGATCTGGGGAAAAACCGGGTGAAACCTGTTACATTTCTGTCAGAAATCATTGATTTGCTCAAAAGAAGCGGCTCATAGTCCCTGGAAAATTAGGGATTGAAACGTATATTGTGCAGTGCACAATATACGTTTGTTTGAGTAACAGGTCTGAGTAATCAGGGGCGGCCTCTTCAATGTTGTATTCAGCTTATGAGCTCGCCTATGCGGCGGTCGCGCCAGCGCGTTATGCGGCGCGAATGGGGGCCCAGTTCTGGCGCTCTCCCTTCAATCCGGCGGCGAACAGCTGGGCCGCGCGCTCTACGGCGGCGGCGTTCGATCTGTTCGAAAACGCCATGCGCCGCTATCCGAAGCCGGAATGGGGGATCGACGCGACCCATGTGAACGGCGTCGAAATTCCGATCGAGATTGAAGTCGCGGCGAGCAAAAGCTTTTGCAAACTGCTTCGCTTCAAACGCGATCCTGCGGTGTTGAAGAAAACGAAGCTCGACAAGGCGCCCGATCCGAAGGTGCTGATCGTCGCGCCCATGTCCGGCCATTACGCGACGCTCTTGCGCGGCACGGTCGAGGCAATGCTGCCCGGCCACGATGTTTACATTACCGACTGGACCGACGCGCGTGACGTGCCGATTTCGCACGGGCGTTTTGATCTCAACGATTTCATCGATTACCTGATCGATTTCATGCGCGTCATCGGCGCGGACAGCGCGACGGGCCGCGTCCACGCTATGGCTGTGTGTCAGCCGGGACCGGCGCTTCTGTCAGCGGCGGCGATTATGGCGGAAGAAGATGATCCTTTCCGGCCGGCCTCGATCACGCTGATGGGTTCGCCGATCGATACGCGCCGGTCGCCGACCGTACCGAACCAGCTCAGTCAGGAGCGCGCCTATGAGTGGTTCGAGAACAACATGATCTACACGGTGCCGTCGCCTTATGCGGGCGTCATGCGCCGTGTCTATCCGGGCTTCGTGCAGCTTTATTCTTTTCTCTCCATGAATTCGAACCGGCACATCAACGCCCATTACGATTATTTCCAGCACCTCGTCGAAGGCGACGGCGACGGCGCCGACAAGCACCGATCATTTTACGACGAGTATCTTTCGGTCATGGACATGACGGAGGAGTTTTATCTCCAGACAATCCGGGAGGTCTTTCAGGACCATACGCTCGCCGACGGCAAAGCCATACACCGCGGCCGGCGGATCAAGCCGGAGGCCATCACCGACATCGCGCTGATGACGGTCGAGGGAGAAAACGACGACATCTCCGGCATCGGCCAGACTCAGGCCGCCCATGATTTGTGTACGAATATTCCTGATACGATGAAGATCGACTACATCCAGCCCGGCGTCGGCCATTACGGCGTCTTCAATGGTTCGCGCTGGCGTTCGGAGATCCAGCCGAAGCTGGCGAAGTTCATCGCTCATGAAGAGCGTGAAACAGCGGCCCGTCCGGGAATGAAACAGGCGGCCGAGTAGGTCGGTCGCGGCGTGACGCTTTGAACTGGGATACGCTTGATTACGCCGCCGCCGCGTTTCTCGTCGGCGGCGGTCTGGCGGGGCTCCTCATTGTGCGACGACTTTTCGCCAACGGCGTCATTCGAGTGTTGGCGGGCGTTGCGATTCTCGCTTTTGTAGCACTCATTTGGGTGCATCTGGCGGTCGGAATTTTTTGACGCGCCATGTGAGACCGTTTCAGCAAGTTCTTCCTAAGTCGTTATTCCCTGCTATCGTAAATCATGAGTGTCTTTTCATCTGAGCGAGAACGCCGGCTCTGGATTTTTGCGTTCGCGGTCGTAATAGCGATCTATGCATCACTTCCCTTTGCGGGCCAGTTGGCGGATGTGTTGCGCGCATCAGACCTGCTGGAAATTTCCTTTGCCGCCGGCATGTTACTCATTGTGCTGATGGTCATTGCGCATGCTTTGCAATCTCGTCCCAACGCTGCGACTGTGACGATCGCGCTCGGCGTTATTGCGGCGTATCTATTGGTCTTTGTACGGATTGCTAATCCCGCTGAACGCACGCACTTGATTGAGTACGGCGTTGTCAGCCTGCTCACCCTTGAAGCCCTACGCGAGCGCGCGCGAAATGGGCGGTTCGCGCCGGCGCCCGCCTTGCTTGCGATTGTGATTGCAACAACGGTTGGGACTATTGATGAGTTTGTTCAGGGCGTGCTTCCTGGGCGCGTCTTCGATACCCGCGATATCCTGTTTAATGCGCTTGCGGGCATATTGGCTGTTGCGGCAAGCCTCTTGCTGGAATGGGCGAGGCGGCAGGTGCGGAAGTAATTCGCTCACCCGACCTTCGGCCGAAAAGTCATTCCTTAAAAAGCGCCCTTTTCGCGAGGCGTTTCATTGCTTCGATATACCGCTTTTGCGACCAGCCGCACTCGCCAGTAAGCTGTTCCCAATTGCGCACCGAGAGCAGCGCCCACAAAATATCTGTCGCCTCGCTCGACGAATATTCCGGCGCTAAGACGCTGTCTCGTTTGAGCGCCTCCACAGCCGCGTTGCATCCATGACGCACGGCCTGCATACGATCATTCCAGGCGGCCCGTGCGGCTTCATCCGTGTCCTGCATAGCGAGGAGCCCCTTGGCGACGCCGTAAATCTCCGGGATGTAGTTTCCCCACGCCTCGATAAACGCCTCTAAGCGTTCTTCGCCCGTTGCAGCCGCCCGGCTCGCCGCGAGGCGATCATCAACATTCAGCACGTCGTCCATATATCGCGCGGTGGCGATCAGAAGGTCCGCGCGTGTCGGATAGTGCAGATAAACCGCCTGCCGGCTGACGCCTGTCTCCTTGGCGATATCGCTCATACGCACGCTCCCGGCCTGACTGGCCTCAAGCAGTTTCCAGGCGGCTTTCAAAATTTTTTCCGGTGTTTCGAGTTTGGTGCTTGACATGGTGTCAAGGTAGCATTATTTGACACCGTGTCAACTTTACACAGTGTCAAGCAAAAAGGAAGCAAAAGCCATGAAACCCGATGTGAACAAAACGGAACGGAATGAAGATCTGACCCTCGTACTTGGCGGCTCCGGCAAGACAGGGCGGCGCGTTGCGGCGCGGCTTGGCGCGCGCGGAGCAGCGGTGCGGGTTGCGTCGCGGTCCGGCACGCCGTCATTCGACTGGAACGACCGCGCTACCTGGGACGGTGCGCTTGAGGGCGTGACGAAGGTCTATGTGAGCTTCGCGCCCGATCTCGCCATCCCGGGTGCAACGGACGTTATCCGCGCCTTTGTGGAAAAGGCCGTTGCGAGCGGCGTTCAGCGCCTTGTTCTGCTCTCCGGCCGCGGAGAAGAGGAAGCGCAGCGCAGCGAGCGCATCGTTCAGGAATCCGGCGTTGAATGGACGATCGTTCGCGCCAGCTGGTTCAACCAGAATTTTTCCGAAGGCGCGTTTGTCGACATGGTGTTGTCGGGCGTGATCGCGCTGCCGGCGGGAAATGTCGGCGAACCTTTTGTCGACGCGGACGACATCGCCGACGTCGCCGTCGCTGCGCTGACTGAAGACAGCCATGCCGGCGAGATCTATGAAGTCACCGGCCCGCGGCTTTTGACGTTTGCGGAAGTCGCGGAAGAAATCTCTCGCGCCAGCGGACGCGACGTCCGGTTCGTCCAGATTTCGCGTGAAGCTTTCGCCGCCGGCGTCGCGAAGTCCGGCGCGCCGAAAGAACTCGCCTGGCTGCTGGATTATCTCTTTTCCACCGTGCTCGACGGTCGCAACGCCCATCTCACCGACGGCGTAAAACGAGCCCTGGGCAGGGAGCCGAAAGACTTCGCGGATTATGCGCGAGACGTTGCCGGAACCGATGTTTGGAGAGCGGTCGCATGAGACGTTTCGGAATTCGCATTTTTCTTCTCGCGTCCGGCGGGCTTTTGATTGCGGTAGGAGCAGCGGTGCTTTTCCTGCCGCACGCATTCTTCGCCATGAACGGCGCGACGTTAGGATCTGATCCGAGCTTGATGTCCGAAGTGCGCGGGCCCGGCGGCCTCCTCATTGTGAGCGGCGCGGTCGTCCTTCTGGGCGCATTCCGGTCACGGGATGTCGAGCTTGGGCTCTTGCTGTCCGCGCTTGTCTATTGCGGGTTCGGCCTGTCCCGACTGATCAGTCTATGGCTCGACGGCGTTCCCTCGACCTCTCTCCTCACAGCCATGGGGACCGAGCTCACCGTGGGCGTTTTGTCGCTAATCGTCCTGATCAGCATGAAGGATGGTTCTAACAAGGCGCGGCTCTAAAGCGCCGCCGCCGCCCCTTGCTTAAATGAATGGAGGTTTCACATGACGACGAATTGGATTGTTTATGCATGTTTGGTTGTCGGTCTATCGAGCGCGCTGGTCGCCGGCGTGTTTCAGGCCTTTTCCGACTTCGTCATGAAAGGACTCCTCGCCGCGAAACCCACTGCCGGCGTTGAGTCCATGCAAATGATCAACCGGACGGTTATGCGCTCAACCTTTCTCGCGATGTTTCTGATATTGGCGCCTATAACGATCGGATTGGCCGCTTATGCGTATTTCAAGCTGTCCGGCGCGGCGCAGGGTTGGATGATACCCGGCGCAATGATTTATGTGGGCGGCGTTTTCCTGGTCACCGTGCTTGGTAACGTGCCGATGAACAATCGCCTCGCAGAGATGGACCATACGCGAAGTGAGGCCGCTGACTATTGGCGCACTTACGGAACCGTGTGGACGAACTTGAATCACGTGCGCACGTTTGGTTCCGCGGTGGCGGCGGCCTGTTTTCTTTTGGCCGGTGTTGCGCTGGCGTGAAGCGCCGCTCGGTTGAAGTTAATCGCCGTCGCGCACGCGCTCGATCACAATGAGTCCGATCGTCGCCACTTCGAACAGCCCGGGCACGGGCGAGAACTGCGTCGCCAAACATGTCCCGATTTTCCCACGCTTGCCGAGGACGCATGCTAATTCAAATGAACCGCCAATCGGGTTGCCAAGTGGATCAACAAAGAAGCCGCCGATCGTGGCGAATCCGGCCTGGTCGACAGCGTAAGTCGTCGGCGAGGTGGTCGCGTTCGTCGGGGGCAATTCGCCGACCGGCTCCCCGAAGAGGTAAGCCGTGCTTCCGATTGGCGCAGACAGCGCGCCGTTCCCGTCGAAATCGAACTGCGCGATTGTCGCGTCCGGCAAGAAGCCAACCGGCGTCGCCGCCTGGTTACTCTGTACAACCGAATAGACGCCGCGCAGTTGCCGGTTTGTAAAATTGTTGCGCTTTTGTCTGACGCCGCGCGCTTCAAAGGCGGCGAGATTGCCTTGATAAGTCGCCGGGTCCCCGCCGTCGGGATCAAACGGGCCGGTAAGTGTATTCTCAGCACTGACAATACACTTGAATACATTGCCTTTTGTGTCTTGCAGAACGCAGGCGTAAAATTCGGGGTCGCCGTCAATGCTGATTGTTGCCTTTCCAGTCGCCGCGACCGAATAGGTCCCGGTCAGCGTTTCCCGGCCGGACGCTGGCGTTGTGACGGCGCCGGCGGGGCTCGGCCTTATCGTAATGCGTTCGATATCGACGCCGCCGGCGCCGTCAAAGTCGAGCCGCGCGATCCCGGCGAGCGGGGTGAGGCCCGTGGGCGACTGTTCCTGCCCTTCGAACCAAAATGCATAGTTCCCGTGAAGCGTTGCGTTATTGAAGCCGTTGTCGTCGTCAGCGTAGGCCGTAGAGACAAGCAGTCCAACGCCTGCGGCAAGGTTCAATAATGCAAATCGTGTTTGTCGTGAGATGGTCATGAAAATCTCTCCCTCTGGCTCCCGTGGCGGCAAAATGCGTCAGTGCAGTCTTTATCGACGCGCAGCGCAGGGTCCTGAGGGAATCCTGATGTTGTTCTTAGGTTTTTCTTCGACACGTAAGCCGGTGAAAGGTTTGGGCGATTTTTAAACTCGCCAGTATCGTCCGCCGTGGGCGGCGTCACTCACATTGTTGTCCTATGAGCGCTGGCTCACGATAGATTGGCGACTTAAAGCCGACGCGCTAGGGTCAAAATAGCCAGCTGGGACCGGCCATGACGGATTTGGGCAAAAGTGTCGGCAATACCGTGACCATCGCCGGTCGGATCATTGATTTTGAACGCCATTACATCAAGGGTCCGGACGGCGAAACGCGGCTCGAGCCCAAGGTCGCGGCCGTGTTGGCGCGTCTTGTCGTGGCGCGCGGCGATGTCGTCTCCCGCGCCGATCTTATTGACGATGTCTGGAGCGTCGAACATGGCGCCGACGAGAGTCTGACCCGCGCTGTTTCCCTATTGCGACGGGCCCTCGGCGACACGAATGCGAACCGGCGCATTATCGAAACGATACCAAAGCGGGGATATCGGCTGGATGCATCCGCCATTTCAGCTCCAACGGGTGAATTTCACGAAAGTCCAGGGCGCCCGCAACATCAGGGCGCGATAATCGTCGCCGCGATTGCTATTGGCTTTGCGTTGACGATCGGTGTTGCCCTGCTGCTGCGTGAAGCGCCACCGCATGATGATGCGCCGGGCGCGCCGGCGAGTGGAAAATCGGCCGCTCGAAATGTCATCGCTGTGTTGCCGTTCGATGATATGTCAGAAAACGGCGATCAAGGTTGGTTCGCAGATGGCGTCGCCGAAGAGATTCTCAACACCCTTGCTAGTGTGCCAAATCTCAACGTTGTCGGTCGCAGTTCGTCGTTTGCCTTTCGCGATCAACACAACGATTTGCGCGCTGTCGGCGAAAAACTCAATGCAAGTTACGTTCTGGAAGGCTCAGTTCGGCGTGACGGCGTTCGCATTCGCATTACAGCTCAGCTTATCGATACGGAAGATGGGTTTCATGTATGGTCGCAAACCTATGACCGGCAATTGAGTGACGTCTTCGCGGTCCAGGATTCAATCGCCAACGAGATTGTCTCACGCATAGCGGCGGACCTATCAGTTCCGAATTTCGATGAAACGCGCGCCGTACAAACTAAGAATATCGACGCCTATGCCGCGTTTTTGCGCGGGCGCAATCAGGAGCGGACGGGCATCGCCGTCAATCTCATGGCGGCCGCGGACCACTACAAAGAAGCGGTCGCGCATGATCCTGCGTTCGTTCAGGCGTATATCGGGCTCTCAAGCGTTTATACTACGCTTCAATATGTGGGCGGCACGCGATATCATAGCCGAGAGGAATTAAAATCTTTCTCCCGGCACTATGCGGATCAGGCAATTGCGCTGGCGCCCAATTCGGCGGACGCATTTCTTTGGCGTTCAACAAAACTGCTTGATAGTGGTGACTGGATCGGCGCGCGTGAGGCCTTGGAACGCGCATACAAGATACAGCCGGGAAGCGTACGGGTCCGCGTGCGTCGCAGTATGCATTTCTCGTCGATGGGTTACATTGATGCTGCGACGAAAGGAATGGAGCGTAATATCGCGGCGGACCCCTTTTATGCCCGCTATCACGGCGCTTTGTCGGCATCGCTATATTTGGCCGGCGACTACGATCGAGCGATCACTGAAGCGGATCTGGGTTGGGAGCTCGGTCATCGCATGGGGTGGTTCCCCGCCATGATGATTTATGCGGACCGCGGCGACTACGAAAAAGCAGAAGACGCGCTGTCGCGCTTCACATCATTGAAAGAATTCACCGATGAGCAGCGCGACGAATTACGTACGATTTACCGCTCCGTCTGGGCTCCGCAATATCGGGATGGCGCAATCGCCTATGTGAGAGCGGTAATTGAAAATGACGAGCCGACCTGGTGGCTGGCTTCACGCAGCTTGTTGCCGGTTTGGGGGCTTACCGAAGAGGCCTTTGACGATTTTCAATTACGATCAGGACCCGCGCCAAACGGGTCAATCTGGTATCCTTACTGGAAACCTGTACGCGATTTGCCGGATTTTGAAACCGCATTGGCCGAAAAGGGGTACAAGGACTATTGGGAACGGTTTGGGTGGCCCGATTTTTGCGCGCCGGATGAGGCAAATCCCGCGGGCTTTGAGTGCGAGTAAGCTAGGCGCCGAGAAGGCGCCATCACCCAACCTTCGACTGAAACGACACCGGCATGCCGCCGGGGCCTTCTAGATAATAAATGCGCTCGCCATGGGCGTCGTCGGGGCCTTTGACCTCAACGCCGTTTTCCTTCGCCCGCGCCGCCCAGGCGTCGGCGTCATCGACGACGATCTGCAGCATGGTCATTTCCGGCATGTTTTCGCCGGCGGGCCAGATTTCTATCCAGCTGCCGTCGCCGTTCGCGCCGGCTTCATCCACGGGAAAGACCGCGCCCTGAAAACCTTCCGCACCGCCAAAGTCGTTGGCTTTGAGGCCAAGACCTTTTTCCCCAAGCAACGCGGCGAGCCCTTCGGCATCTTCGCCCTTTGCAACTTTGCAGAACCGGATACCTAGAACTTTCACGGGCGTTCTCCTATGCCATTGAAGATTTCCTGAACGGAAAGGCTATGCCAGGTGGCTGCAAAATCCAAAGACAAGATCCGCCTCTATCTCGTTGACGGCTCGGCTTACATTTTTCGCGCCTATCACGCGTTACCGCCGCTGACGCGCAAATCCGACGGACTGCCCGTGGGCGCGGTCTCCGGTTTCTGCAACATGCTCTACAAATTGCTGACCGACATGCGGGACGAACACGACCCGACCCACCTCGCCGTGATCTTTGATTATTCCGCAAAAACGTTTCGCAACGAGATTTACCCCAAATACAAGGCGAACCGTCCGGAACCGCCGGAGGATCTGCGCCCGCAGTTTCCGCTGGTGCGCGACGCGACGCGCGCGTTCAACCTGCCTTGTATCGAAATGGACGGCTATGAAGCTGATGACTTGATCGCCACCTATGCGCGGCAGGTCGAGGCGGGCGGCGGCGAGGCCGTGATCATTTCGTCCGACAAGGATCTGATGCAACTCGTCTCGGACAAGGTTTCCATGTTCGATACCATGAAGAACAAACATATCGGGCCGAATGAGGTCATAGAAAAATTCGGCCTTGGCCCGGAGCATGTCATCGATATTCAGGCGCTCGCCGGCGACAGCACCGACAACGTGCCGGGCGTGCCGGGGATCGGCGTTAAAACCGCGGCGCAACTGATCGAGGAATATGGCGACCTCGAAACGCTTCTCGAAAAAGCAGACGGGATCAAACAGAAAAAACGCCGGGAAAACCTCCTCGAATTCGCCGATCAGGCGCGTGTGTCAAAAGAGCTGGTAACGCTTAAAGCCGACGTGCCGGTCGTCGATGCGATTAGCGACTTTGGCGTGCGCGACATCGACGCAGACATGCTCCTCAGCTTTTTAAAGGAGATGGAGTTCGACACGCTGACACGGCGGGTCGAAAACGACCTTGGCGACGGGCCTTCCGCGCCGAAGGCGCCGGTTGCCGCCGACGGCGAGACGCAATACGAAACGATTTTCGATGAGAAGGCGCTGGAGGCGTGGATTGCCCGCGCCAGCGAACGCGGTCTTGTCGCCGTCGATACGGAAACCGACAGCCTCAACGCCATGCGCGCCAATCTGGTTGGCGTGTCGCTTTCAACCGCTGCGGGCAACGGTTGCTACATTCCGCTTGGCCACGGCGCCGGCGATCTTGCAACGGACGACTCCGATATCGACAAGCAATTGCCGCTCGAAAAGGCCGTAAAGCTTCTAAAGCCGCTGCTCGAAGATCCCGCGGTGATGAAGATTGGCCAGAACCTTAAATATGATTGCGTGGTCCTCGCTCGTTACGGCGTCGACGTTGCGCCGTTCGACGACACCATGCTGATGTCGTACGCCCTTGATTGCGGGCAGCATGGCCACGGCATGGACGAACTGGCGAAACTGCATCTCGACTATCAGACCATCAAGTTTTCCGACCTTGCTGGAACCGGCAAGAACGCAAAAACCTTCGATCAGATCCCCATCAAAGACGCGGCGAAATATGCCGCCGAAGACGCCGACGTCACATTTCGACTATACGAGATGTTGAAGCCGCGCCTCGCCGCGGAAGGAAAAACGACCGTTTATGAAACGCTGGAACGTCCGCTGGCGCCGGTGATCGCCTCGATGGAACAGGCGGGCGTGCACGTAAACGCATCGGTGCTGTCGAAACTCTCCGGCGACTTTGCGCAGCGCATGGGCGCTCTCGAAGCTGAAGCCTACAAACTCGCCGACGAAGAGTTCAATCTCGGCTCGCCGAAACAGATTTCCGAAATCCTCTTCGACAAGCTGGCGCTGCCCGGCGGGCGCAAGACGGCGAAAGGCGCCTGGTCGACCAAAGCGGACATTCTTGAAATGCTTGCAGCCGAAGGGCACGACCTGCCGCGGGTCATCCTTGAATGGCGGGGCTTATCTAAGCTTAAAAGCACCTACACCGACAGCTTACCGCACGAGATCAACACAGAAACTGGCCGGGTGCATACGTCTTATGCACTTGCGTCGACGACCACGGGCCGGCTTTCGTCGAATGACCCTAATTTGCAGAACATCCCTATACGGACGGAGGACGGACGTAAGATCCGCACCGCCTTCGTGCCGGAAAAGGGCAATGTGCTGATATCCGCCGATTACAGCCAGATCGAGCTGCGCCTCTTGGCGCATATCGCCGATTTATCGTCCATGAAGCAGGCCTTTGCCGACGGCGTCGACATTCACGCCATGACGGCGTCGGAAATGTTTGACGTGCCGGTGAAGGATATGGACCCAATGGTGCGCCGACGGGCCAAGGCCATCAATTTCGGGATCATTTACGGCATATCCGCCTTCGGCCTCGCCAATCAACTCGGCATTTCCCGCAGCGAGGCGAAGGATTATATCGAGAACTACTTCAAGAAATTTCCCGGCATCCGTCAGTATATGGATGATACGATTACGTCGGCGAAGTCGAACGGCTATGTGGAGACGATTTTCGGCAGGCGCACTCATGTGGGCGGCATCAACGACAAAAATCCCGCCATGCGCGGCTATGCGGAACGTCAGGCCATCAATGCGCCTATTCAAGGGTCGGCCGCCGATGTCATCCGCCGCGCCATGATCCGCATGCCGGCGGCGCTCCACCGCAAAAAACTCGCCGCAAAGATGCTGCTCCAAGTCCATGACGAGTTAATCTTCGAAGCGCCGAAGACGGAGACCGACAAGACCTGTGAAATCGTCAGCGAGGTGATGATGGGCGCCCCCGCGCCTGCGATCAATCTGTCAGTCCCGCTCGACGTTGAGGCCCGGGCCGGAAAGAACTGGGATGAGGCGCATTAAGCGTCTTCAAGAAACCAGCTCGCCATCGCTTGGCGCAACCGCTTCGTGAATATCATTGAGCGTAAGACCGGTAATGTCCGCCGCCGGCGTCACCTCCGTTGCCGCCGCGTCATCACGACCTGGCGCCGATGTAAGCCCAAGCAAAGCGAACGCGACGCCAAAGAGAACCATTTCAAACTTCATAGGGATCGCTCCGGCGGCAGCAGTGGCGCCGCTTTTTCAAGCCTGATTTCAACACGTCGGTTTTCAGGCGCGTATGGGTCCTCGCGCGTCAGCGGTTCGGCTGCGCCGCGGCCGGCGACGCCGGCGATGCGGGCCGCAGGAAAACCCGCTCGCTCGAGGACCGCGCGGGCGGCGTTGGCGCGCGCTGCGGTCAGTTCGAAAGGCGAATGTGCGCCGGCGCCGCTGGCGTCGGCGTGGCCGTCGATAAAAACCCGGTTGGGCAGGGGGATCAGCACCGACGCAGCTTCTTCAAGCAGGGCTTTCGCTCGCGGCGTCGGCGTCGCCGAACCAAGCGCGAACATGGGCGCGCCTTCTTTCTCCACCAAAACAATCTGGAGGCCGTCCTCGACGAAGGTGACGCGGACCTGATCGGCGGCGTCTTTGAGCAGGGGATGGGTCAGTATGGCCTGCTCGAAGGTATCTTTTGTCTCTAAAAGCCGGCGCCGGTCCGCGTTGGCTGCTGCATGAGCCCCCCGCAGGCCGTCATCGCCGGCGGCGGGGTCGGCGCTTGGCGTTTCCTCTATGGCGTTTGCCGTTGGCGTTGCGTCGGGGACGATACTGCCGGGCTGGCGTTTCTCCGGCGTGCCGTCGAGCCTGAAATCGCCGGCGTAGCGGCGCTGCTCGGCGACGCCGAACGCCTCGCGCATGGATCCGGCGACGACTTCCATTTTCACCTGATCCTGAATCGAGAAAGAAATGATCAGTACAAAGAAACATACAAGGATCGTCATCAGATCGGCATAGGTGACGAGCCAACCGCTGGGCCGCCCAAGCCGCGCCCGGTTGAGGCTGCCGCGATCCGTCGAGTAACGCGTTTTTCCGTACGGCATCTGTCTAGCTCGCGGCCGCGCCGGCGCTGAAGGCTGTTGCGAAGGGCGCGCGCGCCTTCTCGGGGAGGTAAACAATCAGCATATCAGTGATGGCGTCTGGCGACTTACGCTCTGCGACCTGACACAGGCCGTCGATGATCAGCGACAGGTTGGTTTCCTGCGTTTCGAGTTTCATAGCCAGCTTGTCCGCAATCGGCAGCGCGAAAGCATAAGCGACAAGCGCGCCATAAAGCGTCGTCAACAGTGCGATCGCCATAGAAGGGCCGATGGTCGATGGATCGTCCATGGTCCACAGCATTTTGACGAGCCCGACAATGGTGCCGATCATGCCGAAGGCGGGCGCCGCCTCCCCAATGGCGCGGAAAATTTTCTCGCCATCCACAAGACGCTGGATTTCGAGATTACGTTCACGAGAGAGTTGATCGCGCAAATGCTCGACAGTGAGGCCGTCAGCGATCATCTGCTTGCCGCGGGCAAGAAATGGATCAGAAACCGGCGCGCGCTCCAGCCCCATCGGACCCTGGCGCCGGGCGATATGGGCGAGGGCGCGCACGTCTTCGAGCAGGACGCGCGCCGGGCGCTGATGATCGAGGAATGCGATGGTCGCGCCGGTTTTGAGCGCTTCCAGAACGGCGCCGATGGGAAAACGCAACACGGTCGCCGCCGCCGCGCCGCCGATCACGATCAGAAAACTCGGGGCATTAAAAAACACGGCCACCGCGCCGCCCATAGCGATAGCGAGGCCGATAACAAAAAACCCGGCGACAATGCCACCAATGGTGGCGAAATCCATGCGCATCTTCTCGCGCCTCTCGGTTACGCAACGAAGGCCGAGACTAGAGAAACGTCGTAAAGGTGGCGCTACAGAGTTGATTAAAATGCGGGCGTTCGCCGCCGCTAAGGTAAAGGCGCGTTAACACATTCTTTCGGCGTTGCGCGTTAGAGATGAGCAACGGTCGATGACGCGCCAATAAACCAGTGGATCATGACGCCTTTACCCGTTTCCATCACGCTGACCCGGTATCGCGAGCCTGACTGGCTGGTCGATGAGGCGCTGGACAGTCTCGCAGCGCAGGACGGCGTTACGGGCGAAGTCATTTTTCTGGACCAGAACTGGAACGAAGAATTCGCCGCCGCCGTCGAGGCGCGTACGAATGCGCAGATTGAATTCAAATGCGTTGACTGCGACGAGCGGTGTCTGTCTTACGCGCGCAACGAGGGGCTGCGCCTGTCGCGTTGCGATTTCGTGCTCTTTACCGAACCCGATATTTTAGCAGCGCCTGACTGGGCGCGCTCGCTTGCGGTGGAACTGAAAGCCGGCGCGGCAATCGCCGGGTCCCGAATACTGCCGAAATGGCGAGCCAGACCGCCAATACTTGTTCGCGCCCGGGCAGTCCTTGATCAGTACTCCATGCTCGACTGGGGCGAGGAAACGATCGAAGCGCATCGCGTCGTCGGCGCCGGGTTCGGCGTCAACAAGGGGCGGATCGATGATGGATTGCGGTTTGATGAAACATTTGGGCGGCGCGGCGGCGTCTTGCTAGGCGGCGAAGAGAGCATGTTCTGCCGCGCCGTTCGGGCGCGCGGCGGAAAAATCGTCTATGTGGGCGGCGCCGTCATCCGGCATCAGGTCCTTGAAGAACGATTGAATTGGCGCTGGGTTATGCGCCGCCTCTATTTCGCCGGCGCGTCGCGACGCCAGCAGGGCGGCGCTCCGTCGCCGTCGCAAAAGCCCGGCCTCTGGGACTGGCTGTTATTGCCGGTTATCCTGCCGCCTTATGCTTGGGGATTTTTTTCGACGCCGTCGGCGAGGCGGCTGCAATGAGCAAGCTTTTTTGGTTGCACATACGCAAAGCGGGCGGAACATCCATCATTGATATGCTCGGAGACGCTTATCGTCGCGTCGATCGGAACAACTATCCTACATGTTTCATCGCGTCGGAACGTGAAGAGTGGAATGATATTCTGAACAATTGGCGCATCCCGCTTGGTGAATATACTTTCCGACGGGCGCTTTTTGCGAGGACGTTTCTCTACAAAGAAGAATGGAGAAACATGACGAGTTTTGCAGCATCGCGCGAGCCAGTATCGCGATGCGTATCAATGTTTCATTATTTGCTTTGGCGCCGCTCGAGCTTGTTTCAGCGATTTGTTCAAACACTACATGTCTTGCGATGGCATCATCGCTTGACGCTGACTGATCGGGATGCCTTTGACCAGTTTCTTCATCTGTTGGAAATTCGGTTTTCAGACGAAAACGACACCATTTTCAAACCAGTTGATTTGCACTTCACCACGCACACGGCGCGAATGTTTAACGATATTACTGACGATGCAGGCCAATGCATGTTATCTCACGTTTTTCGCCTTGAATGCATCGAAAAGGGCGTCTCGGAGCTAATGCGCGGCTTGGAACGGGCGCCTCTACCGATTTCACGGCTCAATCAGACGCGTCATTCGCAATACACCCCAACACGCTCGCAGCGACGGAAAATTGAAGCTCTTTTCGCGCGGGACTTTGACGTATACGAAAATGCGATCGCCCTTTAGGCGCCGACGCCCGCGTCAGATATAATGGCCTTTCGCCGGCCGGCGGCGCTTGCGAAAATATCGTTTCGGATACCGGTGAAACGATAAAGAACGGCCCATCGGGAAAGAAATAGCAAAGCGCTTGCAATGGAGCCGGCAATTGCCGCGCCAACGGCGCCAAAGAAAGCGGTTAAGAGCGTGATAAAACCCAGGCCGGCGACGGTGATGACAACGCCATATAGGGAAGCGGTCCGTTCAAAACCGTAAATGACGATGAAGATCAGCGGGTAGCCAAGCATCGCCTGAAACACCAGTCCGGCGGATATAATGTTCATAACCACATAGGCGCCCCCAAAATCGGCGTGGATCGCGGGGAAGATGTATATGCCGGCGAGCGCAAGCGACAACGCCGCCGCCGCCGCCGCGAAAGTTGCAATGCGCGCCGCCGTAATCGTTTTTCGCTGCGCTGTTTCAAGACGGTCGTCGGAAACCGCGGCGGTGGCGACGGGCGCAAGCCCGCTGCTCAGCGCAAAAATCGGAAACGATACAAACTGCGCGAAGCGAAATGCCATCGCGTAGACGCCGACCTCTGCTGGCGATGAAAATCGAGAAAGAATGAAGGTTTCAACATTGCCGAAAAGAACAGCGCCGAGACTCGCGATCATTGTAAAAAATATTGCGCGCCGCCAGTGCAGGTAATCCGCACTGGCGCGATGGCCGCGCGCGGCGGCTGGCCACGCCGCGATGATCCACGCCCAGCTCGTCGCGATGGCGAATGTCCAGGAGGCAAGAAAACAGAGCAGCGCCGACATCGGCGTCAACGCTCCCGTTCCCACCAGAATCAGAACTAATATCAAATATACGCTCTGCATAATGACAAAGCGCGGCGCGAATGCGATCGCCACTCTACCGATCCCACGCAACAACGAGCTGGCGCACGCATCGGCAAGAGCGAACGGGGCGATAACTGCGCCAAGGGCTGCTGCACGCCAAAAAGGCGAAAATTGACCGTTTGCCGATCCTGCGATGACAAGAGTCGCCGGAACGGCGATGACTAACGCCACTAAAATTGGCGTTACGAAAGATATGCGGCGAACGCCGTTCAGCGCGCCCCAGTCTTTTGTTTGTCTGGCTGCGGCAGAGGCTTTGAGAATTTGCGGCGCCACGCCCGACTGAGAAAGACCTGCAATGATCGCCGCCGTCGCGAGCCCTACGGCATATACGCCGAACCCTTCGGCGCCGAGCGCGCGGCCGAGAATGACCGTCGTCGTCAGCCCCAAAGCCAGATTGATGAGGCGCAGCGATAGGGCGGCGGATGCGGCTCTGGCGATCGATCCAGCGAGCCTTTCAATCGTCCATGTTATTGCACTGTCGACGTGTCTAAACATCACGCGGCTTTTGAAATACCGGCGCGGCGGCGCAGCAAATTGATTGTATCGCCAGCATATTCAGGGAAGTATCGCGCAATGAGGTCCAACGCCGCCGTTACCCCGCTCGGACGATGGAGGAACCCTCTATCGATCACGGCCTTGATCAAGAGTTTCGCGGTCTTGCGGCGAATATCGTTGATTTGCGCTGGCGAAAGCCCGTGTCGGCCCGCGAAAACCGATTGCATTTCCTCGATCGTCGCAATGACGTTTTTCAGCTGGCTGGGGTGCAGTGAAACGTCAGCCCGCAGGAAATCGAACACGAGTTTTCGGTCGCCTTCTTCGATTTGTGGAAAGTGCTTGCGAGCATTGATTTGACTTGCGCGGTTAGCAACTTCGCGTTGCTTTTTTGCATGCTTCGTCGAAACATTCCCGTTGTGTACGCGATACTGTATAAACACGCCAGGCAACTCACATCCCCTTCCGTGCCGTAATACGCGATGCCAGAACTCAAAATCGGCAGCGCGATTGAAGTCGTGATCATACCGTTCACATTTTTCAATCACGACTTCGGCGCGATACATCGCGCTGGAATGGATCAGCGGCGGTCGGAACAAGGAGACCCACTCAAACTCCCAGAAACGCGCACCGGCCTCAAACCTGTTCGTAGCCCTGCCACACGCGTCGATGTACTGTGCGCCGCCGCCGACGAGGCAAAAATCTCGATTAGCCTCCAAGAAACGGACCTGTTCGGAGAGCCGATGAGGCAGGCTGATGTCGTCGGCGTCCATTCGGGCGATGTAGGCGCCGCGCGCCGTGTCGAGCCCTCTATTTAGACTCCGCGGCACGCTGAGATTTTCACTGTTCGTCAAAATACGAATTCTGCCGTCGCGTTCCGAAAAGTTGCGCAGCAAATGCGGTGTCGAATCTGTGGACGCATCGTCAATTATGATGAATTCAAAGTCGGTGAAGGATTGATCCAGGATGCTTTGTATCGCGGCTGCGCCGTACTTCTCTCCATTATGCACCGCCATGACAACACTGACGCACGGCTCTGCCGCGGATCCGACTGGCTGGGTCATAATACAGCCTTCGCCGATCGACGGGATCGGGTTGCGCGTCGGCGGACATAACCTGCCGCCGCCGCTAAGTAATTCGGCAAGTAACGTCGCCCGCTCCAAAGCAGTCGGCCGGCTGCGCCGGCGCGCGATCCGCGCCGGTCTCGTATTGCGGCCGCTGCAAGCCAGCGCGAGGTGAGGTTCCGAATGTGGCGCGTCTGCTGAGCCGACAGACAGTGTTCTTCCACGAAGCTGGTTTCAAGCGCATGGAGCCCACGCAACGCGCCAGGCAAATCGTCGTGATCGTGCGTGTCGACGGGAATGATGTATCGAAACAATGCATCAATATCAGCCTGCGGAATATCTGGAAACCGACGTGTCGCATTGACGATGCTAGCCTTCTGCGCTGCGGCCCGTTGTTTGGCGGCTTTGCGTGTCGAGACATTATCGGGATGCATCCGGTAGTGGACAAATACGCCTTCCAGCACACATCCGCGGCCATACTGCAACAGGCGATGCCAATACTCGAAGTCCGCGGCGCCGTCATACGCGCTGTCGAAGTAAACGCCGCAATTTTTAACGACATCGGTTCGAAACATTGCTGAGGAATGAACCAAAGGCGGACGGAAAATTGACGTCCATGAAAACGCCCAGTCCTCGACCATGGCGATATCTCGCTTTATCGAGCGCCCGCCTGCGTCAATCGTCTCATAGCCGCCGCCGACCAGCACATAGTCCGGATTCGAATCCAGAAAATCGCGCTGTCGCGCGAATCGCGTCGGTTCACAAAAATCGTCGCCATCGATCCGCGCAATGTACTTGCCGCGCGCCTCCCGCAAACCACGATTGAGGCTCGCCGGAACACATATATTGCTTTCATTCCTGATTACTCGAATCCGAGCATCCCGGTCCGCATAATCGGCGAGAATTTGCGGCGTTCCATCCGACGACCCGTCGTCGATGATGATGAATTCAAAGTCAGTGAATGTCTGGCCAAGAATGGAGTCGATCGCATCGCGGATATACCGCTCTTCGTTCATGACCGGCATCACAACGCTGATTTTCGGCGAGGTCATGACGGAAGACTCCGGAATTTGCGAATGCGGGGACGGCCCACGCTGCAGTCTATAAGCGGCGGCTTTGGTAAAAAATGCATGAATTTGCAGTCCATGATCGCTCCGAAAACGGCGGTAAGTCCGGGCTTGTATGACGCGCGTTAACGGAGCCTTTGCCATATTGGCTGTTGATAGGCTGAGAGTGCGCCGCGTCCGGCGCTCACGGCGAGCCGATATGACCAAGCTGCCCATATGACCAAGCTGATTGTTCAGATCCCCTGCTTTAACGAAGCGGAAACCATTGCGACGACGATCGCTGATATTCCGCGCGAGGTTCCCGGCGTCGATTCCGTTGAGGTGCTCGTCATCGATGACGGGTCGACCGACGATACGGTCGATAAAGCGCGTATGGCCGGCGCCGATCATATTCTCACCAACGGCGCCAATAAGGGGCTGGCCAGTACGTTCCAACGCGGGCTCGACGAAGCGCTGCGGCTTGGGGCGGATATCATCGTCAACACTGATGGCGACAATCAATATTGCGGCGCGGATATCGCCGCCCTGGTTGCGCCGATTGTTGCAGGCGAGGCCGACATGGCGATCGGCGATCGACGCACGCAGGAGATCGCGCATTTTTCTCCGCTGAAAAAGTTTTTGCAGAAACACGGCAGCCGCCTCGTCAGCCGCCTCGCCGACACAGATGTTGTGGACGCCGTCAGCGGGTTTCGTGCATTCTCGCGCGACGCGGCTATGGGCGTCACCGTGCGTTCTACCTTTTCCTACACGACGGAAACGTTGATCCAGGCGGGGCGCAAGCGGCTGACGATTGCATCGGTGCCGGTACGGACAAATATTGTTGACCGTCCGTCGCGGCTATTCCGGTCGATTCCCCATTTTGTCATGCGCACCGGGCGCACCATGATGCGTTCCTACGCGATGTACGAGCCGTTAAAAATCTTCATGGCGGCCGGCGTCTTTCTAATGGCGCTCGGCGCGATCCCGGTCGTGCGCTTCTTGGTTTATTATGCGCTCGGCAACGGCGATGGAAAAATCCAGTCGCTGCTGATTGGCGGCGTCTTGATTCTCATGGGCGGCATCTGCGCCATGTTTGCGCTAATCGCCGATCTCATCGCCTATAACCGTCAGCTTCTTGAGATCACTCTCGAAAAAGTCCGGCGCATGGAATATGACCGCGTCGGCGCCGAACCGCGCGACGGCGTGAAGGAACCCAAAGGCGCCGCGGCGTTGCAGGCGCAGCTGGAAAAACGGGTATCGGCGGATGATTTCGTGCGTCAGCGGCAACGCGCGGGCGCGTCGCGATAGACATAGAGCGCAAGGCCTGGCTTCGGCGCGTCGGCCGGCATGGGCAACGGTTCGAACATTTCGAGACTGAGGGTTTGCGCCGCCGGATAGGTGTGCGCATAGATGCAGCGGCCGGCGTTTTCATAGGCGGCTATGGTTTGAGCAATCTCGTCTAAATTCTCGTCGTGAACGCGGATGACAGAAGCGCCGTTCAGCGAGGCGTTGATCAGCAATTCATCAAACTGAGTGAAAATCACTGAATCGCTGTCTGTCATTGCCGCATAAGCGCGATCGTATGGCACATAGCGGGCGCGGTCTGCGAAATATCCGTTGACGTCAAAGATTGAAATCATCGCACCGTTGGCGAGCGCCGCCCCCGCCAACGCGGCGGCGAGTAGTCTAGCGCGCTGAATATCTTCTCGAAGAATGGAGACCAAAACGACGACGGCAAGAAGCCCGGCTAGCAGAAGCTGCGGGTAGAGCCGCATGGGAACGGCGAGCCCGCCGTAAAGCGGCGACAGCGCATAAGCGCCGATCGCCAAAGCGACGCCGGCCATGACGCTGCGCAGGAGAAGATTTTTGTGTTTATCGTATACGGGGCGCAATTCACCGAGGCCCACGGCGGCGAGGATGGCGATAAATGGCGCAGCGCCGAGATAATAACGCATATTATACGCCATGCCCCCGTGCCAGCCGCGCATGGCGAAGAACAGGAGCACGGCGGCGGCGAATAACAGGAGAAACGACGTTTCCTTCGTCTTGTATCCGCGGAGAAACATGACAATGGGCGCCAGCGCGAGCGTCATCCATGGCATCGATTGCAGCAGCGCCTTTTTCGGTACGCCCCAGAAGTCCCAATATCCGTATGCGTCTTTTTCAAGGCCCGGACGCAACGGCCCGGCGTAAGACTGAATGTCGATGAGCATCAGCCACGCGCCCTTGAACAGGCTTGGAAAAACGATCAAGACGGCCGCAAGAACGGCGACTGCGCCGCCGGCGAGGACAAAGCGCGGCGCGCGGCGAACGGCGTCGATCATTGCGGCGACAGGTTTTGACGAAACATCGACGCCAAAAGCGAAAACGCCGGCGGCGGCGACCGCAACAATGGTTTTCAGATGATGGCTAATTGAAATGGAGCCGATGTCGGCGCCGTATGAGAACGGATTAAAGACGCCGAATTTGATCTGGTTGATCCACGCCGCAAGAAGAAGGCCCGGCGCCAGACCCGCCGCAATGGCGAGGGTGATGCTTCGCGCTGACGGCTTTGCAAAAAGACGCAACCAGAAAAAAGCTGCGACTGCGGCCAGAATGACATCGACACGGACGCCGACCCCAAACCCGAATATCAGGCCAGCGCCGACGGCCGACAGCAAAGATGCGCGCCCGGTCGCTTTGCCGGCATGGAGCGTTGCCCAGGCGCCGGCCAGCGCAAAAGCGAGGGCCAACATATGCGGCCAGATCGCGAAGACATAGCCGGCGAAAATCGACGCGGCGCCAAGCATGAGGACGCTTGCGCGTGCGACCCATGGGTCGTTCGTCAGTATACGCGCGATACGATGCGTCATCCAGAGACAGAGGACGCTGCACAACGCATTCAGGAAAATGAGACCTTTGACGCCGCCGACGAGAAAGAACGGCGCGGCGATGACGCCATAGAGACCCGGATATTGCGGAACCGCACGGTCCCCAATCACCTGAACAAGGCCGTGCGATTTCGCCATTAGCGGCGCGCCGTCGGGCAAGTTTTGTGGCGTCACGTCGAGGGCGCCGCGGGTCGCCATGGCGTCGGCCATGTCGATATAGATCGCCTCGTCGACAGAAAAAGCCGTCGGTGGAAAGATGAGCGCCCCGATCAGGACGAGAAGCGCGCCGGCGCCGAGCAGCACAGCGCCGCCGGGCGCGGCGAACCCTCGCGCGCGGGCCGCAAAACCGTTGCTTGCTTCTGCTTGCGCCATGGCCAGACCATCGGGGCGTCGCGGTTAATGATTATTGAAGATCCCGCAAGGATCGGGCGGCGCGGGGGCCTCGTTCGTGGTAATACGCGCCCATGGAAACGGCTGGTTATCATATCTTCGAAACGGCGTTCGGCGTCGCCGGGCTCGCCTGGCGGGGCGCGCGCATTTGCGCGGTCTCGTTCCCAGAACATGACCGTTCCGCCGTCGCAGCCCATCTGCGCCGTCGCGCAAAGGACGCCGTGGAAACGCCGCCGCCGCCCACCGTGCAGAAAATTTGCGAGGACATTGTCGATCTTTTCTCCGGCGGCCGGCCGGACTTTTCCCAGGTCGAGCTCGACGACGTCGGCTCGCCGGAATTCGAACGGAGCGTCTGGACGCTGACGCGCGCCATTCCGATCGGTGAGACGCGCACCTATGGCGATATCGCGAAAGACCTCGGCGACATCTCTTTCTCGCAGCGGGTCGGTCAAGCATTGGGGCGGAACCCGTTTCCCGTTGTTGTACCCTGTCACCGGGTCGTCGGTGCGGGCGGCGTCATGACCGGCTTCTCCGCCGCCGGCGGCGTGGAGGCGAAACGGCGGCTTCTGAAACTCGAAGGCGCCCTACCGCCGGAGTTATTTGATTGACGTCGAGATCAGCCACGCGTGCGGGCTAAGGCGCATTCTGCCGCGGTTTTGACGTCAATTTTTTTCAATGATAGCCTCGAGCCGGGGACATTTTGTCGAGGGGCGTTATGCGGTTCATTATCCTGCTTGTTTTGATTGCGGTTGGCGTTGCAATCGGTTTTGAGATTTCTGACCGATACCCAGCGAAGTTTTCGCCGTCATATTTCCAATACAAAAATTATGAAGAAGCACCGCCGCCGACTGTAATAGAGGCGGTGCCGGATCCCGTGGAAACAGCAGAAGTCGACGCGCCTGACAGCGACGTTTTTGTCCCTGTTTGCCCGTCAATTACAGAATTGAAAGATGGTCCGGAAATCGTCAGTGTCGATGACGACATTTCCAGTGTTCTGGGTTGGGAAATGTTTGGCGACGGACGTCCAAAATCCGTTGACCGGTTTTTGCGCGCAGAAGTGAGCATTTACTCGCCTGACGATTCATCGCCGCCGGGCAGCTTTTCAATGAGCTGCGATTACCAGACGTTAGATTTAAGCGCGGATGGTGGCGAGAATTTAACGTTGCGGCTTTTGCGGTCTTCAAACGATGAGAATCTGGTGCGCGACGTTAATATCCAAGTCCGTGGCTCAGAGCACTATAAGGTCTATCAGCCGGATGCAATTTGGATCGGCTTCGACGACGGTGTCGATGAGCCGGCTGCATCATTCTATTTTGAATGTACTGAGAGCATCGACGCCTGCGCTGTGATACCACCGACATTGTGATTTTAGGTCTGGACTAAACGTGTTGCCCAAAATGACTAAGGCTTAACCCCACGGGCCTTTGCGTTCGCTGGATAACGGAACCGAACCGGTCGCCGCGCCGTCGCGACCATGATATTCACCATGACGGCGCAATCCACGATGATCTTGCGTTCTGTCTCCAGACCGCAAGAGCTTGTCAAAACGCTGGAGTGAAACGTCGGCGTGTTGGAGCCGGATCTAATTGATTGACAATATCATCGCCGCGCCAACGCCGCCGGACCTAGAGCCCGAGCGTATTCTTGATGTCTCGCAAGACCGAGACAACCAGGTGACCCACGAAAATCACATTGGCGTTTGCGGTAATTACGACGAGAATGATCGAGACAAAACTTTTTGCGGAATAAAATACGCCGTTTCCGTTGATCGCCATAGTTAGCCACAACGCGACGAGAAAGCCGAAGCAAAAAAACAAAGCGCACAGAAATAAGTTGAAACAAAACCGTAAATTCATCGCCGCCTCGCCGTAATACGGCAAGCCTCCGAACTAAACGGTATTCAACTAAAATTGACGAAGCTTTATTAATGCTGGTTAACGGACCTGTTTTTATGCGCTGAACAGCTGCGTACCCATTAACAAACTGCTTTTCCGCGGCGGGTGGCGTGGAGGCGAAACAGCGGCTCTCGAAGCTCGAAGGCGCGTTGCCGCCGGAGCTGTTCGATTGAGCGGCGGGCGGTTTTCGAAAACCGCCTTTAGCGAATACCTAACAGATTTTCGATACCCCATATGCTTGGCGAAATATGAGGGCAGAATGTCACTTAACGTCAAGGCCGCGCTAAAGCAGGTCAGAGATTTCGCAGTTGGCGAAAAGCCCAGCGATTTTGTCAACTCGTATTACAACGACAGAACGGTCGCAAAAGGCGTTGGTCGCGGCCTGCACCGAGAACTAATCGGCGGATTGTGGGAGGAAGTAGGTCTCTGGCAATTTAATTTGTTGAAAAGCCATGGCCTGAAACCATCCCATCGATTGCTTGATGTCGGTTGCGGCAGCTTTCGTGGCGGCGTGAAATTTGTCCACTATCTCAACGCCGGAAATTACTTTGGGTTTGATATCAGCAAGGCGCTGATTGACGTGGGTTATCGCCGAGAGATCGAAGCAAATGGTTTGGCGAGCAAACTGCCCCGCAGAAATTTATGCGTTACTGACAGCTTTTCCTGTTCTGAGTTCGGCGGTGAATTTGATTTTGCTATTGCCGTGTCCGTGTTTTCACATCTACCGCTAAACCACTGGCGTATTGCGCTAGAAAACCTTGCGCCGCAAATGAAAACAGGCGGGTCTTTTTTTGCGACATTTTTTTGTTGCCCGGAAGATAGAGAGTTTGGTTCCGCAATCGAACAACGGCCGGGCGGAGTAGTCTCCTATCCGACGAGAGATCCATATCACTGTCGCGTTTCCGATGTGGTGCATTTGGCGCACGGTTTGCCGTGGTCCG
The DNA here is from genome assembly GCA_965243785.1 of Hyphococcus sp. Classification (GTDB taxonomy): domain Bacteria; phylum Pseudomonadota; class Alphaproteobacteria; order Caulobacterales; family Parvularculaceae; genus Hyphococcus. Next base: position 14,745 of record CBDEVX010000009.1, on the reverse strand, counting down.
TCGAGCTTATCGATATTGACAATCACGCCCGCGGCCAGCGAGTTTTGGCGTTCCGAAAAGTTTAGGCGCCGTTAGTGGCGCCCGGTCTCTTCATTGACCAGCCGTAACTGCTTTATTTGGGCCGCTTGTTTGTTGTCTGGGTATAGTAAAAGTCCTACCCCCAAGGCCCGCGCCGCGTTGTAGAGGTTGCGCCCGCTGCGCCGCCGGCCATTTGCATCAGCTTTTCGATGCGGTTCTGGGTCGCCGGGTGGGTCGAGAAGAGGTTGTCGCGCCCGCGTCCGGAGAGCGGGTTGATGATCATGAGCTGGCCCGTCTCAGGGTGACGCTCTGCGGTCTCGTTAGGAATTTGCGCGGCGCCGTTTGAGATTTTCGCAAGCGCTGAGGCAAGCCATTCCGGGTGGCCGCAGATTTCCGCGCCCATCTTGTCGGCTTCATATTCCCGGCCGCGACTGATCGCCATCTGCACGAGGGCCGCCGCCATGGGCGCGAGGATCATGATGGCGAGCGCGCCGATGATGCCGCCGCCATTGCGGTTGCCGCCGAAAAATAGGGCGAAATTGGCGAGCATGGTGATGGCCCCTGCGATGGTCGCCGTAATCGTCATGGTCAGGGTGTCGCGGTTTTTGACATGCGCCAGTTCATGGGCCATGACGCCAGCGACTTCCTGTTCGTTCAGCATACGGAGAAGCCCGGTCGTCGCCGCAACTGCCGCGTTTTCCGGATTGCGCCCCGTCGCGAAGGCGTTCGGCTGGTTGTTCTCCATGATGTAAATTTTCGGAACCGGCATCTGCGCATTTTGCGCCAGCAACCGAACGCCCTTTGCGTAACGGCGCACGGCGCCCGAAGCATGGGTCTCATCGACTTCCTGCGCCTTGTACATGCGCAGGACCATTTTGTCGGAATTCCAGTAGGCGAAGAGGTTCGTTCCCGCTGCGAACACGAGCGCGATGATCATGCCGGCGCCGCCGCCGAGCAGATAACCGACGCCCATGAAAAGCGCGGTCAGGGCCGCAAGCAACATGCCGGTGCGAACGGAATTCAGCATCGTTGGTCCTTTTGCCGTTTCAGGTTGCGCTCTATATGTGTGCGGCAAGGAGCGCCTTCAATATGACCGAGCCCCCGAAACCGCCGCCAGATTCCCCACAAGACGGCGCCGCCCCTGACAAGGCATTGCGCCCAGAGGCGCGCCGCGCCCTTGAAGAAGCCGCCGCCCGGCGCAAGGCCGCCGGCGAGACGGCGCGCGCAAAGGAGCTTGGCGGGCCGAAGGGCGAGGAACCGACCCGCTATGGCGATTGGGAGCGCGGGGGCCGCGCGGTCGATTTTTAGCGCCGCGGGGTCAGTCTTCGACAAATGTTTTCAAACGATCCAGCGCGCCGTCCCATTGCACCGATACCTCATCGAGCAGCCGCTGGGCGTCGACGAGACCATCGCGCTGTAGAGCGAACCGTTTTTTCGCGGCCGTTTCTTTCGCCTCGGACAAGCCCGGCCCCGGCCAGCGTCTCAAGATGTTTTGTCACGGCCTGGCGCGTCACGGCGGCGCCGTCCGAAAGTTCCGTAATCGACCGCGCGCGGCCGTCGCCGAGCGTTTTGAAAATCGAAAGCCTTGTCGGATCGCCGAGCGCAGCAAAAACCGCCGCTGCGGAGACGTCTTCTTCAGCTTTCTGCATATTTCTTGACGTTCTGTACCTGTTCCGACCAGCCGCCTTCATTGCGCAGAAAGGCTTCTTCGCGAATGTCGGCAGGGAGTTTTGAAAACCCGGATTCGATAATCGTCAACCGTGTTCCCATCGCCCGACGGCTCAAGTATAAACTCGCACAACGTTTCCGGCTCGCCTGTATAGTCCTTGTCCGGATCAATCGCATGGGTAACCCAGCTGAACGTGATGCGTCGTTCGGGCTCTATGGAAACAACGGTCCCCTCCCATTTCAGATGCTCATAGCCGGGGACGGTAATTTGTCCGGTTGTTTTTCCGCCCGCGACGAACGGCTGATCGAGCCGGACCTGGAACCATTCGCCGAATTGCTTGTAATCGGAAATCGCCGACCACACGCGAGAAAGCGGGGCTGCGATCTCTACAGACTTTTCAATGCGATCTTCCATATGCAATCTCCTGGTTGCGTGATGCAGTAGCGCAGGACAGGTTTAAATGCAACCATCTTGTTGCATATACCCGCTTCACGTATATTGCGAGAGCTTGAAAAGTGCACTACTTATAGTTGCATGTGGCGTAATACCTTCCTGCGCTCCATGGTCGCTGTCGCGCCGGCCCTTACGCCCGTTTGGGCGGGGGGCTTTGACGGGTCGGCGCGCGGCGACGTTGAGCGGGTCATCGATGGCGATAGCGGTCAAGGTCCGCGTTGGCGTCTGGATCGATCTGGAGCTTGTTGTTTCGGTGCGCGTGGCCGGGATCGACGCGCCGGAACTGTTTCGGCCGAAATGCGAGGCGGAAAGGCGGCGCGCCCGGGCGGCGAAGACTTTTGTCGAGGCGTTTGTCCGGCGGCGAAAGGGTTACGCTCGCCGACATCGAACGCGGAAAATACGCCGGCCGCGTCGTCGCCCGTATCGAGGCGGGGCGGACGAGATCTTGGCGCGGCGCTGGTGGCCGAAGGTCTCGCCGTTGAAGGCGCACGCGGCGCGTGGTGCTCCTGACCGTTACCGCTGGCGCTTCTTCGCCTGAGACCGCGACGGATTTTTCCTCGCCTTCGGTGATCCGCTCGAAGCGCGCGTTGTAATCGGCGTGTTCGGTTCCCATCCAGCGATCCCACCAGGTGAAGTAGAGGGCGTAATTGCCGTTCATGCCGCTCATGATGCATGTCGTGATGGGTGATCGTCGTCAGCTGTTTCAGGATCGGATGCCGGTTCCAGCCTTTTGGCATGATCTCGTAACCCGAATGGCCGACAGCGTTCCGGGTGATCATGAACCACATATGAGATCATGGTCGCGATATCGTGGGTCGGCACGATCAGGCAGTAAAGCGGGATGACCATGAAATTAACCGCGGCCTCGGCGACATCAAAGGAATAGGCCGTGAAGGGCGTCGGATTGACGGAACGGTGATGCACCGCGTGCACGTGTTTGAACAGCGCCCGATGATGGATCAGCCGGTGGGTCCAGTAGAAATAAGCGTCGTGAAAGATCGCCAGGCCGGCGATCGAGATCGCGAGATAGGCCCAGCCATAGTCGGAGATGTCGGAATAAAAGCGGAACCAGCCTTGTGCTGCGCCCTCATAGACGAAGACGCCCATGAACATGAAGACGATGACGGTCGAGCCAGAGTAAAAGAGTTCGCGCCGGATCTGCGGACCCCGCTTGGTTGGTTTCCTGATTTTCCGGCCCTTGAGGGCTGCGCCAAGCAGTACCCAGACAATCAGCCAAGTGCCGACGGCGCCGACGAGATAGCGCGTTGATTCAACCTGAATGCTGATCGGCGCCCGGCGTGCCACCGCCTCAATGAACCACTGCAGCCATTCCATGGGGTTTCTCCATTTCTTTTCTGATTTTGATGGCGAGGGTGGGCGAATTCGCAGCGCGCTGTCTTATCGCCGGCGAAAAATTCCGCTCATTTTCAAAAATGAGGCGTGTTTTTCAGTTTTGCGCAGGATTTTGTTTCGAAAAGGCGGCGTTCCGGAAGTCGCTGGGCGTCGATCCGGTCGATTGCTTGAACGCACGATTGAACGAGGCGAGGGATGCGAAGCCGGAATCCATCGCGATGGTGAGAATCGGAACACCGGCCGCGGTCAGGATCGCCCGAGCGCTTCTTTCGCTTCTGCCATCCGGTAGCCGTTGAGGAAACTCCGAAAATTCCTGTGGCCCATGGATTTGTTGATGAGCGCGCGGAGTTGATGTTCGGGCGCGCCGATCTTCTCTGCGAGGGCGCCGATGGAGAGCGCCGGATCGAGATAGGCCTTTTCGACGTCCATGGCCGTCGTCAGCCGGTCAAAGAGCTGGCGCTCCCGCGCGCCCAACACGGCGCTCTCGGTTAAGGGCGCGGTCGTCTTCTTTTCGAAGGCGAGGACGGATCCTTCAAACCGAAGGAGCCAGAACGCGCTCACAGACGACAACGCCGACAAAGAGCGACAGCTGGACAATGTTGACGCCGATCGGCGTGTAGTAATAGCCGTAAAGCCTTTCGCCGAAGAGGTCGGCGAGAAACAACACGGATATGGCGAAGGCGGTGAACAACCGAGCTTTCCGCCGGCGCTCGACGAGATCCGTCCGCCGCCCCTTCAGCGCCACATAAACGATATGTCCGACCATGCCGGTCGCCATAACGAGCGCGCGCGATTATCGCCCATCCATGCTGAACGGGCGCCAGGTCAATGAAATCTCCCCCAGTTGACGACGCCGAACGCAGTCCACGCGGCCGCGACAGACCATTCAAGCGGACCAAGTCGAAAATCGTCGTCAAACAGCGACAGGCAATACCACCAAATGAAAATCGCCGTTGATGCGCTGAGCGGCGACAACACGTAGCGAAACGCCTGGGGCGGCGTGAAACTGTCCTCAGATATGCTGGTGGCGAGCACGGCGGCGAGGCTTACGGCGAGAAGGGCGCCGAAGCGCGCAGGCCGCACGTTCCAGGCGTCCCGTATGATCAGTCCGGCCAACAACAGAAGAATCGTTGCGCCGGCGATACGGATGATGAGTTCAAGAAAAAGCATCGCCGTCACTATGGCCGACGTCGCTGCAAATTACATCGTCGGAAAACGGCCTAGCGGTAAAATACAGTCTCGTTGCCGGTGAAAGACCACGGCTCGTTGAGGTCTATGCAGCGCATGACGTCGCCGCGCGCCTCGATGGTCCAACAGCGCCGGTCCGTCGTCCGGCGTGTCCCGCCGCACCAGTACAACGCCGTTTAATCTGCGGGCCGACGAAATTGGTCCGCAACCGCTCGTAGCAATAGGTCTCCCCATCGCGCACGTCGTCGAAGTTGGTGTTGATGCGGCCGTCGCCCTTTTTCAAAGAGAGGAAATCCTTCGCTGCATCCGCCGCTTCTCCATCCATCATCGGCGGCAGCGCCACAAGGGACGGCGTCAGCGAGGCGAGCCGACCATGCAGGGCGAAGATCAGGCGATCAGGATCGACCGCGTCGGGGCTCAAGGCGACGGCGCTGACTTTGGAGGCTGCTGCGTTATGGGCGGCGTCGGTAAACCAAACGCCGCGCGCTGCCCCCGGCGCGTCGGCGACCGCGGCGCGGCAGGCGTCGGCCCCTCGGGCCCGCCGTATGCCCCAGCTGTCGCCGAGCAACGCCGTCCAGTCCTTGCGCAGTGTAACATGCGGCATGTAATCAAGCGCGCAACGCGCCTTTGCGATGGGCGGGGTAATCGCTGCGATGAGATCCGGCGGCGCACCGAGTGCAGCCGCGCGCGGGAATGGGTTCGAGGTGTAGCGTTCCGGCGCCTCAAGCAGCGCTGGCGTCGCGGCGAGATCATGGAGCGCCACATCAAAGCCATCGGCCTCGCCAATGACGTCACCCGTCTGTACACGGATATTTGTCAAAATTGCAAGATGGTCCGGGCCGCCGAGTTCGGCAAACGCTCTCAGGCCTCCGGCCTTTTGCAGCAACGCGTCGCTGATGCTGTCGATGCGCCCATAATAAAAAGACACCGCGTCGCAGGAGCGGAAGTGAACGGTCCATGTGTGAACGTAAGAGCGCCCCTCGGTATCGCGATCCACATGGCGCTCGATGGCGGTGATGTCTGCCCGCGCTGGCGCCAATACGTTTGTGGTGCGGCGCTGAAAGGCGGTTTCGCCGGCGCGCATATTGATCCGTATGTAAGGTGCGGGAAGCGTCTCGCCGGGCGCCGTGACGCCGCCGAGGGGCGATACGGAAAGGACATCGTCAATCGGCGCAAAGGGACCGGCAAAAGCGGGTTCGCCGATGGCGCAGGGCCGTTCGGCCGCAGGCGTTTTTTCAATCGAGGCGGCGGCAAGGCTTGCCCTCGTCCGTTCGATTGCTTCGCGGCCGGCGTCGGGCCGCACGATTGCGCCAATCAGCAACGCCGCCGTGAACAGGACAGCGGCGAGCCGTGTGTAATACCCCGATCCTGACATGCGTTTCCCCGAACCCCCGTTTACAAAAACGCGCCGTCAACCACGCCGATGACAGCGGTCTGCCTGCAAGCCCCCCGGCCCGCCTGCGACGGGAAGAGATTCCGCGCCCGGGGCCAGCGAGTCAAGCGTTCCGACGCGCGCGCCGGCGGCGCTGGCGCTCGACATCGTAGCCCTTCTTTGGTTAACGATCCTCCATTGCCGGCGTGCGATGAACGCCCAACGACGCCGGCGAGACTGTTTCGGAGGGTACAATGGTGAAATGGCGTCAGCGCCGCAAAAGCGCCAATGTGGAAGATCGCCGCGGCGCTGCGGCGGCCGGCGGCGCCGGGCTCATTGTCATGCTGATACGGCTTATCGTCGGCAGATTCGGCGTTCGCGGCGTTCTGCTGCTCGCGCTCGCCGGTGGCGGCCTCTATGTGATGGGCGTCAATCCGATGGCGCTTCTGCAGGGCGGCGGTACGCAAACCGCCCAGACGGTCGATAACGAGGCCTCGCAATTCGTCAACGATATCGTCGTTGAAACGGAAAACGTCTGGACCCGGATCTTTTCGGAAAGCGATTCGCATTATCCACCGCCGAAACTGATTATGTTTTCAGATAGTGTTTCCTCCGCCTGCGGTTACGCCAGCGCTGCGGCGGGCCCGTTTTATTGCCCCGCCGACCGGCAGGTTTATCTTGATACGTCGTTTTTCAACGAGCTATCGCGACGGTTTGGCGCGCCGGGCGATTTCGCCGCTGCTTACGTGATCGCTCATGAGGTCGGTCACCATGTGCAAACCGTGACCGGCGTTGCAGGCCAGGTGCGAAGCGCACAGCAACGCGCCAGCGGCGAAGCGGAAGCGAACCAATATCAGGTCATGATGGAGCTGCAGGCTGATTGTTATGCCGGCGTTTGGGCCAATCGCGCGGAACGCGCGCGCGATTATCTTGACGATGGCGACATCGAAGAAGGGCTGCGCGCGGCCGAGGCGATCGGCGATGACACGCTCCAGAAAAACGCCGGGCGGCGCGTGACGCCGGAAAGTTTTACCCACGGCACGTCGGCGCAGCGCCAGCGCTGGTTTACGGCCGGGTATCGAACCGGCGATGTCGGCGCCTGCGACACGTTTAATGCGGCGCAGCTTTGAACTGGTTTTGCCGGCCTCGGAACACTATTCGAGCCTTGATAATATGTAACTTATTAGTTACATATATAGCTCATAGGAGATATTGTGATGACCTATTGGTGCGGAATTGTTGTCGCGGCGATGTTGACGGCGACTGGAGTTGAAGCGGAGCTGGCGAAAACCGCTGACGCCTATGATGCGGAACTTGCGCAATCGCTTGGCGCCGACGAATACGGCATGCGGTCTTATGTGTTGGTCATCCTCAAAACCGGGCCCGCTGAAATTTCCGATGATGCGCGCCGCAAGGAATTATTCGCCGGTCATTTCTCGAATATGGACCGGTTGGCGAACGAAGGGCTGCTCGCGGTCGCCGGGCCTTTCATTGATGGCGGCGACATGCGCGGTCTTTATATATTTAATGTAACAGAAATTGCGGACGCCGAAGCGCTGGTGATGACCGACCCGGCCGTGGAGGCCGGCATATTCGTTGCTGAACTGACGAAGTTTTACGGCTCGGCGGCGCTGATGACGATTGGCGACACGCACAAGAAAATTCAAAAGAAATCCGTGCAGTAATTAACCGCGCCAAAACGCCGGCGTCAAAATCACGAGGATTGTAAAAAGTTCAAGCCGGCCGAGCAGCATGCCGGCGGTGAGGACAAGTTTCGCCGCGTCGGGCAGCGAGGCGTAGTTGCCGGCGGGCCCGACAATATCGCCGAGACCGGGCCCCACATTGGCGATGGCGGACCCCGCCGCCGAAAGCGCTGTCAGCGTGTCGAGGCCGAGGCCCGACAGCAAGACGGCGATGGTCGCAAAAGTCGCAAAATAGACAAAAAAGAAGCTCAAGACAGAGACGAAGACATCGTCAGTCAGAGGGCGGCCGTTATAGCGCGCAACAAAGACGCCGTTCGGATGGGCGAGGCGGCGCGAATAGACGCGCAGCGCGGCGAGCGCCACCTGAAAGCGGAAGATTTTCATGCCGCAGGATGTTGATCCTGCGCAGCCGCCGATGAACATGATGCAGAAGAAAAAGCCAACGGCGAACGGTCCCCAGGCGTTGTAGTCCGTCGTCGCGTAGCCCGTCCCGGTCAGCACCGACACTACGTTAAAAACCGCCAGACGAAGCGCGGTAAACAAGTTCATGTCTTCGAAAATCGTCAAGACACGGAGCATCATGATCAAGGTAAGCGCGGCGACGACCGTTATGAAAAACCGTATCTGGCTGTCGGTAAAGAGTCGCCGCCAGTCGCCGCGCAACAGGCCGGCGAGGAAAATACCGAACGGCAGGCTGCCGATAATCATGAACAGCGTGACAATGAGATCGAGCGGCGCGCGCCCGACCGTTAGAAAGGCGCCGAGCGAGGCGTCGCGGGTTGAAAAGCCGCCCGTCGCCACTGTCGTCATAGCATGGTTTATGGCGTCCCAGGCGGGCATGCCAAACGCCCAAAGAGAGACAAAACAAAGGACCGTGAAAAAGACGTAGATCTGCGTCAGCATGAGCGAATATTGCGTGGCGTTCGCGATGTATTTCTCGCTCGTGTCCCAGGCTTCGGTTTTGAAAATCTGCATGCCGCCGACCTTGAGGGCCGGCAAAACGGCGAAGGCCATGATGATGATGCCGACGCCGCCGAACCATTGCAGCATCGACCGCCACAACAGTGCGCCCGGCGGCGCGTGGTCGAGATCGGTAACGACCGTGGCGCCGGTCGTCGTCAAGCCGGACATCGCTTCAAAAAAAGCATCCAAATAACTGAGATTCAGTCCGCCAAGCGCCAGCGGCACGGCGCCAAACAGGACCAGCGACAGCCAGCTCGCCGCGGTAAGGAGAAAACCTTCGCGCACGCTGATGCGGTCGATCGGCCCCCAGGTCGCCGCGGCGGCGGCGGCGCCGGTGAACACCGCAATGATGGCGCCGATCGCAAAGGCCGACCAGTCAGCCCGATGCGTTTCATCCGCAGACAGAAGATCGACGCACATCGGGATGAGCATCGTCAGGCCAAGCGCGGCGACCAGCACGCCTGTCACGAGCAGAACCGGACGCAATGCGAGCATAAATGTCAGCGCCTCTTATGGGCGTGGCGATCAGAGTTTAATGGATTTGTCGCAATTCATGCGGGCTGTCGAGGGAGAAAGCCGGAATTTCGACTTCAAACGCCTCACCGGCGACGGTCGACATGCCGTAGCGTCCGACCATCACGCCCGAAGGCGTGGCCAGCGGCGCGCCCGACGTGTACTCGAAGCCTTCGCCCGGCCGCAGCACGGGCTGTTCGCCAACGACGCCGTCGCCGTTGACGACGTCGGTAAAGCCTTGCGCATCGGTGATGCGCCAGTGCCGCGTGCGGAGCTGCACGACATCTTCGGATTCGTTGTCGATGCGCACCGTATATGCCCATACATAGCGCGGCTCTTCCGGGTCTGACTGGTCTTCGAGATAATAGGGATCAACCTGCACGCGAATGCCTCGCGTGACGCGTTCATAGCTCAGATTGTCGTTGATGCTATCCATCCCGAGTGTTCCCATCATAACGCCCATTTTACAGGGGCTCGCCGGCGCTGGCCAGCCGGATCGGCAAGATTCAACGGCGCCGGGAAAACGTTTCGTCGATTCCCGCGGCCTATGCGTATAGGGCCTTGCGCAAAGCGGGCTGTGGAGGCAAACCCGCTCGGAAAGTGGTTAACGGACGCCATGACTGAAGAAGACGGCGTATACGCCGACCGGCACATCTATGCGGCGATGGAGACGGGCGTTATTCGCGGCGGCGCTGTCGGTCGCGTGCAGCCGGCCAGTCTCGACCTGACGCTCGGCGCGCGCGCATGGCGCCTGCGGGCGTCCTTTTTGCCGGGGCGCGAGCGAAAAGTAGCGGACCGGCTCGACGACGGGCTCGCCATGCAACAGATCGATCTGACGGACGGCGCGGTGTTTGAGCGGGGCTGCGTCTATCTCGTTGAATTGCAGGAAAGTCTCGCCTTGCCCGCGGATGTCTGCGGCGGCGCCAATCCAAAAAGCTCCACCGGCCGGATTGATGTTTTTGTCCGGCTTGTCGCCGATTACGGCGCGGCTTTCGACGAGGCGCCGGCCGGCTATGACGGGCCGCTTTATGCCGAAATCAGCCCACGGAGCTTTTCAATTGTTGCACGCGCGGGCTCAAGCCTTAATCAGTTACGTCTAAAAAAGGGGGCCGTGCGCCTCGACGATGCGGCGCTGAGCGACCTTCAACAGAACACGCCGCTCGTTGACGGCGCGGCCAAAATTGACGGCGGGCTCGGCCTCTCTGTCGCCTTCGGCTCGGGCGACGTCATCGGCTGGCGCGCGCGGCGTCATTCCGCTTTGATCGATGTCGATAGAAAAGGCGCGCTTGACGCGCAGGACTATTTCGAACCGCTGGCAACGCAGAAGCCGGGGTTTCTCATTCTCGATCCGGATGAGTTTTATATTCTCGTTTCCAAAGAGCGTCTCGTGATACCGCCGAACTACGCCGCCGAAATGACGCCGATCAGTCCCGGTCTTGGCGAATTTCGCGTTCACTATGCAGGGTTTTTCGATCCCGGCTTCGGCTGGTCGGAGACAGGCGGCGCATCCGGTGTTCCGGAGGGCAGCCGCGCCGTGCTTGAAGTGCGCTCACGCGAGACGCCGTTTGTGCTGGAAGACGGTCAGCTTGTCGCGCGCCTTGTCTATGAGAAAATGGCGGCGCGGCCGGAGAAGCTTTACGGCCAGGACATCGGCTCGAACTATCAGGGTCAGGGTCTCAAGCTATCGAAGCATTTTTCCTGAGAGTCTACGCTTCAATTACGCCGAGATACATCAGCGTAAAGCCGAGGGTGTCGAGTAGCCCGTGGGCGAGTCCAGACGCCCATAAGTTCCTCCCCGCCGCAAGATAAATCCCGCCGAAGACGAGCGCATAAAGGCCAGTCCCGATCATGCCGGCGGCGCCCTGATAGGAGTGGCCAAACCCAAAAATCACGGCCTGCAAAACCAACGCGCACGTCCAGCTCGCACGGCCGCCGCCGAGAATTTTCGCTATGCCGGTCATTAAGAAACCGCGATAAAAAAATTCTTCCCCAAATGCCGCAAACAACCAGATGATCGGAAGGAGATATAAAAACAGGCCCAAATTGCCTTTGACATTTGCGAACGCCGTTGTGTCGGCTTCGCCGAACCATTTTGCGATAATCGGATCGGTCAGGGTACTGACCGTAATGGCTGTAATCACGCCGACAATGGCAATTAGTAGCGTTCGCCATAGGGGCGATGGAGATTTCAGCCCATAGTCTCGCAAGTCGGCGCGCCGCGCGGCAAGCCAAGCAATTATTGCGAGAACGATGACAAATCCCACCCAGGCGCGTTTGACAATCGGCATCTCGGGCAAAAGGCCGCCAATGCCTGCCGCCGCGACAATCTCGCTCGTGAAAATGTACAGCGCCCCAAAAACAACCAATTCCACCGGAATCAGCCATCGACTGCGATCGCCGGTCATGCTGCGTCTCCCGCCTCGGTTTGCGAATAGCTTGTTATGAACGTCGCCAGTCCGGACGGGCGCGCGGACGTTAACGCAAGCGCCTTTAGGCGTTTCAGCTTGGGGTCCTGCAACAGGCCGTCATGCTCGCATTGGCGCGCCAGCAATGATGAGGCCATATAACTATGCTGCAAGCAGGCGAGATAACCTGACGTGCTCCAGACCGCCTGCAATACGCTTTCACACTTCTGATCAAAAAGAGCGAGCACGAATTCGCGCGCATCTACGACGATGTTCAACTGCTGACCCGGCCACGGCGCCGGCTGGCGGTGATCATATGCGGACTGGGCGGTCAGCGCATAAGGCGTATCGATATCGTCGCTATACGTCTCAATCGCAATCTTGACGCCGCGTTCCGACGCACTGGCGAGTGCGTCTTCGATTACTCCGAGCGGACCGGGAAAAGCGTCGACCAATACATGATCGCGCGATTGATCGATCATGCGATTGACGCGCGCAAAAACCTGATCTTGCGTCTCCAACTTGTAAATGTGTTGGTCCGGGGCGTCCGCGGTAAGGGACTGAAGCGCCGTTTCGGCCTTTTCGCGCCGGCGCTTGAATTGCGCTTCCAGTGCGTCGCCAAGTTCCCGCGGTGGTACGGCGCGGCACTGGCGCGCCGCGTCGTCGTCAATCAAAAGCGCGCCTTTTTGCGCCAGGCTTTCAATGGCGGCGTAAACGTTGGTCGCGGCCTTTCCGATGCCCTTGGCGACACGATAGCCGGTCGCCGGCGCGCGGCGCAGCAAGAAGCAATAAACGAGCGCCTCGATTTCGCTGAACCCCAGGGCTTTCAGTGCATCTGTGGACGGGCCGTAATTCATAAGATAATATTAGTAGCAAATACTACTAAGTCAAACCAGTGGGCAAGAAAAAGGGCGGCTCGGATGAGCCGCCCTCCAATTTCGTCAGCGAATGAACGCCGGGCGATTACATCATGCCGCCCATGCCGCCCATTCCGCCCATGCCGCCCATGTCAGGCATGCCGCCGCCGGCGGCCGCGCCTTCTTTCTTCGGCGCATCGGCGACCATGGCTTCGGTGGTGATCAGGAGGCCGGCGACGGACGCCGCATCCTGAAGAGCGTGACGCACGACTTTTGCCGGATCGACAATACCCGTGGCGATGAGGTCGCCATATTCGTCCGTCTGCGCATTGAAGCCGAACTTGAAGTTGTCCTGCTCAAGGAGCTTGCCGACAACAATCGAGCCTTCGCCGCCGGAGTTTTGAACGATCTGACGGATCGGCGCCTGCAGGGCCCGGCGTACGATTTGAACGCCGGCGTCCTGGTCGGCGTTCTCACCGGAAAGGCCCTCAAGCGCTTTCGATGCGTAAAGAAGCGCCGTGCCGCCGCCCGGAACGATGCCTTCTTCGACGGCAGCGCGGGTTGCGTTGAGCGCGTCATCGACGCGATCTTTTTTCTCTTTCACTTCGACTTCGGTTGCGCCGCCGACTTTGATAACCGCAACGCCGCCAGCGAGTTTCGCCAGACGCTCTTGCAGTTTTTCGCGATCATAGTCAGACGTCGTATCTTCGATCTGACGGCGGATCTGGCCGGTGCGGCCTTCAATGTCGCCTTTGTCGCCGGCGCCGTCGATGATCGTCGTATCATCTTTGTTGATAGAGACTTTCTTCGCCGTGCCCAGCATGTCGAGCGTGACGTTTTCAAGTTTGATGCCGAGGTCTTCGGAGATGACCTGGCCGCCCGTGAGGACGGCAATGTCTTCGAGCATTGCCTTGCGGCGATCGCCGAAGCCCGGCGCTTTCACCGCAGCGATTTTCAGGCCGCCGCGCAGCTTGTTGACAACGAGGGTCGCTAAGGCCTCGCCTTCGACGTCTTCTGCAATGATGAGCAGCGGGCGCGAAGACTGAACGACAGCTTCGAGCAGCGGCAGCATGGATTGCAGGTTGGAGAGTTTTTTCTCGTGCAGCAGGATGTACGGATCTTCGAGATCCGCGATCATTTTGTCCGCATTCGTGATGAAATACGGTGAGAGGTAGCCGCGGTCGAACTGCATGCCTTCAACGACGTCAAGTTCGGTTTCGAGAGACTTGGCTTCCTCAACCGTGATCACGCCTTCATTGCCAACCTTGTCCATGGCTTTTGCGATCATGTCGCCGATTTCTTTTTCGCCATTGGACGAGATCGTGCCGACCTGCGCGATTTCCTCAGAGGACGCAATTTTTGTTGAGCGTTCCCGGATGTCCGCAACGACTTTCGTCACGGCGAGTTCGATGCCGCGCTTCAGGTCCATTGGGTTCATGCCTGCGGCGACGGATTTCGCGCCTTCGCGAACGATCGCCTGCGCCAGAACCGTTGCGGTTGTCGTGCCGTCGCCGGCTTCGTCGTTTGTCTTCGACGCAACCTCGCGCACCATCTGGGCGCCCATGTTTTCGAACTTGTCTTCAAGTTCGATTTCCTTGGCGACCGTGACGCCGTCTTTGGTCGTGCGCGGGGCGCCGAAGGATTTGTCGATGACGACATTGCGGCCTTTGGGGCCAAGGGTCACCTTCACCGCATTGGCGAGGATGTCGACGCCGCGCAGCATTTTCTCGCGCGCTTCGACGTCAAATTTGACTTCTTTAGCAGCCATTGATGCTTCTCCTGAAAACTGTCTTTAGGGGTTAGTCGATGATTCCGAGGATGTCGGACTCTTTCATGATGAGGAGTTCCTCGCCGTCGACTTTGACTTCCGAGCCCGACCATTTGCCGAACAGGATGCGGTCGCCGGATTTGACGTCGAGCGGCGTGATGTCGCCGGATTCGTTGCGGGCGCCGGACCCAATGGCGACAACTTCGCCTTGTTGAGGTTTTTCTTTGGCGGTGTCGGGGATGATGATCCCGCCTGCGGTCTTCTCATCTTCTTCGATGCGACGGACCAGCACGCGGTCGTGAAGCGGCCGAAATGCCATTGTTTGCGTCTCCTTGACTGAAAACGTCAGCTAAAACAATTGGTTAAATCAAAAGCGTTGAGCCCAGCCCATACGCTAGCACTCACATTCTGCGAGTGCTAGCCGGGGATTTAGGAGGCGCGCCGCCGGTCGTCAAGCGGTCCGTGGCGTGATTTATCTAGCGG
>CBDEVX010000008.1:0-15264 GCA_965243785.1 Hyphococcus sp. | reverse complement strand
AGCCGAGCGTCAGGTTTGGCGCCAGGATGAAAGCCGCGAGGCCGCAGACGATCAGGAACAGCGGCGCGCCGCCGATGGTCAGTCGAAATGACGCCGGGCAAATTGACGCCAGCCGCGACACCCGGAACTGGGCCGCGGCGGCAAAGCCGAGTGCGGCGAGAAGAACGTCAGCGCCGGCCGCCACCCATTCGGCGGGCGCCGCCGGGCCGCCGGCGCTGCGATAGATAGATGCGATCGCCATGCCGACGAGCATCAGCAGCGCTGGCGCACGCGCTGCTTTTTCGAGAACTTTCGCCCGGTCGAGACTCACGAGAATCGCGGCGAGGATCGCCGCGGACGCCGCAAAAATCATATGGTCAACCGCCGTTGCGATTCGGCCCTTGGCGAGGCTGGCGAATCAGTTGTCCGCGACGGTGAATTGATCCGTTTTCAAAATCAAATTTAAATTTCTAAAACCTGCGTAACGCCGGATTTATCTGTGCTTTGCCGGGTCGTCAGACGCGCGCAGAAACCCGTTGTTACGCGCGGCGTTACAATAGTCGCCTTGCAGTTGTATTTCTGCGGCGGCGGATGCGGCGTGAAATTCAGAATTGTGTTCCAACGCTAATCAAAACAAGCACTTCGTCCGTATTCGTCAGAATCTACGAGAAGCCTGAATAAATTTATGCGCGCCGTTGGCGGCGACGCCGCGGCGCCGACATATTCTATTTCGTCAGGATTTTTGAGACGCCAATTTGGAGGCATGAGGTTTGAGGAACGAAACACATAAATCGCGGGGCAAACTGAAACAGATAATTGCCGGCGCCGCGCCGCAGCTTGCCCACGCGCTCGGCGGACCGCTCGCCGGCGCTGCAGTGGCGCAGATTTCGCGCGCAATTTTCGGCGCGCCGGATGCCGATGAAGAGGCGCTGGCGGAAACGCTCGTGGCCGCGAGTCCGGAGCATCTGGTTGCGTTGAAACGGGCGGAGCATGAATTTCAAATCGCGCTGCGCGAAACGCAGCTCGAAGAACTGCGCATTGACGCCGACGACCGCGCCAATGCGCGCGGGCGTCAGATTGCGCTCGATGACTGGACGCCCTCGGCGCTCGGCGCTTTGATCATCTTCGGCTTTTTCATTGTCCTCGGCGCCATGGTTGCGCGGCGACTGCCTCCCGGAACTGAGACGGAGTTTTCAATTATGCTTGGCGCGCTTGCGACAATGACCGCCGCGGTGGTCAACTATTTTTTCGGGTCGTCGGCAGGCTCGAAAGAAAAGACCAGGCTGATGGCGTTCGGTTCTGAACCGCTTGAAGACGCTGCGTCGGAAAAGCGCGGTTGAATTCTGCCGCCGCGGCGTCATGGTCCGACGTCCCTTAATGACGGATAGGTGATGAAGTCGCGCTATGACATTGCAATTATCGGCGGCGGCGTAATCGGTCTCGCGCTCGCGCGTGCGCTTGCATCGCAAACGCTGTCGCTTGCCGTTATCGATGCGTCGGCGCGCATCCCGCCGGCGACGACTGCGGCGGCCGGGATGCTTGCGCCGTCATTTGAGAAAGCCCTTGGCGGCGAAGCGCTTTACGATCTGAGCGCCGCCAGTCTCAGCATGTGGCCGTCATTTGCAGCCTCGCTCGCAGAGGAAATCGGCGCCGATATCGATTTCCGCGCCGATGGCATTCTCGGCGTGGCGCTCGATGCGGCGGGTGCGCAAACGCTCGACCAGCAATGCAATAAGTTGGCGGGGCGGGGCGCCGATGTCAGCATGTTGACGGGGCGAGAGGCGCGAGCGTTGGAGCCGGCGCTATCGAACTGCGTCACCGCGGCATTGCATGCGGCGCGCGACGCGCAGGTTGATCCGGCGAAACTCGTCGCCGCGCTTAGGTTGTCGCTCGAAAAACGCGGCGCGTCGCTCATTGAGGATCATGTTGTCGCTGCACGGCCGCTGGCTAACGGCTGGCGTGTTGCGCTTGGCACCGGCGGCGACATTGTCGCCGACCAGATCGTCGCCGCCACCGGCGCTGCGTCCGACTGGGTGATTGCCGACGTCGCGCGGCCGCCTGTCTTTCCGGTGAAGGGCGAAGCATTTTCAGTCGAAGCGCCGCCGCTGACATCTGTCGAGCGCGTTATTCGCGGTCCCGGCGCTTATGTCTGCCCGAAGGCTGGCGGACGCATTGTAATCGGCGCCACGGAGCAGCGCGGCCGAAACGATCTCGCCGTTTCCGCCGCCGCCATTGTGACCCTTCGCGCCGGCGCCGTTGACGTCGTTCCGGCGCTCGATAACTGCGCCGAGATTGCGCGCTGGGCGGGATTGCGGCCGGCGACGCCGGACGGCGCGCCGATCCTCGGCGTCGACCGGCGCGGCCCTGCGGCGGCGTGGCTGGCCCTCGGCCATCATCGCAACGGCGTCCTGCTGGCCCCGGCGAGCGCGGCGGCGCTGGCGGCTGAAATCCTAGGGAACACGCCGACGATTGATCTTTCTCCGTTTCGTCCAGACCGGTTTGGTTAGCGATTTCTTGACGGCTTGGCGGGTATTTTTGGCCTTATGCCCGGTGACATTCAATCAGCGGCTTCGGCAAGCGGCGCAGTATCGGCCGCTATTCGGCGCGCCAGCGAGGCAACCGGCGCGGGCTTCGACTATCTGATGAAAACCGCGCTTCGCGAATCGAGCCTTAACGCAGACGCGAGAGCGGCGACGTCGAGCGCGGCGGGTCTGTTCCAGTTTATCGAACAAACCTGGCTCGGCGCGGTAAAGACCTATGGCGCGCGCCATGGGTTAGCCGCTGCGGCCGACGACATCACGCGAGATGCGTCCGGCAAGTTTCACGTTACCGACGTGTCGCGTCGCGCGGAAATTCTTGATCTTCGTTACGATGCGAGCGCCGCTGCGGCGCTTGCCGGCGAACTGACCCAGGAAAATGCACGAATTCTCAAAACGCGGCTCGGCCGCGCGGCATCGGCGGCGGATCTTTACGCAGCGCATTTTCTCGGGCCCGCTGGGGCCGTCAAACTTTTAAACGCTGCGGCTCACGTTAAAGCCGCCGACATTCTGCCCGCTGCGGCGAAGGCGAACGCGCCCGTCTTTTATGACGGCGCCCGGGCGAAGACCGTCGGCGAAGTGATAACGTCGTTTGCGGCGTCTCTCGGTGAACGTGCGCCGGTGCCGTCAGCTCCGGATACGCAACCGGTTTCAGGTTTGACTGAACCGACTTACCAAACACCGCGATCGGAATACGCAGCGCCAATTGGCCGGCGAGACATCGAACCGGGGTTCATGCCGGGGCGGCTCTCTCTATTAGCGATGAGTATCCTGCAGGCGCTCGACCCGACGCGGCTCTCTACGTCCGGACGCGACGACCAACGCTAACAGCGCGTGGAGGCAAAGCCTTCCGGCAGCTTCGTATCCGAATTGGCGCAGGCGGCGATGACCTGTTCCGGCGTCAAGTTGATCGCGCCGGAGAGGTCGGCGCCATGAATATTGGCGCCAGCGAGATCGACGAGTTTCAGATCCGCCGCCTCGAAAATCGCGCCTTTTAAGTTTGCGCGCGAAAAACGCACGCCAGTTAGATCCGCGCCGGTAAATTTCACGTCGGAGAGGTCGGCGCCGACAAAGAACGCGCCTGCGCCATAGGCTTTACGGAAATCGGAGCCACCGAGATCGGCGCCGGAGAACGATGCAAAGGAAATGTCGGCGTCGGTGAACACCGCGCCGCTGAAGCGGGCGCCGCGCGCGGTCGCTTCTCGCAACTCGGCGCTGGTGAAATCCGCTTCCGGCATTGCTGTCGCCGTCAGATTCGCTTTTGCCAGACGGGCGCCGGCAAAATTGACCCCTTCTCCGTTTGCACCCTCTAGAACAGCGCCGTCGAGCAGGGCGCCGTCGAATGCGGCGTTTGAAAGCAGTGAGCCGGCAAAGTTCGCCTTCGGCATGTCCTTGTTTGAAAACACGGCGCCCGAATGATCGGCGAGCGCGCGTTCGTCGAGGACGTTTTCGTCGGCGGTCGAAGTTTTCGAAAGGCCGGGCAGTTTCACGCCGTCAAGCGCGTGGGAAAGGTCCGGCGCGATGTCATCGACTTTCGCGAGCGGCTTGGCGATCTCCTTGCCGATATCAGCGACCGGATTGGTCTTAGACTGTGAGCCGGGCAGAATCGCGGCGACGGTGGCGAACACCATCATCATGAACAAAATGATCAATGCGATATATTTCAACATGCAACAATTTCCGCGGCGAAACCAATCGTCGGGAATATTGCATTCCGCGCGTCAATTATTGATTAAGGCTGTTTGGAGAATTGTCGCAGGCGGCCCTGCAAATTATGAACAACCCGTTGACGCGCCGCAGCTTTCGCATTTGAGACACGCGCCGTTGCGGACCAGCGTGAACTGTCCGCAATCGGGACAGGCGTCGCCCTCGTACCCCTTAATGCGGGCCTCATCCCGGTGCTGGTTTCCACTCCGCCCGGGGGTCGCAAGGACGCCGCGCGGCGCTTTTTGATTTACGGCTTCAGCTAGCCTTGCGACCTGCGCTTCGATCTCCGGCGGGCTTTCCGCTTTTGGGACCGTGTCCTGCTCCGTGACCTCTTCGGCAGCGTCATCGTTTGCGTCGCCATCAGCGTCCTTTCGCAGGCGGTCGAAATCCCCGCCGCGCAGGATGACGAGATTGTCGGTCACGGTGGAGCGGCTGAACCCTTTTGAAATCAGCTTCGCCGCTTCGGCTTGTGTTTTTTCTTCTAAGACGCCGCGGCCGATCGCATCGACTGATGACTCGTCCGGACTGACGTGGGCGAGGTCGCCGCGGCCAAGATAGGAAATGGCGAGTTCGCGAAAGATGTAATCGAGAATAGAGGTTGCGTGTTTGATCTGGTCGTTGCCCTTGACCGGGCCCGACGGGTCGAACCGCGTAAACACGTAAGCATCGACGAATTCGTCGAGCGGCACGCCATATTGCAGGCCGAGCGACACCGCGATGGCGAAATTATTCATCAAAGAGCGGAAGGCCGCGCCTTCCTTGTGCATGTCGATAAAGACTTCACCGAGCTCGCCATCGTCGAACTCGCCCGTATGCAGGTAGACTTTGTGCCCGCCGACAATGGCCTTTTGGATATAGCCCTTACGCCGGTCGGGCAGGCGTCGCCGTCCGGGCGTGCGTTCGATGATCCGCTCGACGATGCGTTCAGCGACGATTTTCGATTTCTCCGTCATCGGCGCATCGGCGACGGCGTCCGCGAGCGATTCCTCCTCGTCGGCGTCGGACGACGCGAGCAGCGCAGCCGACAGGGGCTGAGATAGCTTCGAACCGTCGCGATAAACGGCCATCGCTTTCAAACCCATGCGCCAGCCAAGCATATAGGCGCGCGCGCAATCGCCAACTGTAGCCTGTGAAGGCAGGTTGATGGTTTTTGAAATGGCGCCGGAGATGAACGGCTGTGCCGCCGCCATCATACTCAAGTGTGCTTCCAGCGACAGATATCGTTCGCCGATGCGACCGCACGGATTGGCGCAATCGAAGATGGGGTAATGTTCCTCTTTCAAATGCGGCGCGCCTTCGACGGTCATCGCGCCGCAACAGAAGAGGTTCGCTTCGTGAATTTCCTCATCAGTAAAGCCGATATCGCGCAGGACTTCATAGCCGGTCGCGTTCAACATCGTTTCGGGCAGGCCGAGGATGTTGAGACAGAAATCCTCACCCAGCGCCTGCGGCGTAAAGGCGTACGTCAAATCAAACGCTGTCTTGAGGCGTTCGATCAGCGCTTTGATGTGGCGATCCTCAAAGCCCTCATTGCGCAGCTCTTCGAGGTTAATGCCCGGCGCGTCTTCGAGCGTACCGCGCCCAAGGGCGTAGGCTTCGATATCTGCGATTTCGGCGTTTTTGTACCCGAGCGCTTTTAATGCGGCGGGTACGGATTGATTGATGATTTTAAGATTGCCGCCGCCGGCGAGCTTTTTGAATTTGACCAGGGCGAAGTCAGGCTCGATGCCCGTCGTGTCGCAATCCATGACGAGGCCGATCGTGCCCGTGGGCGCGACTACGGAAACCTGCGCATTGCGATAGCCGTTGAGGGCGCCAAGCTCGTAGGCTTCGTTCCAGACGGTTTTTGCTCGCTCGGCGAGTTCCGGCCACACGCAGGCTTTGTCGTTAAACTGCGATGGCTCTGCGCCAAGCCCCTCGAAGTCGCCGCTCTCCGACACGCCTGTGGCGGCGCGGCGATGATTGCGCATCACGCGCAGCATGGCGTCGCGATTGTCGCCGAACTTGTCGAAAGGCCCGAGCGAGCCGGCTATTTCTGCGCTTGTCCGATAAGCGGCGCCCGTCATCAGCGCAGATACGCCGGCGCAAGCCGCGCGTCCTTCGTCGCTGTCATAGGCGACGCCTGATCGCATCAAGAGGCCGCCGAGATTGGCGAAGCCGAGACCGAGCGTGCGGTAGTCGAAAGATCGCCGCGCAATCGCCGCGGATGGGTACTGCGCCATGGCGACGGAGATTTCGAGGGTCAACGTCCATAGCCGGCAGGCATGTTCAAAGCCGTCAACGTCGAACCCTTTGTCGGTCTTGAACTTTACCAGATTGACGGATGCGAGATTGCACGCCGTGTCGTCCAGGAACATATATTCCGAACACGGATTGGAGGCGCGTATCTCGCCGCCGTCGGGGCAGGTGTGCCAGGCGTTGATGGTATCGTGGAACTGAACTCCCGGGTCGGCGCAGGCCCAGGCGGTGGCGCAGATTTCTTCCCAGAGATCGCGGGCGCGCACCGTTTTGGCGGCCGCGCCGTCGGTCCGGCGCGTGAGCGTCCAGTCATCGTCGTCGGCGATAGCTTTCAGGAACGCATCGGTGACGCGCACGGAGTTGTTCGAATTCTGTCCGGAAACGGTGCGATAGGCTTCCGCGTCCCAATCGAAATCGAAAACATCAACGTCGATGTCACGATAGCCCTCGCGAGCGTATTCGATGGCGCGCCGGATCGATCCATCGGGAATGAACGCCGCCTTCGCTGCTTTTACCGCCGCTTTCAGCGCCGGGTTCTCGTTGGGGTCGATGCGCGCGTCATCGTCCTCTATCGCCCAGCACGCGGCGAGGATCAGCGGCAAATGTTTCGCGAGGGCGCGCGAGCCGGCGATCAACGCGGCGACTTTCTCTTCCTCGCGCGCTTTCCAGCGCACGAACGCTTCGATGTCCGGGTGATCAGCGTCAACGATGACCATCTTCGCCGCGCGCCGTGTTGTGCCGCCCGACTTCACCGCGCCGGCGGCTGCGTCGCCAACTTTGAGGAAACTCATCAGACCGGAGCTTTTGCCGCCGCTCGACAAAGGCTCGCCTTCGCCTCGAATATTGGAAAAATTCGTGCCGGTGCCGGAGCCGTATTTGAACAGGAGCGCCTCGCGGCGCCACAGATCCATGACGCCGTTTTCGGCCGCGAGATTGTCCTCTACCGATTGAATAAAGCAGGCATGCGGCTGCGGGCGTTCGTACGCGCTGTCCGACTCGTTGAGCGCGCCCGATTCATGGTCGACAAAGAAATGGCCCTGACCCGGCCCGTCTATGCCGTAGGCCCAGTGAAGCCCCGTATTGAACCATTGCGGCGAATTCGGCGCCCCCATCTGCAGCGCCAGCATGGCGCGCATTTCATCGATGAAGGCTTCGGCGTCCTTCTCTTCGGAGAAGTAGCCCGCCTTCCAGCCCCAATAGGCCCAGGCGCCGGCCATGCGGTCGAACACCTGTTTGGCGGACTTTTCAGCGCCATAGCGGTCTTCCGCCGGCATCTTTGCGAGCGCCGCCACATGCGGCATCGAGCGCTGCAGGAATTTCGGCACGCCCTTTTCCGGCACGCGCCGGGTCGCGGCGGGAACGCCCGCCTTGCGCAAATATTTCTGGGCCAGAATATCGACCGCGGTCTGGCTCCACCCTTTCGGAACCTCAACGTCGCGCGCCTCGAAAATGATCTCGCCCGCGAAGGTTCGGATCTCCGAATCAGCGCGCCGGAACGCGACCGCGCCATAAGGCGCGCCCTTATCCTTGGAAAAACGGCGTTCTACATGCATCTCGCGGAGCCAGAATCGCAGAACGCCATATATAGTGCTTCAGGGCTCGGGCCTCCACCCGAATTTGGCGATTTTACAGCGTATTGCGGCCCTAAGCGGCGGGCGCCATATTCGCGCCGCCGGAAGGGGCTATAGAGCCCGCCCAGAACGTTCAGGAGCGCCCGTTGATCTCGAAGTTATTCACCTGGTGGAATTCGGCCACCCTCGGCACGTCTTTCACGCTGTGGCGCAAGGGCGCGCGCGAGGTCGGGACGGACGAGCAGGGCAACCGCTATTTTGAGGAAAAGGCCAATTCGCTGCCCGGCAGCGAAAATACGCGCCCGCGGCGCTGGGTCGTTTATCATGGCGTCGCTGAGGGTTCCCGCGTGCCGTCGGACTGGCATGGCTGGCTGCATCATACCTTTGATGCGCCGCCAAGCGAGAAACCGCTGACGCGCCGGGACTGGGAGAAGGACCATCTCCCAAATATGACCGGCACGCCGCTGGCCTATCATCCGCCGGGATCGCTCGCCCGCGCCGGCGGGCCCGCCGATGTGAACGATGATTACGAAGCCTGGACGCCGGATGAGGCGTAACCGGAAACGGGGAGATATCAGATGAGTCGCGCCGGCGCTTTTGAGACAATCGTTGGATTAATCGTCATCGCCGTGGCGGCGGCTTTCCTCTGGTATGCTGCCGGCGTCAGCGGCGATCGCGCCCGCGTCGCGGACTACCAGCTCGACGCCGTATTCGGCCGGGTCGACGGTCTTTCCATCGGCGCCGACGTCAAGATCGCCGGCATTTCGGTTGGCGAAGTCTCCGCCAGCACGCTCGACCCGGCGACCTACGAAGCCACCGTTGCGATGCGCATCGACCGCAATGTTCAGGTCCCTGACGATTCCGTCGCCAAGATCGTATCGGATGGATTTCTTGGCGGCGCCCATGTGTCCATTGAGCCCGGCGCCTCGGAAGAATATCTGCAGGAAGGCGACAGAATTACCATCACGCGCGGCTCGGTCGATCTATTAAATCTCGCCGTGCAGGCGTTCACAAACCAGCAAAGCGGCGGCAAAAGCGACGATGCGTCTGAGGACGACCCGCTCGGAGATTTTTAATGCGTAAATTGTTTGTATTGACGGCCGCATGTTTTGCGACAGGCGCGCTTGCGCAAAACGAGCGGCTCGAAACTCCGCTGGATGATCGTCTCGATGAGCTTGAGGCTCTGTCGCGCAATAGCGACGACCCTTTTGCCGGTGTTATTGACAGAACCGAGCGCGAGCCGGTCTCCGTCACCTTGCGCGCGCTCGATAAGATCACCGCACGTTATACGGACATCGAAATCTCCATGAACGAGATCGCGCGCTTCGGTTCGCTCGAATTGTTGCCACGCTATTGCGACAAACGCCCGCCGGAAGAGTTTCCGGAAACGACGGCGTTTCTTGAAGTTTTCGACACCGAATTCGGCGCCCGGGGCGATGATCTTAAAATTGATCCTGCGCTGTTGGAAACAGCTGAGGCCGCAGACGACCTGCCCGCCGCGGAACCGACCGACGAAAATCTTGAGCTGACCGAAATTCCGGCCTTCGGCGCGGACGCCACCCAGGAGGACGCGCCGGTTGAAGCGGCGCCGTTGCCATCTGAGCCTGTGCCGACGCTGCCGGCGCCGGAAGTGTTGAGCGGCCCGCAGGCGGAAGGCGAAAACATCTTCCGCGGCTGGATGTTCGCTTCAAGTCCGGCGCTCAACGCGCTTGAACATCCCGTCTACGACGTGTGGGTCATCAACTGCACGACCCGCGCAGTCGAAAGCTGATCGGGCGCGGCGAAGAAGTCCGCTTTGCAGCTTAGCGCCGCCTTTAGTTGTAACTGATAGTCGTCATTGGGAACGCCGGTCAGGCCGAACTGTTCGAGATGTTCGTTATAGAATTGCGCGTCGATGAATTGAAAGCGGCCGATTTTAAGGCGCGCCATCAGATGAACCATCGCAATTTTTGAGGCGTCGCGTTCCCGCGAGAACATGCTTTCCCCGCAGAACGCGGCACCGAGCACAAGTCCGTAAAGCCCGCCGACAAGCCGGCTCTCGCGCCAGCACTCAACGCTGTGAACGACGCCGCGATAGTGAAGTTCCGTATACGCCTCGACAATTGCGTCGTTGATCCATGTGTCGGGGCGCGCGGGCGTTTCGTCGGCGCACGCTGCGATCACTTCCGGGAAAGCAGAATTGATGCGGACCTCGAAGGGTTCGGACTTCACTAACCGCAATAGTCGCTTCGGCGCGCGCGCGTCGTCGAGGTTAATGACGCCGCGCTCTTCCGGGAGCACCCAGACGACCGCCGCGTCCTCGCGGGCGCGGGCCATCGGGAAATAGCCAAGGGCATAGGCCTTGATCAGTTCATCGATGGGAATCGAATTGGCACCGTCGCGGGGCATGGGACGAGTATCGCGCCGAATCGGCGGTTGGCGCAATGCCATGCAGAACGCAGAACCGCGCTTCGTTAATGACAGCCGTTCGGCGTGTCGGTGATCACGCCTTGGGCGAATAATTGTTTCGCCGAGGCGATGAGCTCAAACGCGCCAGTCTCCTGATTGACCCGACATTGATCGTAGCAACCGAGATTTTTGATGCTGTTCACGGCGCTCGCCGCTGCAGCGTCATTGAAGGCCCTTGCGGCCTCTGCGGTCGTAATGTCGGCCGGGTCTATTTTGGGCAGCGCGACCGACTGTATGGGCCGCGGCAGGGGGCCGCCGCATACCCAGCGGTCCGACGGGGCGAATGCGCTGTCGTCGACAGGCGGTTCTTTTCTCGCCACGCCAGGAATGGTTTTGACCTCAAATGTCAATGGGGTCTGGGTTTTTACATCGAGGTACTGAAACTCCGCATGGCCCATGCAGATGTTGCAAGGCATGTCGAGGAATTCGATGAGGTCTTCCGGATCGCCTGGCGTATATGACGGATCTTCCGGCTCCTTCGGGTCCGGCGGCGGATCAGCGAGGCATTTCTGGATATAGGCCGCGCCGTTGACCGCGCCGCCGGCAAGCGGCGTGAAGACTTTGTAGAGATCGGCCGTGCGCAGAAAGTGCTGCCAGTCGCTCATGACGAGCGCCTGCTGCTCGGACCGGTGGACGCCTGCATCTTCTGTTTCCAGAAATGCCGTACGCGGATGAATGTCGATAATCGTGAACTTGATATCTTTAAGCGGCCTGGGCAACGGAATGCGAAAGCGAATTGTCAAGTCAACGCCCGCGTCGACAGCGAAGCGACCCGCGACGCTGGTTCCGCTGTAGACTCCTATGGTCTGCAGGCTTTCGACGTCCACCGGCGTTGGCGTGACGGGCGCTGGAAATTGCTGCGGCGGCGTCAACGCAGGATTCCATGCTGCGCCTTGTCCGTTCCAGAAATTAAACTGGCTGGCGAAATCGACGCTGATATTGGGGTCCGCCCAAATGACAAGGTCGATTGACGTAAAACCGTTGTTTCTAATCGCGGCGGGAATAAGCTCGACAGGCGAATACTCGACTTTGACGCCGGCTTCAGCATGACCGCCTGGCGTCTTTTCAATTTCGCCGCGCGCGGCGGCCGTGTCGGCGTCGGGCCGCGCGGGGAATGCAACGCCGTTCGGCGCCGTCCACGCAGCGGCGTTCGGGTCGACATTGCGCGAGCCAAGCATCAATTGGCTCGCCCAGCCCGTCGGCTTCGGCCACTGGCACATGGGCGAGGCCGCGAAATCCTGACAAAATGTGTCGATCACGAATTTTTCCGGTTTGATCTCCGTGATCGTCAGCGAACTTGCCAGCGTTTGCCCTGCGAGACGGCCGTAAACATCGGTCATTTGCAGCGCGCCCGGATTAAGGAGCGCGGTGAACGACCCGCCATAGGGCGACAGGCTCCAGCCCGACGCGCGCGCCAGTTTCAATCGCGGCTTCGGCGTCACCGTGCCGTAGGGCGTATGCACACGGATGCTGTCGATTTCGAAACTGAAATCTTCTGCGCCGCCGTCAGCCTCAAACGCCAGCGCATGGGCGGCGTAAACGCCATATTCGCCGACCTTGGCGTTGCGGTTGCGGACATCCGATGAGACTGCGCGCATGGAAAAGGGTTGCGTAACAATATCGACTTCGCCGATCACCGGCGCCTTCGCCGTTAGGCGATGATAACCGTTAAAGGTTCGTTGTTCTTTGTTGAATGCGCGATAATCGACGAGGCCCTTCGCGCTGATGTTTCCGATCGGCAGCGACGCGGTCGCTTTTGAGCGCATCGGCGTCGTTGCGAGGTCGCGCATGAGGCAGAGGCCGACCGTCTGGTAGAGTTCGCCGCCGCCGCCCTGTCCGTTCCATGCCTTGACATTTTGCGGCGTCGCCCCTTCACCGGTAACGCCGGTGAAGATTTCCTGTTGCGCCGTGACGCATTGTCTTTCGGTTTTTGGACACTCCACCCCAGGGAATACATTTTTCACTTTTTCACACACGGTGACAATCGACGACATGGCCGAGTTCGCGCACTTATATTCCTGATAGGTCATCGCGCCGTTTTCATCGGCGACCGCTGCATTTGCGAAAGCGAACGAAACGACAATGACGCCGCACATTAAGGCTTTGCGATTTGGATTGGGTTGCATGGCGACGACTCCCCGCGTAACCGACGGCGAGTCTATCACAGCTCCATTGCAACGCACAGCGCCGCTGGGACAATTCAGAGCCTATTCGCCGCCTTGCGACGCAAGCCAGTCTTCAAGCCAGTGAATATGATAGTCGCCGCGCTGAAAATCCGGCTGATCGATCAGTTCCTGAAACAGCGGGATTGTCGTCTCGATCCCGATTAGGGCGAACTCGGAAAGACAGCGGCGCAGGCGCGACAGACATAATTCTCGGGTGTCGCCGAAGACAATCAGCTTGCCAATCATCGAGTCGTAATAGGGCGGAATAGAATATCCGGTGTAGACGGCTGAGTCGAAGCGCACGCCGGGTCCGCCAGGCGCATGAAAGTCAGTGATTTTGCCGGGGGAGGGACGGAATGTCTTCGGGTTCTCTGCATTGATGCGGCACTCGATGGAATGGCCGCGAAAATGAACGTCCTCTTGCGAAATACTGAGCGGCGCGCCCGCAGCGACGCAGATCTGTTCGCGCACGATATCGACATCCGTCACCTGCTCCGTAATCGGATGCTCGACCTGCAGGCGCGTATTCATTTCGATGAAATAAAACTCGCCGTCTTCATAAAGAAATTCGATGGTGCCGGCGCCGAGATAGCCGAGCTGTTCGATCGCCTTCCTGACGGTCTCGCCGATGCGCGTGCGCTCCTCGGGCCCAAGCGCCGGAGACAGCGCCTCTTCCAGCACTTTCTGGTGGCGGCGCTGCAGCGAGCAGTCTCGCTCGCCGAGCTGAACCACGTTGCCATGACTGTCGGCGATGATCTGCAGCTCGATATGGCGCGGTTTGGTTAGGTATTTTTCGAGATAGACGGCGTCATCGCCAAAGGCGCCCTTGGCTTCCGCCTTGGCGGTTGAGATCGCTTCTTCGAGATCGCCTGGCGTCGGCGCGAGCTTCATGCCGCGCCCGCCGCCGCCGGCGGCGGCTTTGACGAGCACCGGATAGCCGATTTCGTCAGCTGCTTTGCGCGCTTCCTCCACGGAGGCGAGGGCGCCCTCCGAGCCCGGGACGAGCGGAATGCCGGCCCTGCCGACCGCTTCCTTGGCCGCGATCTTGTCGCCCATGACGCGGATATGTTCGGCCTCCGGACCGATGAACGTGATGTTGTGCGCTTTGACGATATCTGCGAAGCGGGCGTTCTCCGACAGGAAGCCGTAACCTGGATGGATTGCGTCCGCGCCGGTGATTTCAGCAGCGGAAATGATCGCCGGAATATTCAGATAACTGTCCTTCGGCGCCGGCGGTCCGATGCAGACGCTTTCGTCCGCAAGGCGCACATGCATGGCGTTGTTGTCTGCGGTCGAATGCACGGCGACCGTCTGGATGCCGAGCTCCTTGCAGGCGCGGTGGATGCGGAGGGCGATCTCTCCGCGATTGGCAATCAGGACTTTTTCAAACATAAATTCCGTATACGCGGCTATTCAATAACCAGCAGCGGCTCGTCGAATTCCACAGGCTGGGAGTCGCTGACGAGGATTTTCGTAACGGTGCCAGCGCGAGGCGCCGTAATCGGGTTCATGGTTTTCATGGCCTCGACGATCATCACGGTCTGGCCTTCGCTGACCTGGCCGCCTTCTGTGACGAACGCTGCGGCGCCGGGTGATGGCGACAGATAGGCGGTGCCGACCATGGGTGACTTGACGGCCCCCGGATGATCATCGGCGGGCGCAGCGGACGCCGTCGGCGTCGCAGCGGGCGCCGGTGCAGCCGACGGCGCAACCGGCGCCGGAGCGAACGCCGCCGCCTGAACCGCCGCTCCCTGACGCGATACGCGCAGGCGCGCGCCGTCTCTTTCAATTTCGATTTCCGTCAGCCCCGTCTCTTCGAGTATCCCGGCGAGTTCCCGGATCCAGTGCGCTTCCGCGCCGCGATCAGCTTTGTCTTTATTCCCAGCCATATTCTTTCCGTTAAAACCCCACCGGCCTTACCAAGTTCCGCCGGCGAACAAAACCACCCCTTCAGGCCCTGTCGATAAGAGCGGCGAGTGCTTCAAGCGCCAATCCATAGCCTGCGGCGCCCAGTCCCATGATTAACCCGTCCGCCGCCGAGGCCGTGACGGAACGCCGGCGGAACTCTTCTCGAGCGTGAATATTCGACAGATGCAATTCGATCTTCGGTATAGCGACCGCCGACAGGGCGTCGAGCAGGGCGACGGACGTATGCGTGTATCCGCCCGGATTGATGATCAGCCCTGCGCCTTTCGAACCGGCCTCCTGCACCCAGTCTACGAGCGTTCCTTCCGTGTTTGACTGGCGAAAATCAAGCGCCAGGCCGAGGCCCGCCGCCTTCGCCTGGCAGGCTTTTTCGATGTCGGCGAGGCTGTCGCTGCCATAGATCTCGGGCTCCCGGGTTCCAAGCAGGTTCAGATTCGGCCCGTTCAGGACATATGCCGTTCTGCTCGCCATAAACTTGCCGCCGCCGCCTTCACCGCCGAATATGAAGGGTCTACATATAGACGCGCGCCGCCGCGCGCCGCAATAAGAGAACCGCTTGAAAATCCATGGATATTACCCTGAACGGCGAAGAATATGAGCATGCAGGCGACCCGACCGTCGCCGGGCTCCTCATCGCGCTTGAACTGGAAGCGCGCAAAATTGCGGTTGAGCGCAACCGCGAAATCGTGCCGC